>NZ_JABDSR010000001.1 GCF_012976305.1 Peptoniphilus faecalis
CATATTTTAGATTTTGACTATTCTTTCAGGAAGATTTATGACTTAATCCAAAATATTTTATTTGCTATTAGAGAGAAAAATTTTGACACTTTAAAAACTATTTTGCAGGAATTTAAACCTGATGAGTATGGGGAAATATATGGCAAAATTAAGGCAGCGATAAGTACAGCTATCAAACATTTAGAAAAGATTAAGAATACTTTAAATACTAATTACAACAATGGGAAAATTGAAGGTATTAACAACAAGATCAAAGTTATTAAAAGAATTTCTTACGGTTACCGTTCCTTTGATAATTTTAGATTGAGAATTTTTTTATGTTTTTACCATAAAAAAATATATGGTTTAAGCCATAAGACATAAACCATATATCATTAATTTTTATTCACCAACACTATTTGACAAAGAACCGAAAATTATAATCTTTAAAAGATGTTTTCACTCTCATAATTTAATTCTCATAATTTAATTAGACTTTCTTTATCAAGTGCATTTAACAAATGTATTAATGCAAATTTTATGTGATAATAAGATAGTCCTCCTTGGAAATATACATAGTATGGTTCTCTCATAGGACCATCTGCTGAAAGTTCAATAGATGATCCTTCTATAAAATCACCTGCTGCCATTATTACCTTATCATTATATCCTGGCATATCCCAAGGAATTGGAGTAAATTCTGAGTCAACTGGTGAAGAAAATTGAATATATTTACAGAATGTTTCTAGAATTTCTGGTTTCTGTAATTCAATTGCTGTTACAATATCACTTCTTGGCTCATCACTTGATGGAATTGTTTTAAAGCCCAATTCTTCAAAACATTTTGAAAAAAGTGTAGCTCCCCTTATTGCATCTTCGACAATTTTTGGCGACATAAAAAGTCCTTGAAGTATTTGTCTAGTCATTCCAAAGGTAAGCCCACAATCCTTTCCTATTCCTGGGGCGGTCAAAATATTTGCTGCTCTATTTATAAGTTCTGATTTGCCTGCTAAATACCCGCCAGTATAAGAAATTCCTCCACCAGGATTTTTTATAAGAGATCCCGCCATAATATCTATTCCTAGTTCACTTGGTTCAATTAATTCTGTAAATTCTCCATAACAATTGTCTACAAAAATTTTTATATCTTTGTTTATTCTCTTAACTTCATCAATGGCTTCTTTAAGTTCTAGTATTGTAAAAGCTCTTCTATTTGAATATCCCGTTGATCTTTGCATTATTACAAGAGTTGTATTATCTTTTATATAGTTTTTTATGCCCTTAATGTCAATCTTATTATTCACTAATGGAACTTCAGAATATTCATATCCAATTTTTATTAATGAATCGGGACTATCTCCTCTTATGCCTATCACTTTTTGCAATGTATCATAGGGAGTAGATGTAACTGACAAAAAATGACCTCCTGGCTTTAAAGCTGATTTTATTGCAAGAGTAATTGCGTGAGTTCCAGAAACTATATTAGGTCTTACAAGGCTGTCTTCTGTCTTGAAAATTCTTGCGTATATGCTCTCTACTTTATCCCTTCCAATGTCTCCATAGCCATAGCCAGTTGTCCAGTTAAAGTCAGTTGATTTTAAACCTTCTTTTTGCATAGCTTTTAAAATTTTAACTTGATTATACTGTGCAATGTCGCTAAATTTTTGAAATTTATCTTTTAATTTGGCTTCATTGTTATTTACAAATTCAATTATTTTCAAGTCAATGTTATACTCTTCTTCAAATAATTTATCGTATACTGTCATCTTTTCTCCTAAATTAATTTGCTGTCTATATAATTTTCTATGTCAGATAAAATATTGTCTGACTCTCTGTCAAACCATTTTATTCTTTCATCTCTCCTAAACCATGTAAGCTGTCTCTTTGCATAATGCCTTGAATTTTTTTTAATTAAATCAACCATTTCGTCAAATTGAATTTCTCCATCTAAATATGAAATGACTTCTTTATAACCAATTGCTTTAAGTGATTGAGAATCCTTGTCTAAACCAGCATCTAAAAGGTTCTTTACTTCATTTACAAGTCCTAAATCAATCATTTTGTCTACACGGTTATTAATTTTTTTGTATAATTCATCTCGATCCATGTTTAAACCAATATAAATTAAATTGTAGTCCTTATTTTCTTCTCGAAAATTATTTCCCTTTTTATTTCCACTTTTTAAAATTTCTAAGGCTCTAATAATTCTCTGACTATTGTTTTTGTGAATTTTTTTAGCCATTTCACTGTCTTTTTTTAAAAGTTTCTCGTATAAAAATTCGCTTCCCTCTCCTTCTAAAATATTGTTAAGCTCCTTTCTATACTCATAATCAGGTTCAGTCTCGGTAAAATTTAAATTGTAGACTATTGAATTGATATAAAGTCCCGTTCCTCCAACTAAAAAGGGAACTCTTCCTTTGTTATTTATATTAGTAATAATTTTTTTTGCCTCATTTTTAAAATCAGCAACGGAAAAATTATCTGAAGGTTCAATAATATCGATCATGTGATGAGGAATAGAAGTTTCATTTAAGTCAATTTTTGCCGTTCCTATATTTAATTTTTTATAAATTTGCATGGAATCACAAGAAATTATCTCTCCACAATATTTTTTAGCAAGTTTAAGAGAAAGGTCAGTCTTTCCTATTCCTGTTGGCCCAGTAATTATAATTAAATTTTCCATTTACTCCCTCAAAAATAATTTTGAAATAGTGTGCTTTGATACCTCCACAATTGTTGGTCTGCCATGAGGACATGTGTAAGGATTTTCACAATTCTTTAAATCTCTAATTAAGGATTCTATTTCCATTTCAGAAAGATCATCTCCAGCTTTAACAGAAGCTTTGCAAGCCTTTTTCATAATTTCATATAAATCTGCCTCATAATTTGATGAAATTTCTTTATCAAGAGAATCAATAATATCTCTTATAAAATTTACATAAGTTGGAAGACCAAAAATCATTGGGACTTCCCTTAAAACAACAGAATTATCTCCAAAGTTTTCAATTTTAAATCCTAGTTTAGTAAACAAGTCTAAATAATTTAAAATTTTGTCATACTCAATTTGATTTAGTTGTATTATTTCAGGCTTTAATAATATTTGTGAAGTAATTTCACTATTTAAATACATATGCAAAAATTTTTCGTAATTAACTCTTTCATGTGCTGCATGTTGATCCACAACAAAAATTATGCCATCTCTTTGGTTTTCTAAAAGTATATAAGTTTTGAAGAGAATTCCTGCAATATTAGTATTTAAAAGTTTCTCGTCAATTTGACTTTTTTTATTATCAAATAAAAAGTTTTTTTCTTCATGAATTTCTTGATTTAAAGTTTTTTCTTCAAGCTTCTCAACTTCATTATTCTCGACTTCATCTTCTCTATATAAGACTGCATCTTCATTAAAGGCATTATATAAATTGTCTTCATAATTTTTATATTGCGATTCATTTTTTAAATCCCATATACTTTTTAAATTTGTATGAGATTCATTGCTTTGAGAATCATCTCTTGGTTTATCATCATCTAGGAAAATATCAAAAACATTTATATTTTCCTCTTTATCTTTGATTTCGATTTCTCTTATACTTCGATTTGGATAAATTACTTCTTCAACGATTTCGGTTAAAATAGCATTTAAAATATTTTCATTAGAAATTTTTATTTCATTTTTCTTTGGATGAATATTAACATCAATTAACTTTGGATCAATGTCAATATAAAGAACAAAGACAGGATATCTATTTAATGGTATTAAAGAGTGATATTTTTTTTCTACAGCTCTAGAAATATTAATATTTTTAATAAATCTTCCATTTACAAATATATATTGGCTGTCTCTATTTGATCTAAAAGTTTTATTGTCAGAGAAAAAACCTTTAATTTTATAATTTTCTGACTCAAAGGATCCTTCATTTAATGAAGATGCAATTTCTGAACCTAATATACTAAAGATTCTGTTAATTGGATCCTTGTCGCTTCCAGTATTTAAAATTGTTTTTCCATCTTTAATTAATGTAAATTTAATATTATTGTTGCTAAGGGCAATTTTTTGCACAGTATCAATTATATTATTTATCTCCGTTAAATCTTTTCTCAAAAATTTTTTTCTAACAGGAGTGTTATAAAAAACATCGGTAATTACAAAAGTAGTTCCCTTTGGCATACCAATTTTATTTTTCTTTATAATTTTTCCATTTTCTATTACAAGGGAATTTCCAGCAAGGTCCTCTTCCCTTTTTGTCATAAGTTTTATCTTTGAAATATTTGAAATGCTTGCAAGAGCTTCTCCACGAAAACCAAGAGTTCTAATTTTTTCAAGATCTTCAATTTTTTCAAGTTTTGAAGTTGAATGGCGTAAAAATGCAATATTAAGATCTTCTTCAGAAAAGCCAGATCCATTATCTGAAACCTTAATAAAATCTGTACTTTCTCCCCTAATTTCTATGAGAATATTGTCTGCGCCTGCATCAATAGAGTTTTCTACTAATTCCTTTACAATTGAAGCGGGATTTTCAATTATTTCTCCTGCAGCTATTTTAGAAATAGTTGCTTCATCTAAAAGTCTAATCATTATAACTCCTTGGATTTATTTATAATTTCATTTAATAAATTAAAAGCTTCCATTGGACTTATTTCAAGAATATTAATTTCCTTCAATTTGTTAATAAAATTTAATATTTCTGGATTATTGTCTTCTTTTTTTATATATTCTTTGTTTAAGTCAATATTAATATCTTCATTTTCCTTTTCAATTACATTCAAAACCTCTTTGGCTCTACTTATTATTGTCTCATCAATGCCCGCAAGCTTTGCAACATCAATTCCATAGGAGTTGTTTGTAAATCCCTTGATTATTTTTCTTAGAAATATTATTTCATCATCTTGTCTATCAACTGCAATAGTTAAATTTTCCACAGAATCATATTTATCTTCAAGATGAACTAGCTCGTGATAATGGGTTGCAAAAAGAGTTTTAGCTTTTATATTTTCTGCAATGTATTCGATTATCGCATTTGCAATTGCAAGTCCGTCAAAAGTACTTGTTCCCCTTCCAACTTCATCTAAGATCAATAATGATTTAGGAGTTGCATTGTCGATTATGTCTGCAACTTCTTGCATCTCAACCATAAATGTAGATTGTCCCTTAGAAAGATTGTCACTAGCACCAATTCTTGTAAAAATTCTATCTACTAAAGATATATTTGCACTATCGCAAGGCACAAAACACCCTATATGAGCCATTATTGTTATAAGAGCGACTTGTCTCATGTAAGTTGATTTTCCAGCCATATTCGGTCCAGTAATTATGTGAATCATGTGCTTTTTGGTGTCGATATAAGTGTTATTTGGAACAAAAAAGTCATCATTCATATAGGATTCTACAATAGGATGTCTTCCATTTATTATTTCTATAAATCCATCTTCATTAAACTTTGGTCTTACATAATTATTTAAATTAGAAACTTTTGCAAGGGATAAAAGCGCGTCTAAATTTGAAAGATTGTCTGCCAAAATTTGTATTTTATAAATTTCGCCCGCAATATAATCCTTTAATTCATTGTAAACTTCAGACTGAAGACTTAGAGCTCTTTCCTTTGAACCAAGAAGCTTGCCTTCCATGTTTTTTAATTCTAAGGAGAAAAATCTCTCTGATCCAACTAAAGTTTGTTTCCTTATATAGTCATCAGGAACTTGATCTAAAAAAGATTTTGTGATTTCAATAAAATATCCGAGAATTTTATTGTGCTTAATCTTTAATTTTTTTATTCCAGTTCTTTCTCTTTCTTTATTTTCAAAATCAAGTAACCAATTTTTACCTTCAATTGCAAACTTAAAAAGTTCGTCTAAATCCTCAGAATAACCTTCTCTAATTATTCTATTATCCTCAATGACAACAGGAGGATTTTCGATTAAAATATCTTGGATTTTTTCATAAATATAAGTTAAGTCTATAAATTTTTTGCCCAAATATTTTAAATATTCATTGTCATAGTTTTCTAAAATTTCTTTTATCTTTTCCGAATTTATAATTGTATTTTTAAGAGAGGCAATTTCACGAGGATTTATGCTTCCATTGGAAATTTTTACAACGAGTCTTTCAATATCATAGACTTCCTTTAATAGTTTTTCTAATTTATCTTGAAGAAGTAAATCCTTAGTAAAAGCTTCTATTAAGTTTTGTCTCTCAAATATTTTATCTATATTTACAAGAGGACTCTCAACCCATTTTTTTAATTTACGTGAACCCATGGATGTGCTACATTTATCCAAAACATCTAATAGAGAACCTTTTTTTGTAAAGGTATTAAGACCCCTTACTACTTCAAGAGTTCTTTTTGAACTTTCATCTAAAATTAAATAATCAAAATTATTGTAATATTTTATATTATTTATGTGCTTTAAATTTATTTTTTGAGTAACTACTAAATACTGTAAGATTTTCTTTAATGATGTATAATCAGAAATATTATTTTCATAAATAAAATTTTTTAAACTATTTTTAAAATTTACACTAAAATATTCTCCAAGCTCTTTAAATAAATCTATATCCTTTAAATTTTCTGAAATATAAGGATTAATAAAAATATTATCTCTTTTAATTTTATCTTTAAATTTAGAAGTAATCTCTTCATTTAAAAGTATTTCATTGGGACTAATTCTGTCAATTTCATCTTGTAAGAAATTATAAAGCTCTGATTTTGACAAAAAAGTTTTTTCAGTAAAATAAATTTCTCCAGTAGAATAATCTGAATATGTTAAGTTCAAAGAATATCCGTGAATAAAAATTGAAAGCAAATAATTATTTAAATCGCTATTTAAATATTCTGTATCAGTAAATGTCCCTGGAGTAATAATTTGAGTAACTTCTCTTTTTACTATACCCTTTGCAAGTTTGGGATCCTCTACTTGATCACAAATTGCAACCTTGTAGCCCTTATTTATTAATTTTGAAATATAACCTGATGCCACATGATAGGGAACTCCGCACATAGGCGCCTTATCTTCTAGACCTGCATCTCTTTTTGTGAGAGTTATTTCCAACTCTCTAGAAGCAAGGAGTGCATCATCAAAAAACATTTCATAAAAATCACCAAGCCTAAAAAATAAAATTGCATCGGGATTTTTATCTTTGACAGCAAGATATTGCTGCATCATAGGCGTTAATTTTTCACGATTCAATTTTTTCACCCACTAAAGAAAAACTATTTGCATCCTTTACTCTAACTTTTAAAATTTTACCAATATCCTCTTTATTTCCCTTAAAATTAATAAGCTTAAATTCGTCAGTTCTTCCACTTACATATGTGTCGTCCTTCTTTGAAAAATCTTCAACCAAAACATCTACATCTCTTCCAATAAATGCCTTATTTTTCTTCTCTTGTATTGGGTATAAGACTTCCAAAAGTCTCTCAAATCTCTCATGCTTAACTTTATCAGGAACTTGCTCCATTTTAGCTGCAGGAGTATTTTCTCTTATAGAATATATAAAAGTAAAGGATGTATCATACTCAACTTTTTTAACTAAATCCAAAGTGTCTAAAAAGTCCTCTTCACTTTCTCCAGGAAAGCCTACCATTATATCTGTTGAAAGGGCAATATTTGGATTAACATTTTTTATTTTGTCAATTTTTCTTAGATAATCTTCCTTTGTGTATTTTCTATTCATCATTTTTAAAACTCTTGAAGAACCAGCTTGAACTGGAAGATGCAAAAAGTTACAAAGCTTATTTAAATTTTTGAAAGAATAAATTAACTCATCAGAAATATCCTTTGGATGAGATGTCATAAATCTTATTCTCTCAATTCCCTTTATTTCATTAATTTCTTCAATTAGATTTGCAAAGGAAAATCTATCGCCAAAATTTTTGCCGTAAGAATTTACATTTTGCCCAAGAAGAGTCACTTCCTTAGTTCCGCTTTTTGCTAATTCTTCAATTTCTCTAATTATTTCAAGGGGTTTTCTACTAGTTTCTCTTCCCCTTGTATAAGGAACTATGCAATAGGAACAAAAATTGTTACAACCATACATAATGTTCACATAGGATTTGAAATTATAAAGTCTATTTGCACCAAGAGAGTTATCAATGTTAAGTGGATTTTCCTCAATATCAATTGAAAGTTTTTTGCCTCCATAGGATAAACTTAAAAGTTCAGGAAGTTTCCAAATATTATTTGTTCCAAAAATAATATCAACATTTGGGAACTTTTCCATTACATAATTTCTAGATTCTTCTCTTTGCATCATACATCCGCACACTGCAACTTTAATATCTTTTTTCTTTGACTTTAAATTTTTTAAATTGCCAAGTTGACCATATACTTTATCTTCTGCAGAATGTCTAACAGAGCAAGTGTTTAAAATTACAAGGTCTGCATCTTCAACCTCATTTACAAAAATATAACCCATTTTTTCAAGAAGCCAAGTTATTTTTTCAGAGTCATGTTCATTCATTTGACAGCCATGAGTTATAACAAGTGCTTTTTTTGTGTCAATATTTTCTTTTATATTTCTAATATATTCATTAATATTGTTATTTATATCATTAATTAATTCTTTATTTTCCATTTACATCCTCATTTCATGTCTTTATATTATAACTGAAAAACAGTCTAATTATCAAGAAAAGAGTATGCAAACACATACTCTTAGCCTAAAATACTATTTAAATATCTAGCAACGTATACGCCACAGGCAGATGCTTGTGAAAGCGAATGAGTTGCACCTCCACCATCTCCTACTACAAAGAGACCTTCTACTGAAGTTTCAAAGTTTGAGTTAGTTTCAACTCTTGAGTTATAAAACTTGACTTCAACTCCATATAAAAGAGTGTCGTCATTGGCAGTTCCTGGTGCAATCTTATCAAGAGCATATATCATTTCAATAATAGAGTCCAATTGTCTTTTTGGAATTACAAGGGACAAATCTCCTGGTGTTGCTTTTAAAGTTGGTTCAGTAAAGCATTTAAGCATTCTTCTCGCATCAGATCTTCTTCCCTTAACAAGATCTCCAAATCTTTGTAAAAGAACTCCACCGCCTAGCATATTGCTAAGTTTTGCTATGGATTCCCCATATTCATTGGAATCTTTAAAGGGTTCTGTGAATGTATTGCTAACTAAAAGTGCAAAATTTGTATTATCAGATTGCAGTTTTGGATCCGCATAGGAATGTCCATTTACAGTTATAATTCCATTGGTGTTTTCTGCAACTACTTGTCCATAGGGATTCATGCAAAAAGTCCTCACAAGATCATTGTAACCTTTAGTTTGATAAACTATTTTTGATTCATAGACAGCGTCCGTTATATGTTTAAATACTTCGGCAGGAAGTTCAACTCTAACTCCAATATCCACTTGATTTGAAAATAAATTAATATTAAACTTTTTGCAAATTTGTGAAATCCATTTTGAACCGCTTCTTCCTGAAGCCAAAACTAATTTATTGCAATAAAATATTTCACCCTTATCAGTTGTAAGTTTAAATTCATCATTTTTTTCAACATCAACAATAGTTGTGTTAAAAATCATGTCAATAGTATCCTTTGTCCATTCAAAAATTTTTTCTAAAATTTTTACATTTCTATCAGTTCCAAAATGTCTGACCTTGGCATCAAGTAAATGAAGATCGTGTTTTAGCGCAAGAGTTTTTAAATTTGAAGCAGTTGTTTCATAAAGTTTTGAATTTCCACCGTCAAATTTACAAAGAACAGCATCTACATACTCCATTAATTCAATTGACTCGTCTTTTCCGATATAATCATGCATTTGCCCGCCAAAATTTGTAGTTATATTATATTTTCCATCAGATAAGGTTCCTGCGCCGCCATATCCATTCATAATATTACAAGGTTTACAGCCAATGCAATTTTCAACTTTACCAGTTTTTATTGGACATTGTCTTTTATAAATTGTATTTCCCTTATCAATTACTAAAACTTTTAAACTTGAATTTAATTTTTTAAATTCATAGGAAGCAAATACACCACTGGCACCTGCTCCAACAATTATCACATCGTACTTATTCAAATTATTTCTCCTCGCTAAAAATGCTCATGAAATCAGTGAATCTTTCTGGAAATTCATCTATAATTTCAACAACCTTACCTGTTATTGGGTGAATAAATTTAAGTTTATAAGCATGCAAAAGCTGCTTATTTATTTTATATTTATTTTTTACACCATAGGTTTCATCACCAACAACTGGATGATTTACATATGATAAATGCACTCTAATTTGATGGGTTCTTCCAGTGTGGAGCAGAACATCAAGTAAAGTAAATTTATCAAAATTTTTTAAAACATGAAAGCTTGTAGAAGAAGGTTTGGAGTTTTCTTCTATTACTTTCATTTTTATTCTATTATTAGGATCTCGTCCAATGGGAGCATCAACTTTAAAATCTTCATCGATAATTCCGTGGACTATTGCTAAATAATGTTTTTCAATTTTGTGATTTTTAAACATCTCTATGAGCTTGTAATAGGCTTCATCTTTTTTTGCAATAATCATAAGACCAGATGTATCTTTATCAAGCCTATGTACAATTCCCGGTCTTTCTTTATCTATTGGATTGGATAAATCTTTAAATCTATATAATAGACCATTTACGAGAGTCCCACTAGTATTTCCAGCTCCAGGATGCACGACTAATCCTTGTGGCTTTGATATTATAGCGAGATAATCATCCTCATATAAAATTTTAAAATTAATTTTTTCTGGAAGGAGTTGCCTTTCATTTTCATAAGATACTGTAATTATATCGCCTTTTTTTAAACTATATCCAGCTTTTACAATTTTTCCATTTAATAGGATATTACCTGATTCAATGTGCTTTTTTATCTGTGATCTATTTATTTCAAGTTTTTTATTTAAATATTTATCAAGCCTAGAGTCAACAAACTCTGAATTTATTACAAAAGTATTTTTATACATAGATCAACCTTTATTGTCGTGGAGAATTATTCCAATAGAAATTAAAATCGTTCCAATAACAATAAACATGTCGGCAAAATTAAAAATTGCAAAATCATGTCCAAAAAACTTCATGCTAATAAAATCAACTACATAATGAAGCCTAATTCTATCAATAAAATTTCCAATAGTTCCACCAATAAGAAGACTGAAACTTAATAAATAAATAAAAGGTATCTTATTGTAATTTTTAACTAAAAATATTATTAAAACTAATAAAACTACAATAGTAATTATTGCAAATAAGAACCTAAATCCCTGTAAAATTCCAAAGGCTGCTCCTCTATTTTCTATATAGTATAATTTCAAAAAATCATCTATTAAAACAATTGGATTTTCATTTGCAATATAAGTAACTACCAAATATTTTGTGAATTGATCTATAATTATTAAAATAATGCTAAAAATAGCAACAAACATAGTATCTCCTTATTTGTTTAATCTCACTATAACGACAAAATTTCCTTTCTTAGTGTTTCCTTCTACATCATAAATTCTAAATCTCCCGTACTTTCTTAAGGAAACTAAATCTCCCAAATCTAGCTCAAAATGAGATCTAGTCTCAACGGAAAAATTAACTTTTACAAATTCATTGTTTATCATGTTTTTTACCCTTGATCTTGATAAATTAAAAACCTTTGAAATTAAATTGTCGAGCCTAAAGGATGAAACAATGATTTTTTTATAATAAAATTCTTTTTTAGGAATATCAAGGATTTTTTCTTGACGACTAAGAATAACATTATATTTGGAAATTTTTGTGAGATTCATTTCTATAAAGTTTGCAATTTCTCTTTTAACAAAAAAATAAGTGAATTTTTCGCCAATTAAAATATCACCTATTTTTCGTCTGTCTATGCTTAAACCCAAAATTGATCCAAGCACATTGCCATGTTTAATTTTTTCATTAGATTCAAATTTGAATAAGACAATATCATCTGCATCATTCTCATATTTAAAACTTGGATAAATATATATGATATTAGCTTCACTGTCTTCATATCCTCCAAAAACTTTATAGGAAACCTCATTTTTAAACCTATTTAAAATGGAAATAGATAAATTAATCTCATGAGGATTTAAAAAGTCAGTAGATGTAGTTATATAATTATTCATTACATACTCTATCTTATCAATAACTTTTCTTATAGCAGTTCTTTCCTCAGATCTACTTATATGATTAATTAAATCTATTCTATTTAATTTTACCAAGGAAACATTCCATTGTTTTTAAGTTGTTCTTTTAATCCATCGATTTCAACATTATTTGGTGCTAATATAAAAATATCTTTGTTCACTTTTTGCATCTTGCCATCAACTGCATAAAGAGCTCCACTTACAAAATCAAAAATTTGTCTTTTAACATCAACATCAAGTTGTTCAAAATTTAGAACAACAGCTTTGAAATCTCTTAAATCATCAACAATAAGTGGTGATTCATCATAAGAAAGCGGCTCGTGGACTGTAATTACCATACCATTTGATGATACTCTAGGTTTAGATTTAGTGTGAGTAATACTCTTTGTTGTATAAGTAGGTTCAACCACTTCATTTTCTTTAACATCATTTTCAAACTCATCGTCAAAATCTTCGTATTCATATTCATCTGCAAAACCGAAAATTTTCTTTAATTTGTCCATTGTTTTTTCTGCCATAATATCCTCCTAATTATAATTTCTATT
Organism: Peptoniphilus faecalis; assembly: GCF_012976305.1. GTDB lineage: Bacteria > Bacillota > Clostridia > Tissierellales > Peptoniphilaceae > Peptoniphilus_A > Peptoniphilus_A faecalis. The sequence continues at coordinate 12,631 of NZ_JABDSR010000001.1, forward strand.
TCCAAATAATTTAGAACCAACCCTAATCATATTGGCTCCTTCCTCTATCGCCAATTTAAAATCATGGCTCATGCCCATTGATAAATATTTCATTTCAACACCCTCATAGTTCTTTGACGAAATATTTTCAAACATGATATTCATTTTCTCAAATAATTTCCTTAGCAAAGTTTCGTCAGGACTATTAGGTGCAATTGCCATAAGCCCTTTTATATTTATATTTTTATAATCTAAAAGTTCATAAATAAAATCTTCTGTGTCCTCATACTTTATACCAGATTTAGTTGCCTCATTGCCAATATTTATTTGCACAAGACAATCGACCTTAATATTATCCCTTGCTGCTCTTTTATCAATTTCTTTAGCTAATTTTATTCTGTCAAGGGACTGAATTAATTCTACTTTGTCATAAATATATTTTACTTTATTAGTCTGTAAATTGCCAATTAAATGAAAATTTATTTTATTATTTTTTAATTTATTTTCAATTTCTTTATCTTCGATTTTTGAAACAAGCTCTTGAACTTTATTTTCGCCAAAATCTGTAACACCAAGTTTATTAAATTCCTTTATCATTTCAACAGGATGTGTCTTTGAAACAGCAATAAGCTTGACATCTCTACAAAAATTTGAATGATCTTTTGCAAGCTCAATGTCTTCATAAAGTTTTTTTAAATTTTCTTCTAAATTCAAAATACCACCTCAATTTAATATTCTCGACTCATCCACAGTTTTTGGATTTAATACAATGGCATCATTTACAGTTACAGTTTTATAACTTTTATCGCCAATGCTAATCACAGACTGTTTATTTCCCTTATTAATAAATACATTATCGCTATTTTCATTAACTATATCAACTGGAACAAACTTGACAAGACCTTTTATCTCTTGAACATACACTCCCGTCAAATTATCTCTATTGATTAAAGTAGATTTGGGAATTTCAAACCCTTTGGTCTTATTTACAATAATTTTACCATCGTGAATTCTATTTGAATACATATTTTCAAAATATCTATCTAGACTTACAATTATAACTGCATGATCTTTATCTTTGTTTATTTTTTCTACATTACCATACAGATTTTCAATATCAGGAATTTGAATTTTTACAGAATCACCAATATTGTAGTTTGTAATTTGTGATACATTATTTATTGTACAAGCGACTTTCCAATTGATATTGTTTATAATCTTAAAAAGAGGATCTCCATTTTTTACCTTAGTTTCCATTTCTAGGCTTTTAAAATTATAATTTTTATTTAGATATTTATAAGTAAATTTATCTAGATTGTCAGTTTTGAAATAATCTTCATTTCCATCTATTTTATAAGAAACAATGCCACTAAATTCAGTAACATATGAAAAATTATATTTAGAAATTTTGTCTTCTAAATCCTTCTCTTTAAGCATAAGGGTATCTTCAGATAATGAAAGATACTCTTTTAACTCTGCTTCGTTAATATTTTCTATAGAAACTTCATCAGAGGAATTAATATCAAAGTAAACTCCTGAATAATTTTTATTTTTTATTTGTTCTTGAAGATTTTTTGTAAAGCTATGGTTATTTTCTTTTTCTATTGGTTCAATTCCTTTTTTAATTTTTAATGCAGCTTTAACTTTATTTAAGTCGTCTTTTAAAGATGAAACATCTTCCATTAAATTTAAGTTTGCAACTTCATAACCAGCTGGAACTTTTTGTCCTTCACTAGCGTGAAAAACAGCAATACCATCACCTATGGAAAAATATGTTTTCTCCTCAAATAAATTATAAATTTTTGTATCAATGTCTTTTTCAAAAGTGGTCAATGTCGGGAAAATTGTTTTATAATTATTTATGCGATTGCCTCTTATTAATTTCGTAAAAAATATCATTATAATAATAAAAAATAAAAAAGCAATTAGCCTTCTCTTAAAAAATTTATTTTTTTTTAAAAAATTCTTCAAATAACCACCTATTCACCAAATAATTATATCACAAACTCCTGCAATATGTTATTATTCGAAAAAGATTTGCTCTATTTCGTCCTTATTTTTTCTAGTCATTAAATCAAACACAGCTTTATTTGGATCATAATTTTCATACAGTACTTGATAAAGTGCATTTGTTATTGGCATTTCAATGCTTTTTAACTTAGAAAGTTTATAAGCAGCCTTTACAGTTTTTACACCTTCCACTACTTGACCAACTTCTTTGCAAGCTTCATTCATAGATTTCCCCTTGCCAATTAAAATTCCAGCTCTCCTATTTCTTGAGTGCATACTTGTACATGTAACTATTAAATCTCCAATTCCCGACAATCCATTAAAGGTATGCGGATTTGCACCCATTGCAATACCAAGCTTGCTCATTTCATAAATTCCACGAGTCATAAGAGCTGCTTTAGAGTTATCACCATAGCCAAGTCCATCATTCATTCCTGCTGCTAGTGCAATAATATTTTTGAGAGCTCCTCCCATTTCAACTCCAATTAAATCAGGATTTGTGTATATTCTAAAAATTGAAGTAGAAAATTCATGTTGAATAATTTTCGCTGCCTTTAAATCTGTAGATGAAGCTACAACTGTTGTAGGAATGTCCTTTCCAACTTCTTCGGCATGCGATGGACCAGAGAGTGCCACAAAAGAATTATCTTTTAAAACTTCAGCTGAAATTTCTGAAATTCTCTCCAATGTTTCAAGTTCAATACCCTTAGATAAATTCACAACAATTGTCTTTTTTGAAATTTTTCCCTTAATGCTTTCTAAAATTTCTCTAGCACTAGATGTTGGCACTGCAAGTACAAAAATATCAATATCGTCAAGAACAGTATACAAATTGCTAGTTAAGTTTATATCATTGTTAAATTTAGCTCCTGGAAGATATTTAATATTTTCTTTATTTTTCCTTATATCTTCAGTTACAGATTTATTTCTAATATAAAAATTAACATTATGTCCTTTATTTGACAAAAGCCTTGCAATAGCAGTCCCCCAGCTTCCACCACCGCATAGCGTAATATTCATTTTCTACCTCCTGTTTTATTTTCATTTCCAGCTATAATTCTCTTAATATTTTCCTTATGTCTTATTATTCCAATTAAAGCAATTATGATAACTAATATTATATTTGAAATACTTAGTTGGGACATAAAAGTGTAGACAATAATAATAGAAATAAAAAATAGAATTGAACCAACTGAAACTATTTTTGTAAGAATAGTTCCTAGAACCCATACAATATAACATATTAAAGTGAGTGGGAAATTAAAAAGTGCAAGTGCACCAAGCGTTGTTGCAACGCCCTTTCCACCTCTAAAATTCATGTAGAAGGGAAAATCATGTCCTATAACAGCTCCAAGTATTCCCAGAGGAACAAAATTTGTTCCAAAAATCTTTCCTATAATATAAGTTACAGCTACTCCCTTAAAAAAATCAATTGCAAAAGTTAAGACTCCAGCCTTTTTGCCAAGAACTCTCATTGCATTAGTTGTGCCGGCATTTCCAGATCCGTAATTTCTAATATCTTTATCTAAGAATAATTTTCCGATTATATAGGAACCGGAAATTGTTCCTATAAAATAAGATATAATTAAAACTAAAAGATAATTCATCTTTTAGGTCCTTTGTCAGCTCTTGAGCTAATTCTATTTTTTAATTCCAAAATAATTGGAGTTCCAGCAAAGGAATAAGTTTCTCTAATTTGATTTTCAATATATCTAAGATATGAGAAATGAAACAACTCTTTATCATTTACAGAAAGTAAAAATTTAGGTGGTCTAACACTTACTTGAGAACCGTAATATAGCTTTCCTCTCTTTCCTTTATCAGATGGAGGTTGGTTCATCAAAACAGCTTTGTTTAAAATATCGTTTAAGACGCCTGTTTGGATTCTATGATTGTAATTGTTGTTTACGACTTCTATTAAATCTAAGAAATCATTGACTCTTTGCCCGGTTTTTGCAGATATAAATATTATTGGAGCATAAGTAACAAAGGGAAGATTATTTCTAATATCTTTTTCAAAATTTTTCATGGTTTTTGTTTCTTTTTCAAGAGCATCCCATTTATTAACTGCAATAATAATTGCTTTATTATTGTCATGAGCATAACCTACAATTTTAGAATCCTGCTCTGTTACACCTTCAAGTGCATCGATCATAAGTACGCATACATTAGATCTTTCAATTGCCGTAAGGGTTCTTATAACAGAATATCTTTCAACCCCCGGAATTATTTTTTTCTTTTTTCTAAGACCAGCAGTATCTACAAAAATATATTCATTGTCTTTATATTTAATTAAAGAGTCAATAGAGTCTCTAGTAGTTCCAGGGATATCCGTAACAATTGATCTATTTTCTCCAGTCAAATAATTTAGAAGCGAAGATTTTCCGACATTTGGCTTTCCAATTAAAGTTACCCTGATATTATCATCATCTTCCATATCATTAATTGGTTTAAAATCACTTATTACTACATCAAGTAAATCACCCACACCTGTACCTTGTTCTGCACTTATGGCAATGGGTTCACCTAAACCTAATTCATAGAAGTTAAAAATATTTTCCTTTGTGATTTTTGAATCATATTTATTTACTGCTAAAACTACTTTAGTTTTATTTTTCCTTAAAAAATTTGAAATTTCTCTATCTGTAGGATTTAATCCCTCAGCGCCATCTACTAAAAATATTACAACATCAGATGTTTCTAATGCCATATCGATTTGTGCCTTTATATTAGACATAAAAATATCTTCATCTTTTAAATCAAGTCCACCAGTATCAACAAGTAAAAACTTATAATTAAGCCATGATGCAGGTTGATAAATCCTATCTCTAGTAACACCAGGAGTATCCTCAGTTATTGAAATTTTTCTTCCTACTATTTTATTAAATAAAGTAGATTTGCCGACATTTGGTCTGCCAATTATTGAAACTATGGGCATTTCCATATAATCACTCCTATCTTTATGATTATAACAAATTAAATTATTAGATTCAATTTACTATTTACAATTGAGAATAAAAATATTGAAATCTGATAATCTTATCTTCCATTATGGTAAAGGGAGTCAATGTAGGACATGATTTTAGGAATTTATTTGATTGATTAAGTATTACAGCTTCTTTTTCTAAAAGAAACCCTTGTCCTTCCTTAAAGAAATATATAAATTTATACTTTATACTATTTGCAATTAAGTTCTAAAAGATTTATAATTTTATTAAACCTAGTGATTTGATGGGATATAGGAGGTAATATGAAAGATATAATTATTATAGGAGCTGGTCCTAGTGGTGTAAGTGCTGCCCTTTATGCAAAAGCAAGAGGAAAGGACATCTTAATTTTAGAAAAAGAGCAAATTGGTGGAATAATTGGTCATGTGTCTAAAGTAAGTCATTACGCATCTGTTGATAAAAATGAAACAGGCGAAAGCTTTAGAAAAAAATTGGAAGCTCAACTTAAATATTCTAATATAGAAGTGGTTTATGAAAAGGCTATATCTATAAAAAAGGAAACTGATAAATTCATTATTGCCACTGACAAAGATACTTATGAAGCTAAAAAAGTTATTTATGCAGCAGGCTCTAAACTTAAAGAACTTGAGGTAGATGAAATTAAATCTTATCACTGGCCTTTTGGGAAAGAAGATTTGCTAAAAGATAAGCTAGTAATTATTAATGGAGGTTCCGATGGAGCAGCTAAGGAGGGTCTATATATTTCAAAATTTGCAAGAGAAGTTCATATAGTCCAAGATAAAGATAAGTTACTTTGCATCGACGAATTTAAAAAGAAAATTGAAGATAGTTCAAATATTATAGTTCATACTAGTGAAAAGATTGTAAGTAAAGTTTCAAATTCTGAAATAAAATTATCTTCAGGAAAAACAATTAAAGATAAAGATGAAATCTTAGTCTTTGTTCAAATTGGTCAAAGTGGAAACTCAGATATTTTAAAAAACTTAGAAAACTTTGATTTAGAAAATAGTTTTGTAAAGACTGATATAGAAAGTACTATTGATGGCCTTTTCTTTGCCGGAGATATCAGAGTAAAGTCTGTAAGACAAGTATCTACAGCTGTATGTGATGGAACAATAGCAGGCATTAAGGCAAGTCAAAGCTTGTAATAAAAAATTTATTTATGCTTTAAATTCAAAGATTAGAAACTTTTTAATAAAAATTAATTATATTTCAAAGAAAAAATCGACTTACTTATATAAGTTTGCCGATTTTTTGATCTTAAAAAATATCAGCCCAACCTATTAGGAGGAGCTGACACAAAACTTTTTACATTATATAATTTACATTTTATTTACTATATATTTCTTTCTTTTGAACCCTTTCCTTTTGCAATAATTTCTCCCTTTATTTCAAATTCTTTAACTTCGCCACCATCAATATTAAAACTTATAACTCCATCGCCCCTTGTTTCAATATTTTCTCCGACAAATAATTTTTCTATTATTGCACCTTCAAGCACGCTTATTCCATCTGCTTTTAAAGTTTTTATAACGCCTTTTACAAGTGTTTCTCCTTCTCCACCAAAGGTTTCAACTGATTTAGTAATAGTGATTTCCCCTACTGGTTTTGAAAATTGCATACCAATGGATCCGTCTCCAACAGTTTTTATTGAATAAAATGTGGCATTATTTATAGTACCGTCGTATTGGTTAAATCCTCTGGCGCCTTTACCATAAGTTTCAATTGCTTTGTTTGCAAGGAACTTTTTAACTGTTCCAAAATTTACAAATCCGATACCACTTGAGCCATAGCTAATTACTTTTTCATTTGTTGTCCAATCATCCACAACTCCCCATACATCAAGAACCATATCGTTGTTTCCATATGTTTTAACAACTCCATTTGAAACAATTTTATTTGCATGAGCACCATAGACAATAAATATAGCACCTGTAATTAAATTAGGTTGACCCGTTGGAATCATTCCATTTGAATATATCTCTTTTGTTTCAAGTTCCTTTACTGTAACTTTTCCACCTTCGTCATTAAAGCCTGATATAAAAACTCCACTTCCAAAGACAGGTGAAAGTTCTCTTCCTATTTTTAATCCCTTAATATTTGCTGTTATTTCGCTATCTTTAGATGGATTAAAGTTATAAATTGTAAATGCTCCTTGGTATACAATTACGCCATATTTCATAGGTCTTTCTACAAATCCTCTTGCATCAGCAGCAACAATATCAAGGTTTTCAACATTTAAGTTTAAAAACTTATTGTTCCCTCTTGTAAGAATTTGAACTACACCTGTAACTGTAAGATCTTTTAGGGATATATCTTTTAAATCTTCTAATTCTGAATTTATAAAGATGGCTCTTTCCTTATGTGATGTTTGAATTGCAAGATTCTTAATCTCATTATCGCCTTCAAGTCCAATTCCTTCACCATTCATAAAACTTATAAGAACATCTTTATTTTTACCAACAAGTTTCTTTCCTTTTTTCAATGTGATTGAATTTGGAATTGTAAATGAATTATAAATTTCAATTAAATCTTCCTTTGAATTTAAAGCCCTTTGTAGTTCTACATAGTTTTTTACCTTCATAATCTACCTCCTGATTAAAAAAGAACGTCATTATATTCAAGTTTTTTTTCAAATTCTTTTTTTGCATATGGACATAGCGGAATAATTTTTACATTTTCTTTTCTTGCATTTTCAACTATCTTTTCTACAAGTTTTGAAGCATATCCTTTGCCTCTTAAACTTTCATCCACATATGTGTGATCTATAATCCATTTCGCATCTGAAGGTGAAAATGTAGACTCTCCAACAAGGTTGTCTTTCTCATCGTAAAGTGCCGCTCTATTTCTATTTTTTTCAAATTCTACTCTCATTATTTCTCCTTTATACTAATAAAAAACATCCTAATCTTAAAAATTTTAAACTCTTTTTAAATTATAAAAGTGAGCTTAAAACTCACTTCTATAATTTAATCGGCATTAAATTCAATTTTTTCCTTTATAAATGTTCCATTTCTAAGATCTTCATAAGCTTGTCTGATTTCTTTTGAAGTGTTCATTACAATAGGACCTGCCCATGCAACTTCTTCATTAAGTTTGTCAGAACTCATGAACAATACTTGTGCCTTATTGTCTCCATTTTTAATTGTTAACTTGTCGCCTTCTGATAGTTTTGCAGCTGTTTTTTCTTCTATATGTTCATCTCCAACATAAACATCTCCAATAAGTGTGAAAATCATGACAGATTTATTGTGATCTGTTTCAATTGTAAATTCTTTGTTTGGCTCCAAGTGAATATCATAATAATCAAGTGGCAAGTGTTCTCCCTCAAAACCACGATGTTCTTTGTAAGTTCCAGCAAGCAAGCGAATCATGCCACTATCAATATCAATTTCTTCAATCTCATCTCTATGAATCTTATTATAAGTTGGCTTACTCATCTTTTCCTTTTGTGGTAGATTTAGCCAAAGTTGAACACCAAGAAGTCTATCGGATGCTGGAACCATTTCCTCATGTTCAATCCCAGATCCTGAATTCATCCATTGAACCTCTCCATCGCCAATTCCATCTTCATTGCCAAGAGTGTCTTTGTGAACCATTTTTCCCTTGTAAAGATAGCTAACTGTTTCAATTCCTCTATGTGGATGCATTGGAAAACCTGCAGTATATTCCTCTGGATTTGTACTGTCAAAGGAGTCAAGCATTAAGATTGGATCGAAATCCTCTACAGTTTCATGCCCCAAAACTCTTACCAGGCTTACTCCTGCACCGTCTTTCGTTCTAAAACCTTGTACTTTTTTAATTACTTTTCTTTCCATATATACCTCCAATTTTCTTTAAAATTATGAGCAAATTTTCTTTTTCTTCTTCTGTTAACATTAAAAAAGACTCTTCTAACATTTCTGTATTTCTAACAACAACCCTTTCAATGACATCTCTTCCCTTGTCCTTTAGGTGTAAAATGCAAACTCTCTTGTCGCTTTCACAAGGAATTTTTTCGATATAATCAAGTTTTACCAAATTGTTTACAATAACAGAAATAGTTCCAACACTGCTTAAAATCTTTCTCATTACATTTCCAATGCTCATATCTCCCTTACTATAAAGAACTTCCAAAACTTCAAACTGTCCAAAGGTCAAACCTTCCTCCTGAGCAAGTTTCATGGTTTTCTTATCGATCTTATCAATGCATCTATGAAGTGCTACTATTAATTTTAACGAAATATCCATATACTCCCTCAATAATCTAACTGGATATATTGCCATCAAAAATAATTTAAAACAAATATCCTTTTCTTACAAAGTGAGCTTTATTAAATTAGCCTCTTATTTACTAAACAAAATTTTTGCAAATTCTTCTTTTGTTTCTTCCCTATTCCAATCTCTTTGAAGTTCACAAGCAAGTTGTGCGAAACTAATAAGTTTTGCTCCAGCTTGTTCCATACGTCTAAGTGCAGCTTTGTGTGCAACTTCACTTGTTCCTCCAACGGCATCTACTACAACATAGACCTCATACCCTTCCTTTAAAGCATCAAGTGCTGGAAAGCTAAGGCATGCCTCTGTCCAAAGTGCTGTCATAATAAGCTTCTTTCTTCCAGTTTTCTTTACAGCATCATAAAACTCCTCATCTTCCCAAGAATTTATTGTAGTTCTATCAACTGGTTCAATATCTGGGAAAACTTCTCCAATTTCTTTTATTTGAGGTTCATTTTCACCATTTTTTACATTAACTGTGCTTAAAACTGTTGGAAGTTTAAAAAGTTTCGCAAGCTTTGCAGTCTTTGTAATATTTTTTACAAGTTCTTCTTGATCCATACTTTTTATAGAACTAACTTGAATAGGTTGATAGTCTATTGCTATAAAAGCTGCGTTTTCTGGTGTTAGTAAATGATCGACTTTTTGATCTCTAATTTTTTTTGAATTCATAATATCCTCCTTGAATTTCACTAATTTAAATATTTATCATTTAAAGCATAAATTGCTTTTTTAATAACTTTTGCTAAAGCTTTTTAATTAATTTAAATAAATTGATACTTTTATTAATATAATTATTTTCTATTTATTAATTTTGCGTGCTCAACAAAACTAAGAACAGCCTTCTCTAAAAACTCTCTAGTTCCTTCTACCATTTTTTTGTCTTCATCAAAAAGATCTTGAACCTTTGATAGATAAACTTCTGGTTGTTGCATAGGAATCAAATCCACATAAATAAAGGATTGACGAAGTGCGTGATTTGCTGCCATCGCTCCAAATCCACCAATGGATGCACTAAAAACTGCTGCCGGCTTTTTCTTAAATCCACTGCCTTCTGGATCTCTTGATACTACATCAATTACATTTTTTATTGCAGGTGTGTAACTTCTGTTGTATTCTGGTGTGAAGAAAATAAAACCATCATATTTTTTTACCTCTTCTCTTATTTTTTTAAAATTTTCATTTGGCTCGTCTTCGTCCAAATCTTGATTATATAGTGGAACATTTGAAATATCAATAATATTTGCTTCCACATCCTCTGGAAATAATTCCTTTGCTGTTAATGCTACCAACTTATTCCACGATTCTTTTCTTAAAGAACCTACAATTAATCCAATTTTCATAAAACCATCCTTAAATACATCTAATTAGATGTTTATTTTTTGTAAAAATTTTTAGCATGAATTTAAGTTTAATTTTTTAAAAGATCATGCTAAAACCTAGTAAAAAGTCTTTTAAAGACCTATTAAATTTCTTTTGTAGAAAGTTCTATAATATTTTGAACTTCCTCGTCATTTTCCATAGTTTCCATAAACTTCTTTAAATTTGGATATTCAGTCCAAGACTTTGGTGTCTTTGAAAGCCAACGGCTTAAAATATAAGCATAGGCATCAAGAACTGTTCTTTTATTCTTGTAAATATGAGTTTTTCCCTCAAGCATATTGTCCAAAATTATTGCAACGCTATCAATTTTTTTATATGCAGCTTCAACAACCTTCTCTAAATCTTTCTCATCTCTACTTGTTGTGTAATTTTTAGGGCCAAACATTGGCCAAAAAGCTGGATGATAGTCTGCAGACAAAAATGCTGAAATCTGATTAAATAAAAATTCATCTTCAAGACCTTCGTCTGGTCCTAAATCTTTTTCTTTGTACTTATCTGCAATATATGATAATATTGCACCTGCTTGGGTTTTTATATTTCCATCTCCCGTATCAAGAGCAGGGACCGCTCCAGAGGGATTGATCTTCTTGTATTCATAAGATCCCAACTTAACTCTTTCTGTCTCAAAATCTGCTCCTAACCAATGAAGAGCAATCCAAATGGATACAGCACATGTACCCGGTGCATAATAAAGCTTCATAAAATCCTCCTTTAAAATAAATCTAAATATAACTTCAAAAGTTTTTTAAATTCATTCTATAATTTTATACCCAAATATTAAAACAATAAACTCGTCAACATTAATATAACATCATAAGTTTAGATTCACAGGTTCATCTTTTTCTAATAGCTACCAATACTTTTCAAAATTAAATTGTTCTAATTAAATCAATGGTTGGTCTTTCTAGTATTCTCTTTAAGGAGAAATGATAGATAATTAGATTAATACCATAGACGACTAATGAAAATCCTAAGAAACTTTTATAGTCATAATATTTTATTAAAGTACTCATCCTTAAACTAGGGGCTACTAATGATATTATAAGCATTACAGCTAAACTCACCATAATAGAAATTATAAAGGATTTTACCTGTTCTCCAATAAATTCTTTTTGATAGATGTTCTTTAACTCATCTACGTCCATACCACAAGAGTAAAGACTTCCGATTTCTTTTTTTCTGCTCATTAGACTTAAATTAATTGAAGAGTAGCCGTTGGTAATATTTAGTACAAAAATTATAAATCCAATACTTACCACTATTTTAATTAGAGCTTGTAAGCTTTTAAACTCTTTTTCTTCTAGCTCATCACCAGCAATAATATTAAATCTATCTTCAGGTGAAATTTGTTCCCTGATCATGGCTTCTACATATTCTTTTACATCTTTGGTATCCGAATCTTTTACCTTCATATTTAATGTATAAGCATAGTTTGTATATTTTTCATCTCCGGACTCTTCCATAAGTTTAAAATAAGTGTCAAAATCTGTATAAACTTTTACATCGAATGGTCTTGTTTTCGACTTAAATTTCCCCAAATCTGTTATAGTCTTTGAAATTTTAATCGTCTTCTTATAATCATTTAAGTTAATATCTAAAGTCTGTGGGTTTTCGAAATAGGGAATCCTCTTTGCCTTGGCTATTGGAATAGAAGAATCTTCTTGAATTGTATTGTAGAGGACAAATTCACCCTTCTTTCCTCCAAGTTCTTTAAAGTCACTTTCTTCCAAGGCGATAATAAATCCATCCATACCCTCTGCCTTATATTTTTCTATATTCTTTTTCGCTTCCTCATCTAAACCAGCTGCCTTTGCTTCTTTTGAAAATTCATTTGTGTTTTCCACTTGAACATACTTATCTTTTGAAATATAAGACTTCTCGTTAGGAATTTTATCTACAATTTCTTTTAATATTTTTGGTACTTGATTCTTTTCACTAAAATAATAAACAGAGAAATTATAGCCATCATCGTAAAACAAAAAATCTCTGTAGTAACTTGAGATACCTATGATGATTATAAACACTGAAATAATTATTATTCCTATGGCAGAAATATATCTCTGTGATTTTATTGAAGCTAAGTTGTTGAGTTTTAATTCCTTCCAAAAATCTTTGGCTCTTTTCTTCTTTGATTTTGAAAAATCTATATTCCCTCTTATGCCGTCTATAATATTTATTTTAGAAATCTTTTTCGCAGGGGATTTAATAGCTAATGCTACAATCACAAAGGAAACTACAAGTATTGCCAAACTTAATAAGGGATTAAATTTCATCACTTCAAAGGCACTTACTCCTTCACCTTTTGTTATGTTTTTATACAAACAATACATAAAGAAAAATCCTGCAATGTGTCCTAAGAGTATTGGAATTGCAGTTGTAACAAGTCCTTCCTTTAGAAGTAAGAGATAAATTTGTCCATTGGTAGATCCAATAGATTTATAGATGGAAAGCTCTCTAATCTTCCTTAGCCCCCAAACCCAAAATATGTTTTTTATAAAAAACACAAATATTGCTATGCATCCAATAACTGATAGAACAAGAACTGCCTTGCTCATTATATTTTGTAAGGGTTCATTTTCTACTCCATAATAGTTCATAAGACTTTCAGAAAATTCTAAAGTAACATTTTTGTCCAAAGTCTGGTTGATTTCTGCTTGAATTTTATCTCTATTTTTGTAAGCTTCTTCAAATGAATGAAATTTTACAAAGGTTCTGAAGGTGACCATTTTATCTTGTAGCCCTAGAGCAAAACTTAGTTTACTGTACTTGTTGTAGACATCTCCGTAAACACCAACTAAAGTAAAGCTTTTAGAGCCTTGACTCTCAAATTTTTCCCTGTCAGTATTTGCACTTGTGGGACCTATCTCTTCGCCATTCAGAAACCTTTTGCCCAAATCAAGTTCTAGCTTGTCGCCTATTTTAAGTTTATTTTTCTCTACGAGGCTTTCAGATAAAACAATTTCGTCTTCCTTTGTAGCAAATCTGCCTTCAATTAATCTTGAATACTCCCTCATCTTATTGATTGCTTGGTCTTGGTAGTTGATAACGACTAAATCGTCTGCAAGTTTTCCGTTGTCAGGATTAAGAGACATTTTTCCGACCAAATCTATATCTTCAATGGACTTTAGTTTTTCAATATCTTCATTTGAGAGTTCTTCTTTGATCTCCCCATGATAAAAACTTGAAGCCATGTAATAACCATAGTTAGCCCTCATATTTGTATATCCATAGTAAAAAATTACAGTGAAGAACAGACTTACAATAAATAAGGAAATAAAAATAGGAAAATTCTTCTTATTCATTTCTCTCATCTCCTATAATTTTTCCATCGACTATTGTAATAATACGATTTGTTTGTAAGGCTATTTCTTCGTCATGAGTGATTAGGATAATAGTTTGTTTTAAAGTTTTGTTAAAATATTTAAAAATCTCTATTATTTCTTTAGAGTTTTTTCTGTCTAAATTACCTGTTGGTTCATCCGCTAATATTATAGATGGATTGTAGATAAGACTTCTAGCTATGGCAACTCTTTGTTGTTGTCCTCCAGACAGTTCATTTGGGAAAGAATTGAGTTTCTTTTCTATGCCAAGTTTTGTTACGATGTCTAAAAAATCTTTCTCATTTACCTTTCTTTTATCAAGCTTTAAGGGAAGCTCTATATTATGTCCTACTGTTAAATTTGGTATTAGATTGTAAAACTGATAGATAAGTCCTACTTTTCTTCTCCTGAAATAAGCCAGTTCCTTTGAAGAATACTTTGAAATGTCGTTACCATCAATATAGACCTTGCCATCGTCTGGACTATCTACTCCACCTATGATATGTAGGAGGGTTGATTTACCCGACCCGCTAGGGCCTACAATTGCAACAAATTCCCCTCTTTCAATCTGAAGGTCAATACCATCTAAGGCTACGACCTTATTATTTTCATCTCCATATTCTTTTCTTAAATTTTCAACTTTTAATATTTCCATACTTGCCTCCTATTCAAACTTGGAGCAAGCATATAAAAGTAAAGTGATTTTTAGGTGACATTGTAAAATTTAATTTCAAAACTTGCACCATCTTCAGTATTTCTTACAGAAATTTCTCCATTATTTTTTTCGACAATTGATTTCGCCATGGCAAGACCTATTCCAAAGCCATTTGAATCGGGTGTTTTATAAAAACGTTTAAATATTTTCCTCATATTTTCTTTTTCAACTCCTCCACCATTGTCTGAAATTACTAAACTTGTGTAAAGCGGGTTTTTTGATGAGCTTATAAAAATTTTATTACAAGCCATTCTATTATTAGCATTTTTTAAGATATTTATAAGAGCTTCTGCTAACCAATAAAAATCACCACAAATTATATTTTCCTTTAATATATCTTGGGTTTCTAATATAATATCTTCCCTTAAAGTAAAATTATCCAAAGCATAGTCAACTAATTCTTGCAAGTTAAATTCCTCGCTTTTCATCATATCCTTATTTGCATCTAAACTCGAAAGTTTTAATAAAATATCAGCAAGAGAGTTTAATCTTAGAATTTGTCTTTTTAAAATCTCTATACTTTCCTTTTCTGGATATTCTAATTCTAGATTTTCAATAGAAAATAACATTCCAGTTATGGGGGTTTTTATTTGGTGGGCAATATCTTCTAGGTATTCTATTTGCTTTTCACTATTTTCAGTACTTATCTCTTTGGCTTCTACGATTTCTATAAATAGTTTGTAAATCTTATCCTCCAAAATTGAAAAATCGTCTTGCTTCATGGGAATTTTATAGTTCTGGTCTTTCATCTTATCGATTAAGTATATGATCTCATTTATTCTCTTTTTCTTTTTATTTTCTAAAATATAATAGAGAAATAAAAGACTAATTGCCCAAAATAAATATATCATCTTAATATCTCCTATATCTAATTTCTCTAAATATTGCTACAGATTATAATAAATTTTTTCTTAAATGTTAATCCAATACCTTCTTGTTATAACATTTCTTTTGATAAACTGTTTTTCACTTTATTTTCCAAAATTTCACCATTATTTTCTATTTTAATATATACTGTAAATACAACCAACTATCAAAATTATAAATTTCAATCCATCCTATATCCTATTCCCCTAACTGTTGTTATTACTTCTCTATCTAGCTTTTCCCTTACTCTTTTAATAGTTGATGTTAGAGTATTGTCATTGACAAATCTATCCCTGTCTTCCCAAAACATTTCTAAAAGCTGCCCTCTAGTATAGACTCTATGGGGATTTTTAATAAATAGTAAAAGAATCTCATATTCAAGGGCTGTTAATTCTACTAGTTCTTCTTTAAAATAGACCTCTGATTTAATTAAATCTATTTTTATGTCTTTATATGTGATAAATTCATCTTCAGCTAAAGCAATAGTTCTAAGCACAGCATCAATTCTTGCTCTAAGCATAGCTAAAGAAAAGGGCTTGACTAAATAATCATCCGCCCCTTGATCTAGTGAGGCAATAATAAAATCTTCATCATTTTTTACTGTAGTAACTATTACTCTAATATCCTTTTTCTTTAGTTTTTTTATTAAATGATGACCATCTTTATCTGGAAGATTGATATCCAAAAGAGCTACATCTATGTCAACATTCATATTATAGATTGCTTCATAATATGAAGATGCAATATCCACTTCATAACCCTCATTAATTAAATATTTTTTCATTTGTAAAGCAATTTCTGCATTATCTTCAATAATTAAAATACTTTTCATTGATTACTCCCCTTATTTTATGAATAGAATTTTCTATTTATAAAATATAAATTGTCGATTAATAATTTATTTTACAATCTATAATTTTACTTATAGTATATCATTATAACTCATGTTAAAAAAACAGAAATTCTCATTAGAAAAAGGTTAAAATCAATCCTTTTTAGTAATTTATAAAGATTAAATTGTAAGATATAGTATAATATTATAGAAAAGTTAATTTCAGATAATTCAAAGAAATCTTTTAAAAATATATAATAAAAAATTAAGTTTAAAAAATTTATTTATAATTTGTGTATTTATTGATTTTTACAATAAAAAGAGGCTCAATAACATCGAGCCTCTTAAAATTGACATATAGTTTATTTTTCTTCAGAACGCACTACATAGCTTGCATATCTTTCTTTAGCATTCTCTTCTGCTACTTCATAAAGCTTTTCAGCTCTTTCAGGGAACAATTTCTTAAGTGAAGTGTATCTAACTTCTCCATCTAGGAAGTCTCTGAAAGGTTTTGTAGGTTCTTTAGAATCTAAGATAAATGGATTCTTTCCTTGAGATTTAAGTTCAGGGTTAAATCTGTATAGATGCCAATAACCAGTTTCTACAGCTTTCTTTTCTTCTTCTATTGAGAATCCCATTCCAACTCTAATTCCGTGATTTATACATGGTGCGTAAGCAATTATTAGTGATGGTCCATCATAAGCTTCAGCTTCTTTAATTGCCTTGAAAGCTTGGTTCTTATCTGCACCGAGAGCGATTTGTGCAACATATACATAACCATAAGTTGTAGCCATTAGTCCAAGATCCTTCTTCTTAGTTAACTTTCCAGCTGCGGCAAATTGAGCAATTGCTGCTGTTGGAGTCGCCTTAGATGCTTGTCCACCCGTGTTTGAATATACCTCAGTATCAAGAACCAATACATTGATATTTTCACCTGATGCGAGAACATGGTCTAGTCCACCGTATCCTATGTCATATGCCCAACCATCTCCACCAATGATCCATTGACTCTTTTTAATTAAGAATCTTTCAAGACTTTGTAATGTTTCAATGATATCATCAGCCTTTTCATTTCCAAATTTTTTATCAAGAATCTTTAATACATTTGCACTTGCGGCTTTAGAAGTCTTATAATCATCCTTGCCTTCAATCCATGCATTAAATGCATCATTTGCATCTTTATCTACATTAAGTTCAATAAATTCTTTCATTAGATTTTCAATTCTATTTCTAGTTTGTTCTTGAGATACTGCCATACCATATCCGTATTCAGCATTATCTTCAAATAATGAGTTAGCCCAAGATGGTCCATTTCCACAATCGTCTGTGCAATATGGCATTGATGGTGCAGAACCGCCCCAGATTGATGAACATCCTGTTGCATTTGCAATACTCATTCTATCTCCAAATAATTGAGTAACAAGTTTTACATATGGAGTTTCTCCACAACCTGCACAAGCTCCAGAGAATTCAAGATATGGAGTTTGGAATTGAGAATTTTTAAAGTTATTTGGTTCAATATTCTCTTCTTTAGATTTAATATGTTCAGAAGCATATTCCCAATTAGCTGCTTGTACATCTATTTCATTTTCAAAAGGTGACATTACAAGTGCTTTTTCTTTAGCAGGACAAACTTGAGCACAATTTCCACAACCAGTACAATCTAGAGGTGAAATTTGCATTCTATATTCGTAATTTTCAAGTCCCTTTCCTATTGCTTTTTTAGTTTCAAAGCCTTCAGGTGCATTTGCCATTTCTTCTTTATCAGCTAAAAATGGTCTTATAACTGCATGAGGACATACTAGTGAACATTGATTACATTGAATACAGTTTTCAATCTTCCAGTGAGGAACATTTACAGCAATTCCTCTCTTTTCATAACGACTCGTTCCAGATGGAAATGTTCCATCAGGCATATCAACAAAAGTAGAAACTGGAAGGTCGTTACCTTCTTGTCTATTCATTGGAATGAGAATATTGTTTATAAAGTCAGGTGCTCCATCAATTTTAAAGTCCTTAGTAGTATCTGCATCTTTCCAAGAATCTTTTACCTTGATTTTCTTTAATGCATCTATTCCACGATCTACTGCGGCATAATTCATATTAACAATATCGTCGCCCTTAGCACCGTAATCTTTTACAATTGCTTCTTTAAGAAGTTTAACGGCTTCGTCAAGTGGAAGTACTTGGGATAGTTTAAAGAATGCGGATTGCATTACCATATTAGTTCTTCCGCCAAGTCCAACTTCTGCAGCAATTTTAGTCGCATTAATTGTATAAAACTCAATTTCATTGTCTGCTATATATTTTTTCATATAACCTGGAAGATGTTCATCAAGTTCTTCTTCATTCCAAATAGTATTTAGTAAAAATTTACCGCCCTTTTTAAGTCCTCTCAACAAGTCATAAGAATATACATAGGATTGTTTTGAACAAGAAATAAAATCAGTCTTAGTTAATAAATAAGTTGAAGTGATTTTATTTTTACCAAATCTCAAGTGAGACATTGTAACTCCACCAGATTTTTTGGAGTCATAGTCAAAATAACCTTGAGCATACATGTCAGTGTTATCTCCAATAATTTTTATTGCTGATTTATTTGCACCAACAGTACCATCAGATCCAAATCCCCAGAATTTACATCTAATAGTTCCCTCTGGTTCAGTTGTAATTTCTTCTTTTATTGGTAGTGATTTGTTTGTCACATCATCAATTATACCAATTGTAAAGTCATTCTTAGGTTTATCTTCTTTAAGGTTGTCAAAAACTGAAAGAATATCTGTTGGATTAGTGTCTTTTGATCCAAGACCATAAATACCACCAACTATAAGTGGCTTTTTGTCTGATTCATAGAAGGCATCTCTAATATCCAAGTATAGAGGTTGTCCAGCTGCTCCTTTTTCTTTAGTTCTATCAAGAACTGCAATTCTTTCAACGGTTTCAGGAATTGCTTTCATTAAGTGTTCAATTGAAAAAGGTCTATATAGGTGAACTTTAACAAGTCCTGTCTTTTCTCCTCTTGCATTTAGATAATCTACAACTTCTTCAATTGTTTCTGTAACTGAACCCATTGCTACGATAATGTTAGTCGCATCTTTAGCTCCATAATAGTTAAATAAGTTGTATTCTCTTCCTGTTAATTTAGAAATTTCTTTCATATAATCTTCAGTAATGCCAACTATTTTTGTGTAGTATTCATTTGAAGCTTCAATTTCTTGGAAATAAATATCAGGATTTTGAGCAGTACCCCTTATTTGAGGTCCCTTTGGGTTTAAAGCTCTTTCTTTAAATTCTTTAATTGCTTCTTTATCAACAAGTTTTTCTAAATCTTCATAATTAAGTACTTCAATTTTTTGAACTTCGTGAGATGTTCTAAATCCATCAAAGAAGTGAACAAAAGGAACTCTACCTTTAATTGCAGACAAGTGAGCAACGCCAGCTAAATCCA
The DNA here is from genome assembly GCF_012976305.1 of Peptoniphilus faecalis. GTDB lineage: Bacteria > Bacillota > Clostridia > Tissierellales > Peptoniphilaceae > Peptoniphilus_A > Peptoniphilus_A faecalis. Next base: position 32,408 of record NZ_JABDSR010000001.1, read on the forward strand.
TTGCTTCTTGAACTGATCCAGATGCAAGAAGTGCAAATCCTGATGCTCTAGCTGCCATAACGTCTTGATGATCGCCAAAGATTGATAGTGCATGAGAGGCTAGTGCTCTTGCTGCTACGTGGAAAACTCCTGGAAGTAATTCTCCTGCAATCTTATACATATTAGGTAGCATAAGTAATAAACCTTGAGATGCTGTGTAAGTAGAAGTGAGTGATCCAGCTTGTAGGGCACCATGAACAGCCCCTGCCGCTCCTCCTTCTGATTGTAACTCCTTAACCAATACTTCTTGTCCGAAAATATTTTTTCTTCCTTGAGAAGCCCAAGCATCAATGTGCTCTGCCATTGGAGATGATGGAGTTATTGGGTAAATACAAGCAACGTCCGAAAACGCATAGGCTACATGAGCAGCTGCTTCATTACCATCCATTGTTTTAAATGTTTTAGCCATATTATCCTCCCGTGATTAATAATATAAATATAAACTAACTATACTCTTTATATTATAGAACTTAATTTAATAAATTTCAATAATATTGTTAATAAATGGGCGTAAATAATTGAAAATAGCGGACTACGAAAGATGTTTCATATTGTGGAATTATATATTTTTTTAATTTATTTATTTATTATTAATAAAAATAAATAAAAGAGCTAATATCTCTCTTAAATCTAATCTAATTTTTTTAACATTCTCTCATTAAGAGCTAATGCTGGATTGTACCCTAATTCCTTTTGTTTATAGTTTTTTGTAGCAACTTCTATAATAAGTGCAGTATGTCTTCCGGGTTTTACTGGTATATCAAACTTAACTACATCAATTCCTAAAATATTTTGGTAATTATTGTCAAGTCCAAGCCTTTCATATTCCTTTGACTCATCCCAATCCTCCAAATTTACTACAACTTCTATTGCCTTTTCTTCCATTACAAAACCAATCCCAAACATTTTTTGAATATCTATAATGCCAACTCCTCTTATTTCCATAAAATATTTTGTAATGTCTGGAGATTTTCCTATTAATTTTTTGTCTATATTTTTTATAATTACTGAGTCGTCAGAAATTAGCCTTGCACCATTTGAAATTAAATCAAGAGCAGTTTCACTTTTTCCTATTCCACTTCTCCCCGTAATAAGTACACCTATACCTGAGATGTCGAGCAAAACTCCATGCATTCTCATAGTAGGTGCCAAGGCTTCATCAACTAGAGAAATAATTTTGCTAAAAATTTTTGAAGTAGTATCTGGACTTCTAACTATAGTTACATTATGTTTTTTAGCCAAAATTTTTGCTTGTGGGAAAATAAAGTTATTTCTTGAAAATACGACTACTGGAATATTGTACTTAAATAATCTTTCAAGTGTGGAATACTTTTCTTCGTCATTTAAGGAATTTATATAATGCCACTCTTGAGTTCCAATAAGCTGAATCCTATCTTTGACAAATTTTGCATAATAACCACATAATTGTAATCCTGGTCTGTTTATGTCGCTATTTCTAATTTCAATCTCTTTATAATCAGTAGACTCATGAATAATTTCTAATTCTAATTCATCTACTATATATTTTAATTTAACTCCCATTTTTTGTTCTCCTAAAATGTTCATAAAGTGAATTGGCACTTTTTTCATTCATTGATTCAACTTCTAAAAGTTCTTCCACGCTTGCATTTTTTATCTTGTCAATGGATTTAAAATGTTTTAGCAAATTTTCTTTTCGCTTAGGCCCAATCATTTTTATATCGTCAAGCTCTGACTTAAACATTGCTTTTGACCTTAAGTTTCTATGATAATTTATAGCAAATCTATGAGCTTCTTCTTGGATTTTGTAAATCATTTTATAAGCCCTAGAATTTAAATCAACATTATATTCTTTGTTATTGTAAATAATTCCACGGGTTCTATGAAAATCATCCTTTACAAGTCCGCAAATTTCCAAATTTAAATTCAACTTATCTAAAATTTCCTTTGCAGCATTTACTTGACCTTTGCCTCCGTCCATCATTATTAAATCTGGAAAATTTGAAAAAGATGTATTTTTATCATTTTTCTTTTCTTCAACACCTCTTGTAAATCTTCTCTCTATTACTTCTTTTAAGCTTGAATAATCGTCAGGTCCAATTACACTTTTAATTCTAAACTTTCTATAATCACTTTTTTTAGAATCTCCATCTTCAAATACAACCATTGAGCCTACAGATTCAACACCAGAAATATTCGAAATATCATAGGCTTCAATACGCCTTGGAATATCACTTAGTCCAATTAGGTTTCTTATTTCTTCAAGTGCTAATTTATTCGATTCTGCACGTTTTTTATATTTGTCCCCATACTTTTCAATCATATCAAGAGCATTTCTCTTAACCATTTTAATTAATTCTTTTTTATCTCCCTTTATAGGAGTGGTTATTGTAACTTTGTTGCCCCTTTTTTCTGAAAGCCAATCTTCTAAAACTTTTATATCACTAGGTTTCTCTTCAATAATAATTTCCTTTGGAATGTAACTTGCTCCAATATAAAATTGTTTTAAAAAGGAAGAAAAAATTTCATCATAGCTGTCATTGTAATAATCTCTTATCATATAATGCTCTCTACCAATAATTTTCCCCTTCCTAAAAAAGAAAATTTGAATTAACACTTCATCTATTCCCTTTGCAAGGGCAATAATATCTTTATCGTCACGAGTTTTCGGATCACTTATAAGTTGCCTTTCCTTTAAATATTCTAAATTTTTAATTCTATCGCGAATGTCCGCAGCATTTTCGTAATCCAAGTTTTTTGAATAATCCATCATCTTTTCGTGAAGCTTGTCTAATAATTTATTATCTGAACTAGATAAAAAACTCAAAACTTCATCAACCATTATATTGTAATCCTCATCCTTCACATTGCCTATACAAGGACCAAGGCATTTTCCAATATAATAGTTAAGACAAGGTCTGTAATTTTTTTCTTCAACATTTTCAAGATTTAAGTTGCAGGTTCTAAGAGGATAAATCCTTTCAAAGGTTTCTATAGATCCATTTACAGCAAAAACATCTGGATAAGGCCCAAAATATTTCGCTCCATCCCTTAATATTCTTCGAGTTTTTATAACTCTGGGAAATCTCTCATTGACCATTACCTTAATATATGGATATTGTTTATCATCACGTAAAAGAATATTGTATTTTGGGAGATTATCCTTAATTAAATTTGATTCAAGTACAAGGGATTCCACTTCATTTTCTACAATGATATACTCAAAATCGTAAATTTTTGAGACCATGCTGGCAACTTTTTTAGAGCTTTTCCCATAGGAACCAAAGTATTGCCTAACTCTTTTTCTAAGAGATTTAGCTTTTCCAACATAAATTATCTCATCTAATTCATTTTTCATTATATAAACTCCTGGTTTATCAGGAAGTTTGTCAAGCCTTTCTCTTAAATCTATCAATTATCTAATTACCTCTTTCGTTGATTCTCTTAAATAATCTAAAATCTCTCCCTCAAAAAAGGGACTTAATTTTGTAAAAACTTCTCTATGATAAGAGTTCAAAACTTCTAATTGTCTATCTGTAAGTAAGTTTGCGTCAATTGCTTTTAACTCAAAGGGACAAAAAGAAATTGTCTTAAATTTATTAAATATTGAATCTTCTGTTTTACAGTCGAAGACAACTCTCATAATATTTTCAATTCTTATGCCGTATTTGTTTTCTTTATAAACTCCAGGCTCATTTGACACAATCATATTTTCTTTCATCCTTACTGCGGGATCTCTTGGCGAAATCCTATGCGGCCCCTCGTGAACTGAAAGCACAAAACCAATTCCGTGACCTGTTCCGCACTTATAATCTAATCTTTCTTGCCACAATGCATATCTTGCAATTCCATCTAAAGCTAAATCATATGTTCCCTTTAAGAAAACTGCATCCATTAAGTTTATGTGACTTTTTAAAGTTAAAGTATAATCACGAACTTCTTCATCTGTAAGTTCTCCCATGGCAATAGTTCTCGTTATGTCTGTTGTCCCCGAATAATATTGTCCGCCTGAATCCACAAGATAAAAACCCTTAGGTTCAATTATAGATTCTTTGTCCCTAGTTGCATGATAGTGCATCATTGCAGCATTTGCTCCATAGGCAGAAATTGTCTCAAAAGAATTTGAAATATATAGTGGATCTTCAGCACGAAGGTTGTCAAGCATCACTCCTGCTTCATATTCACCAATTTTATTTTTTGCATTTTTTTTCAACCAATAAATATACTTAAATAATGCAACCCCATCTCTAACATAAGTATCTTCAAGGTTTTCTATTTCAATTTCATTTTTTATTGCCTTTAAGTTTTCAGAAATATTATTGCCGAAAATTATTTCATTTTTTTCGCAAATGCCTTTATAAATTTTTTCGTTAATTGAATTTGGGTCGAGGTAAATTTTTTTGTCTTTATAAGATTTTATATAATCATAAAATTCTGAGTAATCTCTTAATTCAACTACATCAGAAATTTCTTTTTCAATACTTTTTGTCTTTTCTCTGTCAGCAAATAAAATTACCTTATCATTTTCTATAATCATAAAGGAAATTAAAACTGGCGTGTCCTTTATGTCCATTCCACGAATATTTAGAGTCCAAGCGATGTCGACAAGTGAAGAAACAATTGTCATGTCAACTTTTTTATTCTCTAAAATCTTTCTAATTTTAGAAATTTTTTCATCAGAAGTTTTTCCTGCATATTTAACATCAAGTAAAAAAGCATCGTCCTTTGGAAGAGGATACCTATATTTCCAAAGGTCAGAAATCAAATCTATGTCAATGATTTTTACATTTTTGTATTTTAATTTTTCTGACAAAGAAAAAAAGTTTTTGTGAGAAAAGTATTCAGCATTTAAGCCAAGAGTCATGCCTTCTTTTATATTCTCACTTATCCAATCAGTGTAGTTTAAAACTCCAACTTGCCCTTCTTTTTGAAGCTCAAATCCAAAATCTTTTATTTCTTTTGCGGCTTGGATAAAATATCTGCCATCAGTCCAAAGATATGCCTCATCTCCTGTTATGACAGCAGTACCTTGTGAACCAGTAAAACCCGTTACAAACTCCCTTTCCTTGTAATAATCTGGAAGATATTCAGAACCATGAGGGTCTTTAGTTGGAATAATATAAAAATCTATATTTTTTTCTTTCATTATATTTCTAATTTCATTTAAAATCACAAAATCACATCCTAAGTCATATATTATCACAATGATAAAATTGAGCAAAGAAAAAAGTCCGGCGAAATTAATTTCAACCGAACTTCCTTGTCTTTCTATACTTTCTTATTTAAAATCCTTTGGCTCGCCGTAAAAGGTAATTGCATTTGACTCCTTCTCAAATTTAATTACCTTATCCTCTGAAATGGCAAAATAAAAGGTCTTTCCATTTAAAAAAATATATTTGTTAAAGTTGTTGTCTTCTAGTTTGTATATCCTCTTGTCTTCATCCTCTTTAAAATTGCCTTTCTTTATAAGACTCCCATTGCAAAAGATATAATAGACCTTTTTCTCAGTATCAAAGGACATTGAATAAAAATCTTTATTAAAACACACATAAGTTCCTTTCAAGAGGGGAACCATTGGATTTTGTAGTTTTTGCTGTAAAATAATTGTAGAACACAAGAGAATAATATTAAGAACAATTGAAATTTTAAAAAGTAAATTTTTTTTATCCAAAACGCACCTCCCTTAAAGTATTAAATATGTTTATATGGTTTTATTATACAGGCATTACATAAAAGTGTTCGTTAAATAAAGTATGTGGGAAAAAAGTTGTATAAACTTTCCACTCATCATTTGAATTTCTTAATCTATAATATACTACATGCCCCTCAACTTCAAATGTTTTATCAGCATAAGCTAAAAAATATTGATAAGAATTCGGAACTCTTATACTATATCCAGAAACGTTTGTACCCGTATATGAACCCATCTCAACATTAATCATTACAGTAGGAACTTTAGGTAATCCCACTGAAACAGATAGTTTTATTGGTGTTCCTTTATCAGTATTGATATTTATATATCCATCAATTCTTGTGCCCCCTCTTGGCTGTCCATTCAATAAAACATTATTAGCATATACCCTTTCTCTAGACGAATATTCTGTTTTATATTCATAAGAATAATTGTCAAAAGTTGTAATAGAATTTAATAATCTTACTTTTTCTTCAGTTTCTTTTCTCGCATCGTTAAAAAATTTTTCTATACTTTCTCTTGGTTGTTCATAATATATACCATTTTCTTCATTGTTTATTTCATTATTTTCATTCTCTTGTGCTGATACAAAAGTTACCAAATTAAATAATATACAACCTACAATTAATATACTAAATGATTTTTTCATAATGATCCTCCTAATTTTATTAATATTTGCTATGTTTTATTTGTAATTCTTGTTTATTATGAAAAAATCTCCATTCTTATACCTCTTTGGATTCAAATATCTCATAGATTTACCTCCTACCTAACATAACTACTTATATTTATTTTATAAGTTAAAGGATTTACAGACTGATTAATTATAATAACTTTATAACTACTTCCACTATTAGCTTTGATTTTTAAATTTACTCCTTGATTGTATCTTGATTCATATATTATATTTCCATTTTCTTGTATGATAACTGTATAATCTACACCGCCTCTACAATACATTTCACTTGTTCTTATAGTAAATCCATTATGGTTTTTTCCAAAAAGTGAACTCATGTTAAATGTATATGTCTCATGATCTAATCCTTCTAATGTTCTTTTTTCATCTATATTAGCTGATCTCAAACCATTAGTTGGGATTTCATATAAATCTAGTTTTTTATACTCTTCATCTCTTATTTCTTCAACTCTATTGTCCACATTTACATAAACTTCTTTTATTCCCTCTGTATCAGATATAACTTGATTTTCGTCTACCTCAATGGCATTGGTAAACACTGGTATGTACAAGAATAATAAAAATATTAAAGTAAATGTACCTGACATTGTTTTTTTCCAATTTTTCATGTTCAACATCCTTTCCTTAGTTGGGCTTAAATTTAAGACAAATTTATCATTTTCCCTTTGTCTTTCTACCAATTTAAGCATTGACTGGCAATAATTTTTCCTATTTTCTAAAGTATCTCCTCTTTTTTCTATAACTATTTTGTCGCAGTTTATCTCTATATCTTCTTCAAAGTATTTTAAGCTAATTATTAAAAAGGGATTGTACCAATAAAGACATATTATTAAATTTTTTAAGTGACTTAATAAAATATGATATCTTTCTATATGTACTAGCTCGTGAGTTAAAACATGTTCTAATAAATCCCAATCCTTCAAAATGCTTTTTTGCAATATTATTTTTGGTTTTACTATGCCATAGGTTATGGGCGTGTCTATTTCATCATTTATATAAATTTTAATTTCTCTTTTAATATTAAATTTTTTTAGAGATTTATTTAAATGAGTCCTATCTTTTAATTCAATAGAATTACTTATAACTTTTTTAAATTTTATAAATTGATATAGTGTATAAATAATAACTAAACTTGACCCTACTACCCTATTAAGTCTTGATAAGGATGGGAATTTATATGTCATATTTATTACTACTTGATTTATAAAAATTGATGGTGCAAAAATTGTTTTTAAAAATTTGGAAGTTCCATAAGTTTTTACGCTAAATAATATATCTTTTGGAAATATTAAATATATTAAAAGAAGAGTCCATAATATAATATTTGCGCCTTTTATGCTTTTTAAATTTAATCTCTTTCTAAAAAGTAAAATTAAAATTATTATTAAAATAGACTTTAAACTTTTATATAGAAATTCTGAACTCGCTATACTTATTGTCATTTTTCTTCTTTTTCAAAGTCATTAATTATATTTTTCATCTCTTGAACTTCTTCTTCACTTATTTTATTGTCCTTTAAAAAAGTTCTACAAAAATTTATAAAGGAACCTTGAAATAATTTGTCTATGGCTTCTTCTCTTTGTTTCTGCAAAGCTTCTTCTCTTGTGACTATGGGTTTTATTGTGTACTTAGGATACCTTCTTGTAATTGCACCCTTTTCTAATAACCTTCCAAAAAATGTGTAGCAAGATGTTTTACCCAAATCATATTTTTCCTTTAATACTTTGGATAATTCTAGGGCTTGGATTTCTCCATTTTCATCTAAACACTCCCCTTCCCACAAAACTTCCATTACCATTATTTCTCCATTTGATAGTTCCATTTTTCTCACCTCTTGTTCATTATTGTTAGTATTTATATTTTCATCTCGAGTATACATCGCCACTTTATTTTTGTCAAGTTTTAATAATAGAAAAAAGTCCGGCGAAATAATTTTCCACCGAACTTTCTTCTGCACTTATATTTAAAATCCTTTTAAGCATATTTATTAATATCTTTTAAAATTTTTATTTTAAAATTCTATGGTAACCTTAAATAAATCTCCATCAATATCTATATAAAAGCTTGCACCATGAGCTCTAACAAAGGATGATGCTATTGATAGTCCAAGACCTGAGCCTGATGTCGTCCTTGATTTTTCACCACGAGTAAATCTTTCCATAAGTTCATCCGAAGAAATATTAAGTGGATACTTAGAAATATTTTTTATAGTGAGTTTAATACCATCTTTGTTAAAGAGATCTACATATACTCTTGAGTTTTCTAAAGCGTATTTAGAAATATTTGAGAATAAGTTATCTAGAACCCTTGAAAATTTTTGTCCGTCAATGTTAAGCATTACCTTATCTTCAGGAAGATTTGAAATTATTTCTAAATTCTTTTCTGCAATTTTGTCTTCCCACTCTCCTATTGACTGTTGAACAAGAGAATTAAAGTCAAGTTCTTGTCTATCTAGTTCAATATTGTTTGATGTCGCTTTTGAAACTTCAAATAAATCTTCGATTAAGACTTTTAACTTGTTGGACTTATCATTGATTATTTTTGAATACTCCTTCACTTGTTCTTCAGAATTATCATCCTTAGATAATAGGTCTGAATAATTAATTATAGATGTCAGTGGAGTCTTTAAGTCGTGGCTGACATTTGTTATTAGTTCTGTCTTTAACCTTTCAGATTTTACTGCATCTTCAATGGCAAGGTCTAGGTTCTCTCCAATATTGTTAAAATTATCAACTATGCCATCATAAAGACCACCATTTTTCTCGATGTTCTTCTTATAATTTCCCTTAACAATTTCACTAGACTCTCTGGAAATTCTTGCAACTTCATTTATGTTTTTTAGAATTATTATATATATGAAAATCCCAAATAATATCATTGGAATTACTATTCCTTCAAGAGCAGAGGAATATAATGATGCAAAGAAGAGGAATACTATAAACAGCACAAAACAAATTCCAAAATAAACTAGGGTAAATTTAATTTTTGCATCTTTAATATTTTTATTTTCTTCATCTATATTTGAAAATTCTGAAATAGCACCAGTAAAAATTCTATAAATTAGAGAATTTTTAAGAAGATAATTTTCTGTATTTTTGTTAAATATGCTCTTTAATAAAATTACCAAATAATTTACTGTTAGTGAAACAATTACAAGACCAATTAAATATAAGAAATAGAAAATATACAAATTACTGTAAATTTGATTCATGCTTGATATTCCTGCACTAGAAACTACAAAAATTACAAATAGAATGATCACAAGTTCTATTGGAAGTTTGAAAACTTTACTCAAGCTTTCACTGCCATCAACTTTTTCAAGATTCATAAATAGTCCAAGTATTGCAGAAAGAACAGCTGCAATTAATACGCTTACTCCAATTTGCACAAAAACTTGGTCTCTAAATACATCTCTTTCAATTTCTTTAAAGACTTCATCGTCTAATGATGTGTAATAAGCAAACTTTAGATTTTTAACATTATTATTACTATTTAATTTACTAAAGGTTTCATTTAGAGCCGTCTTAAAAGACTTGTCAATAAAATTGTAGTTACTATCCATAAGTCTTTTACTTTTTTGAACTTTGTCAATCACTATACTATCATCAATTACCGAACCAGTAATCAAAAAGTCATTATTTCCCATTTCAATTTCTAATGGATCAAATTCATTTTTTTCATATTCATTAGTTAAGTAAAAAGTCTTGTACTCAGATTTTATTTCTGGTTGATCTATCATACCTTCATCCAAATAAAGTTTTGGGTCAAGTCCCTTTTCTTTTAGGGCATCTTTTTTCTTTTGAGCTTCAATTACTCCTCTATCTGTAACAACATTTCCGTTTTTGTCAAAATATTTTAACTTATAAGACTTTATAGCATAGTTAAATTCTTTATAACTACTATAAAAATCATCATTGTTATTTACTGACTGATTTAGAGTGTTATAAATCCTATTTTCTGTCATATTTCTTTTATAAGATGAATCCGGATTCTTAGAAAATAAAAATCTACCTGCCAAAAGTGAAATAAGTGATATACCTAAAATTATTAAAGCATAATAGGATAATTTGTAAGAATTTTTTTTCATTATTTTCGCCTCAAATCTTCAAATTTGTAACCAAGTCCCCACTGCACTTTAAGATACATTGGCTTCTTTGGATTTACTTCGATTTTTTCTCTAATTCTTCTAATGTGAACTGTCACAGTCTTTGCCTCCATGGCTGGTTCATTCCACACGCTTTCATAAATTTCTTCAATGGAAAAAACTCTATTTGGATTTCTCATGAGAAGCTCCAAAATTTTAAACTCAATAGAAGTAAGACTAACTGGCTTATCTTCAACATAGGCAATTTTCTGAGATAAATCTAATTTAATGCTACCTATTTCAATAAAGTTTCTGTCATTTTTTAAATCATAGGCATAAAATCTTCTCAAGTTGCTCTTAACACGAGCAATAAGCTCCATTGGATTGAAGGGCTTTTGAATATAATCATCAGCGCCAATATTTAGTCCGAAAATTTTGTCAGTGTCTTCTGATTTAGCAGATAAAATAATTATTGGAACAACAGAAATTTCCCTAAGTTTAATAATAGCTTCTTCGCCAGATAAATTAGGCATCATGAGATCCATTATTATCAAATCAATTTTTTCATTTTTAAAAATTTTTATGGCTTCAAGACCATCATAGGCATAAAAAATATTAAAATTTTCATTTTTAAGATAAATTCCAATGGATCTTGCAATTTCCTTATCGTCCTCAGCAATTAAAATATTGTATCTATCCATTACATCCCTCCTTGTTTAATTATAATAGCAAATAATAATTACAAAAAGCTGAACAAAATCTTACAAATTTCTTAAATTACACTTTATTAAACTCTTTCTAAAATTAAAAACCTTGCAAAATCTATTGCAATAAGAGAAAAAACTATGCTAAGGACAGCGTAAAAAATTGAATTCAAAAAATTTCCATTATTTTCCAAATTAAATATTTCAAAGGCAAATGTAGAAAAAGTTGTAAATCCTCCACAAAATCCAACTTTCATAAATATTACAAGTCTTGAATCTAATTTGTTTTTTTCTGCGTAAAAGGCAATTAATGCAATCAAAAAAGATCCTATTACATTTATTATAAAAGTTGAAATTGGAAAATTTCCTCCACTTTTTATATTATTAGATAAAAAATATCTTAATAAAGACCCAAGCGCTCCACCTAATGCTACAAATAAATACATATTTACCCCCTCTAATATTATTGTATGTCAAATACTTATATGCTAAAATCATTTTTGTTATAATTATATTAAAAAAGGAGTTTATTGTGAAGGAATACATTGGAATGAAACTAGAATATGAAGTTGATGATAAACCAGGATTTTTAAAATCTTCACTACTTGGATTTCAAAACATCTTGACTGCTTTTAGTGGAATTATCGCTGTACCACTGAGTATCGCAGCAATAGCTGGCACTAATGTGTCAGAAACTTCTATACTTATTTCTGCAGCATTACTTGCATCTGGTATTTGTTCTTTTATACAAACTAAGGGAATTTTTAAAGGTAATGCAAAAGTCGGCATAGGTCTGCCAACAATTATGGGAACTGACTTTGGATTTGTGCCACCTGCCAATGCTGTCATTAACACTATGGGCGGTGGACTTGCAGGTTACTTTGGTGCAACAATTTTAGGTGCACTTTTAGAATTAATACTTAGCTTTTTTATCAAACCTCTTTTGAAATTTTTCCCAGAGGTCGTTACTGGAACTGTTATTACACTAATAGGAATAACTATGATGCCTGTAGCTTTTGATTGGGTTGGAGGAGGATACGGTGCAGAAAATTATGGAGATCCGCTCTTTATTGGAATTGCCGTCTTCACTTTTCTCCTCATAATTTTTATAAATCATTACGGAAGAGGTTTTGCAACAACTGCATCAGTATTTATTGCAATGATAATTTCTTATATTATTTGTATTCCAATGGGGATTGTCGATTTTTCACAAGTTGCAGCCGCACCTTGGATAAAAATTCCAGAGTTATTCCCCTTTGGAGTTAAATTTGATTTAAGATTTGTCGTTCCCTTTATCGCAGGTTATCTTGTAACTATTATAGAAACTGTTGGAGTTATGAAAACTCTTGGCACCGTTTGTGAAGTTGACCTTTCTGATGCCGATATCTCTAGTGGAGTTAGAGCTGATGCTATTGGTTCAATGTTATCACCTGTATTTGGTTCAGGAGCAGCCCAAACTTTTAGTCAAAATGTTGGGTTAATACCACTTACAAAATGTGCATCTAAAAAAGTTGCTCTTTTCTCATCTTTTATATTGATAATAATGAGCTTTTGTCCTAAATTTGCTACTTTAGTTTCAATTATGCCTTCACCTATTCTTGGAGGTGCAGGTATTCTAATGTTTGGTACAATTTTAGGTTCAGGTATGCAAGCACTTAGCAAGGCGAAATTTTCCACAAAAAATATTATGATTATAGCTGGAGGGATTGGCGTTGGCATTGGTATTACAATGAGACCTGACATTGTTTCAAAACTTCCAAGTTTAATCTCAGCACTTTTTTCATCTGGTATATCTGGCGGAACTATTGCAGCTGTAATATTGAATATTTTACTAGTTGAAAAAGAATATTAAAGAAACTGCTCTCGTGGCAGTTTTTTTGTACAAATATTTTATAAAACCTTTTACTATGCTATAATATTAAAAGAAATTCTCGTTTTGAAAGGATAATAAAATGAAGGACTTTTTAACAAGACCAGCTTGGATTGAAATAAATTTAGATAATTTTGAAAATAATATTAAGGAAATTAAAAATCTCGTGGGCGATAGTACAGAAGTTATGAGTGTTGTAAAAAGCGATGCTTACAGACTTGGTGCTCTTCCCCTTTCCTATATATCTACGGAACTTGGAGTAAATTTTTATGCAGTGGCAACTCTAGGTGAAGCTTTGACTTTTAGGAAAGAATTTCCCAATTCGGATATATTGATCCTTGGCTACACTCCACCATATCTATATGAAGATGCAATTAAAAATAATATTACGCTTAATCTTTATTCCCTTGATGATGCTAATAATCTTGATGCTATTGCAAAACGAATGCTTAAAGTTGCAAAAATTCACATTGCCGTAGACAGTGGAATGTCTAGAATTGGATTCATTCCTAATAAAGATTCTTTAGATAAAATCATAAATATTTTCCAACTTAAAAATATTTATGTGGAAGGTATTTTTTCTCACTTTGCAGCTTGTGAATCAGATCCAGAATTTACGAAAAGGCAGTTTACCTACTTTACAAACTTTATAAAAGAAATTGAAAGTAAGGGCTATAATTTCAAATATAGACATATTGCGAATTCTTCTTCTGTTTTATATCATAGAGAGTATGATCTAGACATGGTAAGACCAGGAATAATTCAATATGGTTATACTGACAGTGAAAAACTTCCAGAAGAATTTAATCTAAAAGAAATCCTTTCAATAAAAGCAGAAATATCTTCTATAAGAAAGGTAAAATGCGGTGAAACTGTTGGCTATGAAAGATTTTATAAATGCACTAAAGACACAAAAGTCGTAACTCTACCCATTGGGTATGCAGATGCCTTTCCACGAATTTTATCCGAAAAAATTGAAGTATTAATAAATGGAAAAAGGTGTAAACAAATTGGTTTAATCTGTATGGATCAAATGATGATAGATGCAACAGGTGTTGATTGCAAAATTGGTGATGAAGTTGTTTTAATCGGCAAACAGGATAATGAAGAAATTAGAATAAGAGATATATGTAAATTTTCTGGTGATTGCGAAACATCTTTTATAACTCATCTTAATAGGAGATTGCCAAAGTATTATTACAGACATGGTGAACTTGTTCATGTTTCTAAAATGGATTAAAAATTATAAGCACAAAGATCCTTGATCTTTCTAATTTCCTTATGAAAAAAGAGAGCCTTAAGGCTCATTGAATTAGGGATTTTAGAAAAACTGATTTAAAGAGTCTTTAGGTGGCAATAGAAAAGGCTATGAGTTTGAATGCTCACAGCCTTTTTCTTATATACTCTTGAAAGTATTATCTGAGTTTTCGTTTATTGTTTTAAGACCACTTTTTATTGCTACTAAAACCCCTGCAATCATAAATACAAATACTATTATTAGAGGGATATAATTCATATTTGCTATAAGACCTTTTATCGCAAATTCTAATTCATAGTTACTCCTATAGGCTCTCAATGCAATTCCCATAATGAACATAAAGATATAGGCTAAGAAAATATTTTTAAACAATCTCTTTCCTTCTCCAAGGACCATCTTTTTCATTTGCTTTTGTGTCATACCTGCTGTTGATAGAAGTTTAAAATCATTGGCTCTTGCTCTAAGGTTGCCTTTAAAACTATTATAGGCATTGGAAAGAGCAATTGTTATAAGAATGATTTGGATAGCTAGATTTAAAAGTCTTTCATTCCTTATTTGTTCTTTATCCATAGCTGCTCTAATAATTTCTGTAGAAGTGCCATGGTCAGATTTTGGAACATAATTTGAAATCACTTTTTCTGCATCTTCAAATACTTTTTCTTTATTATTATCAGCTTTAATTTTTACAAAGTAATAATAGACTGGGTCGCCTTCATCTATTCCATATTCATTAATAAATTTTTTCATAGTACTTTCACTTGTAAAGATAGATATTTGATTGTCATTATAAGCTTCTAGATTATAAGGCATTTCATCAATACTTGAATCTATTTTTATAGGCATGGACTTACCATCTGCATTATATTTTAAAGTAATATCTCCAAATCCCTTATCAGAAATTTTTATATACTCACTAAAAGCATACGGAGTTTTATTATCTTTTCTTATCTTATTAAGTAATAAATAAGATGCATGAGAGATGTTATTTTCTTTTAAAAGCTTTTCAAAATCTTCATCTGTTAAAGCATATATACTAGCATATAGTCTATCATTTTCTATTTTGCCACTAGCTAAAGAATCTTTTAAGTCTTTAGAAATTAAATCTTTATTATCGTCAACATAAAATTTTGTGTCATTTCTTTGATATAGGTGAAGCTCTTTTATTCTGTCAACTTTTTCTAAATCAGCTAATAAGTTTTTATCTAAATTCTTATCAGTGTAAATACTTGAATTAAAATTGTAAGGACTTTTATAAGAGTTATATTTTTTATTCAAAGTTCTATATGATTGACTAACTAAGACAGCAGTTAACACAAAGGCAGACAGAACCATGGAAATTACAATAATTCGATAGGTTGAACGATAAGACCTGTAATAATCTTTTGCTAAAGTCTTTTCTATAGGTCCATTTATTTTTGACTTACCCAATTTAATGTTTTTTTCTGTAATCCCATTTAAACCTTCTATAATTTTTATTTTTGTACTTTTCCTAGCAGGGATTATCGCAGATAAATAAACTGTTAAGATTGACAATAATATAATCATTATTATAGAAATAGGGTTTGGATAGACGAAATAAAAACCTGGGGATTTTAAACTTTCTCCCAATATCTCAGACATATTTTTATAGGATATTGAATTATTAAGCCACATTAAGTATAAGAGAAGATTTGCAAATGCCAAAGATAGAATTGTTCCCAAGGCTATTGGTAAGGTTGAAAGTTTAAAAGCTTTCTTTCGAATCATTTTTTTGACCTGCTTATCTGTCATACCTGTGCTTTTTAATAGAGCAATTTCCTTTAAATCCCTATTGTTCCATACATTAAAAGAACCATAAATGATAAAAGCAAAAAGTAGGCAAAGAAAGAAGCCTGCTCCATATTTTTCTATAGCTAAGTTTACAACACTCTTTGGTGGGATGATTCCTTTTGGATAGACCATCTTATATTCTAAGATATCTTTATTATAAAAAACTCTCCCAATATCTAAGGCATGGTTCTCGTCAATATTCATTTCAGACAAAACTTCCCTAGTTTTTGTATAAGTATCCCTTATATTTTTATACCAAATTTGGGCTTCTATTTCATCATTTTTTTCAAATAAACCTTTCTTGTTATCACTTTCAGTCAAACCTATAAGCATAGACTCTTCAAATGATTTAGAATAATCATCATAAACTCCAACTACTTTATAAGTTTTATCACGAACAGTTATTTCAGAGCCCAAATCATACTCTTTACTTTTTATTAAAAATTTCTCTGGAACTAAAATCTCGTTTGAATTATTAGGTTTTCTTCCCTCTTTAATATCAAAACCTATAAGACCAGTAGAATCTCCAAATTCATAGATAGTTGCATTTAAATCTGTCTCTATGATTTTATTAAAAGAAATTTTTTCTATATCCTCATCATTTATTAATTTATCATAAAGTTTCTCGTCAATTTCACTAATTGACACATGGTAGTTTCCAACATTTTTCTTAACATAATTATACTGTTCGGTTCTCATTGCATTAAAGATAAAAATTACAGTTCCTAGTAGAATAACTGCTAAAAGTATGGAAATTTTAATAGCAAAACTGTCTTTTTTATTATTTTTTACAGCTCCATCAGCTAGGTCATTAATAATTTTCATAAGTTCCATCTCCTAAGAAATTTAACCTACCATCTACCATTCTATAAACCTTGTTACAAGAATTTGCTACTTTTTCATCATGAGTTATTATCATAATTGTAGAATTTAATCTCTTATTTACAAGTCTGAAAAGTCCTATGATTTCTTCTGAGTTTTTCCTATCAAGATTTCCTGTAGGTTCATCTGCTAAGATTATGGCAGGTCTTGTAATCAAACTTCTGGCAATGGCAACTCTTTGTTGCTCACCACCGGATAATTGTTTTGGATACCTATCAAGCTTTCCTTCTATTCCTAGTATCGATAAAATTTCCTTTAAATATTCTTCATCTACTTTTTTATTGTCTAATAAAAGAGGAAGTAGGATGTTTTTTCTCACATTAATATTTGGAATGAGGTTAAAAAATTGGTAGACAACGCCAATATTTCTTCTGCGAAATACTGTCATTTCGTCTTTGTTAAACTTGGTAATATTTTTATCTTGAATAAATATATCACCACTTGTTGGTGTATCTACTCCTGCAAGTAAATGAAGTAGTGTAGATTTGCCAGAACCACTGTCTCCAATAATGGCAACTAGGTCTCCTTTTTCTAGTTCAAAGTTTACATTTGAAAGGGCATTTACTTCTACTCCGCCCTTATATGTTTTTGTTAAATCAACTGTTTTTACTATATTCATATTGTATCCTCCTTAACTTGTCTATATAATACTAGGCTTAAGTGACTGGAGAGTGACTAGAAAAAAGACTATGTCTTATTTTTAGACACAGTCTTAGAATTTAATTATAAAATCTCAGTTCAAAGGCATTTGATTTTTTTCCTTTGTGATATAAAAGTTCTCCATTTTGCCTTTCCATAACAGATTTTGCCATAGGAAGCCCAATCCCATAACCTTTTGAATTTGGATCCAGCTTATAAAAACGTTTAAAAACTTTTTCTAACATTTCACGATCCAAACCTTTAGAAAAATCTTCCACAAATATACTCTTATATAAGTTCGTTTCTTTTAAGTGAATTTCTATATGCCTATCTTCTGTTGCTTCTAGACCATTTTTCATCACATTAAATGCTGCTTCATAGGTCCATTTCTTATCACATATAAGATTAAAATCATCTCCATCAAGGAGAATTTCAACATTATCATTAATAAAATAATCTTTTAGGTTTTGTATGATATCTTCAATTAATTCTCGAGCATATATCCTGTCTCTTGTCATTTCTATTGTACCTGAATCAAGGGCTGCAAGTTTTAATAAAATATCAGATAGATTGTAAAGTCTAAGAAGATTGTCCCTAAGTCTAGATATATACTCTTTTGCCGATTTATCTTCTTCGTCTTCTAATAAGTCAAGTAATAATAGAGATCCGGTTAGAGGAGTTTTTATTTGGTGGGCAATATCTTCCGTATATTCCCTTAAAGTTTCCTTGTTTTTTTCAGCATTTTCAGCTATTCTCTTGTTTTCTATAATAATTTTAATAATCTCATCTCTTAATTTTCCAAATTCATCATCTATAATTTCATAATTATCCGAGTCTATATCCAATGAATGGAGGAGAATAAATATATTATTAATCTTATCTTCTAGCTCTTTTTCTTTTTTATTTTCAATATTTCTAAGAATTAGAAATAAAATTACATTTATTAGTAGAAAATCTATGAGTGTTAGAATATCAAATCTTGGATTGAGATAAATTACAAACAAAGACATCAATAAATTTAGGAATATAGTAAATAAAATTCTTTTATTTTTTCTCATTATCCCACCTATAGCCTATTCCCCTAACTGTTTTTATATGCTCTCCATACTCTCCAAGTTTATTTCGAAGTCTTTTTATAGTTACTGTTAAAGTATTGTCGTTTACTTCATAAAAATCATAACCCCATACATAATCTAAAATTCGCTTCCTTAGTAGATTTACATCTTGATTTTCTAAGAGCATTTCCAATATAGCAAACTCTTTTAAGTTAAGGTCTAGATCTATTCCATCTATTGAAGCTTGTTTTGAAATGAAATCTAAAGATAAATTTTCAAAAGTCAGTTCATCAACCTTTTTTATTTTTCTGCTAAATACATTGTCTATTCTTGCCTTTAGAACAGGAAGAGAGAAAGGTTTTGTAATATAATCATCTGCTCCTTGAGAAAGACCTTTGATAACATACTCATCTTCGTCTTTTACAGTAAGCATTATTACAGGAAGGTCATAAAATTCTCTCAGCCACTTTAAAAAATTAAAGCCTGACCCATCTGGGAGATTAGCATCAAGTAGAATTAAATCAAAATCATTAAAATTAAGATTTTCTGTCTGAGAAAGATTGTTATAAATAATAGTTTCAATATTATGCTTGTTTAAGTAAGTTTTAACAGCAAAGGCAATTGTGCTGTCGTCTTCAATCATTAGTATTTTCAATTCTATACTCCAATACTTCCGATATATCACATTTAAAATATCTACATATCCTACCAAGTATTTCCATACTCACATTCTCATCTCGTCCCATTTTAGCTATGGTATGAGGAGTTGTGTTTATAGCTTTTTGTAGGTCTAATTTATTCATCTTTTCATCTACTAATTTTTTCCATAATTTGTCATAGGAAAATCCCATAATCCACCTCAATATAATCTTCTACTTTGTACAGTTTTTCTATAATATTATACCACATTCTACAACTTAATCTTTACATATTTCTTAAGACGGATTTATTTCCGTCTTTTTTTTCTAATCATAACCATCATTTTTGTCTTAGGGCTAATAAAGGGAGAAATATTTTTTATAACCAGAAAATTCATTTCAATCTTACTTATACAAATAGATGAAGAAATAATTACTCAAATCCTTTAAAAATGTCCTGAGACTATTATAAGACTAAGAAAAGTGTAGACAATCCGAGGTCTGAATGGGCTATCTTTGATAATGTTCATGAGCCTATTATTGATGAAGAAACCTTTGATATTGTAAAAAGGATAAGAAAAACAAGACGAGTTCGTAACAGTTTAGGAGAAATGCCTGCATTATCTGGAATGCTCTACTGTGCAGACTGTGGAGCAAAATTGTATCAAGTAAGAGGTAAAGGCTGGTCTCATGATAAAGAATATTTCGTTTGTGCATCATATAGAAAGCAAAAAGGCAAATGTACTTCACATCAAATTAAGAATATTCAAGTTGAAGAAATTCTTCTTAGAGAAATTAGGAAAGTTACAGCCTTTGCAAAAGACCATGAAGATAAGTTTGTTGATTTAGTTTTGAAGAAGAAAACAATCGAGTTAAATCAAGTATTAAGAAGTCAGAAAAAGGAACTAGACGATTCTAAAGATAGAATTGCAACACTTGACTCTATCGTTCAAAACCTCTATGAAGATAACTTGGAAGGTAAAATATCTGATCAACGATTTGAGAAAATGGCTAAAGCTTATGATGAAGAAGAGCTTTCACTTCAAAAAAGAATAGCTGAACTTGAAGAAACTATTACAAAATTGCAGGAAGAAGAACTTAATGTGGAATCATTCCTAAAACTTGTTAGGAAGTACACGGATATTAAAGAACTCGATCCAGAAATAATTAGAACTTTTGTAGATAAGATTTATGTAGAACAATCGGAAAAAGTTCTAGGTACAAATTTAAAGAAACAAACCATTTGGATTTATTGGAACTTAATAGGGAAAATTGACATATAAAAATCGGCACAAAGGTTAATACCTTCATGCCGATTAAATTTTAAGGAAATAAATCCCTAATTAAGAGCCCCTTATGACTCTCTTATATTATTCTTCTTCAATTTTTTCTTCTTGTTTCTCTACTTCTTCTGAATCTAATTTTTCTTTTACAGCATAATATTCTTTAAAAACAACATCTTCTAATTCTTTTCTTGCTTCCGCATTAATTGGATGAGCAATGTCTCTGTACTCTCCGTTGGAAAGTCTTCTGCTTGGCATTGCTAAAAATAAAGATTCATTTCCTTCTATTATTTTTATATCATGAAGCACAAATTCATTATCAAAGGTTACAGATACTATTGCTTTAAGCTTTCCTTCTGTTGGCAATTTGCGAAGTCTTACATCAGTTATGTTCATACAAGTATCCCTCTCTTTCTTTACCATATTATAGCACAATTAAGATATATAATAAACGTTTTAATTAAAAATTTTACTGTAATTTATTTTAGATTAATGTTTATTGTTTTTTCTTTGTAAAATTTTTGTGATATAATTAAAAAGAATTGGAGGAAGTAATTTGTTTGAAATTAATATAGATGACAGTAAGTATAAAAATATATTTTTCATAGGAATTGGTGGCATCAGCATGTCTGCTCTTGCTGAACTTATGCTTTATAAAGGTTATAATGTATATGGAAGTGACAGAAGTCCCTCTATAAATACAGAAAAATTAGAAAAAAATGGTGCCACAATATATTATGAGCATAAAAAAGAACATATTGATAATATGGATCTTGTAGTTTTTACTGATGCAATTTCCTTTGACAACGAAGAATATATGGCAGCCGTAAAAGAAAAAATTGACCTAGTTGATAGAGCCACATTTTTAGGTGCTATTATGAAAAATTATAAATATTCCATTGCAGTTTCAGGAACTCATGGCAAGACCACTACAACTTCTATGATAACTGAAATTATAAAAGACCTAGAAATTAGTCCAACAATCATGCTTGGTGGACAATTAAAGGACATCGACGGGAATATTAAAATTGGCGATGAAAAATTATTTTTGACAGAAGCTTGCGAATATAAGGCAAATATTTTAAAGTATTTCCCTACTACAGAAATTATTTTAAATATTGACGAAGACCACTTAGACTATTTTGACAACATTGACCATATTATTAAAACTTTTAAGGGCTATGTAGATAATCTTCATAAAGATAATTATGTAATTTTAAATATTGACGACGAAAATGTTAATCCCCTCTTCCCAATTGACAACTGCAAAGTCTTTACTTTTGGAATAAAAAATAATCATGCGAATCTAAGAGCAAAAAATATTGACTTTAACGAAGATGGCTTCCCTGTTTATGATTTATATTTAGATAATAAAAAAATAAATCATGTTGAGCTTTCAGTCCTTGGAATACACAATGTATTAAACTCTCTTGCCGCAATTGCTGCGACTTATGTAAATAATATTCCCCTTGAAAATGCAATTGTAGGACTTAAAAATTATAAAGGTGTAGAAAGAAGGCTTGAAGAAAAGGGTTATTACAATGGAGCTAAAATTATGGACGATTATGCTCACCACCCAACGGAAATAAAATCATCAATTCACGCAATTAAAAATGCTTGTAAGGGAAAGCTTTATACAATTTTTCAACCTCATACTTATACAAGAACAAAGCTTTTATTAGATGCCTTTGCCAATTCTTTTGACGAATCAGATGTAATTATAATTACAGATATTTATGCGGCACGTGAAAAAGATTATGGCGACATTCACTCAAAAACTTTAAGAGATGCGATTTCTGAACACAGAGACAATACCTTCTACATCTCTGGCTTTGATGACATAGTAAAGTTCATTAAAGAAAATATTAAAAAGGACGATGTTGTTGTAACTATGGGTGCGGGCGATGTATATAAAATTGGTGAAATGATTTTAGAAAAATAAATTTAACAATGTATTGGAACTCCTTAGAGTTCCTTTTTTTATTGACAAATCATCAAATCAAATTCAATGTATTTGATGGATATAATAAAAATCGCAAAATATTCTTAACACTCAGATTCTCCTTTTATCTCTCTGAAAATCTTTTTATTTTAATTCAATTATTTCTTTGTAAAATATTTTATAAACTATCTTTTAATTATTTATAAAAAAGATCCTATAGAAATAGATTTTAAAATCTACATCTATAAGATCTGTTTTATAAATTCATCTAGTTAAATAAATTTACAGTATTTTTAGAATTGTTCTCTGATTCATTGTTAAGCTTATCATTTTTTGTATTAGCAGAATTATTTTTATTTGTATTTTTATTTTTTGCATTTAAATTATTTTTTGAATTATTTTCTTTATTTTGTGAATTGTTAACTGCATTATTTGAATTATCATCTTTTATAGTTTCATCGTTTAGAGAATTTTTATCTTCAAAATAAGATATTTCAATTTCACGAGTTTCATTTATATAATTTACAACCATATCCAAGTTTTCTGCAATAAATCTAATTGGCACATAAGTCCTATCACCCTTAATTATTGCAGCTTGATCGATGTTTTCGTCCTTTCCATTAACTTTTATAGTCTTTGAATCAATTTTAAGCTCAAAATTTTTTCCTTTACTGTCAACAGTTACAATTCTATTATCATTATCCCAATTTACTTCTCCACCAATAGCTTCAACAATAAATCTAAGTGGGACTAAAGTTCTGTCATTCTTTATAAATGGTTTAGCATCCATTTTTTTTGCTTCACCATTAATACTATAATTTACATCATTGACTTTCATCTTTATTAATTTTGTATTTTCATCATATAGTGAAAGTGTAGAAGTTTCGTCGCCAAGTTTTGCAATTATCTTAGGATTTCTGCCATAATCTAAAATATTAATATTAAAATTATTTGGATCGACGCTTGCCTCCATATCCTCAAAAGAATAATTTATAACTCTTGGGGAGATTTTTACTTTTCTACCTTTATATTCTCCACTTGCGTCAAGACTTAAATTCATTCCTCTTTTTATAAATTTATTTTTTGCATCAATGTTAAATTTTGTGTAAGCAGACTTATCAGCTACATTGATTTCTTTATTTATATTTTCACCCTTATTTGTTGTAATAATTAAGTTAAACTTTCCTGGATTCATAGAAAGATATGACAATCCATTTAAAATATTTGTTCCATTAGAATTGTCAGCAATTGTATAAGTTCTATCTTTAATGTCAATAGGATTTAAAAATTCATCCCATGCTGATTTTAATTTTAAATTAAGCGTTTCTCCAACAATCGTATCTAAATCACTTTCAAACTTTATATCAGAAATAATATTTGTATTTGTAGTTGTGTTGAAAACTCCAAGTCCATTTACCACTTTTCTCTCACCAGCATTCTTTTCTGGATTTGTAACTCTAGTTCTCTTTAAATCTCCTAAATTTCTAACAACCATTGCAGTTGAACCGCCACCATCTAAATTCATCGCCTTAAAAGCTCCAAGATCTAACATAAATTGCGACAAATCATTTAAAGACATACCTGAAGATCTATTAGTCTTTCCCTCTGCTGATACAATGTATACAGTTTTTCCATCCTGGCTTATTCCTAGGGCTGTTCTCGCTCTAACACCGCCAATTGAAGTTACATCCTTAGTATATTTTTTAATCGCACCATTTTCCACAAGAAGTGCATGACCACCAATCATCATCTTCCAATTTCTATTTGGTTCAATATTAGTTTTAATTTCTAATTTGTCTCCAACTTTAATATTTTCACGAACAAATCTTTCTGACTCTCCACTTATTTGTAAAATTTTCTTTCCATCAGGAATTTTCATATCGATGTTTTTTCTATACACAATTTGTTCCACAATATTATCCTTTGAAAGAAGAACCTCACCAGCAGTGCTATCTCCCCTTGATTTAGAAGACCAAAAAGAATTATACATTTGAATTTTTGATTCGTGAGAATATTCCTTAGATGGTTGATACCAATAATATGTCTTGTTTAATCCGTCAATTGGATAAGACTTGCCATTAGGAGCTGTTACACTTCCTATAAATTTTGTGCTATTAATAAAGGCAGTATTATTTTCATCAATACCAAAAGACCATATATCAGTTAAAACTGCTGGAGATGATTTCATATCACCATCGATTATAGATGCACCTAGTGGTACACCTTGAAGTTGCATTGTAAAGAAATCTCCATTTACAAGAGCAACAGCATTAGTTCTATCGGCCATTTGTGAGACAGTTGCCTTATTTGTATAAGTACCACCTCCTGCAACAGTATTAATTTTTATATGAGGATTATTTAAATCAACTTTAACAACATTTACCAAGGTATCCTTTTTATCTCCAGTAACTTCATATTTATATCTAACAACTCCTGGAGCAATTGGCTCATTAAATAATAACTTGTTTTCTGCAAAAACATTAATAGTAATAGTCATTAAAAATATAGCCACTATTAAACTAAATCTTTTTTTATTCATTTTATCAACCTCTCTTACATAAAAAGTATAAAGGAATATAATAATTTTCTCAAAGAATTTTTGCATTTGTAACAAAAACTTAATTATAAAACTAATTTAAAAAATTTGTAAAAAAGTTATGATGTTCTGTTGCAAAATAGATAATTCTATTCTACTCATCGCTTTTTTATTAAATATTTGAATTTAGTCATTATCTTTTTTGATTGGATAATTTTTTTAGATAGATTTATCTTAAAAATATCTAAATTTAATAAAGCTATACTTTTGAAAAAAATTTCTTAAGCTTTTTTCTATATTTATAACTTTTAAGTTTTTATTTATTATTTTTGATGTTAATTTATTTAGATTTTTTTCTATACCTTCTTTTGATCTCATTAGATTATGTTATAATCAAGGTACTTTTTTCTTTGACAGAAATATGCATTGTTTGTAAATAATAAATATGCCTTTTTAGAAATGCTACTAGATGGTTTTATTGTCACATATATTTAACAATCCTAGAAATTTAAATCTTCTAACCAAAAAACAAGTTTACAGCTCTATTTAGATATATAAAAAATTGGATATAGCTTACTTTTAAAAATTATATATAAACAACGATACTTTTATAAAAAAGTATCAGCTTATCTTAATCAGGATAAGCTAATACTTAAAATATTTTACAATACTTTTCTGTTTGATTTTCTAGTTATACAATTGATATTTTTTAATTAGTAAATTTAATCAAATATTGTTAATTATTTATTTAAAACTATTTTAAAAATTTATAAATCAGACCTATATTTATAAACTATTAAAACTGATTTAACATTTGTCCCTTCAATTAAATCCTCCAGACACTCTTTTTTATTATGTATATGAATCATATTCTTATCTTCATCATAAGTAGAGCCTGTATTTTATTTAATTGAAATAAAAAGCAAAGTATTTCTACTCTGCTTTTACTAAAAATTAAATTAATTTAATACAAATATCACTTACATTTCAACCAGAGCATCACTTTGAAGTGGTTAAACAATACTGTTGCTATTGAACACACTAAATCTTCATATGATTCATCATATAAGTAATCAGATGTAAAATCTTCAATTTTTAACTGGGTTGTATATCCATTATCTTTTGATGTTGTTCCAGCAGTATAAATTAAATTTCTAATACTTTTTGCTGGTATATACTTTCCTTAAGGCATGTAGTTTTTATGACCATTATAATCATCCTAACTCAATTTAAGTTTATAATATTTATATTTAGCATAGTTATCAGCTATCATCATTGACACTATTATGCCATCAAATACGTCTTTTTTTAAATGTGATTCTATAAAAGCATCTATCCCTACAAATCCTGCACAACCCAACACTATTGAATCAGCTTCGTTTTTATTCAAGGAATCAATGGAAGCATTTAATAAATCATCTTTTAATTCATTATTCGTTTGCTCTTTTGGATATCCTACATCTACAAGTCCATCTAAAGCCCCATATCTATTAGTCATATCAATTTTTAACTTAACAGTTTTATCCGATGAACCAATAATAGAATAAGTTTTCCCCAGCATCTTAGAAAATAATATTGAACATTCTCCAATCCCTAAAATAATTTTATCGGTTAGTTTTCTTAATTCAAATAAGTTGGGGTCTAAGTGACAAGCTAATATAAAAATATCGTAATTTTCTTTGTTTTCCTTTATAATCTTTGAAACTCCATCAAAAGTTTCTTTAATAGTTTCTTCTGAAAAAACAAATTTAGGACCACTATTCGCTCCAGCTACATACACTTTAATATATTCAGTTTTAAACAAATCTATAACCTCTTTGATTTTAGAGGTCATTTCTTGGTCGCTATTTGGATTGATTATAAGTGCTTTTAACATAATTATATGCTCCTATCAATTTCAACTACGCAATCGTAAAATAAATTTACCCCTAATTCAATATCTTCAGGTTTTGAATATTCTTCTGGTGAATGGCTTACTCCTCTAATGCTTGGAATAAAAATCATTGCCGTTGGAATTTTTTTACTTATTTCTTTAGCATCATGTCCCGCTCCACTACTCATAACCTTAAAATTATAATCATTTTCTTTTGCAGTTTTTATCATAATTTTAATTATATTTTCATCTAATTTAACAGAAGGCTTTTCAATATTTTTATAAATTTCTAATTTTTCATCTGCTTTTACAAACTTCTTAATTTCATCATAATATTCTTCAATATTAGATTGTTCTAAATCTCTAACTTCTGTCAATACTTCAACACTTCCTGGAATAACATTATACATACCGGGTTTAATGATGATATTTCCGATTGTCATTACAAAAGGCTGGTCAAATTTCTTAGCCTCCTTATATAATTTATTTATTACATTTGGTAATTTTCTTATAGGATCATCTCTTAAATTCATTGGCGTAGTACCAGCATGGTTCGCAGTTCCATTAATCATAATATTATATCTTGTAATTCCAACTATACCATCGACTATGCCAACATCATATTTTTCATTTTCAAGTGTTCCACCCTGTTCAATGTGAATTTCCAAAAATGCAACTACATTTGATAGATTCATTTCACAAGACTTAACATCATCTAGGGTTAGATTGTAAAATGCTAACTTTTCTTTGAATTCGTCACTTATTATATTGTTTCCGCATATGCTTCTGCTTCCAAAAGTGCCACCCATTTCACTTCCTTCTTCAGCATTAAAACAAGCTAAAATTATTCCATGATTTAGATGACGCTTTTTGTCCTTTAAAGTTTCTAAAATTTCAAATCCAGAAAATATTCCCAAAGCTCCATCATAAAGGCCACCATTTTTAACGGTATCTAAGTGAGAACCGATCATTATAAATTTACCTTTATTATTTGGATTATATGTTATAAATAAATTTCCTATTTTATCAATTTTTGTGTCAAAACCTTTACTTCTTGCTAAATTATCAAGCTTTCTCAACGCATCATAATATTCTTTCGAAAAAGCAAGTCTCGAAATTCCTTTGCCATCAAGCCCTTTGCCTATTTCTCCAATATCCTTTAAATTTTTTAATAATCTATCTATATTAATCATTTAGACCACCTTAGTTTAAATATTAAGTTTATAACCTTGTTTTAACAAAAATTTAATTACTTGTTTTCTAATTTCTATAGCAGGAGCAATCTTTTTAATTAATTGTTGAGAAAAATTGTCTTCTCTGCTATTCGCATCTCTACTTTTATAATAATTTGACATAATTTCATCATAGTTTTTTATCAATTCTTTATAATTATCAAATCTCTTATATTCGTCTTCAAAAACCTTAACCTCATAATTAATCTTTGGTTTAATTCTCGGAATATAATCGGGGTATCCAAATCCAAGTCCTATTACAGGAAATGTGTATTTTGGGAGACTTAACAGTTTTATTAGTTTACCTATATCATTTAATATAGAACCTAAAAATACATATCCCATATTTAAAGATTCAACTACGTTAGCTAAATTAGTTGCTGCAATCATTAAATCTGCATAGCCTTGAAATAATTTATAAACTTCAATAACCTTTATATTTTGATTGTTCTTTTCTAATATTTCGTGATTTCTATAGTTATCTACTATAAAAATTAAAAGTTTAGGCAAATCTTTTACAAATTTTTGTTCACATATCTGTTAATCTCTTCCTTCACCTTTTTATTTTTAATTCTTATAACTGAATACTGTTGAAGATTAGAAGATAATGGAGTTGTACTAATTATTTAAAATAATTTTTAAGCGTTTATTCATCTATTTCTTTGTTTTTATATTTTCTAATACTTCTATGATTCAGCATTCTGTTTATTAAGCTTCCCATTATAATCATCCTTATTGTAATTAATAGTAGAGTATTGAGATGTCCCAATACTCTTATAATTAATTATTATTTTTCATTTCTTAAAACAAGTTCTCCCCAGCCCTTTGTTCCATCTTTTTCCGGATCAACTAATCCATCTTCCATTACAACTTTTCCTCTTAGAATTGTATAATTTAATTTACAATGTAATTCTTTTCCATCATATACTCTTGCTATTTCTTTCGAACCAGAATAATTTTTATTTCTATCTACTGTGAACTTATCATTCATATCAAATATTACTAAATCGCCATCAGAACCAGGTTGTATAGTCCCTTTCTTTGGATAAATATCAAATATTTTTGCTGGGTTTGTACTACAAAGTTCTACAACTTTTTCAAGTGTCAGCCCTCTTTTTCCTTTTGCAACTTCATTTAGCATAAGCGGAAGCCTTAAGTCAATTCCTATAAATCCTGCAGGTGCAACAAATATATCTTTATTTCCATTTTCTTTTTCTTCAATAAGGAATGGTCCATGATCACTGCCTATAAAGTCAACGGTTCCATCTATTACATAATCCCAAATTTTATCTACAGTTTCCTGACTTCTAAGTGGTGGATTACATTTAGCAAATGGTCCATGCTTTAATAGCTCTTCTTCAGTTAAAAGCAAATAATGTGGGCAAGTTTCAAGGAATACTTCTTGTCCTTCAAGTTTTGCCTGTTTTGCCATTTCCATTGCTTCGGGTGTAGAAATGTGAACAAGTTCCAGTCTACATCCCGTTTCTTTTGCAAATAAAAGCATTTTTTGAACTGTAGAATATTCAGATATTGGAGGTCTTGATAAACAATGATATTCAGGAGTTACCTTTCCTTCTTTTCTATAATGGTCAATAAATCCTTGAATTAAGTCATTATTTTCTGCGTGCGATGCAAGAAGAAGACCTGTCTTTGCAACTTCTTTCATACCAATATACACTTCATAATCATTTGCCATTGTTAAACCGATGAACTCATCGTCTCTTCCTTCGGGTGCTTCGTGAAGAAATGTTTTAAATGCAACGATACCTTCTTTCGCAACCTTTGTTATCTCTTCAGGATATTGTCCACCTGCCGCTGCATAAAAGGCATAATCAACAACACCTTGTCTTTCTTTTGCAACTTTCTTTCTATTATCTAAAATTTCTTTATTATATTGTGGCGGCGAAGAAATTGGATGTTCTAAAATTGTAGTTGTTCCGCCTGCTACTGCAGCTTGTGATTCAGTATAGAAAGTTCCTCTGTCAGTATGTCCTGGATCTCTAAAGTGAACATGAGTATCTATTCCACCAGGTATAACATATTTACCAGTAGCATCAATAGTCTTTTCGGCCTCTGGAAGTAATCCTTTCTCACAAATAACTGCAAACTTTTCATCTTTAATTCCAATATCTACTTCTCTAAAATTTCCGTCTACATACACAATACCATTTATTATAGCTAAATCTAGTTTCATTCTAACATTCCTTTCTTAAATATAATTAATTTTCATATTAAAACTTCATTTTATTCGTCCTTTATTTACTTCATTCTTCTGGAAAAAATCTTGCAAGTTTTTCTTTAGGCATAGGTTTAGTAAACATACTAACTATTATTAATACTAAACCAGAAGATATTGATCCTGGAAGAGCTGAATAAATTCCATAAGGCTGTCCCAATGCATACCATACATTTGCAACTACAAAACCAGTAATCATAGAAGCTAATGCAGCTGTTTGTGTTATCTTTTTATTAAATGCACCTATTAATATTAACATTGCCATTGCAGAGCCCATTAGTGTTACAGCTCTTGCTTGTACAAATTGAATTACATCTGTTAATGTAAATGTAAGTATTACTCCTAATATCCCTATTATGACAGTAATAGCTCTTGACATATTAAGTTCGGTCTTAGATGTCATTTCGGGTCTGATAAATGTTCTCCACAAATCCCTTGTGAAAGTTGTACTTGCAAGCAAAAGAAGTGAGTCTGCAGTAGATATTATTGCACCTATTACAGCTGCAAACATTAAGCCTCCAACAACAGGATGAACAGTTTCCATAACCAAAGTGCCAAAAATCATATCCTGTTTATTAAGCCCTGGCATTATAAGCATTCCTCCTATTCCTACTATTAAAAGCGGTATATAAAATATTCCTACCATTAAAGCTGTAACAGCTTGACTCTTAGCTGCAGATTCAGGAGATGTTGCAGATAAAAATCTTCCTACAAATTGTGGTGCCCCAAAGTTACATATTCCCCAAGTAACAGTCCAGCCTAGTGCTGTTAATGGTGTTATGTTGCTTGAAAAAGCTTTCACATAATCTGGATTAATGACTTGAACTTCCCTCATAAGTTCCCCAAATCCATCAATTTGCATAAGATAACTTATTGCCATAGCCCACACGCCTATAATTATAATATATGCACAAATAGTATCTGTCCACGCAACAGCTTTCATTCCACCAAGAGCAGTAAAAGCTACAAATATTACAAGGACTACAATACTTATAGTTACATCACTCCAAGATACAAATGGCCTCATAACAGCTATTGAAGCTTTGATTTGAGCAGCCATTAATGTGATTGCTCCGATTAAAATAATAAAACATGCGAAAAGAGAATGTATTTTTCCAAATCTCTTGTATATGTATTCTGGTACAGTTGTACAACCGAAAGAACGCATTTTTTTGGCAACCCATATTGCAGCCAAGAATGAAGTAAGCAATGTTCCTGCAAAGTTCCACATTCCAGGCCAACCTTCAAGATAATAATATCCCAAATAACTAACTATCGATGTGGCTGAGACTATGGTTGCAAAATATGTACCAGACAAAGGAATAATGCCTAAGCTCTGATTAGCTACAACCCAGTCATCAGGATCTTTTATTGTCCTTGAAATATATAAACCGAAAATAAACAATCCAACCATAAACGCAACAACTATAATAAAATAAATCATTGTATTAGACACAGTTAAACCCCCTTAATGATTATTTTTTAATGATCCAAAGATAAATTGCAGGAAATACACTTAAAAAAATATAAAATACCCATGTTAATAACAAACTCTTACTAGCTACCATAATATAACCTCCTAATTAAAATTTTAAATAAACTAAAGTATGAAAACCTTTTATATGTTGATTATACTAGTTATCGTATTATTTGAATAATTCATAAAATTATTGTATAATATCAAATAGTTCAATAATTATTAATTTAATCGATATTAAGAGGGGTTTTATGGATTTATTCGATTTTGAAATATTTTTAGCAATAGTTGATACAAAAAGCATAACAGCAGCATCTGAGAAACTGTTTTTATCTCAATCTACAGTATCATACCGTGTAACAAAACTTGAAGAAGAGCTTCAAACTAAATTAATAAACAGAGAACAAGGACAAAGAGTAATTAGCCTAACGTTAAAAGGAGAAGAATTTTTAAAATTTGCAAAAAAAGCTTATAACATAAAAAAAGAGTTGGAAAATTGGAAAAATAAAGATGCTAATCAAACAATAAATATTGGAGCTGTGGATAGTTTAAATATATACATTCTGCCAAAATTATATAAATCTTTTATTCAGAAGAACATTAATATAAAATTAAATATTAGCTCTCACTGGTCTCTTAAAATATGCAATTTAGTAGAACTCAATGATATTGATATTGGAATGGTATCCATACTAAAGGAATCGCAGGATATAATAGCTACTCCTATTTTCAGAGAAGAAATGGTAGTAATAAGTAATTCAGATTCAATTTACAATAAAATAGAAAATCCAAAAAATCTAGACGCATTCTACGAATTAAAACTTGATTGGGGAAAAGATTTTCAAATATGGCATGATTATTGTTTTGGACCAAATATACAAACTCAATTGAAAGTAGATACTTCAGGTCTTATATTTAATTTAGTGTGTGGAAAAAAATCATGGGCAATAGTTCCATTGGAAGTAGCACAATTCTATAACGAAACTAGAAAGATTAAAATATCTTTTCTTACCGATCCACCTCCGTCTAGAACAATATATAAAATTAAAAATATTTACACAAGACCATCCGTTAAAAAAAATCTTGATTTATTTGAAGAATATCTTGAAAGTTTCATTATAAATAACTCTAAATTAATTACTCCACTTTAGGCAAAACATTATACTTCAACCGTCTCGACTAAGCAGCTCTTGGGTAACAAACGGAAAAATCTCATGAAAAATAAATTTATAATTAGATCATAAACAAAAAATAACGTGATTGCTCATGTGACACTGTATAATAAGTTTATGTATTTAAAAAAACTGTTGCAAAAGTCCCAAAACAAAAAGGCGAGGATTTAAACTTTCCTCGCCTTTTTCTAAATAATGACTTTTACGATAGCCTTTTTTAATTAATATGCAACAAATTTGCTTCCTGCACATCCACAAATTGGGCATTTTTCTTCTTCTTCAAAAGCTATATATCCACATACAGGACATAGATAAATATTTTCAACATCTAGGTCTTTGCCTGAGTCTACAGCTTCTTTTGCAGTTAAATATCTTTCAGCGTGAACTTTTTCAGCAGCTGTAGCAAATTTCATAGCTTTAACAGCTTCTTTTTCTCCTTGCATTTCTGCAACTGCGATAAATGCTGGATACATTTGAGTTGATTCAAATATTTCTCCATTTCTTGCAGCTTCAAGATTTTCAGAAGTACTGTTAATTCCAAAACCAGCTGTTGATGTTACAGCAAAGTCTCCTGATACATCTTTAAGAGCTTTGAAATGAAGTGTTGCGTGAATTTTTTCTGCATCAGAAGTTGCATCAAAAAGTCTCTTTACATTTTTAAATCCATCTTTTTCAGCTACATCGCCCCAGATATTATATCTAGTACGAGCTTGAGATTCTCCGCCGAATGCTGATCTTAAATTGTCACTTGTCATTTGATTCATAATATTACCCCCATAAAATTTAATAATAAATTACACTTATTATTATAGACTAATATTTATGAAAAATCAAATAAATGTACTAAATAAATCTAATATTTGTATTAATTTTTAATCTAAGTTTTCAATTTTTTGTGTTTGATCATATGCTATCAAAGCGTCTATTATTTCATCTAAATCTCCATCATTTATAGCATCAATTTTGTGAGATGTGAAATTAATTCTGTGATCAGTTACTCTTCCTTGAGGATAATTATAAGTTCTAATTCTTTCAGATCTATCCCCTGTTCCAATTTGTGAAGATCTTTCCATTGATTCTTTCTCATTTTGCTCTTGAAGTTTTAAATCGTATAATTTAGATCTAAGTAATTTAATTGCTTTTTCCTTATTTCTAAGTTGCGATTTTTCATCTTGACAAGATATAACTATTCCTGTTGGAATGTGAGTAAGTCTTACTGCAGAGTCAGTTGTGTTTACACATTGCCCGCCATTTCCAGATGCACGGAATACGTCAAATTTAATTTCTGTAGGATCAATTTCAATATCCACATCTTCAGCTTCAGGCAAAACTGCTACAGTTGCTGTAGAAGTGTGAATTCTTCCGCCACTTTCTGTTTCAGGTACTCTTTGAACTCTATGAACTCCTGATTCGTATTTTAGTCTAGAGTAAGCTCCATTGCCTATAATCATAAATACAATTTCTTTGAATCCACCAATTCCAATTTCATTTGAAGAAATTGTTTCAACTTTAAATCCAGATCTTTCTGCATATCTAACATATTGTCTATATAAAACTCCTGCAAAAAGAGCTGCTTCATCTCCACCGGCTCCTGCACGAATTTCTACCATTACATTTTTACTATCATTTTTGTCTTTTGGAATTAATAAAATCTTTAAATCATTTTCTAAGGATTCAATTTTTTTTGTATCTTCATTTATTTCTTCTCTAACTAAGTTTTTAAATTCATCGTCTAATTTTTCTTTAATTAATTCTTTATTTTCATTTAAATTTTTTAATGTATTTTTATATTCTCTATATTTTTCAACAATAGGTTCAATTTCAGCGTGTTCAATTGCCTTTTGTTGGTATAATTTAGAATCATTGATAATTTCTACATTGCTTAAATCTTTTTCAAGTTCTATTAATCTATCTTCAAAAACAGAAAGTTTTTCGTACATATTTACTCCTATACTTTTAATTGTCCAACTACTACTCTATCTAAATTGTTTAAATCCTTAAAAATTTCAACTTTAAAATTTTTTCTCATTAAGGAAGAAATGTCTTCTGCCTCATCATGACCTATCTCAAATACTAAAAATCCATTTTTGTTTAAATAGTTTCGTGATTGCTTTATAATTTTTCTATAAAAATAAAGTCCATCGCTTCCGCCATCTAAGGCAAGTCTTGGTTCGTGATTTCTTACTTCTATTTGTAAATTTTCTATTTCACTAGATTTTATATAAGGTGGATTTGAATAAATTAAATCAAATTTTTCGTTAATTTTCTCAAACAGATTGCTTTTTAAAATTTTAATATTTGATTTTAAATTCTTTTTATTTATATTTGAATTTTTAATTGCAAAGGGACTTATGTCAACTGATGTAATATCAATTTTTTCTTCACTTTCTAAGTCAACTGTAATACTAACAATACCAGTTCCACATCCAATTTCAAGCATATTTTTTATATTGTTTTTTTTATTTAATTTTAATATTACTTCAACAGAAATTTCTGTATCCTGTCTAGGTATTAAAACATTTTCTAAAACTGTAAAAGTTCTACCATAAAAATCTTCTTTGCCAAAAATATATTGTAGGGGTATTCCGCATTGCCTTTTTATTAAAATGTTAAAATATTTTTCTTCTACTGACTTTTCTAGTTCTTCTTCATCATGTGCAATTAAATAATATAAGTCTTTATTCAAAAGTTCTGTTAAAATTCTTCGTGTTTCAAAAGCGGGATCTGTATATTGTAAATTTTTTAAAAATTCTCTTCCCTCAATAAGGGCATCTTTTATTTTCATAAATTTAAGTAATAAAAAAGGTTAGCTAGGCTAACCTTCTTGTCATTTATTTCTCTTATATCTGCTATTGAATTTTTCAATTCTTCCGCCATGGTCAGAGAATTTTTGCTTTCCTGTAAAGAAAGGATGACAAGCTGAACAAATTTCAACTTTTAAATCTTCTTTAACAGATCCTGTTTTAAAAGTGTTGCCACATGCACAAGTTACTGTCGCTTCTTTATAATCTGGATGAATTCCTTTTTTCATTGTTTAGCCCCCTTAAACTATTTATAACTCAATTTTTATATTATAACATAATTTTTATTATTGTACAAATTATATTTGTTTCCTTAATTATTATACAATAAACTAGGCTATAAATCAACATTTGTGAAGAAATAAAGCAAAATTTATTTGTTTAAAAATTCTGAATTATTCTTTGTTTTTGAAAGTTTATCCAAAAACTTTTCAGTTACATCCTCAATATTATCTTCGTTTAAATTTTTTCTAAACTCATAATTAAACGCTAGCTCTTCTTTATCTAATAAAAGCTCTTCTTTTCTTGTTCCTGATTTTAAAATATCAATAGCAGGAAAAATCCTCTTTTCTGAAAGAGTTCGATTTAAATGAAGTTCCATGTTGCCAGTTCCCTTAAATTCTTCAAAGATTACATCATCCATTCTAGAGCCAGTATCTACAAGAGCAGTAGCAAGTATGGTTAAGCTTCCACCTTCTTCAATGTTTCTCGCAGCACCAAAAAATCTCTTTGGCTTGTGGAGTGATAGTGGGTCAAGTCCTCCAGAAAGAGTTTTACCACTTGTGGGTGTGATTAAATTATAAGCACGAGATAATCTTGTTAAAGAATCTAAAAGTATTACAACATCTTCTTTGTTTTCAACTAATCTTTTAGCTCTATCAATTACCATTTCAGCAACACGAGCATGATTTTTTGGATTTTCATCAAAAGTTGAATATACTACTTCTCCTTTAACAAATCTTTTCATGTCCGTAACTTCTTCTGGTCTCTCGTCAACTAATAGTACTATCAAATGTAATTCTGGATAATTTATATTAATTGATTTAGATATTTTTTTCAAAAGAGTTGTCTTTCCTGATTTTGGTTGAGAAACTATAAGTCCCCTTTGACCAAGGCCCACTGGTGAAAGCAAATCTATTACTCTCATTGCAATATCTTCATCTTTTGTCTCTAAATTTATTTTCTTTGTTGGGTAAACTGGAGTTAAATTGTCAAAATAAGGTCTATTTAACATTTTTGAAGGGTGCATTCCATTTACTAATTTAATATATAGCAAAGCGTTAAAATTTTCTCCATCCTTTGGTGGGGATTTTATGCCTAAAATTTCGTCTCCATTTCTAAGTCTAAACTTTCTTATTTGTGATGGAGATACATAGATATCTTCTTCACTTGGAAGATAATTAACTCTTCTTAAAAATCCATATCCATCTTGGTGAAGTTCCAAAATTCCTTTAACATAATCTTTATCTTCTAAATTTTTTAAAGTTTTTTGTGCACTTTCTGAAAGGTCTAAATTTTCAATTTTTTTATTTTCCCTTATTAAATTTATTTCTTTAATTAGATCTTCTTTTTTTAAATTATAGGATTTTTCAATTCCATAATCTTTGGCAATATTTCTAAGTTCAGAAACTTTTAGTTTTTCTAATGACTCATCTTTTAAATTTTTAATTTGGATCTCGCCCTTAATAATATAATTTTTTAAATCTTCAATATTATATTTTTCTACATCTTTTAGTCCCAATGATTTAGAAATCTTTCTCAAATCATCTATGGATTTATTTTTTAATTCATTGTCGTTATTCATAATAATTATTTTGCGTAATCAGGTTTTAAATCAAGAGAGTGAATTGATTTTATAAATCTTTGTGTTCCACTAGGAAGTCTTAAAACTAAAGTGTCAGTTTTTGCTTTATTGTCTCCGTAATATTTTACTCCTTCAAGAATTTCTCCAGAAGTAATGCCAGTCACTGAGAAAATAACTTCATTCCCTTTTACCAAATCTTCAATTGTATAAATCTTTTTTAAATCTGAATCTAAATCTTTACATCTTTGCTCTTGTTTTTCATCTGTTGGATGAAGTCTGCCTTGGAAATCTCCACCTAAACATTTTAATGCTGCTGCTGCAATTACACCTTCGGGTGCACCGCCACGTCCAATTACAAGGTCTATTCCAGAATCTTCATAACAAGTTTCAATAGCCGTTACAACATCTCCGTCAGAAACTTTTTTTACCCTTGCTCCAATAGAAATAATTTCATTGATTAAATTTTCATGTCTAGGTCTATCTAAAACAGCGACAACAATATCATTAATGTTTTTGTTAAGAGCCTTTGCTACTCTTTTAATATTTTCAGTTGGTGTATCGTCTAGTTTAATAAGTCCTTTAGCTTTTGGTCCACATGCAATTTTATCCATATATATGTCAGGTGCATTTAAAAGACAACCCTTAGGAGCTACTGCAAGTACAGCTATAGAATTATCGGTACCATTGGCAATAGAATTTGTTCCGTCAATAGGATCAACTGCAATATCTACTTCTTCTTCGCCCTTTTTTGTGCCAATTTTTTCTCCAATGTATAGCATAGGAGCTTCATCAATTTCTCCTTCGCCAATAACTACAGTTCCATCAATATCAACTGTATCAAACATTCTTCGCATTGCATCTACTGCTGCACCATCTGCTGCATTTTTGTCGCCTCTTCCAAGCCATTTACCTGCTGAAAGTGCTGCGGCTTCAGTTACTCTTGCTAAATTTAATGCTAAATTTCTGTCCATCTTATTTCTCCTTTGTCTTTACATTTTTAAAATCTTCTAAAAATCTTTTTAGACCACTATCTGTTAATTTATGCTTAATCATTTCCTTAAATATTTTATAAGGAATAGTTGCTATATCAGCACCAGTTTTCGCAACATCTTCAACATGATTTATATGTCTTATACTTGCTGCAATGATTTGAGTGTTATATCCATATTGTTTAAATATAAAGGCAATATCCTCAACAAGGTTGATTCCTGACTTGCCAATATCATCAAGTCTTCCCATGAAAGGACTCACATAGGTAGCACCTGCATTTGCTGCTAATAAGGCTTGAGAAACTGAAAATACTAGAGTAACATTTGTCCTTATTCCTTCCTTGCTAAGTATACTTACAGCCTTTAATCCCTCTTCAATCATTGGAATTTTTATTACAATATTATTAGAAATTTTCGCAAGTTCTCTCGCTTCTTTAAGCATTCCGCTTAAATCTGTAGAAATAACTTCAGCGGAAATGTCTCCATGAACTATTTCAGATATTTCTTTGATTACATCTTCGAAAACCCCGCCATTTTTTGAGATAAGTGTTGGATTAGTTGTAACTCCTGAAAGTACGCCCCAAGAATTAATCTCTCTAATCTCTTCAATGTTCGCAGTATCAATAAAAAACTTCACTTAATTAATCATCCCTTTCAAGTAAACATACTGATTCTGAGGAAATTCCCTCTCCCCTTCCAATAAAACCAAGTTTTTCAGTTGTAGTTGCCTTTATAGAAATATTTTCTATATCTGTATTTAAAATATCAGCAATTATTTCTCTCATTTTGTCAATATATGGTGCTAGTTTTGGCTTTTCGCAAGCGACAGTAGCATCAATATTTCCAATTTTATAATTTTTAGATTTCATAATTTCAAAAACTCTTTTTAAAAGAACTTTCGAATCAATGCCTTTGTATTCACTATCACTATCAGGAAAATGATAGCCGATGTCTCGAAGAGCAAGGGCACCTAAAATTGAATCCATAATTGCATGAATAAGTACATCTGCATCAGAATGACCTAAAAGCCCTTTTTCATAGGGAATTTCAATTCCGCCAATAAATAATTTTCTATCTTCTACTAGTTTGTGAACATCATAACCAATTCCTATTCTCATGTATTCACCTTCTTTACTAGAATATTTGCAATAGATAGATCCTCTCTTGTAGTAATTTTTATATTGTCATATGAATTATAAATTAATTTCACTTTAATTCCCGTCTTCTCAACTAAAGAGCAATCATCTGTACCATAGTAGCCTTCAGAGTAAGCTTGATCATAAGCTCTCATAAGAATTTCTTTTTTAAAAACTTGAGGCGTCTGTACTTGCCAAAGTCTATCTCTATTTGGTGTGTAATCCACAAGTTTTCCATCAGTCGAAACTTTTATAGTGTCTTTAACTGGATTTGCCAGGACAGCTGCACCAGTATCCATTACTCTTTCAATTGCTTCGTCAATTTTATCTACTGATACAAAGGGCCTTGCTCCATCGTGGGTAAGTACAATATCAGTTT
Source organism: Peptoniphilus faecalis (assembly GCF_012976305.1). Lineage (GTDB taxonomy): Bacteria > Bacillota > Clostridia > Tissierellales > Peptoniphilaceae > Peptoniphilus_A > Peptoniphilus_A faecalis. The sequence continues at coordinate 72,614 of NZ_JABDSR010000001.1, forward strand.
CTTCTGGCATTTTTAAAAGACCATTATAAATTGAATCCTGCCTCTCTTTGCCACCGTAGACAATCTTATAATTTATATTAATTTTATATTTTTCAATGATGTCGTATACATATCTCATATCACTTTTTTTTACTATTAAAATTAAAAAGTCAATGTACTTTGATTTTTCAATTTTCTTAATTGTATGAGCAAGTATTGGTTTGTCATCAATAGAAAGAAACTGTTTATTTATTCCCATATTCATTCTCTTGCCCATTCCCGCCGCAGCAACAAAGGCCGTTACAAAGTTATTATTAAACATGACATCACTCTTCTTCAAGTTGTAAATTATTTACAGCGTATTTTAAAAGTTCACCTGCAATAGGAGCAGCTGCCTCTGACCCATAATCCTTTACATTTGGAATTACAACTGCAATTGCAACCTTTGGATCATCTGCAGGGGCAAATCCAACAAACCAAGCATTATTAGTGCCTTCCCTTAAATCAAGTTGAGCAGTACCAGTCTTCCCAGCAACTTTTAAACCATGAACATAAGCTTCTGTCCCAGTACCATTGTTGACAACATTGACCATGTATTTAGTAATTTGATTTGCATTTTCTTTAGAAGTTACCTCGCTTAAAATAGTTGGAGAATTTCTTACTACATTCTTGCCATCTGACGAATCAATTCTTTTTACAATATGAGGTTGCATCATCACACCATCATTAGCAATTGTTGATGCTACCATACACATTTCAAGCGGTGTAACTAAAACTGTATCGTGTCCAATGCCTGCAGCTCCAAGTGCAGTTCTATCAAATCCACTCCTCTTGTAATCCCATGTTGAAGTTTCTAGTGGTAGTTCAAAATCAACTTTTTTATTTATCATGTATTTCTCAGAAACTTGTGCCATTTCATCTATTCCCATATCCACAGATTTTCTTACAAAATAAGTATTTAATGAATTAGTAAATGCTTTTTTTAGGTCAACTCTTCCATAAGTTTTATTGCCTGCATTTTTAAATTCACGGCCGTTATCAATTTTTTCCACCCCTTCATCTGTGTATTTCTGTGAAATTCCAGATTCTAGTATGGCAGTAGTTGTAATTATTTTATAAATAGAACCAGGCGCAAATTTTCCCTTTGTTGAGCTATTAAAAAGTGCTCCATTATTTTCCTCATTAATTTTTTGCATATCCTTCGCTATATTTTGTGAATTAAAGTCTGGAAGTGAAACCATGGAAAGAATTTCGCCAGTTTTGGGATTCATCATAACTACCGAACCCTTTTCAGTTTTTCCCGATAAAACTGATCTAGTTTTTTCTTGGAGAGCAGTATCAGTTGTTAAGGTCACATCATCTCCACTATAAAGATCATAATCTTTATTTATTATTGATTTAAAGGTTTTTAAAATCTTTGAACCTTCTTTGCCAACAAGATAATTGTTTAATTCTTTTTCAAGTCCATATTTGTCTACTATTTTGTCAGAATAGCCAATTATATGAGAATAAATAACTGGTTGGTTGTAAATTCTATGATAATTATGTTTTTCTCCATTTGAATAAGCAAGAACTTCGTGATTTCTGTCGTAAAAAGTTCCCCTCTTAACAGAATTTTCTCTCAGCTCACTTCTTCTATTTGCTGGATGATTAATGATATCTTCTGCTTTAAAAAGTGTGAAATAAGTAAGATAAATTATTGGAGCAACTAATAGCATCATTAAAAAAACAAGTAAAACTAAAATTCTCTTATTATCTTTACTATTCATTGTCAATTCCCCTATCATATTTATAAGATAAATCTTCGCTAGTAACTTGAAGTATTCCCAGTGCAACAAAACTTGAAATCATAGAACTTCCTCCATAAGAAATGAAGGGAAGTGTAAGTCCCGTCATTGGTATTAATTTTATAACGCCACCAATATTAAGAAAAGCTTGTACTGTAAATAAAATTGCAACAGCAAGAGCAAGAATCCTGTAAAATAAATATTCTTGATTTAGTGCAATTTTAATAGCTCGATAAACTAAAAGCATATAGAGCATAATAATTCCAATGCCTACAAGTATACCCATCTCTTCGCAAATTGATGAAAATATTACATCGGAGTAAGAAAGAGTAATTTGCTTTGGATAACCAAGCCCAATTCCTTGGCCAAAAAATCCACCTTCACTTATTCCAAAAAGTGATTGCACAATTTGTCTAGCACTATTTACCACTTTATCAGCTGTCCATGGATTTAGCCAAATATCAACTCTATTTCTAACATGTGAAAATAAAAAATATCCAGCCACAGAACCAAATAACATTAGCCCAATATTTACTACAATAGCTTTTCTGTCTTCATCATAAATGTATTGAAGAAGAGTATATATGATAATAAATATGGCCGCTGTTCCAAGGTCTCTTTGAATAAATAAAAACCCAACAAAAATATATATTACCGCCATTAAGTAATATGAAGTATATTTGTAATTTAATTTTTTAAGCCTAGTTTGGAAAGTTGTATAAAAAGAAGCTATTAAAAATATTACTAGAATTTTAGTAAATTCTGAAAGCTGAATCGTTATTCCCTCTGAAATTTCTATCCAGTTTTTTGCACCATATTTATCTGGAGCAAGAATAATCGTAAGAAGAAAAAATAAAATTGAAAGCCCTAAGTAAAGACCTGTCATGTACTCAAGTCTTCTCATAGCCCTAATTATAAAATAAGTTAAATAAAAAACTAATATACCTGCTAATACCCAAATAAGTTGTCGTAATCCAAGTTTTGGAGATAATCTATATATGGTTATAATCCCTAGACTCAAAAGCATTGAAACTATTAAAAAAATATAATTATCGCCTGAAGATACTTTTCCTAAAACTAAATTTGAAATGTATACAATTAAAATCAAGCCCAAAAATAAAATAACTATGTATTTATCAACATTGTTATTGTTAAAAGAAAACAACAATAAAATACTTAGAATTTCAAAAATCAAAAGGAGATTTCTAGGCTTTCGCTGTTTTAAAATATTATCTAACACAATTTCACCTTTTATCTACAAAAATAAATTGAATAAAACCAACACCAATTTTGTCATTATTTTGAAGTTCAATTAGCTCATTAGGTTCAATTTTCACACCATTTAAAAAAGTTCCATTTGCAGAGCCAAGGTCCTCAATATAATATACCTGATTTTTATCAAGAATTTTTAAATGATTTTTGCTTACAAATTTATCTTTTATAACCACATCGTTCCTTGAACTTCTGCCAAGAGTTATATCACCATCTATTACATAATACTCCTGCATTTTAAAGTTTAGTGAATCTAGTCTATTTACCACTTTCAGATAAGCGTCATCAAGAGACTCTCCTCCACTTGTCATGCTTTTTACATCAAGATACATAAGTCTTAAAATACTAAAAATAAAAAGATATATTAAGATTATAAAAACATATCTCAGCACTTGTGAGATTAATTCAAACATATTACACCTCTTTGTCTTAAACTCTCTATAATTATATACTCTTTACTTTTATTTTTCCACAGTTTGTTAAATTAGATGAATTTTGAATTTTCTTTTTTTATGTTAAAATTAACTTGGTGATAAAATGATTATATCAAATATAAGTTTTGAAAAGAAAAAATTTCATATTCTTTTTGATAATGGCGAAGAAATAGAAATTTCAGAAGAAACTCTCATTGAATTTGGTCTCTACAAAGGTCAAGAAGTAGAAGATGAATTTATAGAAAAATTAAAATTTGAAGATGAAAAATCAAAGGCACTTCTTATATCCTATAAATTTTTACAAAGAAATAAAACTGAAAAACAACTAATAGACCATTTATATAAAAACAAAGTAAATAAAAATATAATCGATATAATTATTCCAATTTTAAACGAGAAAAAATATCTAAATGACGAAGATTATGCAAAGAGATACTTATACGATGCCATGAATATAAAAAAATATGGCAGAATAAAAACTATTTACATGCTAAGATCCAAGGGAATTGACAATAGAATTATCGAAAAAATTATGAAAGACTATGATTATGAATTGGAATACTTAAATGCAGAAAAACTCATAAGCAAAAAATTAGATGTTAATGAAAAAGATTTAAAAAAAATAAATTCTGCAAAAAAATATTTGCAAAGTCGTGGATTTGAATTTGAAATTGTAAATTTTACAGTAGATGAATATCTCAATGGAGAATCCTATGTCTAATTACGTGTACATTTTAAAGTGTGGCGACGGAAGTCTATATACTGGCTACACTACCGACTTAAAAAAAAGATTAAAAGCACATAATGATGGAATTGCGTCAAAATACACCGCATCACATCTTCCAGTTAAAATGGTTTTTAGCGAAGAATGCATCGATAAATCCGATGCTTTAAAAAAAGAATATTTCATAAAAACTCTTACTCGTGAAAATAAAATAAAATTAATTCAAAATAAATTATCTCTTCAAAACTTATACGATAAATATTTGTTAAAAAATAAGAAACAAAGATAAGTAAAACTTCAAGATGTCAACTTGATAATATAAATCACAGTCAAAATGAGGGATCTAAAAGAGGCTCGATATATCGAGCCTCTTCAAAAATTTAACATAAATCCAATAAAATTATTTATAGCACACGTGTTGCGTTTACATATCTTTCTTGATAATATTCTTCAGTTAATGAAGAAGTCATAACTTTGCCTTGTCCTGATGAAGCGTGGATAAATTTTCCATCACCAACATAAATCCCAACATGGCTAACTCCACTACCTGTAGTATTGAAGAATACTAAATCTCCCTCTTGCAAATCATCTTTTGAAACTTGTTTCCCAAAAGTTGATTGTGAAACTGAAGATCTTGGAATTGATATTCCTAATTCATCATTATAAATAGAATAAACTAAACCTGAACAATCATATCCTTCTTTTCCAGTATCTCCATATACATATGTTGAACCAAGTTTATTTTCTGCAGATAAAATCACTTTTCCTGCAATTGAAGCATTAGGTGCAGAAGATTTTTTGAATTCCTTAATTTCTTTATTTTCTTTTAAATCTTTATTCTTTATAACTTCTTGAATTTCCTTTTCATCAGCAGATAAAAGTGAATTTTCATCTACCTTAGCCTCTTCAGTCTTTTCTTGTTTTAATCCTGATACAATATTTAAATTTTTTGCTTCAACATTGTAATAATTTCCATTTTCTTGAATTACAAAAAATCCATTATTATAATCAACTACATTTACAACTTGATTCTTATTTAAGTTTATTTTTTTACCATTGTCACTTCTTGCAACTGAGTTGTTTTTCACTTGAACTTCAGTAACATTGTTTCTCTTGTCGGAAATCTTTTTAAGTGCCGATCTATCAACATTTCCTACAGTTCCGTCATTACATTTAATCTTTGCTTTATTGTCGTCTATTGAAATTCCAATTGCATATTCATCTATAAATAAGTTCCTAATGATTTTACCATTATCATCTAAAATCGGACTTGCTTTAACGACTTTGTATGTAGGAACATTAACTTCTGTAAGTAAAATTTTTTCTTGAGGAATAGTAACTTTTGCCTTACCCTTTTGAATATAATATTCATTTCCCTTGTTTTCAAGTATTTCTACTTTTTCTCCAATAGAAAATTCAATTTCACTTCCACTATACGTTTTTTGTACATGTTCGTTAATAAATACTCCTGTATCTTTCATGCCAACTACTGAAACTGCGCATAGTGCAAATAGACCAAGTGGCAATTTATTCTTTAAGGAAACCAATACTAACAACTCCTATACTCTTTATTTTATATTTTCTAAAAATATTTATTGCGTACTATTTTTTATTACTCATTAAGTATAGCAAAGTTGTTACAAAAAAACAACAAAAAGTTACAAAAAAGTTAAAATTAATTTAACTATTTTGTAACTTTTGCCATTTCCAGTGTTTTTTTACATAAGATATATAATAAGCAAATCTATAAGCCGCGTTCTGTTTTGTCAACTATCTATCTTGAATTATAGTTGCCTATAATCTCTAGCAACCTACCTACCGGCAGATGCGAGCAACATCTGTTATTCCTATTTGGTTTTGCTCCGAATGGGGTTTACATAGCATCATTATCACTAATGATCTGGTGAGCTCTTACCTCGCCTTTCCAACCTTACCCAAAGGGCGGTATATTTCTGTTGCACTAGCCTTAGGGTCGCCCCCACTGGCCGTTAGCCAGCATCCTTGCTCTGTGGAGCGCGGACTTTCCTCACATATGTGCAGTTGACCAATTTACTTACTCAAATATCTTAACATTAAAAAGGTCAAATATCAAGCTCGAAGCTACTTTTCTCCTCAATATAAAAGTTTAAACCTTTAAAATTTTCCATGAGTCTACTTTTTATTTTTTCGAGAACTATATTTTCTGAATAAAAATGTCCCACATCGATTAAGATAATGTCGTTTTCGTAAGCTTTTTGTCCGTCATGATGTTTTACATCTCCAGTTATAAAGGCATCTGCACCAGATTTTTTTGCATCACAAATAAAATCCGCACCGCTTCCTCCTAAAATTGCAACTTTTTTTATTAATTTATCTTCTCTTCCATAAAATTTGATTTTTTTAACTTGGAGTTTTTCAATTAAAAATTTATTTAATTCTAACAAAGAATATGTCTTTTCAAATTCTCCAACTAATCCCATGGCTTTTTCTTCTTCATAAGCAAGGATATTTTTATTTTTTAAATTTAATTTTTCAAATAGAGTATCATTAACCCCATCCTTTGCAATATCCATAGAAGTGTGATAAGAAAGCACTGAAATATTATTCTTTATTAGAGAAATTATATTATTACCCATGTAAGTTCCCTGAATTATATTTTTTTCTCCTGAAAAAAACATTGGGTGATGTGTGATAATTAACTTCGACTCCAATTCAATTGCTTTCTTAATTAATTTATCAGTAAGATCTAATCCTAGAATGACAGAATCTGTGAACTCTTTAAATTCAATTTGACTTCCAGAATTATCCCAGCTAAGTTGATCTTTATCTTTTGCCCAGTTTTCCATATAATTTTTAATTTCACTAACTTGATATTTCATCTATTGCCTCCTCTGTCATTTTTAATAACTCTTTAAGTTCAGCACTTCTCTTTGTTGACCTATCCTTTTCATTTTTAATGCTATTTATTATATTTTGAAGTTCTTTTTTTCTTTCTTTTAAAAATTCTAAATATACTTTTTCTTTTCTTTCTATTAAAATCCTTGAAAAACAATAATCCATTTCATTAAAGTTTATTTTTTCACCAGTAAATTTTGCAACAATAATTTCAAAGTACCTTTCATATTCATAAATTATTTCTTCCTCAATTATTAAAAATCCCATATTATTTAATTCTCTACGCAATATATTTGTTTTTTGCATCGGTTGTAAAATTAATTTTTTTGCATCTTTAGAAATATCTAGTGAATTTAAAATAATTTCTGCAATTTGGATTCCGCCAAGACCAGCAATAATTATGTCATCTCTTTTTTCATTTACAATTCCATTTGCAAGTATATTTCTAATATATTTTTCATTGCCTAGTTCTTTTGTTAGATCAATTGATTTTTTCAAAGAATTTTCTGAAATATCTGTAGCAATAATATCCCTCGATATATTTTTTTCACACAAAAAATTGGGCACATATCCATGATCTGTGCCCACATCAATTACCGAAGCTCCAAAATCTACAAGTTCTGCAATTTTTTTTAGCCTATTCGACAATTTTATCATTCTAAATAATCCTTCAATTTCTTTGATCTACTTGGGTGGCGAAGTTTCCTTAATGCCTTGGCTTCAATTTGTCTAATTCTTTCACGTGTTACATCAAATTCTTTTCCAACTTCTTCAAGAGTTCTTGCTCTTCCATCGTCGAGTCCAAATCTAAGGGTCAAGACCTTCTTTTCTCTGTCAGTTAGAGTCTCGAGAACTGTATTGAGTTGTTCCTTTAACAATGTAAAGGTAGCAGCATCTTGTGGAGATAAAATTTCATCATCTGGTATAAAATCTCCAAGATGCGAATCTTCTTCCTCACCAATTGGCGTTTCAAGAGAAACTGGCTCTTGCGCAATCTTTTGAATTTCACGAACTCTATCTACATCTAAATTCATTTCTGCAGCAATTTCTTCTGGAAGTGGATCACGTCCTAAATCTTGTACAAGTTGTCTTTGAACTCTTACAAGTTTATTAATTGTTTCAACCATGTGTACAGGAATTCTAATAGTCCTAGCTTGATCTGCAATTGCCCTTGTGATTGCTTGTCTTATCCACCAAGTTGCATAAGTTGAAAATTTAAACCCCTTAGTGTAATCAAATTTATCAACGGCTTTCATGAGTCCAAGGTTTCCCTCTTGAATTAAGTCTAAAAAACTCATACCTCTTCCAACATATCTCTTTGCAATTGAAACAACAAGCCTCAAATTTGCTTCTGCAAGTTCCTTTTTAGCAAGTTCATCTCCAGCTTCCATTCTCTTTGCTATTTCGACTTCTTCATCTGCAGTAAGTAGAGAGATCTTCCCAATTTCTTTAAGATACATCCTCACAGGATCATCAACAGTTACTCCTTTAGGTACTGATAGATCTTCTTTAGTAACATCTACGTCATCTACGTCGTCTTCATCTTCTTTTAAATCTTTTTTATCAACTAAGTTAATACCTTCTTTTTCAAAGGTTTTATATAATTCATCTATGTCGTCAGAATCAATTTGAAACTTTTCGAAGGCATCTCCTATTTTATCATAGCTTAAATTACCATCTTTTTTACCATCTTTTAAAAGCTGTTCTGTTACCGATTCTATTGAATCTTTATTTTTTAAATTCTCACTCATAATTGCCCTCCTCTTTCAACTCGCTTAACTTTAAGTTAATATCTTTAAGATCTTTTAAAGCTTGGAGCAAGAGATTTTTGTCTTCTTCCACTTGAAATTTTTCAATGTTTCCTAATATTTTATCTTTTTCCCTTTTTAGATAATTCCTCTCTAAAGTTTTAATTAAATCATCTACAATTCTGTTGTTTACATGAATTTCTTTTATGATTTCTAAAATATTTTCTTTAAAATTAGAATCTATTAACATATTCTTTTCCAATAAATTTAGAAAATCAGAAACTTCCATTTCATTTTCAAACATTCTAGGAATTTCTTCAAAAACAGCCCTAGTCATTGCATTGCTAAAATAAAAAACCTCAATTTTATTTTTTATATAAGTATAAATATCCTTGTCAAGTAAAGAATATGATAATAATTCCTCTTGTGCCTTAGTTTTTGTACTCTTCACAACATTTGTATTTTTCTTTACCTTGAACTTTTCTTTTTTTGAACTTTTTATTTTATTTCTATTTAGAAAATTTATATAATTTTCAATTGCATTATAAGAAATATTATATTTTTTTGAAAAATCTTTTACAAAAATATCTCTCTCTATTGGATTTTTAATACTAGATAGAATTTTTGCAGATTCAATAGTAAAATTGCTAAGTCCTTCGCTTTCATTTAAATTGAAATTTTCTTTTAGCTTTTTTATTTTGAACTCTATATATGAAATTGCACTCTTTATTTTATTTTCAAAGCCTTCCATTCCATATTTTTTAATAAAATCGTCTGGATCTAGTCCACCCTCTAATTCAATGATTTTTGGTTTTACAGATTTAGATAAAAATATATCAATTGCCCTTGAAGTTGCGTTAATTCCTGCATTGTCGCTATCATAACAGATGTATATATCTTTTGCCATGTTTTTAATAATACCCGCTTGATCTTCTGTCAGTGAAGTACCAAGGCTTGCTACACTATAATTTATACCACTATTGTATAAAGAAATAACATCCATATATCCTTCAACTAGTATTATTCTTTCTCGAGTAGATTCTCTTGAAATAATATTCATATTAAAAAGATTTCTGCCCTTGTGAAATATTGACGTTTCACTTGAATTTAAATATTTTGGTTTAGCATCTCCAAAACCTCTAGCACCAAAACCAATGACTTTGTCGTGTTTATTTATAATTGGAAACATAACTCTATCGCGAAATCTATCGATATAATTACCTCTTTTACTTTTGGTAATTAAGTTCAATTCTAAAAGTTCCTCTTCTTTGTATCCTAATTTAGTTAAGTAATCGTATAAATCCGTCCACGAGTCTTTTGAATAGCCAATGCCATATCTAATAATAGTTTTATCACTTAACATTCTATTTTTTAAATAAAGTTGCGCCTTTTGTGATGCTTTAAAATTATTTAAAAAGTGCATAGCTGCTTCCCTATTTATTTCGTAAAGCCTATTTTTCTTGTCGAGAGCTTCTTTATTTTCATCTTTATATTCAGAAAGTCTTATATTATATTTATCAGCTAAAAATTCTACAGCTTCAGGAAAATTTAAATTTTCTTTTTTCATAATAAAGGTAATTACATCGCCCCCAACGCCACAACCAAAACATTTGAAAATAGATTTAGAAGGAGAAACAGAAAAGGAGGGCGTCTTCTCAGAGTGAAAAGGACAGAGTCCCATATAGTTTGAACCTGACCTTTTTAAATCAACATATTCTCCAATTAATTCAACTATATCTGCTCTATCCCGTATCTCATTAAGAACATCGTCATTTATTACATACAATTAAATGCTCCATCCCTTCGGTATAAAAATATTTTTTATCTGTTTCATAGCATAGGTATCTGTCATCCCAGCAATATAATCAGAAACAATATCTTCGTTGTTGTGAACTTTATCATTATAAAGACTTAAATGGTTTTTAGGAATTCTACTCAAGTCTTCCATGTAATAATTATAAAGTTCTGTGAGAAGTCTTTTAATCTTAACTTCTTCACTTTTTACAACAGAATCCATATAAACCGTCTTAAACATATACTGTCTAAGCTCCATAGTTGCTTCATAAACTTCTTTTTCCATCTCTACAATTGGTTTACCATAGGATTTATTTACTATTCCAGTTATCATTGTATTTATTCTTTCTGAAGAAGTATTTCCAAGAACTTTTGTAAGTTCCTTTGGAAGTGAATCTGATGAAATAATCCCCGCTCTAATGGCATCGTCAATATCATGATTAATGTAGGCAATTCTGTCAGCAAATTTTATAATTTTACCTTCAAGAGTTTTCGCCATTCCCTTACCCGAGTGATTTAAAATTCCATCGCGCACTTCTTCTGTTAAATTTAGTCCAACTCTCTTGTCAGAACGCTCTAAAAAATCTACAACTTTTAAAGATTGCTCCCCATGGATAAATCCAGAGCTTTTTAATTCATTTAAAACAGCTTCACCAGAATGCCCAAAGGGAGTGTGTCCCAAATCATGCCCTAGAGAGATTGCCTCAACCAAATCCTCATTTAACCTTAATGATCTAGCTATAGTTCTTCCTATTTGACTGACCTCAAGAGTGTGAGTGAGCCTTGTTCTAAAATGGTCGCCTTCTGGAGAAATAAATACTTGAGTCTTGTGTTTTAATCTCCTAAAACTTTTTGAATGAATAATTCTATCTCTATCTCTTTGAAATTCAGTCCTAAGACTACATTTTTCTTCTCTTTCATTTCTTCCTAAAGTTGAATCTGCAAATGTCGCAAAATCAAAAAGCATAATGTGTTCAAGTTTTTCTCTCTCAACTCTTAGATTCATAATTCACATCCTAGAATTCATATGATTAATTATAATTTCAGCAGTTTCTTCTATTGCTTTATCAGAAACATCTATTACAAAACATCCAAGTTCTTCCATAACCTGTTTAGAATAATTTAGTTCTTCTTTAATTCTATCGTAATTGGCGTACTTTGCACCTGAAGTAAGACCAAGAGATTTAAGCCTTTGTTCTCTAACAGAAATTATTTTTTCAGGATTTGCAATAAGTCCAATTACTCTATCCACATCTTTTTCATAAACTTCCTTTGGCACAGGCACCTCAGGAACTAATGGAATATTTGCAACTTTATACAATTTATTTGCTAGATACATTGAAAGTGGAGTCTTTGAAGTCCTTGAAATGCCAACTAAACATATATCAGCTTTTTTTGCACCTCGAGGATCCTTTCCATCGTCATATTTAACTGCAAATTCAACACATTCTACCTTCTTGAAATAATTTTCATCAAGTCTCCTTATTAGTCCAGGTTCTCTAAGGGGTTCATATCCCAAAATATCCTCAATTTGTTTCATTGGTTCACCCATTACATCAACTGTGTGAAGATTTAATTCGTGAGTTTTCCTTTCTATAAATTCTCTAGTTTCTTTTACAACATTTGTATAAACAATTAAACTATTGCGAATTTTGGAAGCTTTTTCAAGAACTGGCTTTATTTGATCAATACTATTGTGGTATGGATATCTAATTATTTCGTAATTTTCCGACTCAAATTGTCTTGCCGAACTTTTAGCAATTAATTCACCAGTTTCTCCAATTGAATCGGAGATTACAAAAATAGTAAGTTGATTGTCTTCTTTGTTCATACTTCCTCCTAGATTATCTCGCCGTCACATACATCTACAAAAAGCCTAGTTACATTTGTCTTTGTAAATCTACCGACAACTTCAAGATTATTATTACTTTTAACTTCAACAACGGGAAGAGAATCTATTCCCTTTTCCACAATTAAACTTGCTGCTTCATATACACTGTCATTTTCATTTACATAAAAAACATTTGGCATTCTTGTCATAATGACACTTATAGGAGTCTTTTTTATGTCGGCATCTCCTATCATAAACCTAATTAAATCTTTTCTTGAAACAATACCGGTAAGGTAGCCTCCTTCAGTGATAAACATAGATGATAAATCTTCCATAAAAAGATCTACTACTACATCGTAAATTGAAGTCTTTTGATCACAAGAAAAGGGCAATGACATATAATCCTTTAATTTTAATTTTTTTAAATCATCGTAAAGTTGTGAAAGAATAGATTTACCTGTATAAAAATATCCAAATTTTGGTCTAGCTCCCAATATATTTATCATAGTTAGAACTGAAAGATCTGATCTAATAGTCGCTCTTGACAAACCTAGCTTTTCTGCAATTTCATCGCCTGTAATAGGACCTTTATTTCTTACAATTTCAATAATCTCACTCTGCCTATCGCTGAATTTCATTAATACACCGACCTATTCTACAACATTTTCTATTTTCAATATTTTTTGAATGTTTTCCTCAATACTATTAATTAACGCAAGTCTATTCTGTCTAATTTCTTCGTCTTCAGACATTACCATTACATTTTCAAAGAAAGTATCAATTGCTGGGACTAAGTCATTTAGTGCATCCATTGCTTCTTTATAATTTTCAGAAGAAAGTGCCTCTTTAAATTTGCTATTAGTTTCTACAAATTTGTTATAAAGTTTTTTTTCTGCTTCTTCATTTAGAAGTTCTTCCTTTACTTCTACAAAGTCCACATTTTTAGTCAAATTATTAATTCTATTGTAAGCATCGACAAAATTTGTCCTATCTTCATTAAACCATTCATTTAATTCTTTAGCTTTTTCAAATATATTATAAATTTCACTCTCAGGAATTAATACTGCATCTATAATATCATATCTTATTCCTTCTTCTTGAAGCATTGTCTTAATTCTTCCAAAGAAAAACTCTCTTACATTTGTTATTACTTCTTCATGATTAAATGTAAGTCCTAAATCATTAATATATTCATATAAACTTGTTTCTATTACTTCATTTAAATTAAATTTCCAGCCAGTCTTTCTAATTATGTTTATAATTCCAATTGCTGATCTTCTCAATGCAAAAGGATCTGTTGAACCTGTAGGGATTTCTCCAATTGCAAAAAGTCCAACTATTGTATCGATTTTATCTGCAAGTGAGAAAATTGAACCTACGCTTGATTCAGGAAGTTTATCTCCTGCAAATTTAGGAAGATATTGTTCCCTAATTGCTGTTGCGACAATTTCTTTTTCACCAGAATTTAGCGCATAAATCTCTCCCATTACTCCTTGAAGTTCTGTAAATTCAATTACCATCTTTGTAGTTAAATCGGCTTTTGAAAGATGAGCAACTCTATCAAGTGCTTCAATAGCTTCATCAGCAAAGGAAAGAGACTTTGCGATTTTCTTTGCAACTACACCATCTCTTTTTTCTTTTTCAAACATAGAACCTAATTTGTCGTTAAATAAAACTCCTTTAAGATTATCTACGTAGTCTTCAAGAGGTTTTGAAATGTCATCTTCGTAAAAGAATTTTGCATCTTCAAGTCTTGCGCCAAGAACTTTTTCGTTCCCAGCAATTACAATCTCTTCATAGTCCTTAGTACCATTTCTAACTGTAATAAAATACGGTAAAAGTTTGTCATCTTGTGAATAAATTGGAATAAATCTCAAGTGATCAATCATTGTAGTTGTTACAACTTCCTTTGGAAGAGTTAAGTATTTTTCCTTAATACTTCCCTTTATTGGAGTTGGATACTCTACAATATATGTTAACTCCTCTAACAAATCTTCATTTTCATGAATTTCTCCACCAAGGGATTTAGCAATTTTTATTGATTCATATTTTATTATTTCACGCCTCTTGTTTTGATCTAAAATTACATAATTGTCTTCAAGTAATTTTTCATAATTTTCAACTTTATCGATAACTATTTCTGATGAACCTAAAAATCTATGACCCTTAGTCTTATTCCCTACGGAAATTCCTTCAAAATCAAAAGGAACAACCTTCTCCCCTAAAAGTGAAACAATCCATCTGATTGGCCTTGCAAATCTAATATTTTTGCCACCCCAACGCATATTTTTTGGAAAATTAATGTCCCTGATTAATGATGGCATAATCTCAACCAAAATTTCTGATGCTTTTCTTCCAATTGAAGAAATGTTTGCAAAAACATAATCTGTTCCCTTAAATTCTTTGATTACTAAATCACTTTCACTAATATTTTGTGACTTCATAAAACCTAAAAGAGGTTTTGTAGGTTTTTTATCATCATCGTAGGCAATTTTAACTGAAGGACCTTTTACTTCCTTTTGTATATCTTTTTGCTTTTCATCTAAATCTTCAATAACAAGACTAAGTCTTCTTGGCGTTGCGTAAACTTTCACACCTTTAAAGCCAATTTCATTTTCAGCTAATAATTTTTCTGATTTTTCCTTTAATTGCTCAATTGCCATATTGACAAATCTTGAAGGCAACTCTTCCACTCCGATTTCAAGTAAATAATTATTCATTTATTTCACCTCTATTGATAAGGGGATAGTTCATTTCTTCTCTGTGTTTTAGATGTGTCTTTGCAACAACTCTTGCAAGATTTCTAACTCTTTGAATATAACTTGTTCTTTCAGATACAGAAAGGGCTCCTCTTGCATCTAATAAGTTAAAGGCGTGAGAACATTTAAGAGTGTAGTCATAAGCATCAATTACTATTCCTTCTTCAATTACTCTATTTGCTTCAGTTTCATACATATCAAACAATTTCCTAAGCATATCTACATCAGCAAGTTCAAAGGCATATTTAGAATGTTCATATTCATTATTTTTAAATACTTCTCCATAAGTTATATTTTCGTTATACTGAATATCGTAAACTGATTCAACGTTTTGAAGATACATTGCAATTCTTTCAAGTCCATAAGTAAGCTCTGCACTTTCAAGGTCAAGATTAACTCCTCCAACTTGTTGGAAATAAGTAAATTGTGTAACTTCCATACCATCAAGCCAAACTTCCCAACCAAGACCCCAAGCACCAAGTGTAGGAGATTCCCAATTGTCTTCAACAAATCTTATGTCGTGTTTTTTAGGATCAATTCCAATTGCGAAAAGTGATTCAAGGTAAAGTTGTTGAACATCTTCTGGTGATGGTTTCAAAATAACTTGCAATTGGTGATGTTGATATAATCTGTTTGGGTTTTCGCCATATCTACCATCAGCAGGTCTTCTCGAAGGCTCAACATATACTACCTTCCATTCTTCAGGGCCAAGAGATCTCAAAAAAGTGTTAGGATTCATAGTTCCCGCACCTTTTTCAGTATCGTAAGGTTGCATTATAATTGCTCCCTTTTCCTTCCAATAATTTTCCAATGTCATAATTAAATCTTGGAAATACATTTTTTCCTCCTTAATTAAACAGCCTATCTGACTTAAAACTGCTTATATCTAAATTGTATTTTATATATTTTATAATAATATTGTGCAAATATTTTTTTCTATTTACATCAATTTCTTCCATGTCTTTTTCATTTTCTATCTCTTCAAATTTTTTATAAAGTAATTTATTTAAGTAAACTAAATCCCTTCTTGATAAAGAAAAGGAATAGGGATCTTGAAAATCTATAATTCCCTCTCTTATAGAAAAATAGGATTTTTCTTTTATATCAAGTTTAGGTCTATAACCTATAAAAGATAGATATTTTAATTCAAAGGCGATAGCAAGCGAAATCGGATCCCTTGTAAAGTTAAAAAAGTATAGAGATTTTCTCATTAGGTCAAAAACCTTTTTGTTAGCCTCCCCATGGATAGAGGATTTTTCTAAAATCTCAAGAAGAATTGATGCATAAATTAAATTATAATAATTATCTCTAATTTTAAAATTAGACTCTACAATTTTTGCATCGCCAATATAAAAAAAGCTTTGTCCCTTTTTCAAAAGATATTCATTTACACCAAAAACTTGTGAAACTCCTAAATTTTTTGACTTTGGAGTCATCGCTCCCTTTACCATAATGGAAATTATCCCATAATTTCTAGTAAAAACTCTAATAATTTTTGAGCTCTCGCCAAATTCCATTTCATTTAAGACAATTCCCAAGGTGTAATTATTTGTCGTAGCCAAATCTCTTTACCAAATTTTCTCTTTCTCTCCAATTTTTTTCAACTTTTACCCAAATTTGTAGATTAACCTTCGCATCTAAAAGTTTTTCAATATCTTCTCTTGCTTCAGTTCCAATTGTCTTCAACATCGAACCACCTTTTCCAATTAAAATCCCCTTGTGAGAATCTCTTTCCACAAAAATATTTGCTTCGATGTCATAAATATTTTTGCCTTCTCTTTTTTTTAATTTTTCAATTGAAATGGCAAGACCATGAGGAACTTCTTCATTTAAATATTTAAGTCCCTTTTCTCTAATTATTTCTGATACAATAAACCTTTCGTTTTTATCAGTAATCATATCATCTGGATAGTACATTGGTCCGGGCTTTAAATATTTCTTTAAAGCCTCTAAATAAATGTCAATTCCGTCATTTTTTATTGCAGAAATAGGAATAATTTCATTAAAAATTTCTTCCTTTGCATACATTGAAATAATTTCTAAAAGTTCATCCTTTTTTATTGTGTCAACTTTGTTTATTAATAAAACTATTGGAATTTTACCCTCATACTCTTTCAAAATGTCAATAATTGATCTTTCAGCTTTTCCAATTCTCTTTGAAGTATCCACAATATAAGTTATTACATCAGCATCTTCTATGCTTTCCTTTGATTCAGTAAGCATAAATTCACCAAGTTTATTTTTTGGTCTTTGTATTCCCGGCGTATCTAAAAATATTATTTGCGAATTGCAATCTGTGTGAATAAAAGTAATGTTTTGTCTTGTAGTCTGTGGTTTTGAAGATATAGCTGAAATCTTTTCACCAATTATCGCATTTAATAAAGTCGATTTTCCAACATTAGGTCTGCCCACTACAGATACATATCCTGATTTAAAATTATTTTCTGTCATTTTCATCTCCCATAAGGTCCTCTGGACCAAAAGAATGAGGTAGGATTTCCTCAATTCCATAAACTTTGTAATCTTCCGTGGAATTTGCAATTATTATTTCAGGATTTTTTGAAAATTCACGAATAACTTGCCTACATACTCCACAAGGAAAAGTGTAATCGCTATCTCCGACTACGGCAATTTTTTTTATTTCTCTTTTACCATCAGAAACCGCCTTAAAAATCGCCGTTCTCTCTGCACAATTTGTTGGAGAATAGGAAGAAATTTCAATATTCCCTCCAGAATAAACTGATCCATCTTCCATTTCAACTGCACATCCCACATTAAAATGTGAGTAAGGCGTATATGTCATATTGTCTCTTGCCTTTATAGCAAGCTCTATTAATTTATTATATTCCATTTAACCAACTACCTTAAATACAAATATCGCAACACATATTCCAAGTATTGCACCAACAACTACTTCTGAAACTTTATGGATTTTACCTTCAACACGACTTTCAGCAACTAAAAAGGCAAGCCCAAAGGAACAGAGGGTTACGAGGGAATTTTCTGCAATCATAGTTATAATTGTAGCGGCACAAAAAGAAATTGCAGAATGTCCACTTAGTCCTCCACCTTGAAAGTATGTACCTCCACTCTTTTTAGCCATTAAAAGTTTTGCACCAACTGTTGCAATAATAATTATAAGTAAGGACACAAAAGCCAAGTGGTTTGGCATGTTTTTTATTTTAAACAAAAGCAAATCTCCAAAGGATGCAAATTTGTCGTAAAAAACTAAATAAGCTACTACAATTGCATTAATGGCTGTTATTAAAACTGCACCAGCAGATACATCCTTTACATATTTTGCTATTGGATTATATTCTTGAACAACTAGATCAATTGTCCTTTCAATAGCAGTATTTATCATCTCTGCAAATACTACAAGAGTAATGGCAAATAGCATTAATAAAAATTCTGTAGATGAAATATCAAAAAAAAGAGATAAAATAATTATTCCAAGTGCTGCAAGATAGTGAAACTTCATGTTTCTTTCTGTTTTTAATACAGAAATGATTCCTTGCACCGCATAATTAAATGAAGATATAAAACGTCCTTTTTTCATAAAATCACCTGTAAATTGAAAGCTCCATCATTGCAAGCTTTTCTCTTTCTCTCATTTCTTTTTTGTCTTCATCTTCCATATGATCATATCCCAAAAGATGAAGTATGCTATGAACTGTTAGATAAGATAACTCTCTTTCATTGGAATTACCCAGTTCTTCTGCTTGCTCCATAACTCGTTTTGTATTTATTATAACATCACCTAAAATTCTATTGTCTAGAATAAATTCATCATCCATAGGAAAAGATAGGACATCTGTACTTTTGTCGACGCCTCTGTAATCACGATTTAATTTTCTTATCTCTTCATCTCCAACGAAAGAAACTGAAACTTCTACATTTTCGTCAAGTTTTTCAATTTTAAGAACTGCAGCAATGGATTTTTTTATTAGATTTTTTGTTTCTTCTGTTATTTCTATATCTTCTTGTCTATTATCGTAATAAACTTGCATTATTTTCCCCAACTTTTGGACTTTTTATCTTCAATAAGCTTTTCTGCCTTCTCATTATTCTTTTCATATTTTTCATAGGCATCGATAATCCTTTGAACTAGGGGATGTCTAACAATATCATTTTTATTAAGATAAGTAATTCCTATTCCCTTGACCCCAGTGAGAATTTTAAGAACAGTTTTAAGCCCTGATTGCTTGCCATGAGGTAAATCTATTTGAGTAACGTCACCAGTAATAATTGCTTTTGAACCATACCCAAGACGAGTTAAAAACATCTTCATTTGCTCATTTGTTGTATTTTGAGCTTCATCAAGAATTACGAAGGCAGAATCCAAAGTCCGACCTCTCATGTAAGCAAGAGGTGCCACTTCAATAAGTCCCTTTTCAAATAAATTGTTGTATGTGTCGTGACCAAGTATTTCAAAGAGAGCATCATAAAGTGGTCTTAAATATGGATCAACCTTATTTTGCAAATCTCCCGGCAAAAATCCCAAATTTTCTCCAGCCTCGACAGCTGGTCTAGTTAGGATTATTCTATTTACTTCCTTAGACTTAAAGGCACGAACTGCCGCTGCCATTGCAAGATAAGTTTTGCCAGTGCCTGCAGGTCCAATTCCAAATACAATGTCGCTATTGTTAATATTGTCAATATATCTCTTTTGACCAAGAGTTTTTGCCCTTATAGGTTTACCCATAGAGGTATAAACTACTGTGTCCTTTAAAAGTTCATATACTGGTCTCTTTTCATTATTTTTAACTAAAGAAATAGAATATCTAACATCGGAAAGACTTAGGTTATTTTGCTTCTTTGCAGTTTCAATTAAATTGTTCAATAAAACTAAAGAATCTTCAACTCTTTCTTCCTCACCATATATTAAAACTTTATCCTTTTTGGATTTAATAGATACATCTAATTCTTTCTCAATTAGACCAATATTTTCATCTAATTTTCCAAAAACAATTGTCAATAAATTTATATCATTAATATCAATGGAGCTTTCCACTTTTGCCAAATATATACCCCCTTAAACGTGATTATTATAATACCACAAAAAGGCTCACTTTTCCATAGATTATGAAAAGCAAGCCCTTATTTATCTAAGACTTAAAGGTTCGTCGAAAATTTCTTTATAAACAATCATTTTCGGCAAATCTTCTACACTAAAATCTAAAAAATTAAGGTCAATATTTTCCCCATTTTCATCTTCATAAAAAACTTGATCTGATTCACATTCTTTAATAAACTCACTATCTATTATTTTTCCGCTGTCCTTTTCTAAATTATAAGTTTTTGACAAATTATAAGTGTTTTCAAGGTTGTAAGTTTCCGACAAATTTTCTTCTTTATAATTTTTATTATCTCGATTTTTTAACTTTCTATTTTCTAGAAGTTTTTCCTTTAGTTCTCTTTGAGAAAGTTTTGGATCTTTATCTATTAAAATATTCTTCTTTCTTTTTTTAGATTCTTCTTTAGAACTCTTTTTGTTCTTTTCTTTTTTTCTCTCTTCATTGATTATTCTTTTTATTTCCTCAGCTAAAGTGTCTACATCTGATTTTTTATCTCCATGAAATTTTCTATTTTCTTCATAAATATCTTCAGTAAATTTCTTTTTACTGCGCTTCATTATAATTAATAATATTTTAAAAAATATAACAAAAATTATGGCTGGTATTAAAGAAATTATTGTGATGAGAATACTAAAACCATGGATCATTATTTATTTTCCTTTTTTTGATTTTTGTCAGAAATTTTCGAAATAGAATTTCTCATATCAGTGTCAGAATTTATGTTTCTTATTTTGTAATAATCAAAGACTCCTAAATTTCCACTCTTTAAAGCCTCAGCCATTGCAATAGGCACTTGTGATTCAGCTTCCACAACTTTTGCTCTCATTGCTTCAACTTCAGCCTTCATTTCTTGTTCACGAGCAAGAGCCATAGCACGTCTTTCACTTGCCTTAGCTTCAGAAATTCTCTTGTCTGCTTCTGCTTGATCAGTTTGAAGTCTTGCTCCAATATTTCTTGCAACGTCTACATCGGCAATATCAATAGATAAAATTTCATAAGCAGTTCCTGAATCAAGTCCCTTGTCAAGTACAACTCTAGAAATTGAATCTGGATTTTCCAAAACTGCTTTGTAACTTTGAGATGAACCTACAGTTGTTACAATTCCTTCACCAACTCTTGCAATAATAGTTTGCTCACCAGCACCGCCAACAAGTCTCTCAATATTTGCTCTAACAGTTACCTTTGCCTTAACAATTACCTCAATGCCATCTTGAGCAACTGCGGAAATGTTTGGCGTTTCAATAACCTTTGGGTTAACTGAAACTTGCACTGCTTCAAGTACATCCCTACCAGCTAAATCAATAGCTGCAGCTCTCTCAAATTGTAGAGGAATGTTTGCCCTTTGTGCTGCAATAAGTGCATCTACAAGAGTATTTACATTGCCACCAGCAAGATAATGTGCTTCAAGATTAGAAATTTCAAGATTTAAACCAGCTTTAGTTGCCTTAATAGCAGGAACAACTATCCTTGAAGGCTTAACCCTTCTAAGTTTCATACCAATAAGCTCTGAAATTTTAATTTTAACACCTGAGAAAAAAGCCGTTACCCATAGTCCAATAGGAACAAAGGACAAAAATATTGATATAAGTATAAAAATTAATACGATAACTATAATGCTTCCAAAGGGATAAATATTCATAAATCCTCCTAAATATTTTTTTCGACGAAAACTCTTGCGCCGCTAATTCTAACTACTATAACTGATTCATCTTTTCCAATGAATCCAACATCTGAAATAACTTCGATTTTTTTATCATCAAAAGTCGCATAGCCTGTTGGTCTTAGAGCTGTTTTAGTTATTAAAACATCTCCTACTCTTACTTCTTCGCTCTCAACAGATACATATCCTCTTTCACTTGAACTTTCTGTAAAAAGTCTAAGCCTATTTATAACTTCAGAGTCTATTCCCTTTTTCAAAAGAATAAATCCTAAAACTACTGCAATTACAAGGGCAATCGCAAGAGAAAAAATAGCGAAGTAAATATCTTTCATAGCTAAAACAATAGCAACTGATATTGAAAGTATTCCGCTAATTCCTGCTATGCCAAAACCTGGTATCATTATCTCAAAACCAAGCAATAAAAGTCCCAAGACAAATAACAAAATTTCAAACCAATTAGTGTTTCCCATTGCAATATTCCCCCAAAAGAACATTACAAAAGAAAGAATAGAAATAATTCCACCAATTCCAAAACCAGGAGTCAAAATTTCAAAAACAGCACTCACAATAGCAATGATAAGTAAAATTGTAAAAATATAATCATTAGAAAAGAAGCTTTTTATAAAATTGCTTTCACCTATTGCGTATACAAAGTTTGTAAAGAGCATTAAAAATGGAAGAGCATAAAAACATTTTTTTAATTTTTTCAAGTTGACCTCCCTTTCTAGAAATTATTTACCCATAATATTTTATTAATAATCTGAAAAATTTTTAAGATTATTGTAAAATTTTTATTTCAGACTAAGATTAAAATAATTTATGTTTTAAAATATTGAATTTTTTCTATGAAATTTATTTAATTTAAAAGTTTTTTAATTTTTTATTAAAGTTTTATAAAAAAATCGTGCATCATTTCGCATAATAACGGTATGATACACGATGTTGGTGCTAAAGGTGGGACTCGAACCCAAGAAGTTATTTCTTACACACATTGCAATAGCATTGTTACAGTAGCTTTTAAATATACAAGTGGATACAAAATTTCAATTTAGAATTAATAAACAATAATGTAAAATGGATCTCTAATAATCTGACCTTATCTATATTTATACATAAAAAAATAAGCCTGGAGAAATAAATCTTCAGGCTTAAAAAATTTTATTATTCTTTAAAATCTTTTGTTTCAATATAATTTGTCACATCACTTGGTTTTGAATCTGCAATTCCTTCAGATAACATATAGATACATAAACCTCCAATGGCACTAATAAGTGCAACAATTCTTTCTGTTGTTTCTGCTGGAGCATTAAAAAATGCAACAAGTGCAATTACAACTGCACTAATACAAGCCCAAAATTTTCTACTTCCTAATTTTCTTAATAAATCTTCCTTTTTCATTTTATCACCTCAAATCACGTTAATAATTGTATTTAACTTTCTTCCTTGGTCTTTTATTATTTTCCCGTCTGCCACCATAGCGGTAGATCCTCCACCATCAAGATTTATGGCACTTACTAAATTAAATTCTTTTAGCAAATCATTTCTTGCATCTGTAAGTGTCCTGTTTTCTTTTGTTATAAGCAATATGATTGTATTATCTCTTGTATAAGCCATAATTGTATGTGGTGCAAACCTTGATATGTCTGGCAGTGCTTTTTCTAATTTTAAATTATAATCTGGATATAAAGCATTGCCGCCTATTGCCCATTTTACTTTACTTAACCTTTGTATCTCCCTGAGATTATTAAATCTATCCATAATTACATTACCCTTTTCTAAATATGCCATTGTTACTGTTTTAGTTCCCTGGTATGAGTTAGTAAAAGAGTTTTCTCCCAGTTGTTGGTTATCTTGTGCTGCTATTTTCCAAATTCCTTTTTTACTACCAGGATTTTTCATGTCAAAAAAAGTTCCATTTATTGCAAACTTTCTTCGCAGTTCTCCCATTTTTCTACCTGCTACAAATTCTATTCTTATACTTTCAGGGTTTGTTTCTATTACGTGAAAATTACCTTTTTGATAATATCTAGTATTTTTTAATTTTTTTTTAGGAGTTTTGCGACAATTACTGCTACTTCAGCCCTTGTAATTTTTTCATCTGGTTTAAAGTTTCCATCTTCATAACCTTTCATAATTCCAGCTTCTTTTACTTCGTCTATTTCTTTTTCTGCCCAGTGATTTTTATAATCTTTTTCCATATCTTTTTCCTTTCCAAATTCTGAATTTTTTGATAAGTCAATTTTCCACTCTATAGGCTTTTCAATATCCTTTTTAAATTGCCACCATTTAGCCCAGTTATTGTTGCGGAAATTATGAGGGCAATCTTTACGGCTTACGTCATAATGTCTCACAACTTTACTTGCAGGTATTTTGAATTTTTCCATCAAGTTTTTAGTAAGCTCTAATGTGTTTTTATAAACTTTATCTTGGTCACTATCTGCATTTACACACATTTCAATGCTAATTGAGTTTGAGTTTGTGCAGCCATTTAAATACCTGCCATAACCTTGATTATCTCCCACAGACCAAGCCACAAAGCTATCTCCTATAATTTGTATAATCTCTTTTTCATCTACATAGTAATGAGCTGAGCCATACCTTTTAGCACCTTGCAAATATTTAAAGTGAGCCATAGCATCCGCCCCTTTTGAGTAATTTCCTGTATAGTGGATAACTATAAACTTTATATCGCTATACGGTCTTTTTTTGCCTATCTGTCTTGAATTTGATATAGGCTTAAATATAAATTTCATGTCTGTACCTCCTATTTAAGCATTGGAAACAGAAAATATATAAATGCACCTATAAAAATGCCAATAGCTACTTTTATTATTGCATCTATAAAATTCTTTGTTCTCTCATTTGGTTTAATGTATTGGTCGGAAAGTCTTTCATTATATAACCTGTCTAACTTGTCATCTGTCTTTTTTGTTGTCCTGTCTATGTTTGATAAATCCTTTTTTATAATCTCTATATTTAAGTCTTGTCTTCTGCTTAATTCTTTTTGTTCATCGATTTGCTTTCCGTGCATTTCTATTCGCTTGTCCTGCGTCTTGTCGTTCTCTTCTAACTTTGAGATTCTTATTTCATGATCCGTTATCTTTTCATTTTCCATTAACTCACCTCTTTTTGCGTATAAAAAAAATAGCCCTAAGACTATCTGTTTAATTTTTTTAATTGTGGTATAATATATATGAATGAGGACACCGTTTAAGACGGTCGCCCTACAGGTTATATTTCTATACCACCAGTAGTAACGATACAGGTGGTATTTTATTTCCTAATCTTTTTTAAAAAGTGATAGGATAGTTACAATTAAGCTAATGAAAGCTATCAATAAAGATATTTTTTCATATAAGCCCATTGTAACACCTCCCAATAAAATTATTGGGCGAACCATCTGTATGTCCTCATACATATTTTACATTCTTTAGCCTTCAATTTCAATTGGCATGCCGTCTGCATCAAGCCCTAGAGCCTTTAAATCTTCAAGGACTGCTTCTCTCCAAATACTTGGCACTTGTCTTACCTTTTTATTTTCAGGATTACAAGTTCTTCTTTGTCTTGAAACTAATCCAACGTATAAATCTAGCATATTTACACCCCCTTTAACTAAAAATTTGTATAAAAAAAGACTTGCTACTGCAAATCCAATTAATACACTACTTGATTTTCTTTCCATTCTCATCATATCCTTGATTTTTAAGTTCTTCTATGACTTTTTCTCTTAAATGTGCAGGAACTAACTTAACTTCCTTGTTCTTCACATCACAAGTTCTTTTACCTCTAATAACTAATCCTACATATAAATCAATCATGCTTGACCTCCTAAAATAGTTTCATAAATTGTAGCTAATACTTCATCTGTCTTTTCTGCTCTTTCTAAATTCGTTTCATAATTTGTTGCAACAGCTTCAGCAAGAGCCATGTTACCCTCATTAATCTTTTTAAGTTCCTCTAGGATTGCCTCAGAATCCCCGCTAGCTTGCAATTCTTTTAAAGATTTTTCGTTTATAAATTCAATTGCCATAATTTCCTCCTTACATATAAGCCCCTACAAATCCGTAGAAATAAGACGTCTTACCCTCTGGTGTATCTGCCCTATCAATCCTTATGTCAACTCCAATGCACCATTTGTCAGCAGTTTTTGTTTTAGTTTTAAAATTGTACTTTTGACCTATCAACTCTTCTGGTACAATTTCCCAAGTTGGGCTAGAGTCTTTTGCATTGAGTGCCACCTTGACAGTCATCTTTGCACCTTTGGCTAATTCTGTTAATAGGTTAACTACAACTGCTGACGGTTGGGCATCAACTTCTTTGGTAAGTCTATACCAACAATAATTAATTTTTTTAGAAAAAGTAATGTAGCCTGTTCCCTTTGCCCCAAAGGAGTCAGTTGCCTCAATCTTAATCCTATGCTAGCCATTTAAAAGTTTGGCATAGTCTAATTTACCAACATTAACTCCTATTGATTGGTCTGGTGTAACTTTTCCAAGGTCTTGTACTTGCACGTCGTCTACATAGACCTTAACTGTGATGTCATCTCCATCTGGGTCATTAGCCTTAAAAGAGAAACTAAAAGGTTTATTTTGCTCCCCTAAGTTGGAGTTAGTTATTGTGACTACTGGGTTTGTGTTGACCTTTTTAAAGGTGTATCGTCTTATAGCACTTGCCCCGTTGGAGTCAGAAACTGTAATCTCGATGGTATTGGTCTTGTTGAGTTCTAACTCGTCAAATTTTGCCTTGTCAATGTCAATCTCGTAAGACTCGCCTTTTGTAGCGTTATTGATTGTCCTAATTGTTACTGAATTGAGTTTTACTGTAACGTTTAAAGTCTCGTTATTGTCTGGGTCGTCTACAGAAAAGACCTTTTTAAAAGGTGCTTTAAATCCTCCCAAGTCCTCATCTTTGTCAGAGATACTTGGTTCTTGGTTTGCTATGCCCTCGTAAACATACCAGTAATCTCCACTTTCTCCGTCATTAGGATAAGCGTTCCTATTAGTTGATGTAACCGTGTCAAGCCTTGAGCCTTTATTTGACGGATTATTGGGGTCTAAGACTAATTTATCAGGACAGAAACCGGCATGACAACCATCTCCCAAATCAGAAAAAGTAAGATCTCTCATACCACTTAGCACATAATATTTTTTATCGCCGTTGTATCTTGAATCTTTATCATAAAAATATCCATTTTCAGCATATTGTTTAGCATCGTTGAAACGTTTTGTTACGTCTTTTTTAAATGCCTCGAGGGTTTTTGATTTTGAGCCATATTCGTATGAGGAAATAATTCGACTATCACGATATCCGCTATAGAATTGGTTTTCTAGTAGGATTTCCCCATTATGCAACTTTGATTTTGAGAATACCGGTGGTACCGTATAATACCAAGTATATCTACCACCTTCATCATATCTTAAGTACGCCAGTGTATAATATCCCTCGCCGACTGTTTTCAAGTTTGGCTTAATTTCAAATTTTCCCCATTTATATAAAGTCATCTTTCATCACTCCCTTCTATATCACAAACCTTGCCATTTGTTGGTCGTAAATACCTTCAAATTGTTCTGTGCCATCTAAGCGTTTAAAATCAACCTTAAAGTTATTGTACCTACTATCTGTTTGAATTGACGTACCCATGGCGGCAATCCTTAAAGCCAAATCTTGTATTAAATCCCAGTTGCCTCTTACAGTCTGGTTTGTCCTGTCTTTCCCAGCTAAATCCATGAGGTCTAGCTGACTTGCACAAATCATTGACCTATCAATATTGATATTAATAGTGTCAACATTAGATACCACCACGATTATATCCATAGATATTTCAACCATTTCTTGGTCGTGGACTGGTATATAATCTGCATGGTCGTCATAATATGCAACTCCATATAGGATTTCGCCCTTTCTCGGGTCATGAGCAAATAGACCAACTTCAGACATCAAAAATCCCTTTTTTGTCTCGTGATTAGTTATTGCAAGACTAATAGTGCTTGTTCCGTAGCCATTAGCCTTTATCCCTCTAATGTCAACTTCTTGGACTTCTTCCACCAACTTATCCATCACAAAAAGGGCTGCAGTACTTTCAATTTTTCCAGTACCAATTGCCGCCCTTGTAAAGTTTAAAGGCTCGCCTGTTTGGCAATAAGCCAATAGGTCTCGTCCCTTTTCAGTTAGATAAAATCTTCCTCTTTGCATTTCTACTCCCTTCTTTTATTAAAAAAGAGAAGCCTAAAGCCTCTCTAATTAATCTTACTATTTAAATTTTAGAACAAATCACTATGCGTACCTAAATCAAATAATTCAAGTACCAATATATCTTTTTCTATCTTATATACAAGTAATAAATCATTTTTAACATGGCATTCTCTATAACCAATATAGTCGCCTTTTAATTCATGATCTAGATATTTTTTATCTAAAGTTTTAAGATTCTGCAATTCTCCAATTACAAACCTTAACTCTGATATATCTTCCTTTCTTTTGCGAATCTTTTTAAGACTCTTCTTAAACCTATTTGTTTGATAAATTTTCAGCATAGATTTCCTCATCAATTTCCCTTAAGATATCATCAAAAGAATTATAAGGACCTAATAAAGAATTATCACTAACACTAATTTCAAAAGGAATCCTTTGTTCGCTTACAACTTTTCTAACATAGATAGTAAATGCAGATGTTAAATCTAAACCAAGCCTATTACAAGTGTCTTTCATTTCTTCCTTAAGTTTTGAATCAATTCTAAAATTTATACTAGACATACTCATATAATCACCTCTTGTAATTATATTGTATCACATAGTACTTAAAACTTAAATAACAAATCCCTTTTTGTTAATATCATATATTCCCTCAAAGTTTTCATCCTCATTCAAAGTCTTAAAATCTTTTGAAAAATCGGTCTTCATTTTAGACCAAATTATATTTTCTCCATAAAATAGCTTTTTAATATCCTTCCCTCTATAAAAAACATTTTTAGTCCTTAAAAAATCCATATCATCACCTAATAAGTTGCATATATAGTGTTAGGATTTTTTGTAGTCAGATTATTATAATCTTCAAGGCTCATCTCAACTACATCAGGTTTTTTATCGAGACTTTCTCTTAATTCTATTGTCCTTTGGATCAGGTCGGATATCCACCATTTAAGTTCCCTTGATGATAATGTAGACCACTTTTCGCCTCCGGTTCCTGGTGTGAGTTTTACATTTGCAACATCCCTAGATGTTATCTTATTATTCCAACTATCTATCATGGCTCGGGTCACGTTATTTTTCTCTGCCCCGTCCTCAATACCTTGTAGCTTTTTAATTTCAGCTTGTGTTATTAAACTTGGAGATATCTCGACATAAGCACTTCCAGACCATCTGTAAATATTTTCTGTGGATAAATCTACATAGATTTTGCCCTTTTCTCCACTGCTTGGAAAATTAGCTTTACTTGCAAATTCCAACACATCATCAACATAGGATGGCAACTGTTCAGCAGGTACTTTTCCATCACCGCCTAGACTTGCATATCCATTAGCCTTTCCCTTGTTTGCTGCGTTTTCTGCAGTGTAGTCAAGTTGTCCAGATGTTACCTCTTCCTTAGTTGCATAGGTCTTTTTGATATCCTCGCTCTTTGCATAAGGTGTAAGGTCGTACTCTCTTATAGCCTTTTCTGGTAGTTGCTCTTCTGGAACTTTCCCACTTCCATCAAGAGCTGCATATCCATTGACCTCGCCTTTGTGGATAGTGCTTTCTTTTTTGTCTAACTCCATGATGTAGACATCAACAAAATCATCAAATTCCTTGCTGCCTACATATTTTTCAAGTTCGCCATCAATCGCTTTTTTGAGGTTAGTAAGTGCAGATATTTTTGCATAGGTGCTTTCTAAATCCTCACTTTTTGCATAAGATGTAAGGTCATAAGTGGTATCCTTTAAAGCTTCTTCCGGGAGTTGGTCTATTGGGATTTTTTTATTGCCATCAAGACTTGCAAGTCCGTTAGCTACCCCTATAAGACCTTCAAGGTCGTCAGTATTTTTTATAAGCTGATTTAGGATATCCTTTAGTAATTTCTTTTGATTATTGAGTGTGATTGAGTTAGCTTCTAAGTTGCTATCCTTATCTAGTTTGTTGTTCCAAATCTCTTTTTCTTTATCAGTCACAAATCTATGGCTTGGGTCGGTTTCGATTACCCCTGCCTTGTGGATTTCTGGGTGGGTATAAACTGTGTCCTTGTCGTCATCAAAAACAACTTGACCGTCAGAATTGAGTTTTAAAACTTGACCTGCTTTTCCACCCTCTGGCATTTTAACTCGGTTAGAAATTGCCCTTAAAATCTCAACTATGGAGTCCTTATTGGTGTTAAGTTCAGCAGCAATTTCCCTAAAAGTATCGTACTCTTTTGGAGCGTCTTTTAAAATATCGTCTAGCTTGTCTATAAGTTCTTGAGGTTTAAAAGTTAGGTACTCATCAAGTGGTACTCCCTCTTCGGTGTAGACTGTAGATGTAAAAATGTGTGGAGATACTACTGCAAACTCTCCAGTAGTCTCATCATAAGCAAGGAGTTTCTTTCCCTTAAAAACTTGATTAATATCATTTATTTTATTTTTCATACTTCATACGCACCCCACTTCCATCTTCAACCTCTAAAAACATTCCCTCACGGTCAAGTGTCCAAACCTCTGGCATAATAGCAACTCTCTTAATTTTCCTATGATAAGTTGCAATCCCCATATAGATAGGATTTTCAAACTCCTTATCCTCAACCTTATTAGGCAAGACCTTATAATGTTTAGCCTTTTGACCATACATGCCATAATAGATGGTTTGGTCTCTTACAAACTTAACTTTTATAAACTGTGTTAAATTCGCAGGAATTATATCCCTAACCTGTCTGCCAAGGTCATCAAGGTCAAAATATAGAGACTTCTTAACAATTACATCTATCTCTATCCCATACCTGTCATAATCTAGGGATAGCTTGTAATTGTCCTTACCTAAGTAAACATCAAGCCACTTTAAAAATGTCCTGTGAGTCCATCTTATTTTCTTGTTCCAAAGGAGATAAACCCTCTTCCTCCTGTCTTCAAGAGATTCCTTTTTACCTGGCTCAATCCCAAGAATTCTTTCATCTCCTTACGTTTTTTTCATGACCCACTAGAAATCTTTGATTTCTTTAGTAGGTCAGATGTCGACTTGTTTCAAATCTATGATTTATCAAAAATCGACTACGAGTGTTACAGTCTCACAGGTGGATAAGTTTTACGTCTTTCCAAGACAATATAAAAGACGACCTTTTACAGTCGTCTTAAAGCCATATTTATATAGTTGTTTTCAATAAAAAAGCACTCCCAACATAATTGTCAGCGTGCTTTTAGTATTTGACTACCATTTCTCCGTTTTTAATTCTATAATCTTGCTTTTGAACTCTTCTCATATACTCGTTAAATATATCCTCAGGTGTATTATCTTTAAGGACAATATATTCATATCCATTTTTTGTAACTGCCTTTTTTTCTGACAAATAAGGTATAAACCTAGGTTCTAACATTATTCTCCTCAATAATCTTATTTGACAGAGCATTAGCATTGCTTTTGTTAGCAAAATCTTTTAAATATTCAATATTTGTTTTCTCTATTGATGAGTTTGAAAAGACCTTTGGATTTATAAAACAAGGATCAGAGTCCCATTCTCTTCCTTTTATCTTTGAATCTGGATCAGATAAAATTCTTTTGCTCTTATCTATAAGTTCTTTTGGTATATCCTCTATAATAGCTTGACCCCTTAAAACAGACATTGCAAATACAGTGACAAATCCTTTTGAAATTTTTGGCGGAGCATTCTCTCTTTTAGTGTCAATAAGTGCATACCTACCATCAGATAATCTCACCGCAACATCTCCATTTTTGTAGTATCCTAATGCACTATCAAATTTCAACAGTTGTTTCTTCATACCAATCACCACTCATTTTAAAAACTTTTATACCTTTGTCTTTTAGCTTTTTTATAACTCTATCGTCGACAAATGCACCTTCATCTTCGATAAAGCAAACTTCCTTAATATCATCAGCATTTAATTCACCATGATATTGTAATTCTACATATCTGATGCTGGTATCTTCTACGAAGTCTGATAAATTTGGACTATTTTTACTATTCACAAATAAATTAGCAATATCTTTTAACCTATCATTTCTAATCCCACATGCACTTGGGTTACCTGCATCACCTGCAACAGTCATATTATTAATAGCAAATCCCAAACTATCGTCAATTGTGTAAGTAACTTTGCCTGCCAACTTGTTTTTGTCAAAATGCACAACGCAATTTCCATATTGCCCTACACTAAAATCACGCCTATCTTCTGCAAAATTCTTATGACCTAAATAGTCATATTTTTCTCTTTCAGAAGCACTAAGCTTTTTGTTTCCTACTCCAAATAGTTGTTTGGTTGCTTTCTTTCGATATTCAGCATTTAAAGCTCCACCACTAGTATTTGTTTCGAATTGATTTTTAAACCTTCCATCATCTAGAATCTTTTCTAAAACACTTGAATCCACTCTAATAGCATATTCATTAGAATCAACTAATTTTTTAATTCCTTTAGATACAGATTCTATTTCATTTTCTGACAATTCTTGTCTAATTACATTATTTTCCCATTTTTCTTGGTGTTCTTTAAATCTTTCTAAAGTTTTAGGTAATTCTTTTTTATCTTTATTAACTTTGTTAGTTTGACCTGTTCTATTATTTTTATTATACCCACTTTTACTTGTTTTTTCACCCATTACATACTTTTTATACCAATTTTCATAATTTATATTTTCAACAATTTCTGTCTTGTCAGTTTTAGGATTTCTTGCAGATCTCCCTACATTTTTATCTAGTTGTCTTTCTAAATTATCATCAAAAAATGGTATTGTGTCAGTCCTACAATTGGGATGAAAAGGTGGAGCAGTTATACCTACTCTATAATCTTTTATATCATAGGTTTTTCCATCTTGACTCCTGCAGATGTCACTTGTCTTAAGGTCAAGAGTTGCTAAAATCTCATACTTCTTAACCCCAATTCTCTTATAGGAGTCTTGAGTTGCCTTTGATGATATAGCAGCGGTTTCTGTATAAACAAGTCTTGATGCTGCAGCCTTTGAAACACCAAATTGTTTTTGTATTTCTTTTATGCTCTCTTCTGGGCTTGCTCCCCTTGCAATATTTCTTATTAAGCTATCTTTTAAGGAATTTACAAGTTTATCCCCTCTTTCCCAAATTCTTTCAGAAAATTCTCTTCCATCACTGGTCCAGGGATTGTTTAATATAATTTTTAAATCTTCTTTAGAAATTTTCCGAACACTGTCATAGCCTGTTATTCTTTGGAGTTCGTAAAGTTCCTTATAATATCTTCTTTCATAAGTCCTACCCAAATGTGCAAAAAGGCCTTTTTCTTCTCTTGACATAAGCCCTGCCACAGTCTTTTTTATCTCAACTTCCATTGCTTGTAGCCTTGATATCCTAACTCTACGAGAAATTATATTGAGTTCTCTTTCTATCTCAGGAGTGATATTTCCTTGAGATTTTTTAATAAATCCCTCTAAACCCATTTTAAAGAGGTCTAGCTCCTTATCATTTAGTAGCTTTTTAGCATCAAATAAAGAAATGCCACCTGCTTCTTCTTGAAGTTTGCTAAGGTGGTTATAAATCTTCTCATCAATATTATTAATTTCTTGCTCGTAAAGCTTTCTTAAATCCCTAACATACTTATCAGCATCTTTATAGATCTCTTCATTTATCTTCCCTATTCTCTTTTCCCAGTAAGTGATCATGACCTTCACCGCCTAAGCTCTTATAGTCATCATAATAATCAAGGACCTTTTCTTTTTCTTTTTCAATCCTTTTTAATTCTTCAGTTACATCTTCCACAAAAGGATGTGCTGCAACTAAAGTTTCATTAGAAATAATTCCTATTGAATTTCTAATCATTTCAATTGTCGACTCGTCATTTACCATAATACTTCTTTTAAACTTAACTTCTATATCTGAAAAATCAATTCCAACAATATCAGCAATCCAAGAGAATAAGTATTCAAAGGATGCTGTAAATTCCAACTCTAAGTCATTGGCATCTAATTCCATGTCAGAATACATTGCCTTGATGTTTAAAGTATTAGGGGCATTGTTTGTCCTTTCATTGTCTAAGTACAAGCTTCTTGCATTGTGAGCAATAGCTTTCTTTATAAGTTCTATTATTACCTTATAGTTCTCAGAATTAACAGTTACTTCAAGAGTGTCAACTCCTCCGTCGCTTCCATCTGCAGTCCTAACCTTAATAGCTGTATACTGTGCAAGTTTTTCCCTAAATTCCCCTAGGTCTTCACCCTCATAGTTCTTTAAAACTAATATTGAATTCATAGGGTTTTCAAACATATTGTCAGCATAATTTGATAGCAAGAGATTAAGTGCATCTTGCAAGCACCTAATCCTATCAAGTAGTGTTATTTCGTTAGGCTGTTTAAAATATACAAAAGGTAACTTCTTATAACTGTATAAGCTCCCTTTCCTTTCAAGATATTGCTCATCTTTTAAATAAGTAAGCTTGCCATCCTTATAATTAAAGACCTTAATTCCGTCTAACATATAAACATATACATAATACTTGACCTTTAACTCAATAGCTTCAAATTCACTCTCACTTACTACCCTTATAACTGCATCAAGACTTTCATGGTTATCGTCTGACCATTCAGGTATAACAGTCATTGGATCTAACCTCTTGTACTTGATGTCTTTGCCATCAGTGTAAAGATACATCCAGCCAAAGGCAGTATTAT
The DNA here is from genome assembly GCF_012976305.1 of Peptoniphilus faecalis. Lineage (GTDB taxonomy): Bacteria > Bacillota > Clostridia > Tissierellales > Peptoniphilaceae > Peptoniphilus_A > Peptoniphilus_A faecalis. The sequence continues at coordinate 107,361 of NZ_JABDSR010000001.1, forward strand.
AAGAGTCAATAGCTATCTTGTTTAGAGCTCTCATGAACCTGTTGTCAATAAATCCATCTAAAAAGTCTATAGCTTCCTTATTCTTAGAATTAATATTAGGTCTTTTCGATAAAACATAGGACCTTTTTTGGTCTAAAGCTCTTGAATACTGATTATCCTTAATAATTGTATTTGGTAAATTCTTAATCGTTGTCAAGTTCCCGTTTTTGCCAATAACTGCTCTCTTTTTATCATCAATTCCCTGCTTATAGTTATAATAATCAATTCCAGTTTGCATCTTAGCCTTGGTTTCTTCAAAGCCTGAAAGCTTACTTTCTAAGTATTTTACAAGCTCTTCATTGTTTAGTAATTCTAAATTCAAACTTCCACCTCCTAAAATCCTACAAGAGAGCCTCTCATATCTTCAGAGAGACTATACCTAGTGGCGTCTATCGCGTGATTATCTTTATCTTCCAGTTTATTCTTTGGATTTCCGTCCTTATCAACTGCATAGTCTATGTTCTCAAATTCTTTTGCAGTGTTAGGGCATCTCTTGGGATCTATAATAATTTTCTCCAAATCATCAAGCCACTTTTCCCCATACTCAACTGAGCCTGGTCTTTTATTGGCACCATAGATTTTCAAGTCATAATCCCACATCTCGTCAATGGACTTAGGTTCAGCAGAATCGGCTATTATCTTTGTGTCATTCCACCCATTTTCTTTGATTTTTTGAGCTGCACTCCTATTTGATAGTTTGACTTGGTAAAGTTCGTCAAAAATAAATATTCTTCTCCTCGTCTTGTCATAATATAGCCTAACAAAGGCAAAGGGATCATTGGCGTAACCCCAGTCAATGCCTTGCCTAATATTGTCAAAGCTTAAAAGTTCCTTTGTTGAAATCTCCCTAAATTCAAGATTATCAAAGGGCACTACACCCGAACCTATAGGTTCACCAAGATACTCCCACCTATACTTTAAAGGTTTGGTTTCTCTTATATGTTCTGTCTCTTCCCTAAAGGCCTTTGAAATATAGGGATTGTCTAAATAGCAGGAGTGGTGCACAAAGGTATTTGCGGGCAAGAAATTTGTCTCATACCTCTTATTAACCCAAGACTGCTTTCTTTTTGGTGGATTGTAGGAGTAATAAAATTTATATTTTAGATCCCCATCAAGTTCCCCACGCAGGATAGAATTTTCAATCATAGAAACTTCATCTTCTGTCTTAAATTCTGAAAGTTCTTCAATCCATAATCTAGCTATTGGATACTTTGCCATCTTAATAGATTTTATCTTTGCAGGATCGTCAGTCCCTCTAAAAATAATTGCATTACCCCTTGGAGTATATGTAATTTTAAGTGGACTAATATTAAATTTAAAAAATTCATTTAAGTTTAATTGGTCAATCGCTTCTTTTATCTGTTCATAGCATGATTCTGGCAAGGTATTACCAACTTTTCTTACACATAGTACAGTTATAGGATATTTGATAATATCCAGAATTATCTCTTGAGCAATAAAGGAGGACTTGCCAGAAGCACGACCACCCTTTAAAACATATTTGAGGTAATCATCATTCTTAATTATTTTATGGAGGTTTATGAAGCTTTTTGTAAAGACTTTGGATAATTTAATCTGTGTCATCAACTATCACTACCTGACTAGCGGATTTAAGTTCAACCTTATCAGTCCACATGTCAAACCTTTTACCCAAGAGTTCTCCCGCCTTTATAGAGTCCTTGTTTTGTGTAGGAAGTTTTAAGATTTCAGGCCTCTCTTCAATTCCCAAAAAGTTTCCCTTATTATCAAAGCTAGGCTTTTTTACCATAACAACTTGATAGTCAATTTCTTCTCTCCTAAATTGCCTTGTAAGTCCTCTTAATACTTCTCTTTGGTCAGCAATGAGTTCTTCATCAAGCTCTTTCATCTTGTTTTCAATATATTCCTTGACTTCTGGAGTATTAAAAAGACAGCTTGCTGCTGCAGCTGCCGTCTCTATATTTTTAATGTTCTTATAAAATTTTAAATAACTCTTCGTCTCCTGTTGCCAGTGATAATAAAATCATCAGCAACTTGCTTTTGTTTAATTGTCAATACCATTATTACCACCTTTCTTACATAATAAAAGAGACCTGCAAAAGCAAACCTCTTTAAAGGAGAAATTTTGTCGTATTCTGATTGAAATCCTTATATTATGAACCCACTAAATATTACATTCTTTCATAATATATACTATCACACAGAAATCGCACAAAACGCACAAAATTATTTGTTTCTAAATAATTGCTTTCCTGTTTGAACTTTTCCTTTTTTAAAATAATTTTTATAAATTTCATTATTACAATATAGCATATGAAAATTAATGTTGAAATTAGGTTTTTTAGATATATCACTAACTTTTAAAAATTTTCTTTTGAATTCATTTGCACTTTTATTTTTACAGTCAAATAATTTGTAAAGATCATTAAGTGTTTTACACTCGTTCAAAGACCCTACCAATTCATCTTCAAAATTTTGGTTTTGAATATATATATTGACTTTATTAGCGTTTAAAAGCTTTAGATTAGAGTTTATTCTGTCTACATTTGTTTTATTGAGAATGTCAGCATCTAAAACAATTGATACACTATTGTACATTAAACCTATTATATTTGTATTGAAATCATTTTGAGCTAAATTATGAACAATTATTTTTGCTGGATATTTTAACTTACTTTTAAAATCTTTAAAAAACTTTTCTTCTGTATTTCCCTCAACAATTATCAGATTTTTTAAACTACTCATTTCAATCTCTCCATAAATCGTCAATTTCAGGATAAGTTTCAAAATAATTGTTTTGTACATACAGTTTTAAGTTCCTATCATTCTTATTTAATTTCTTTTCAGGATTAACAACATCAATAACGCCATCATTTCTAGTAAAGAAAGTATAAGAATGAATTGGAACGTTTAAATCCAGCACATTTTCATTGTGAGTTGTTATAAAAATTTGGGAATCTTTATTAGATTCAATAAGTTTTAGAATCAAATTATTACTTAGTTCAGTATGCATATATGCCATTTGTTCATCTAAATAAACTGTTCCAGGAAATGAATTAAGATTTTTTAAAATATAACTCATCTCAATAGCTTCAATCGTTCCTTGAGATAACCTGTTGTCCTTAATGTTTTTCGGGTTAGATTCCTCTACTAAAACCCTTTCTCCATTTTTAAATACAATATAATAATCGTCCTCTTTAATATTATCATTATCTTCATCATTGAGGCTTGTAGATTCAATCATTCTTATTGAATCTATAGAGTTATCTATAATTTTTAATATTTTTTCAGTCTCTTTCAATAACTCATCTGAAATATTCGGATTAATTGAATTTTCTGTAAAAGAAGCAAACCTAAAATAATAAGCAAAGTTTTTTATAAAAAAGAGTTTAAAGTCAGATTTTTCTTCTTCAAAAAATGAGTCAATGACTTTTGATATTATTACTTTATCTTTTTCCAAAGAATATACGTCATTAGATGTTTCAATAGTAGACTCTTGATCTAAATACTTTTTATGGCTATCTAAATTTTTAGATTTCCTTAATTTAGTGTATTTTAACTCTTCTATATACTTATCTTGTTTTACTTCTAATAAATAATTAAATAAATATTTACCTTCTACAAATAATATTTCACACCTTGAATTCTTTTTTTTGTCGTAAATTTTCTTTATTATAGAACTTGGTCTGCCTAATAATAAATTTTCCATTTCACATATAACTTTACCAAATGTAGTTTTTCCTGTGGCGTTCCCACCCATTATTATATTTAATTTTTTATATTTTATTTTAGGTGCACATTTAATTCTTTCATTGCCAACTATACTTTCACCTTGGAGTCTATCAATAGTAAAATCAATTTCAAAGTTATTAAACATACAAATATTATCAATTTTCATATTTAACAAAATCATAATTTACACCTCCAGATTTACTATCTAACAAATTCCAAAAAATGGAATTTGTCCTTATTTAATTATAGGCTTAAAATTTAAAAAAGTCAAAGATTTATGCTTATATTTCAACATAAATCTTATAAAAATCTATTATGAATCATTCTTGCATAAGATTCATTTGAACTTCCCAATTGTCTTGAAATATATACCCAACTCTTGCCCTCAATGTATCTAAGTTGAAAAACCAATCTTGTCCTAGAGTCCTCAATACCATCAATAAATTCCTCTATCTCAAGTCTTAACTTCTTGCATCTTCTAATTCTACGAGTAAGCCTAGTTCTTATCTTCTCTATGTATTTGTCATCTTCAATACCAAATATCTTAAGTTCATACTGGTTATAAGGAAACTCAGAAGCAGAAGCAATGACCTTGTCAGAAGTTTCTTTCCCCTTTAAATTATTAAGTTTATTTTCTAATTCTTTAATTTCAAGGCACAAGCTCCTGTATTGCCCTAACTGCTCCCTAGTCATTATTTCCCCCTATAACAATAAATATAATCTTCCCAAATCTCTATATAATATCCTCATTTAAAGTCCCAAAATCATCATCTTCCATAGGCTTTAAGACTAACATCTTACTTGCACTACAATCTGGCAACTCTCCAATGTCAGCAACTATTGCACCTGGTATTTTACTTTTAATAGCCTTTATATATTTGTCTCGACCTAAATCGGCTTTCTCTTTATCGTAAATTACAATTAATTTTTCCATTTTTCCCCTATGCGTTAAAACATTAACATTTCTTAACATTTTCTAAATTTCACTAATTTCCAAATCAGAATATTTAAACTATAAAATCTTCTTTTTTAACACCTGATGATATCTATCTATTAAAAACTCATTGTCTTTAATAGCTTTTCAATACTTTATTTCTGATATCTATAAATAGCAATACATTTGTAAACACTGTGCCATACTTTGAGTGAAACAATACCCAAAATGCTATTTTTTTAGATAGTCATTGCCTTATAAATATACGTGTTATAAATATTCGCAATTGTTCTTTTGTTTTTTCCAGTGAAAAAATTACATATTTGTTTTTAAATTTTATATTTTTAATTACATTCGTTCTCAAGATAAACACTTCTATTTAATTTAGCATATTGCCATAGGCTATACCTTTAAGTTTTCTATTAACATGAGTATTGCTCCACTCAAAATGCGGCACAAAAATTCTAGTCAGTGTAGATATACACATTATCTTTCATTCTTTAAAAACTACATCATCTATAATTATTTTTTAAGTTAAATTCTTGGCAACCAGTTAAATTGTGATATTAGATTCTGTCAAAAACTTCAAAATTATCTCTGTATAACTCACACTTTATTTCTTTCTTTCTTTTTTTTACATTTACCGCTTCCATTGTCTTTAGTCCTCAATTTCTATTAGCTTGTCTTGTTCAGCTTCATTTAATATAAAATCAATAGCACGATAATATCTATCTCTCAAAAACTCATTATCTTTATGCGTTTCTTCAATACTTTTCTTCAGTTCATCTAAACTACCTTGAAAACAACCAGTAGTCCAAATATCTAAATTAACCCAATAACTTATCTGATTGTTTTTTCTTGTTGTATCTACTTGAACACTTATAATTTTTTGACCTATTATATCTTGTGTATTACACCAATTAAGTTTTGCATTTTTTAAATTTGCATAACTTAAATCTGCATCTGCTAAATTTACATCTTTTAAATCTGCATCTGCTAAATTTGCACATCTTAAATCTGCATTTCTTAAACTTGCATGTCTTAAATCTGCATCTGCTAAATTTGCATCTTTTAAATCTGCATCTGCTAAATTTGCACATCTTAAATTTGCTCTTTCTCCCTTTGCATCGCCATTAAGCCATAGTTCATGTTTTCTTAATATTTCTTGTAATTTTTCTTTATCCATTGCTATCTCCTTAAAATGGTACATCGTCATTATTCACTGGTATAAAGTCGCTGTAATCTGTGCTTGTCTGTGCTTCTTGCCTTGAACCTATAAAGGTAAAGCCCTCTACTATTACATCTGTCGTATAAATAGTTCTTCCTTCTTTATCTTCGTAGCTTCCTGTTTGTATATGTCCTTCAATTCCCAATTGGTTACCCTTGCCTACATAATTTGAAAGAGTTTCAGCTGTTTTTCCAAAGGCTATGCAACCTATAAAGTCTGCGGTTGGTCGGTTATTTCTTTCTGCTTCTTGTCTTTTTTCCTTTGTCAATTTTCTATTTATGGCTAATGTAAATCTGCCTAATGCAACTTGTGATGTGGTATATCTTAATTCAATACCTTTTGTCAGCCTTCCTATTAAATTTACTCTGTTCATTCTTCTGCCTCTCTTTGTCCTTAAATCTCAATGAACGTATATTCTCGACCATATTTTTTCAAAAATATTTTTTTCTTTAATTTATAAACTTCTGTCTTTATGCCCTTTACATCTTCAACTATCCAAGTTTCTTTTTCCCTATCCCAATATTTAAAATCTGCTACATATTCAATTTTTCTATGAGTAACTCCATCTAGTTTAAATTTATCTTGTAATAAAAATCTTGGCTGTAATTCCAATTCTTTTATAATTCCTGCCCTCTCTAGCAGTTTTAATTCTTGGTATCTTGCAGCTTCTTTTCTGCTATCAAATTTTATTCCGTCAACTTTTGTTTTAATTGAGTTGTACTTGCTTCCTGTCAAAGATAACTCATTCCAAATACTTTTATAAACTCTTCCCTACTGTGTTTTCTTTCAAATAGTTTTTGACCTCTTTTTTTGCTCCAGTTCATGAGTTCTTTTTCGTTGTGTATCTTGTTATGGCAAGCTCTACAAACATTAATCCTTAATTTGTATTTGTCGCTTAATTTTCTATTGGCTATTCCTGGTATTAGGTGATGTTCTTCTAAGTAGTCATACCTGCCGCATATTTCACATTCTGCACGCTCTTTCAATAAAATAACCTCTCAAAATTCTTTGGTATAATCAATTATCGTTACTCCTACTTCACTTGCTTTTTTTAAGAAATAGTCAATTAAGTTTGTCATTTGCTTTGTGTCGAATTTACTTGACCCTAAAAAACATCTTAAAAGTATTTTGTCATCTTTTTCATCTAAAATTTTGTAGGCTCTAAAGGCTTGTTTGAAGATTTTTAAACTCTTTTTTGGTATTATTACATCTTCAAATTCAACTCCTGCCTCTTCAATTCCTTGAATATATAAGTCCCACCTAGAAATCTCTGAGGGTATGCCATTAACCTTTTTGTCAATATCCGATATTATCGCCCATAGTAAATTATTTTGGTCAAGTGTACGTGATTTCTTCGCATTTGAAATATTTATATTGAGTAGGTCATCGCCCTTGATTTCGCCGATTTTATTTATATCTAGATATCTTTCTAATTCAAAGGTAACCTGTGGCTTGCCATCTATACTGTAATTTAAGTTTTTTAGTCGTCCTTTAACTTTCATCTGACACCTCTGCTTGTGCTATATCAACAATAGTTACTGAATTTTGGCAATTACTCTGTAGTTCTATTTCAATAATTTCTTTGCTCTCTGTTTTTCTGAATATAATTGCGTTTATGTGCTTGTAGACTATTCCCGCTGCTTTTACCTTCGACCTATTTTTCATTGCTTTTAAAGCTTCTTGATAAATCACGCTAATCTCCTATTTTTCAATTTGTCTTTGTTAAGTGAAATCGTAAATTTACCTGCACTTTGCTTTATCCTGCTTCCCAAACTTTCGTCAATTTTTAAAATATCTTCAAGGCTTAATTCGCTTGAAATTACTGTTTTTAACTTGTTTAGGTATCTAAAATTAATTAGCTCCCAAGTCTTTTCAATGTCTGGTGAGGTTAAATTTGGCAATTCCTTTTGCCCTTTAGCTTTTTTAAAGAGATCGTCTATATATAGGCACTCTACACGCTTTAGCTTTTCAATAAATGTGTTATCTTCAAAATCTTTTAGCTTGTTTATGTCTTCGTTCCAAATCATATATTTAACTCTTATGTGATTTCTTGATTGATAATTTAAAATGGCACTGCATATATGTGTCTTGCCTGTTCCACTTTGACCACCAATAAAAAACCAGTCTTTTCCCTTTGCGTTTTCTTCCGCAAGGCTTTTTATATTAACTTGCCAGTCATCTTTTGCTATAAAGTTGTCAAAGGTCTTTTCTAGCAATGGTTGTATACCGCTATTTTTAGCCTTTATGCTTTCTCTTTTATAGCTTAAACACTCGCATTCTTTTAAAATCATGTAACATCTAGTATCATTGCCATTTACATCTTTTTCACCTACAACTTCTGCTATGTATCCTCTCCCCTTGCATTTAGGACAATTAGTTTCGTTGCCGGTAGTGCTGTTGTATATCTGCATTTCGTCCAAAGATATAGCTTTAGTTCTTGTAAAGAGATTGACTTTTAGATTCATGATTTTCTTTGTTAAGTTAAAATACGTATCCATATTTTGAATTCTCCTTAATCGACTTTTCACGTTGATAAGGATGATCTTTAGGCAGTTCATAGAAACTCTGCCAGCCCTTTTCAATTGACTGGTTTATAATTTCTATCTGCTCATCTCTGTCCATCGATAGATTTTTTAAAGAATTAATATTAAGCTTTAAGGCTCGTGCCGTCAGTGGTTTTTTTAGCTTGCTCCTTGCCCTATAAAATTCTTTTAAGGCGTCTATCAAGTCTATATCATCTCCTGCAAAGTCCTTGATAACTTTCTTTATGCCTTTATCTGTGCTAATAGAATTTATAGCTTTATTTGCTTTTTCTTCTGGCGTATCTTCTTGAACTTCTTTTTCACTTTTAGAGGATTGTGTTTTTTCAGTATCTTTTATATCAACATCGATGTTTTTAATTTGAGATTCCACCTCCCCCTTTTCCCCTTGGGGGGATATAGGGGGGTTATTATTATATGTTATTATTCTATTGTTATATTCTATGTGGTCGTTTTGACTACATACTATGTGGTCATTTTGACTACATGATTTAGTCGGGCAGTCGTTAATATAATAAATATTTCTAGATAATCCATTGCTAATTTTTACTTGCTGTATTTTTATAATATTTTTCTCTTGTAATTCCTTTAGATACTTGTAATATCTTTTAATGCTAATACCTAGTTCTTTAATAATAGTTTCTCTTAACGGATAAGCTTTAGACTCACTTCCAGCAAATCCACAAAAATATGAGTAAATAGCCTTAGCTTCTATTGAAATACTATTGTCTCTCAAAATACTCCTTTTAACTTGTCCAAACCCTGTATCTCTTATAATTTGCACTTCGTTTCTATCCATTTTTATCTCCTTTACCAACTAGCAACTATATTTTTAACTTCTTCAACTTGCTTAGCGTTCAAACCCTCTAATTTTTCAATCCCATATTCTCGCCTTAACCAATTCACAAAATTTTCTGACGGTATGCCCTTAACCTTTAACACTTCTGCTATCTCTAATCTATATTGGTCTATTGTTTTTTGGTTTAATTGTCCTTTATTTGAGTTGTTTTTATAGTTATTATTATCCACAGTAGCTTTTTTTTGCGTTTTTCTTCCGTAGGAATACCTTTGATTGCCCTCACTATCAATAATTGTTAAATAAGCAATCTCACGCTCGCTATTATATTCAATTTCCCTTACATAAAATTTTGACTTAGTTTGATACTTGCCCTTATTCTGTGTAACTTCCCCTTGCAGTGGTGTAATAAATATCGATGGTGCAGAATAAAGCTCCCTGCCAATACCTATATTTGTACAAGCTCTTTTAAAAGAATCAGATGCTTCTCCCTTTTCCCCTTGGGTATAACTTGGTATCCCGACATCTTGTTTAGAGACCCATTGTTTTTTATCCTCATCATAAACACTTACTGTACAAAACAAATTATTGTTGACTACACTATGCGTTCTTTGCCAATTCATAGGTCCAAAAGTTTCGTCAAGGATTTTCATGTCAACCCTTGCGTCCTTATACAAAAGGACGCTTATATAATTTGGTTTTATCATTTGCACACGCACATCAATTTCATTAGCTTTTAGTAGCCTTATATCTTTCATAGTCCACCTCAATATTTAACATTAAAGTTTCTATATTCAGTGATTTTTATTCCCTCGATGATTTCTCCATTTTCATCAACAACAGAATCACCTGCCACTTTTAATGACTTTTTAAGTTTAGACTTATCAACTGACTTCTTTATTTTTATATACTCATCTAAATGTTTATCTTCTAAATCTTTTAAAAGCAAATCCTCATCATAATTCCATTTCTTTTGGACTTTTCCATAGGAAGCTGTGCCCTCTACTGTCTTTAACTTAAAGTTTTTATCTTCCGCCAATCTTTTATCTGTATAAATTTGAATAAGACCCTTGAAGTAGGCTTCATCATCTTCCGCCTTTTTAATTCTCTCTTCCTTAAAATTTTCATATCTCTTTATTTGTTCATCAGCGTATTCTATGAACTCATCTTTTTGTTTTTTAATAGCTTTTAACTTTTCAAAGCACCAATCACAGCCTGCTAAATCTTTAATTTCAAAGGTTTCTCTTTCTTCAACATCTTCAACATCTTCTATATCATCAAATATTTTTAAATTTTCCATTTTATCCCCCTTAAAGACTATAAATTTCAATTAATTCATCTATGTTCTTTTCTAATTCCTCAGTAATCTTTTCTGCTATATAATCTTGGTCATAGTCAAACACATTGCCAATACTTGAACTAATTAAGCTTTTTATTCTTTCTTTTTTATAATTTTCAATAGCTTCTGTCTTAGTTTTATATAAGCTTTCACCGTCTATCGTATAAGCCTTAGTTTCTCTTAAATTTCCCTCTATAAATTCTTTATAATTATTAAATTTCATGCTATTACTCCCTTTATCACTTTTTCTATATGTTCTTCTTCTAGCTCTAACTGCGTTATCTTGGATCTAATGTCCGCCATGTTAAGCCCTAATTCATGTTTTAAATTAATATCATAAGATTTGTAGTAGAGGTATTCTGACCTCTTCCACTCATTCCTTAAATCCTTTATTAAATCATTCATTTACAACTCCACATTTCTATAATTTGTGATATAATAAGGGCAAATATTTATTTGTTTTAAGTCCTTTTACTTTGGTAGGTGCGAGGACTTTTTTATTTGCCTTATTCACTTTTTCTCCTTTTTAAATACTTATCTTTCACATACTTTGAAAACTTCCCGTAATCTTGGAAAACATCGATCCCACATTGTCTATGATAAGATTCCGTTTCCTCTTCTAGGAACTTTCTATAATCTTGTATTTCAAAATCTTCTCTATCGGCAATGTTCTTTTTCTCAAAATATGCCCTTAAAATTCCTGTGGCAGTTCTTCTATTTGCTTTCAATCTCATCACCTCACTAAAAACTTAAAAAAACTGTCAATAACTTCTACACCTGCGTACAAAAACCAAAATATAAATTTAATGGAAATCAAACTTATAAAATATAAGGCTTTCGCAAGAATCAGCAAGCCTATCAATCTCCTGATTGTTAATAAGATGTTATATTTACTAACTTTAATCATCTCTATCCTCTCTTTCCTTTTGCCACTTTTTAAACTTTTCTGCCATGAGATTTATAAAAGCGTCCCAGTCAGCCTGTGTATCGCTATATTCGATGGCAACGTCAAAATTCTTGTCCATAAGATCCCCCTAAAAATTTGTTAGTAAAGTAAATCTGTCCTTTACCAGTCATCTTTGTTGTTGTAGTTGTTCTTGTACTGCCATCGGGGTTATTAATTACTCTTACTTTTGTCTCAAAAAGCCCTTGTTCCATAGATCTTTGCGTAGGCTGATTTCGTCTTTCTCCGCCCTTACAGAGATAACCTTGGTCTCTTAGTAGAGCAAATAACCTGTTCTGTCCCATGTTTGGTAGACCATTTTGTTTTAATCTTTTTGCAAACTCGCCTATAAGGATTGAGTTCTCAGCAACTTCGCAGGAATCGGAAAATAAAGCTTTAGGTCTATTTCTTTCGTTTTCTTCTTCGGCTGCAATTCTTCTTTGCTTCTCTTCTTTGAGAGTTGTTGCAAGTTGTATTAGATAATCGGGATCTGTAAGAGTCCTTTCAATGACTGTTTCTGTCATGTATGCTCCGTGCTTTCTTATACTTGGTAATACTTCTGATGTAACCCAATCGGCAAATCTTTCTGCTTCTGGTTTTCGACTTTGGAAAATTAGTTTGTAGAGATTCGACTCATTGATAAAATTTGCTTGTTGCCTTCCACCGTTTGTAAGGATGTCGGTAGTAGCGACCCCCTTTGAGTTAAGCCTTGATTTAGCATCTCTTGTATTTTTAATTTCTAGAATTTCGCATACATCGTTTAAATTGAAATAAGGCTCATCATTAATAATCGATGTTCTTACTTGACCAAAATCTTTATTTTCAAAAATTCTTAAATCATTCATTTTTGATCCTTTCTTTTAAATCTCTAAAATTTTTTTAATCTGTTCCAATCTATCACTGTTGTTTCTATTGCCCTTGACTATGTCAAAAGCATAACCAACACTGATTTCCATCTCTTCAGCTAACTTTTGATAAGTGTAGCCCTTTCTTTTCATTGCAATGCTAATTTTTTCTTCCAAAGAAAGATCCCTGATTGTCATATTCTCACCTGCCTTTATAAGCTTTAGATTTTGTCTTGCGTTTTGTTAGATTTTATGCTAATATTTAAGCATAAAAATAACACTTGATTAACGGCTTGGTAATCCTAATCACAAAATTATTTTTATAAAATTTAAGTGCTAAATTTATGCTTAATTTTTAGCTTAAATTAAGTATAATAGATTATATTCTAATTGTCAATAGATTTTAATCTATTGTTTTAAAAATTTTTAGCACTTTTGAAAGGTGTGTAAAAATGAATAGTTATGAAATGTATGAAAGGATACAAAAGTTAATTTCAGAAAAAGGAATTACAGTAGCTGAACTTGAAAGAAGAGTTGGAGTAAGTAATGCAACTATATCAAGATGGCAAAAATCAATTCCATCTGCTGACAAATTACAAAGAGTAGCAAAAGAGCTTGGAACAACAATGGATTACTTAGTTACTGGTAACGAAGAAGACACTCAGAGTAAAATTATTGCTCGCGAAGCAAGTGGACTTACAGATAGTCAAGTTGCACTTATACGAAATATGATCAAAGAATTTAAAGAAAGAAATTAAAAAGGGTGTGATTAATTGGACTGGAGAAGCGACTATTATTTATACGAAAGAATCTCTCATTTTTTAAAGGTAAATAATATAACAGATTATTTTGATCCATTTTTCTACTGTCGAAGTATGGGCTGAAATTTGATCCCTTATACTACTGACGGCTTTCAAGATGACAGATTTTTTGAACTTTATGACATAAGTGAAGATGGATTTAGTATTTATGAAAACAATGAGTATTATATTTTTTATAATCCTTTGAGATACGAACCACGAATTAATTTTACAATCTCGCATGAAATTGGACATATAGAATTATTTCACCATTTCCTATTACCTCAAAAAGTTTTGATGAGTTCCAGGTATAAACATACTGTTTGGGAAAAACAAGCAGATACTTTTGCAGGAAATATTTTAATGCCAGCAAAAGAATTTAAAAATTTGAGAGACCTTAATCGAAAACCTTATGTCGAAGGATATAGATATGGAGTAAGTAACCAAGCTTTGCAAGTACGATGGAATACCCTTGATTATGATCTTAGGCAGTTTAATAAAATTAATCCTAATGAGGTGATTTTATGAAATTAATTTGGTTTCTTATCATAGGCTGGTGGTATTTACCTATTAAATGGGTCTTCAAACTCATCTTTTCAAATAATTCAGCTCAAAAAGTTGGTAATGATTTGAAATTTGAAGTAAGAACCTGGAATGAGTTTGCCGACAATATTAAAATGTGGCAATCGCAAAACGCTAGGAATCAATGGATAGGTGCTCATTACACTGAAAAACCAACTTATCAGTATTCGTAGCAAAGTAACATCCCAGTAAACTTTGTCGCAGAGCCTACTAATGAATATGACAATAAAGCAATTGCAGTTTATCTTGATGGATTGCACATAGGATATGTCCCTCATGAAATAAATATGAAATATCATGACTTTATATTAAACACAGGAACTGCTATAGCAGAGATCCATGGTGGCAACAGAAAAAAACTTGATGAGCATGGAGATGTAATTATAGAAAAATTTGACCCAATTGTAGAAGTTAGCATAATCAAAGATTAGAAAGGAGAAAATAAAATGAAAAAAAACGTTAAAAATGTATTAGCAATTGGATCTATCGCATTACTTTTAACAGCTTGTGGTGGAAAGACAAACGAGGTTAAAAATGAACCCCCAAAAGAAAATAAAACTAATGCAGTAGAATCTGTTGAAAGCAAACAAGAATCATCAAAAGAAAGTAACATCTTTGAAGATGAATCAGCAAAAGTCATTATCAAAAATTACGAATTTCTAAAAAGTCAATATGATGAGAATGTTGACATTGTAGCACTTACAATAGAATTCACAAATAAAACTGATGAAGCCGTTGACCCTTGGTTTGGTACTCCACTAAAAGGAGAACAAGAAACTGATAAAACTATAGAATTGCTTGATGGTGCAAATGGTCTTTTCCCTGAAGATTATAAACCAGACCTTGTTGCTGCATCTGATGTACAAGTGAAACCAGGTGCAACTGTAGAAGCTGTTATTGGCTATCAACTAAAAATAAAAGATAGCCCAGTATATGTTAGAGATTGGGACGGAAACTTTGAATATGTATTAAATAAATAACCATAAAAAATAGAGAACGTGACAAGCACATCCCCTAATAAAGTGTTATAAATAACGCTTTTACCTTTGCAAAACAATTATACCACATTTGTTTAATTAATTCTATTAGATTGATTTTTTGTATCCTATTTAGGAGGCAAAATGGCAATCAAAGACTTAGGTGGCGGTCGCTACCAAATACGAATTGATAAGAAAGATTATAGCACAGGCGCAAGGAAAACAAAAACCTTGACCCTAGAAACTGAACTTACTGGTAGACAACTAGATGCTTTGTTGTTTACCAAGGAAGCCGTGTTAGAAAGAGAGGTAGATAAAGAATTAAATGAAGTTTCCAATCCTGGAGACTTAAATTTAAAAGATTACTTTGAAAAGATATTTATAAAAAATAAAAAGCGTGAGCAAAACACTATCGACTGGTATGTAAGATACCTAAGAAATAGAACTTATACTTTTTTTGGCAACAAGAAAATTAAGACTATAAGTGACTTAGATGTAAAAAACTTTTTCTCTATGCTTGATAATGCTAAAAAAGCTAATGGCAAGCCATTGTCACAAAAAACTAAAAAACATTATTTGACAGTCTTAAAAGCAATTTTTGAGGACTGCGTCGATAGAGATCTCATGAATAAAAACCCTGCAAGTAAAATTCAAGTTAATGTACCCAACAGACCCTTGTCTGTATCTAAGTTTTACACTCCAGATGAGTTAAAAGAAAACTTAGAAAAACTGTCAGAGTATGCTACTACTGATAAATTAACTTATTTTGTCTTATCCTATGTCTGCGGCTTTAGACCTGCTGAAATTATGGGACTAGTATGGAATAAAGTTAGCTTTGAAAGAAAAGAAATCCTGGTGGACAAGTCTTTAGCAGCTACAACAAAGGGATACATCTATAAAAGCACAAAAAACGAGAATGTCAGGACTTCAATTTTGACTGACTATGCACTGTCGCTTTTAAAAGTCCATAAAAATAACGAGAAAATGAAATATACAGAATTAAAATTAAAAATTCCTTTTGAAGAAAACTATGTCTTTACCTTAGACGATGGATCTCATTGGGGCAAAGGAAAATTCCGAGATTTCTGGTGTAAGTTTTGTAAACAACATGGATTAAGATATATACCGCCTTATGGACTAAGACATACAAGTGCAACTCTGCTAGCCTATGCAAATGTCCCTTTGCCAAGCATAGCTAAACATTTGGGAGACTACAGCATAGAGTCAGCTCAAAAATATATACACGCAGTTGAGGATAACCGAGATATATATGAGAGTGCCTTTGACTTACCAAACAGAGTTAAAGTTAAGAAAAAGGATAATGTAATATCTTTTTAAAAAGTGGATACTTTTTTACAAACAAACTTTTAAAAGGCTTAAAATAAAGAATCCATTCTAAAAAAAGTGGACATTTGGTGTGGATTTTGGCAAAAATAGACGACAAAAAAACAATATTACACGAGAATAAAAAAATCGTGTATCACTGTAAACCGCTTAAAATACAAACAAACGATAATTTACAATAATACACGATAACATAAAATGGTGCTAAAGGTGGGACTCGAACCCACACGATCTTGCGACCGCCAGATTTTGAGTCTGGTGCGTCTGCCAATTCCGCCACTCTAGCAAAAAAAGAAGTGTCTAAGACACTTCTATATATTGTGGGGTGGATAGTGGGAATCGAACCCACGATCTTCAGGACCACAATCTGACGCCTTAACCAGCTAGGCCATACCCACCACGAACAATATATATCTTAACAAATTATATATTTTTTGTCAATTGTTTTTTACATTATTGAAAGTTTATCTCGAAGATTCTTTAATGCTCTTGCTCGGTGACTAATTTCATTTTTCTCTTCATGGCTCATCTCTGCAAAGGTCTTGTCAAATCCGTCTGGTACAAAGATGCTGTCATAGCCAAATCCATTGTCGCCTTTTTCTTCAAGTGAAATTTTACCAGAACAAACTCCTTCAATAGGAATAATGTTTTTATCTTCATCGATTAAAACTATTTGTGTTTTAAAATATGCGCTTCTGTCTTCTTTGTTTTTTAGATTATTTAATAATTTCTCTCTATTCTTTTTGTCATCATGCTCTGATGCATATCTTGCAGAATGAACTCCTGGTTCTCCATTGAGTGAATTTACAAATAAACCCGTGTCATCTGCTAAAACTGCGTAATTAACTCTATCTGCCATTGCACTTGCTTTTTTTAATGCGTTGTCATATAAAGTGTCGCCATCTTCTATTACTTCAAAATCCAAGCCTTCTATATCTGATTTCCCATAAATTTTTACGTCTAAATCTTGTAAAATTTCCCTTATTTCTCTTAACTTATTAATATTATCAGTGGATAAAACTAATTCTCTCATATATACTTCTCCACAATTTCAAAATATTTAAAAATATCTTCAATTCCTCTTTTAGCGCCCTTTAAAAATTCATTTAGCTCTTCAACTGAAAAAGTATCCCCTTCGCCAGTCCCTTGAATTTCTATTAGTTCAAATTTATCGTTCATGACAACATTTAAGTCAACATCAGCATTTGAATCTTCCCTGAAATCTAAGTCTACTAAATTTATTCCGCCAACTTTTCCTACACTAATTGCAGCAACTTTAGAAATTATTGGGTCTTCTTTGAATTTTCCATTTTCCAAAGCTTTTTTCACTGCAATTTTAAGTGCAATATAAGATCCCGTTATGGATGCGGTTCTTGTTCCACCGTCAGCCGAAATGACATCGCAGTCGATCCATATCGTCCTTTCCCCAATTTTATCTAAATCTATACATGATCTAAGTGTTCTCCCAATTAATCTTGAAATTTCACTGCTTCTTCCGTCAAGTTTTCCCCTTGAGATGTCCCTTACTTTTCTTGTTGGAGTTGAGCCAGGAAGCATTGAGTATTCGCTTGAAAGCCATCCTTTATTCTTTCCTCTTAAAAATGCAGGGACTTTATTTTCAATCATCGCTGTACAAATAACTTTTGTTTCTCCCCATTCAATTAATACAGAACCATCTGGATGTCCCAAATAATTTGGCGTTATTCTAATTTGTCTTATTTCGTCGTTTTGTCTATCTTCTCTCATAATTCCCTTTCTTACTTACTTAATAACATAGCTATTCATATAGTCTTCTATTCCATTATAGAGTCCCCTAGCTAATTTATCAATGTAATCAGGGTCTTTTATTGTTTCTAAATCTCTTTCATTTGATAAGAATCCTAGCTCAGCTAGTGCAGAAACATTTTTTGTTTTATTTAATACAATTATAGCTGGTCTGTTTTTAATTCCACGATCAACAGCACCAGTTTCCCTTATAAGTGCTTTTTGTAAACAGTTTGCAAAATGTTTTTGAACAGTATCCTTTATTGAAATATTATTTTCTGAGGCGTATAATACTTCAATTCCTTGTGCACTTGAATTATCGGAGCTGTTAAAGTGAATTGAAAGGAATAAATCTGCATTTTTATCATTTGATACAGATGCTCTGTCTAAAAGTTTGACATATTCATCTCTTGTTCTTGTAATGGTTGCATTTATTTCTGGATTTGAGTTTAGTTTTTCCATTAAACTTTCAGCAACTAGCAAATTTAAATCTTTTTCATAAGTATATCCATCAAGTGCAATTGCACCTGAATCTTTACCTCCATGGCCAGGGTCAATAATAATATTTAGCTTGCCATTTATTTCAATTTTGTCTTTAATTACCTTATTCTTTTTATCTTTTAAATCTAGATCTGCTTCTTCAAATATTTTGTTTTCATTTCCATTGTTTATTTGGCTTTTTATGTTATCAGTTTCTTTTTTTTCTGCATTTGATTGAAAATAGTTGCTATCAAAAATTGATACTGACTTAATGTTAGATTTTTTATTGTCAGTGGAATTTTGATTATCATTTTTACTATTTGATTTTCTTTCAGCGTTTTCCTTATTAGTTTCTTCTACAATAGATTTTGACGACTCTGTGCTAATTTCTGCTCTCACTTTTTCATTGTTCCAGTTTACTTCGTATCCAAAGGTTTCTGAAATAAATCTAAGAGGTACCATTGTCTTAGTTTCTCTTCGTGGGCTTTTATATAGTGCAAGTTGTGGAGCTTGTGCTTTATCTAATGAAATCTTCTTTCCATTAACTGTTACATTTGGATTATTGATTTGCATATTAATTACATCGCCGTTTAAAGTAATTTTTATGCTTTCGTCCTTTGAATTCCATTTTACATTAGCACCAAGTTTCTCTGTGATTTCACGAATTGGCACGAAAGTTCTTCCATCTTTTATGTATGGAGAAAATTCAGTTTTTAGCGTCTCTTTATTAACTAAAACGCCTGCTTCTTTAACTTTAAAAACACTACTTCCAATACTCACAGAAAAAATATTTGCTGCAAATACTGGTGTAATAAGTATTGCTATAAATAATATTGATAATTTGATAATTTTTTTCATATAATTCACCTAGTTAAAGTTTATATATCATTAACTAATTTGTCAATATTGTAACCAAATTGTAATAGTTAATCAATAATTTTGTAAAGCTCATCAGAGCTTGGTTCTGATAAAGCTAATGTTTTGTCATTAAATACTACTACTGTCTTATTTTCTTTAATTACTTCGCCAATCTTTGTAACTTTTATTCCTTCATTTTTTGCTGCTTTTTTAAACTCTGTAAATTTATCTTTTTCAAAAATCATTAGCATACTTCCACTTGAAATAAGTCTCATGGGATCAATTGCATAAAATTCTGAAACTTTTTTTGTTACATCAAGTACGGGAATATTATCATAATAAGTAGCTAAACCATAATCTATTGCTACACCTGTTTCCCAAAGTGCACCATACAATCCGCCCTCAGTAATGTCGTGCATATGCTTAACTCCATATTTTGATGCAAGTCTTGATTCCTTTAAAACTGAAATTTCATCTGATAGTGATATGGCAAGTTTTAATTCTTCTTCATTTAAAACTTCTTTTATATTAGACTTATCATGAGCAATGATACTTGTTCCCTCTATACCAATATATTTTGAAACTGCAATCACATCTCCTGGTTTAATGCTTTTTATATCTGGCCTAATCTTTTTATTAACTCTTCCTAAGACTGTAGTGGAAATTAAAATTTTATTTACTGCATCCGTTATTTCTGTGTGACCGCCTACTATATCCACATTTAATTTGTTTGCCGTACTATTTGCATCGTCGATAATTTCCTTTAAATCATCTATTGTTGCACTTGGTGGAATTAAAACTGTCATTAAAACTCCCACAGGATCTGCACATTGACAGCTTACATCATTTACAGATACATTTATTGCCAAAGAACCAATGTTTTTTGAAGCACCCGTTATAGGATCCGTCGATGCGACAATTAAATCTCCACCAAAGTCTAAAACTGCATTGTCTAATCCAGTTCCACCCTTTATAATTACTTCTTCTCTATTTGAACTCAAGTTATTGAAAATATATTTTTCCAATAATTCTGCTTTTAATTTTCCTATTTTCAAAATAACACCCCTATTGAATTTTACAATTATTTAATTTGCATTTCAAATTTGTAAAACCCATTCTCCATATAAATATTTTTGCTGAGAATATTTATGTCTCTAAAAACTTTGTTAAAATACTCCTCATTTTTTACTATTCCCTTCACTATAATCCTACCATTGTCAAAGGAATAATTTGTTATTATTAAATTTTTATCCTCAAGTTTTTGAATTTCAGAAATTTTATTTATAAAAATTTTATTTCTCTCTTGGAATTTATCACTAGACATATTAGTTTCTACAACTTCTTCCTTTTCTACATCTTTTGTATTTGCCAATTTAATCTCATTTTCTTTTTTTAGATTTAAAAAATATACTAAATTAAAGATAATTATTGAAAACATAGAAATAGCAAGAATTAAATTTATAAAATTTTTATTTTTTAACCTATTATTTTCTCTCTTCTCTTTTTTTATAGAAATTTTATCATGTATGTCTTCTTCTAAGAGATTATATTCTAAACTGCTAAATGTTTTTAAAGTTTCTTTTATAATTGTTGAATCACAAATATTCCCAAATAATTCTACTTTTTCACCCTTCGCAAATTTTTCTATTTTACTAATATAATTGGTAAAATAATTTTTATATTTAAACAGAAAGTCTTCATCAATTTTAGATTCTTCTGGGTCATAGCAAAGATTGATTATATTAGAGGCATTTTGCTCCTCTAACTTATTTTCTTCAATTAGTTTTTCAAAATTTTTATCGTAGATTTTTTCATAAAAATTTACTAAATTATTTTTTACAGAAATTAGTTTTACATAAGTTGGAGAAATCTCTATATATTTTCCATCTTTATTTATAGACTGCGGTTCTGGAATTATTTCATAGTTTAAAATTTCTAATTTCTCCAAAACTTCTTTTAATTTTAAAATCAAATTTGCTGGTACTAAATCAATTGATAAATTTAAGATCTCTTTTTCTTTTATAGAATCGTAAAAAACTTCATATTTTGATAGATCAAAATCCCCGTAATCTTCTAGTTCTAATTTAAGAAAATCTTTTATCTCGCTTTCATCAATTTCTGGAATTTTATAATTAATGTGAATAAAAGATGAAGAGTCAAATATTAAGATTAGTTTATCCTTCCTTTTAAAATTAATTTTTTCCATAATTTTACTTAATTTGTAATAAAAATGGTGATAATCTAATATTTCACCATCTCTATAAATTCTATAAGGAAGGGCAATTTTTAACTCTTCTTTTATATCTTTATTAATTTTTATAAATCCGTCGTTTATTATAAATTTAGTAATCTTTTTTTGAAACATAATTCACCTGCATAATATGAAAATAATAATAGATATGCTAATAAAAGGTCCAAAAGCAATTGAATCTTTAAAACTTTTTTTCTTTAATAAAATTAAAATTATAGAAAATATTGCTGCTATTAAAAAGGAATCCTTAAATAAATTAAAGGCTTCTAATAAATTATTAGCAAAAAATCCCATTATAAAGGAATAATAAACATCTCCAAGTCCCATCATCTCCGTAAATTTATATAGCATGAAAAAGAATAAACCTATTCCTAGAGAAAATTTTAGAGAATTTAAAATATTTTCTTCTGCAAGTAATTTTAAAAGCAAAATAAAGACTAAAATTATAAAAAGGTCTATATTATAAATATATCCTGTCTTTAAGTCTATTATTCCAATAAAAATTGCCACTGTAATTATAACAATAAATAAAATAGTATAAAGTGAATTTCCATATTTAAAAAAATTTAAAACAGAAAGAATTGAAATTAAAATTTCTGTTAAAAATTTGTCTATGCCAATTTTTTCTCCACAACTTTTGCATTTTCCTTTAAGATAAATATAAGAAAATACAGGAATGATTTCATAAAATGCTAATTTTCTATTACAATTGTCACAGTGGCTCCTTGCAAATATGAAATCTTCCTTTTTTTCTCTTCTATTGACAAATACATAATAAAAAGATGCAAAGGATCCTCCAAGCATAAAAACCAAAAAAATTAGAGTAATTTTATAAAAATTATTTTCCATTTTCTTCTACTAAAGAATTGTTTGACACTTTTACAAGACCTGGTTCAACATGCACATCTCCATCCTCTGTTACACTTATTGTAAATGTAGTTGCTTTGCCTAAATGTTTTGCAGGTTTGGGAATTTTTCCACTTTCAATATAGGGCTTTAAATTTTCTATACTTATACTTTTTTCATCAGGATGATCAATTAAATATAAAATTCCTGCACTCTTTAAAACTTTTACATTAGAATTATGCGCTGCTGCTTCTGCTGCAAGATTTGTCTTGCTATACTTCATAGCTGCAATTGAAATTAATATTGCGATAATTGCTATTACAATTACTAATTCAATAAGTGTAAAACCCTGATTTTTCTTTTTTAATTTCATAAAATCCTCCTAAAATTGATTTACCATATCGAAAACCGGCAGTGCAATTGATATCACTATGAATCCAATTATTAATGCCATAATTATTATTAAAATTGGACCGAGAACTCCTAAAAACTTCTTGTTATAATTGTTTAGTTCTTCGTCATAAAATCCAGACATAATCTTAAAAACTTCTCTTAAGTTTGAAGATTCTTCTCCCACATGAATCATGGAAATTAAAATCTTTGGAAATACATTTATTTTTGCAGCGCTATTATAAAAAGATTCTCCAGATTTTATATCTCTTAAAATTTCTAAAAATTTGCTTTTTAGGACGACATTTTTTTCCATATTTGAATGAATTTCAAGACTTCTATCAATTGTGAGCCCTGCACCAAGAAGTAGCTCCATGTTAAATGTAAATTCTAAACTCTTTGTCATTCTATAATACTTTAGTTTCAAAAAAATTTTGTGAAAGGTTCTTTGATTTTTTCTATGATATATTAATGTAATCGCTATCAAAAATAATATAATTAAAATTATATAAATATAATTTTTATATAAAAAGTTTGAAAAACTTATTAAGACTCTAGTAGGAAGTGGCAGCAAATTGTCATTTGCACTAAAAATTTCCATAAAATTTGGTATTACATTTATAATCAAGAAGTTTATTACAAAACATGAAGTAATCAAAAGAATAATTGGATAAGCCAAGGCTTCTGTAATTTTTGAGTTTGTTTCTCTCTTTTTTATGTAATAATTTGACAAACTATTAAAAATTTTACCAAGACTTGACGTGTTTTCTCCAACATAGACCATGTTTGTAACAAGACTTGGAAAAGAATGTGTTTCTTCCATGGATTCAGATAGAGAAATCCCACTTCTGAGATTATCCCTTACGCTGCTTAATATTTTACTCTTATCTTCAGAAAATTCCCCGATTAAAATTTCAAAGGCATTTTCAATATTAATTCCTGAATTTATTAATAGGGCCAGTTGTCTAAATAAAATATAAAGATCTTCGTTTTTTAACTTTCTTTTAAAATTAAAGGAATTACTTGATTCAATGTTTTCTTCAATTTTTATTGGCCTAAGTCCTTCTCTTTTTAACTTTTCCTTAGCATCTTTAATACTTATTGCATCAATGTTTCCCTTGATCTTTTCACTGCCTCTAAAGGCCTTGTATTTATAAATCATAGTTCACCAACAGTATGTATGTGTTTAAAATACTCCTCAAAAGTTGTTTCGCCTTTTTTAATCAATTTTAAAATCTCACTTGATAAAGTATTCATACCCCTTTCAATTGCAAAATTTTTAATATTTTTTATACTTTCACGCCTACTTATCATGTCGCGAATTTCACTGTCTATAATCATAATTTCAAATACCGCCGTTCTTCCACTGTAACCTCCATTACATTTATCACAGCCCTTCGCTTTAAATACATATTCATTATCTATAATTGAATTTGTGTTTTTTATCTTTTCCCTACAATTAGGACATAATTTTCTTATAAGTCTTTGTGAAATTACGCCAATTAAACCAGCTGAAATTAAATAGGGTTCAATTCCCATATCAATAAGCCTTCCTATTGATGCTGGAGAGCTTTCAGTGTGAAGAGTAGATAAAACTAGGTGTCCAGTAATTGAGGATGAAATTGCAATATGAGCTGTATCTTCATTTCTAATTTCACCAATCATTATTTTATCAGGATCCATTCTTAATATAGCCTTCAATCCCTTTTCAAAGGAAAGCCCTGTATTTTGATTTACTTCAATTTGATTTATGCCATCAATTTTATATTCGATGGGATCTTCAATTGTCATAATATTTATGTCTTCATCTTGGATTTTTCGCAAAAGTGTATAAAGTGTTGATGTCTTTCCCGAAGATGTTGGTCCGCAAATTAAAATCAGTCCAGAAGGCTGACTAATTAAGTTCATTACTTTTTCATAATTTTCACCGACAAGACCTATTCCCTCTGGTGTATAAGAAATTCTTTGAATGTCTAAAATTCTTAGAACTATTTTTTCACCAGTTCCTGTAGGCGTTGTGGCAACTCTAATATCTATTTTTTCAGCATCAAAATTAAAGCTAAATCGACCATCTTGAGGAAGTCTCTTTTCTGAAATATCTAATTCTGAAAGGATTTTTATCCTTGTTACAAGATGAGGATAAATCTTTTTTGGTAGCTCAATTAATGTGTTTAATGCACCGTCAATTCTTATTCTAACAATTATATTTTCAAATCTAGGCTCAATATGAATATCGCTGGCATTTCTTTCTATGCTTTCCCTTAAAATGTAGTTTAAAAGTCTAACTGCAGGAGAATCTTCTTTTTCGTCGATATTACTTACTGACAAATCTTCATAGTTTGAATTAATATCTTCTATTATAAAATCTCTCTTCTCATCTTTATATATTTTGTCTAATTCATTTAAAATCTTTTCTTTAGAACTTTCTTCTAAAATTACTTTTCTCTGTAATTTTTCTTGAAGATTATATTTTAAAATTTCGTCAATATGTAAAGAGAAGAAGACAACTATGTCTCCTTCTTCTCTTGCAGGAGCTACGAAATTCTTTCGGCAATAATTTTCGCTGAATATACTTTTAATATCAAAAGAAAAATTACTCACTTTCATCTCTCCTATAATCACAAGTATTATTGCTACACTTGATTATCTTTTTACCTCTAGATTCCATCTCTGTCAAAATACTATTGCATTTTGGGCATCTTTCGTTTATAGGTTTATTCCAAGATACGAATTCGCACTTAGGATATTGGTCACATCCGTAAAAAATTCTTCCCTTTTTACTTCTTTTAACTACAATTTCTCCCTTACCACATTCTGGACATTTAACTCCAATTTTTTCTACAAGTGACTTAGTATTTCTGCATTCTGGAAAACCTGGACAAGCCAAAAATTTTCCATATCTCCCCATCTTGATAACCATGTTTCGTCCGCATTTTTCGCAAATCTCATCAGATACTTCATCTTCTATTTCAACTTTTTCTATATTTTCATAAGCTTTGTCTAAATCCTTTTTCAAGTCATCATAAAAGGATCTAACTAACTCTTTCCATTGTTTTTTCCCCGCAGCAATTTCGTCTAATTCAAATTCCATTTCAGCAGTAAATTTTTTATCTACTAAATTTTTGAAATTTTCAACTAAAATTTCATTTACTGTTTGTCCCAATTCTGTTGGTACAAATTTTTTCTCTTCAAGAACTACATAGTATCTACTTTGGAGAGTTGAAATAGTAGGTGAATAAGTTGAAGGTCTCCCTATTCCCAATGCTTCAAGTTCTTTTATTAATGATGCCTCATTGTATCTTGGAGGTGGGCTTGTAAAATGCTGTTCTTTGTTTATCTCTTTTAATTTTAAGATTTGTCCCTCTTTAAGTGATGGAAGTTCTGCGTTTTTTTCATTTGAATAGTTATAAACTCTTAAAAAACCATCAAAAGATAAAATTGAACCTGCAACTCTAAACAATTGAGAGTTTGAAAGAATATCTACGGAAACAGTGTCATAAATCGCATTTGACATTAGTGATGCTACAAACCTACTCCATATTAATGAATATAATTTAAATTCATCCTTTGATAGAGAATCCTTAATTGAATATGGTGTTTTTGTTACATCTGTAGGTCTAATACACTCGTGGGCATCTTGAACATTTTCATTTTTCTTTTTACTTGGTGCATGCTTTTTTCCTAAATATTCTTTTCCATAATTTTTTTCTATAAAATTAAGGCAAGCATTTTGTGCTTCAACAGAAATTCTCGTAGAGTCTGTTCTCATATAAGTTATAAGGCCTACTGAACCTTCCTTTGGAAGTTTTATTCCTTCATAAAGTCTTTGAGCTACCATCATAGTTTTTTTTGTTGAAAAATTTATTCTCCTTGAACTGTCTTGTTGCATAGTTGAAGTTGTGAAAGGATTTGGAGCCTTTCTTACTCTCTTTCCTTTTTTTACAGAATCAACAATAAAATTTTCCTCATCAATATTTTTAAGTACTCTATTTGCATCATCTTCTGACTTTAATTCGACTTTTTTAGCTTTTCCACTTTCTTTTATTCCATAATAATCCGCTAAAAGTTTTCTTCTTCCAACTCTCAAATCTGCTTGAATAGTCCAATACTCTTCAGGAATAAAATTATTTATCTCCTCTTCTCTGTCACATATTAGTTTTAAAACTGCAGATTGAACTCTGCCAGCAGAAAGACCAGCCTTTACTTTTTTCCACAATAATGGAGATATTTGATAACCTGCAAGCCTATCTAATTCACGTCTTGCCTGCTGAGCATCCACAAGATTCATGTCAATTGCTCTTGGATTCTTAATTTCTCTTTTTACTGTATCCTTAGTTATTTCGTTAAAGGTAACTCTATTCTTATCATCTGGATCCATTTCCAAAATATGTGAAAGGTGCCAAGAAATTGCTTCTCCCTCTCTATCGGGGTCGGTTGCAAGAATTATTTTATCAGCCTTTTTAGCTTCAGATTTAATTTCCTTAATAAGAGGCCCCTTGCCATATATGTTCATATACTGTGGTTCAAAATTTTTTTCTATATCAATACCTAGTTTTGATTTTGGTAAATCTCTAACATGACCAACTGATGCAATTACTTTGTAATTTGAGCCAAGCATCTTTTTTATTGTCTTCGCCTTAGTTGGCGACTCTACAATTACTAGATTTTTTGCCAAAATACCATCTCCCTCTTCCTAAAATCTATTTTAAAATTTGAAACTCATTCATAGAAATTTTTTCTATAATTCCTCTGAGTTCTAATTTTGTCAATATCTTGTTTATATAAAATACCTCATTCCTTAAATTATTGCAAATATCGTTAGTGTTATTTATTCCCCTTTGAATTAAATTATACACAGCTAGTTCTTCTGCATCCATTTCAATATTTTCTTCATAAACCTTGTTTTTATTTAAATTTGGATAATAATCTAAAATATCCTCTACCTCAACTAAAGGAATTGCACCGTCTCGAATTAACTTATTTGTTCCAACAGAATAAATTGAAGTAATATTTCCCGGAACTGCAAAAACTTCTTTTCCTTGTTCTGCAGCAAGTCTCGCAGTTATTAAGCTTCCGCTTTTATCCTTTGCCTCTACCACTACAACAGTTTTTGAAAGACCAGATATAATTCTATTTCTAATTGGAAATGTAAATTTATTCGCACTTGTTCCCAAGGCAAACTCGCTAATTATTGAACCTTTTTTTGAAATTTCTTCATATAGTTCCTTATTTGACTTTGGATAAATTACATCAATTCCCGTACCTAGAACTGCAATTGTATTTAAATTGTTTTTTAAAGCTCTTTTATGTGAAAGTGAATCAATACCATAAGCCATCCCACTTACAATTGTAAAATCATAATTACTCATACTATCAATTATTTTATTTACAACCATATTTCCATAAGAAGAATGACTCCTTGCACCAACAAAGGCAATTGGATTATAAATCTTTAAATTTCCCTTTATATATAAAACTGAAGGTGGGTTCATTATATATCTAAGAGACTTAGGAAATTCATCATCTAAAATTGTGGTAATTTTAACTCCAATTAAGTTGATTTTCTCCTTAACTTCATCGACAACTAAATTAAAATCTTTGGCCTTTTCCTTTAATCTGTCGAAACTTCTCTTTGACAAAACCCTTTCCTTAAAATAATCAATGGTATCAAAATCTTCAATTGGAATATTACTGTCTATTAAATAATTTAAAATCTTTAAAGAATTTTCACTTGAGAAATTTATCTCATTTAAAAAAATTAGTAGATCTCTTCTATTCATCTAATTACCCCAAAACTTTTTGTCCATAGTTCGATATTGTATGCTCTCCAAAACATGATCCTCTTTAATGTTTTCACATCCATCCATGTCAGAAATAGTCCTTGAAATTTTTAAAATTTTATTATAAGTCCTTGCACTCATGCCATACTTTTTAAAAGCAAGTTCCATAATCTTTTCTGAAGTGCTATCTAATGCACAGTATTTTTTTAATTTATCCTCAGGAATTTCTGAATTATATTTGAAAGATTCCTCTTTAAATCTATCTTTTTGAATTTCTCTAACATGTTTTACCCTTTCTCTTACAACTTCAGAGCTTTCGCCAGATCTTTCAGAAGAAATTTCTTTATATTCAACTTCAGGAACCTCTAAATGAATATCAATTCTATCAAGCAAAGGATGAGAAATTTTTGAAAGATATCTTTGAATTTCATAAGGCGAACAATTACACTCATGAGTTTTAGAATTGTGATAACCACATGGACAAGGATTTAATGCCACAACTAGTTGAAAATCTGCTGGATATCTAACGCTGGCATTTGCACGAGATATTATTATATCCTTAGATTCCATTGGTTGACGCAAAACTTCTAAAACCGATTTTGAAAATTCTGGCAACTCATCTAAAAACAATACTCCCTTATTTGCAAGGGAAATTTCTCCCGGCTTTGGAATTTTGCCTCCGCCAATTAATGAAACTGCTGATGCTGTGTGATGTGGCGCTCTAAAAGGTGGCTTAATTATAAGTGCATTGTCGTCTAAAAGCCCTGAGATTGAATAAATTTTTGTTACTTCTATTGCTTCTTCAAAATCAAGTTCTGGCAAAATAGTTGGAAATCTCTTTGCTGCCATTGTTTTTCCCGATCCAGGTGAACCTAAAATTAAAATATTGGATTTTGCACAAGCAGAAATTTCAAGCGCTCTCTTTAGGCTTTCCTGTCCCTTTATGTCAGAAAAATCCACTGTATAAGAAACCTTCTCCCTAGTAAAATTTCCGACACATCTTTCAATTTTAATTTCTCCCCTTAAAAAAGAAATTACTTCTTCTAAAGTTTTTACTGGATAGATTTCAACATCGCTAACTATTACACATTCTTTTCTATTTTCATAAGGCACGATAAATTTTCTGTAGCCCTTTTCTCGCATGGAAATTACCATGGGAAGTGCTCCCTGAATTTTATTTACCTTGCCATCCAGTGCAAGTTCACCCATATATATGTAAGGACTGTAGTCGAGTTCTAAACTTTCATCGCAACTTAAAAGGCTTACCGCAATTGCAAGGTCAAGTTGTGTCCCGTCTTTTCTCAAATTAGCAGGAGCTAAATTTATTGTAATTCTCTTTTTTGGAAAGTCGTAACCAGAATTTTTTATTGCCGATTTTACTCTCTCTGTGGATTCTTTTACTGCAGTCTCAGCAAGTCCTACTAGTATAATTTTTGGCATCCCATTTGAAAGATCAACTTCAACATCAACTGGATAGCCATTGAGTCCAGTTAATGTACAAGTTTTTGTGCAAGAATACATATTTCCTCCTATTTTATCTATTAATTA
Organism: Peptoniphilus faecalis; assembly: GCF_012976305.1. Taxonomy (GTDB): domain Bacteria; phylum Bacillota; class Clostridia; order Tissierellales; family Peptoniphilaceae; genus Peptoniphilus_A; species Peptoniphilus_A faecalis. The sequence goes on from NZ_JABDSR010000001.1 coordinate 137,356, forward strand.
ATTATATTCTACCATGTTTATGAAAATATTTTCATAATATTTTCATTTTTATTGTACGCTTAAGCATGAAAAAACCACCAGCTATGCTGGTGGTAGGAATAATAGCTTTAGCTTCAAGCAAAAAACCTCCCATGATATAATGATTAATTTACAGGCAGTAGCATAATCAAAATCAGGGAGGTATCCAAATGGATAAAAATAGTTTATCACATACAACTTGGAATTGTAAGTATCATATAGTATTTGCACCGAAGTATAGAAGACAAATAATATATGGAAGATTAAAACAAGACATAGGAAAAATATTAAGAGATTTATGCGAGAGAAAAGGAATAAATATAATAGAAGCAGAATGTTGTCCAGACCACATTCATATGCTTTTGGAAATCCCACCAAAATACAGTATTTCACAAATAATGGGCTATTTAAAAGGAAAAAGCAGTTTAATAATATTTGATAGACATGCGAATTTAAAATATAAGTATGGAAATAGACATTTTTGGTGTAGAGGATATTATGTAGACACAGCGGGAAAAAATGCAAAGAAAATACAAGAATATATAAAGAATCAATTGAAAGAAGATTATATGTCAGATCAAATAGGTATGAAAGAATTTATAGACCCGTTTACGGGTGAGCAAGTGAACAAAAGCAGAAACTAAAGTGCTTTAGCACTAGCTGTGAAAAAGGTGCACGAGAAAGAAAATTCAAAGCATGAAATGCTGCCGGTAACAGCCCCTTATAGGGGCATAACAAACCACCGGCTTAGCCGGTGGTTATGATTAATTATTTACCTTTTATTATTGGTTAAAGATGATGTGTTTTAAATTGACTTCTAATTAATTATTTATTATTATTATTAAATAAAGGTGTTGTATTTAGATAAAATGAAAAAGTATTATCACGATTTTAAAGTAATATTATTTGCCTTTTTATTGGCACTATTTCTCAGATTCTTTGTATTTAATGTAGTAATAGTAAATCAAACATCTATGTATCCAACTCTTCATCCAAAAGATGTAATATTATCTAGTTCTTTTTATAAATTTAAAAAAGAATACAAAAGAGGTGATATTATAGTTTTTAAATCTAAAGATGAAAATAAGCTACTTGTCAAAAGAATTATTGGGCTTCCAAAGGATAAAATAGAAATAATTGATGGCTCTGTTTATGTAAATGGAAATCGATTAAATGAATATTATTTAGTAGACGGTTCATATACATACTCAGATAAAGAAATTTTTTCACTTAGTGAAGACGAATTATTTGTCCTCGGGGATAATAGAACTTTAAATGGATCCTATGATTCGAGAAATTTTGGGCCTATAAAGACAGATACTGTAGTTTCTAAGCCTTTTTTTAGAATTTTTCCACTTAATTCTAAAAAATTTATTAATGGAGGTTAATATGATGTAGTCAAAAATTTTATCACTTACCAATATCTGTTTTGTAATTATTAACATTTTACACAAAGTTATTTAATATAATTTTTATTTATTGTTTCCTTCAATTTTATAATTTATTAATCAAAAAAGATAATGTTAATTCAAATATTTAATAAAAAAGTGATGAGCAGAATAGAATATCTATTATGCAGCATCACTTTTTTATTATTATATTACAAAATTCCCATCCTTAAAAATTTGTACTTTTTCTCCATTTTCTTTTACACCAACTATTTCTGTCGTTTCGTCGCCAACCATAAAATCCACATGAGTTAATGAATCATTCATACCTCTTTCTTTTAATTCTTCAATTGTAAGTTTTTCACCATTTTCAATGCAGCTTGGATATGATTTGCCAAGGGCAAAATGGCAAGATGCATTTTCATCATAAAGTGTGTTGTAAAACAAAACTTTTCTCATGGAAATTGGTGTATTATGTGAAACTAGAGCAACTTCTCCAAGTCTTTTTGAACCTTGGTCTGTTTCAATTATATTTTTTAAATATTCTTTTCCACTTTTAGCATCGTAATCAATTACTTCTCCGTCTTTAAAAACTAAATAAAAGTCTTCAATTAAATTTCCATTGTAATTAAGTGGCATTGTTGAATAAACTTTTCCATTTACTCCATCAAGTCTTGGTGCAGAAAAAACTTCTTCGCTTGGCATATTTGCAATAAATTCTTCGCCATCGCTATTTACATCTCCAGCTCCTGCGAAAATATATCCCTTAGGAAGACAAACTTCAAGGTCAGTTCCCTTTTCTGATTTGTAAATAAGTTTTTCAAATTTATTTTCATTTAAAAATGCACTATATTTATTTAAATTATTTACATGTTCTTCAAGAGCTTTTTCTGGATCTTCTTCAAAAAGTCTCACAGAATTAAAAATTTCATACCATAATTTTTTTACAGCTTCATCCTCACTTAAGTCAGGAAAAACTTTTGTAGCCCATGATGGAATACTTGCTCCAACAACTATCCATGACACATAATTTGCCATCATCTTAGCTGAAAAGTCCTTTAATGCCTTTGAATTTGCAAGATTTGCTTTGAATAGTTTTTCGGAGTCAATTCCCTTAAATACATCGGGGTCAGATCCAGTTATAGAAAGATATTTTGCCTTTTTTTCCATGTAATAATTTTCTTTATCTACTTTGTGCTTTGGTATATCCGTTAAAACTTCCACGCTTTCATTTTCGTATTTTAACTTAGAAATTATTTGATCTCTATAATCCATTACAACTTCAATTGCTCCAAGTTCGTAGGCCTTTTTTGTGCAAGTAATAGCAAAATCTCTAGCTTCTATTGGACATCTCACTACAAGTCTGTCGCCCTTTTTGATTTTTAGTCCAATCTTTAGAATTAATTCTGCATAGATTTCTATATAGTCATTGACAACAAAATTTTTATAATCCATATTATCTTCCTTTCAATTATATATAATGTTTATTATCTAGAAAAATAATACAACAAAATATTTTTATTTGCAAAAAAATACTATTGGACTTGCCAATAGTATTAATAGTATTTAAATTATTTGCTATATTTTTTTGCCAAGAAGTCCTTTGCAACTTGTGGAAATAATGCATAAGTTAAAACATCTTCTTCGCATTTTGCAAGATCTCCTACTTCAGTTTTGTATTTATCAAGAGCTGGCTCTAAGTGATTTGCAGGTCTATCTGTAATTACTTCAGCATCGCCTATTATAGATTTTCTAAAAGTTTCGTCCACTTCAACTGGAGTTTTTCCATAAAGTCCCTTTAAATAATCCTTGATTTCATTTGGAACCATCTTGTATCTCTTTCCAGTCATAACATTAAAAGATGCCTGAGTTCCTACCATTTGACTCATTGGAGTAACTAGTGGCGGATAACCCATGTCTCTTCTAACATTTGGCACTTCTGCAAGAACTTTGTCAAATAAATGCTCTTGCTTTGCAGCTGAAAGTTGAGAGTTTAAATTTGAAAGCATGCCACCAGGCACTTGATAGATAAGTCCCTTTGGATCAACTGTAAGCATTTTTACTCTCAAAGTTCCATTGTTCAAATACTTGTTTTTAACTTCTTGAAAATAAGGTGCAAGCTCATTTAAAACATCTAAGTTTAGATCGACCTTATATCCTGCTTCCTTTAAAATTATTGCAAGAGTTTCTGTTGGAGGTTGACTTGTTCCACCAGAGAATGGTGAAATGGCAGTGTCTAAAATATCTGCGCCTTCTTCAACACCCTTAAGATAGGTCATAGAACCACATCCAGTAGTTTCGTGAGTGTGGAGTTCTATTGGAATATCAATTACTTTTCTAAGTGACTTAACTAAATCTCTTGATATTGGCGGAGTCAATATTCCCGCCATATCTTTGATTGCTATTGAATCTGCACCCATTTCTTGAACATTTTTAGCAAGATTTGTAAAATATTCTATTGTGTGAATTTTTGATGTAGTATAACAAATCGCAACCTGTGCTTCTGCACCAGCTTTTTTAGCAGCTTTAAGTGAAGTTTCAATATTTCTAAGGTCATTTAATGCGTCAAAAATTCTTATTATATCTACTCCATTTTTAACAGAAAGTTCAACGAATTTTTCTACAACATCATCGGGATAATTTTTATACCCCAAAAGATTTTGACCTCTTAGAAGCATTTGAGTCTTTGTGTTTTTTAAATGAGATTTTATATTTCTAATTCTTTCCCATGGATCTTCATCTAAATATCTAATACATGAGTCAAAAGTCGCTCCTCCCCAACATTCTAAAGCCTTGTATCCAACTTTGTCAAGCTTATCAAGTGCAGGTTCCATATCCTTATAAGTCATTCTCGTTGCCATTAGTGATTGATGGGCATCTCGAAGGACAGTGTCAACAAATTCAATTTTTTTCATAAATCCTCCTAACAATTAATCGAAAGATATCTCTTATTTATATTTTTAGTATAACATAATTTATTTAAAATTTTCATTAAATAAATGCTTTCTTAACAAATAATCTTTGTTAGCTTATAAAATTTTCTAATTTTAATTTTTTTCTTTACAAAAACCTCTATTTCTAGTATAATGCTATCGGCTTATAAATTATCGCGGCGAAAATTTATAGGAGTTTGATTAAAATGGCAAAAATGATGGATCCAAAGTTCAAGCAATCAAGAAGACTTGGACTAAATGTATGTGGTCACCCAAAAGCAATGAAAAGAGCTACAAAGGGTACTGCAAGAAGTGATAAAAAACTTACTGAATATGGTAAGCAACTTTTAGAAAAACAAAGACTTAGAGCATACTACGGGGTGCTTGAAAGACAATTTGTTAATCTATTCAAAGAAGCTCAAAGAACTCAAGGCCAAACTGGTCCTAACTTAGTAACATTCCTTGAAAGAAGACTTGATAATTTATGTTACAGAATGGGCTTTGCATCTTCAATTAGACAAGCAAGACAAATGGTTACTCATGGTCACTTAACTGTAAATGGAAAGAAAGTAAATATTCCTTCCTACAGATGTGAAGCATCTGATGTAATTGCATTATCTGCTAAGGGAAGAAAAGTTGATTTATTTAAAGAAAACTACAACACTAACATAGTTGTAAACTATCCTTACATCTCTAAAGATGAAGACTTTAAAGCAACTTTAGTTTCTCTACCTAATAGAGAAGATATTCCAATAGAAATTGAAGACCAATTAATCGTTGAATTTTATTCAAAGAATATGTAATTACAACGGAAAAGGACCCAGCGCGGTCTTTTTTTATTGTAAACTTTCCTTATTAAAAAGCTTAAATATATAAATAAAAAACTGGGCGTGCTGCTCAGTTTTTTTATAAAAATCATGACAAGGCCATGCAAGTTTTATTTTATAAATTGACTAAAGAATATAATGACAATAACAATTGGTGAAATATATTTTATACTTACATTCATCCACATTCTGACAAATGGACTTTTTATATTTGCCGCTTCAATTAAATTTTCCATTTTCCATGCTCTTGCAGAAAAAAGTGCGATTAAAAGACAGCCAATTACTAAAATATAATTACTTTCCACATTGTCTATGAATGCAAAGGCTGGATCATAGAAAATAGATAATGCTGCAATTCCAATTATAATAACACTTGCAAGGATTAATGCTTTAATTCTATCTAATTTAAATCTCTCCATAAATTGTCCAACAATTGCTTCTAATACGCCAACAGATGAAGTGAAAGCTGCAATGTAAAATCCAAAGTAAAATAAAATTGAAAGTACTCTTCCAAAGGGCACTACATTAAAGGCAAGTGGAAGGGTTAAAAATGTAAGTCCAACTCCTTCTCCCGGTGTAAGTCCAGTTGCAAATACAATTGGAAGAATCATAAGTCCAGATAAAATTCCTGCAAATACAAGTGCAAGACATATTACTGATGAATCCTTAAAAATATTTTCGTCCTTTTCTTTAATATAAGAACCAAAAACCATGGAACCCAACATTGCAAGACCAAGTGCAAAAAACGCCTGACCTAGACATGCAATAACTGAATTCATTGAGAATTTAGAAAAATCTGGTTTAAATAAAAACTTAATGCCGTCAATTGCACCAGGAAGTCTTAGTCCAAAGATTATTATTACAACCATAATTACAAATAAGACTGGAATTAAAATTTTTGAAACTCTTTCAATTCCCTTTTGAACTCCCAAGATAATTACTGCGTCATTTAATAGAAAGTTAATTAAGAAAAATAAAAATACTATTGGTTTATTTGCATTAAAAGTATCAAAATAACTTTGTATGCCTTCACTAGTAAGTCCAACAAAATCTCCACTTATAGCTCCGGCAATATATTTAATAATCCACGCATAAATAACCGAAGTGTATCCCACTATAATTAGTGCTGCAAGTGTGTGAAGATATCCTGCCAAGTACCATTTAGTATTTGGTTTAAGAGTCTTATAAGCATCTATAGCTGCGTTTCCCGTCGCATAACCTATTGTAACCTCACAAGTCATAAGAGGAATTCCTATTACTAAAATAATTAGAATATATAAAAATATAAAAATTGCTCCACCATTTTCGCCAACTACATAGGGAAATCTCCAAAGAGTTCCTATTCCTAAGGCAAGGCCAATGGCAACCATAATAAATCCAAGGATCGATGAAAATCCTTCATTTTGCTTTGACATACGCTCCTCCTTTTTTTGTACACTAGAATAGTATCACAAAATTAATATTTTTTAAATAGATAAAAGCGTTAAAGTATTGTTCCCTTATTTTCCAATAAATTTAATAAATTGTTTTAATAAAATTTAATTTTTTATAATTAAGGGTATAATCTTTTTAGGTGATATTATGAAAAAAGACATTGAATATGTAAAACTCGTTACTTCTACCAATAAACTTTTATTTGATGAAATTTGTGCTTTCTTAGAAGACAATTCAATTCCCTATTTCGTAAAAGACGAGGGCGATTATATGAGGCTAATTTCTGGATTTTCGCTTTATGAAAAGGGAATATATGTTTCAGAGAATGATTTTGATACTGCAAACGAACTCTTGATTTACTTTATGAATGATAATGACGACAATGACGATTTGATCTTTGACTAATTTATTTATTAATTACAAAACAATAAAAACTTATATGAAAATGTATGATTTTGTGAAATAATTTGTGTACAATACATCTTTTTCCTTTGCTAAATCTCTAATTGTTTTTCCATTCATATGTTTTTCCTTAGACATCTCCTCCTTTTCATTCCAGTTTATTTTTTGAAAATAAAAAGGAGGACTATTGCACTTTGCATGATTAGTCCTCTAAAATGAAAGAAATTCCTTATAATATTAATTAGACTTTATTTCCAAGCTTCCATGATTCAGCCTTAGATTTTGCATTAATTAAATTTGAATAGAGTCCATTGTTTTTAATGAGTTCATCGTGATTTCCTCTTTCAACAATTTCTCCATCTTTTAAAACTAAAATTTGATCTGCATTTCTTATGGTCTTTAGTCTATGGGCAATCATGATAACCGTTTTATTTTTTGTCAAGGACTCTATGGCTTCTTTTAGTTTATCTTCATTTTCTGGGTCTATATTTGCAGTTGCTTCATCAAAAATAATTATGTCTGCGTCCTTTAGCATAGCTCTTGCTATAGAGATCCTTTGCTTTTCTCCTCCTGAAAGGCTTGCTCCTCCCTCTCCGATTAAAGTGTTATATCCTTCCGGAAGACCAACTATAAATTCATGACATCTTGCCTTTTTCGCAGCTTCAACAACTTCCTCATGACTTGCATCTTGTTTGCCAAATTTTATATTATTTTCTATGGTGTCTTCAAAGAGATAGACATCTTGGAAAACCATGGAGATATTATCCATTAAATTTTCAATAGTATAGTCTTTAATGTTTTTGCCACCGATTAAAATTTCGCCAGAGTTTACATCCCAAAATCTAGCTATTAAATTACAGAAAGTTGTCTTTCCTGATCCACTTGGGCCAACTATTGCCGTCATTGTATTTTTTTCTATATTGCAATTTATGTTTTTTAGAATAGGTCTATCGTTATAGGAAAAAGATACATTATTAAAAACTATGTCATGATTTTTTATAGTTTCAATAATTCCACCTTCTGCCATATCTTCTATAGTTTTTGTATATTCGTAGGAATCAACAGCATTTTCTACCAGCCTTAACATGGCAAGCGCAGAGCCAGATGCAATAAGTCCATCAAATATAACAAAACTTGCAACAAATATCATAATTGTATTAACTAATTGACTTTGTCCATTATAGTATGTCTTTACAGATACAAATAACATAGTGCAAATTGTGATTGCTATTATGTTTTTAGCTAATAAAGTATAAGGTACTACGGTTTTCTCTAAATCAAAAGATGACTTGCTTGCATCATCAAAGCTTTTCTCAAGTTTCTTATTATTACTTCCTCCAAGATTATAGGCTTTTATAATCTGCATTCCTTGCAATGTTGATAGGACATCTTTTGTTAATGATACTTGGATTTTATGAATTTTATCTGCATTTTCTCTCGACTTTTTTTGCATAAGAGATATAATTAACAAAAATACAACGGAGCCAATTATCGCTACAAGACCAACCTTATAGGAAAAGAAAAATAAGGACAATATAAAAACAATAGCATTTAACATACCACCAAAAACCATAATAAATAAACTAGGAACCCAAGTTTCAACATTGTCTAAATTTGTAGTTGCAATTGTTGTTAAATTTCCCAAACTTAAATTTGAAAAAAATCCCATAGGAACCCTTTTTATTTTTTCTCCAAGTTCAATCCTCTTATCAGCAGCCATAAAATATCCAGCATGCGTTTGTTTTAGCATGGATGAATTTTTTGAAATAATAAGTCCTAGAACACTGATTATTAAAAATAAGCTTGATACTCCTATAGTTTTTAAACTTATATCTTTGTTCACTACTCCTAAAATTGCATGGTATATTGCAGCAAATTGAAAGGCATTAAATATAGCCCCTAAAAAGTTATCAAGAATTGATTTTTTTATATATACTTGCTCGCCTATAGAAAAATTCCATATCTTTTTAAAAACACTAATCATTTTTTTCTCCTTTCAAAGCAGTTTCCCATAGATTGTGATAGTCTTCTGATGATTGCAAGAGCTCATCATGGCTGCCCTGGTCTGCAAGGTATCCATTTTTAATTACAAATATCTTATCTACATTAGTTATCGTATTTAAACGATGTGCTATTATAATTAAAGTCTTTCCTCTTACTAATTCTGATATAGCATCTTGAATTAAAGCCTCATTTTCAGGATCAATATAAGAAGTTGCTTCATCTAAAATTATGATTGGTGCATTCTTTATCATTGCACGAGCAATAGATATTCTTTGTCTTTCTCCTCCAGATAAGAGGCTGCCAGCTTCACCAACTCTTGTTTCATATCCCTCTGATAAATTCATTATAAAATCATGGCAGGCTGATTTTTTACATACCTCAATTATTTCCTTATCACTTGCACTTCTATTTCCTATCCTAATATTTTCCATGATTGACATATCAAAAAGAAAGTTATCTTGTGATACATAGGAAATTATATTAGATAGTTTTTCAAGAGACATACTTTTAATATCTACATTCCCTATACTTATAGAACCATTATCTACGTCCCAAAATCCTGCTATTAGTTTTGCAATAGTTGACTTCCCAGAACCAGATTCGCCAACTAAGGCATTTGAACTACCTTCTTTTATATTAATATTTAAGTTATTTATCACCTGTATATCTTTCTCATAAGAAAAATCTATATTTTTTAGCTCTATATTGTAATTTTTTATTTCAGAATTATCATCTTTATGATACAATTCTCTCGAATTAAGTATGTTTTTAATTTCTCCAAAAATTGTTGATATCCTTCCAATATCATCTTCAAATGTCATCACTCGCATTATATTTTGTATAGTGCCAAAAGAAAGTATTATCAATGTTAAAAACACTCCACCATCTAAGCTTCCTTTCATACAAAAATATAGCCCAAATGGTATGATAGTAAAAATGCCGACTGGTGCTATGGACATACTTATCGCATAATCCCTTGTGTTTTCTCTCATCCAATTGTAATAATAATTTGCCTTTTTATATACATTCTCACTGTATTTTTTATAGGATTTTTCTCCTTTATTGAATGTTTTAATAACCTCAATCCCATTGATATACTCAACTATAGAATTATTCATATCTTGACCAATTTTAACTGCTTGTGGAAATTTTACTTTCATCCTTTTCATAGGTCCACTCATAAAAATTCCACCAATAAATAATGGAATTAAAGATATTAGACTTAGCCTATAATCTAAAACCAACATATAAATAAACAATATTAAAGGTCCAACTAAATTTGCTGTCATCTCAGGTATAATATGAGCTAAAGTTGTTTCAGTATTGTCAACTTGATTTACTATTATGTCCTTTAATTTGCCAGTAGACTCATTTAATATATCTCCTAGAGGCATTTTAAATAATTTTTCCATAAGATTTTTTCTTATATCTCTTATTATTTGATAAGCTACTTTGTGGGAAATCGCTGTTGATAAAGACATAAATATTTCTTTTACTAAAAGGCAAGAAAAGATTAAAAATATCTTTTGCATATAATAATTATAATCTTGATTCCCATCAATCAAAGATACAATCACCTTACTTAGGATAATATATACAAAAAGATTTGATATTACCCCAAGTATTGCAAACAACACAGAAATAAAATATTGTATTTTATTCTCCTTTGTATACTTATTTATTAAATCCATTTATTTAGCTCCTTCCTTTGAATTCAACACCTTTGCGAAATAGGTATCTATCATTTCCATGATATATTTCTTATTCTCTATAAAATTAGCACGAGCTCCCAAAACCTCACAAGCCATCAAGCCGGAATTTATAATATTAATCATAAACTCAAAGGTTTCATCAGATGGTATATCAATAGACAAGCTAGAAAACAATTCTTTAAATACTTGAATGGACTCTTTTTTTAGCTTCATATATAAGTTTTTCAAATCTTTATTTTCCTTCAACTCGCATAAAAACATAACATAAATTTTTGCATAATCGCTCTCTGCAAGCATCTTATCCACGATAATTCTAGAAAAAAAATTTGGACTTAGCCTTAAATTTTCATCATTGATTGATTCTTGAATAATATTTCTTCTATATAAATTTCCATCCATCATGAGATCATATAAAATTTCATAAGTTGAGCCATAATGATGATAAAGACCTCCTCTTGAAAGTCCTGTTTCTTCCATAATGTCATTCATAACAGTATTTCTAAATCCCTTATTTAAAAACACTTTTATAGCTGCTTGTCGAATTTGTTTTTTTCTTTCGTCAGCAATCATTTTTTTAGCCATAAACATCCTCCTATACCGACACCGGTGTCGTTATTATTATAATATCATTATTGATATTTATTTTCAATACATATTTGATTATAAAATTATTTATACATGAGGAAATTTTATAGATAAAAACTATATTAAAAGAAATCCTAATATTTTCATGATAAAATTACATGCAAAGCTTAGGCTTAATAAAGAATATAAAAGACATCTCGGTTCATTATTTAGAGTTTTTAGAAAATTTGGATATTTTAAAGATATGGTTAAAAAGAAAAAATCTTACATTATAAACCTTATGATGCTCCAAAAAATATTGGTGTAAAAGGGTAATAGATTATTTGGGATATTATACAAATAGATAAGGATTTTAATTTACTCATTTTTAGGAAACAAAAAAGATACATCTCTTTGATATTTTATGTAATAAACTAGGCATGAAAAATAATTTAATAAGACCTAGAAGGCAAAACATAATATTAAAGTCGAAAGAAGTCATAGAAATAATAATGAGAGATTTTATAAATATTTATATTTTTGATTTAAAATCAAGCGAAAGGTATTATATAAATCAAATAGATTACCAATGCAAACTCTAAATTTTTTAACTTTTAGGTAAAACAAAATCTATTATTGGCTAGCTCCCAATAATAGATTAGTATATAGGATATTTATTTTTATATTTTGATATTAATATCACATCATTCACAAATGTACAAAGATTTTTTATGAAAAGTAGTCTTCCTTGTGGCATCACTATACATTCTTACATATGTAGTAAAACTCCCTCCAATTTTCTATTAAAGAAATTCAAAGAGAGTTTTATTTTGTAATTAAGAACCGCTTATTATCTTACCAAAGAAGGATAAGAAAATTGGGTTGTAAATATCGTCAATTATTACTGCAAAGGAAGGATATAGTACCCAAGCAATATTATTGTATCCATAAGTATCCATTACTGCTTTTGTATTTGCTACTGCATTTGGACCAGAGCCACAACCCCATCCGCAGTTTCCTGCTGCCATAACTGCTGCTCCATAATTTCTACCAAACAAATTGTAAGAAATTAAAATTGCAAACAATGCCATAAGAACTGCTTGAGCTGCTAAAACTATTCCCATTTGTCCTAAATGGCTTAATAATTTAGTAATATCTATTGTCATAAGAACTAGCGCAAGATAAAGTTCAAGGAACATATGCTCGATAGCGCTAACTTCAGATACATAGGTGTCTCTTTTAAGCTTTTCAATAATATTTCTTGCAATAGCTCCAGCAAATAAACAACCTATAAACTTAGGCATCTCAATTTTTGGAATGCTGTCAAGCAAGAAATAAATTGGCATACCTAGAGCAGATATTAGTAAAACCATGGCAAAAGCCACAATCATTCTACTGTCAACTAAAGGTGCTACTTTATCGCTAAGTTCTGATTCTGGTTTATCATTTGGATCCGCTTTTAAATTATATTTGCTAATTAAAAATGCTGCTACAGGTCCACCAATTAATGAACCCATAATATTTCCCATTGTTCCAGCGGCAACCCCAATTTCTGTTACTCCATCAGGTGCTCCCCATTCAGCAAAAATTGGTCCAAAGGCAGATGCAGTTCCAACTCCACCTGACATAGCTGCAGATGAACATTGAAGTGCAAACAATGGATGCATGCCTATTGCCTTGCCAACTAGTACTCCAATAATGTCTTGCAAAGTTATCAATAAGCAAGCTGCAAAAGCAATATTAAAAATCAATTTTCTTCCTGCTTTTTTAAATAAAGATGCAGAAAATCCGTATCCAACTGTTAAAAAGAATATATTTTGTGCAAGATCCTTTGTAATTTTTGCATCAAAACTAAAGGAAATAATTCCTGATAATTTAATAATTGCAACAATAATAGAAAATATAAGTCCTGATACAACTGGTGCAGGAATTGCATATTTCTTTAAAGCAGATGAATGACTTACACACCATCTACCAGCAAAAATTACTAAAGCAGCAATACCTAATGTACAAAGGTATTCAAATTCAAAACTTGCAACTTCGCCATTTTTACCGGGAGTATAAGTTCCAAAATAACTAAGAACGTGTTCTAATGTCATACTAAAACCTCCAATAAAATTTTTATCATAATAAGCTTATAAAATTATAAAAATTATTATGATAAACTATGATATCACAATATTTTTCCTTTTTCTATCAATCTTTTTATAATATTTCTTCAAACAATTAAAGAAAACCTTTTTATATATTATTGAAAGTTTATATAAAAATAAGAGACTCATAAATGAATCTCTCTTCTTAACTTAATTAACATTCTTGAAGTTCTACGACTTTCATTTTAGAATTTTTCCAACTTGCGTTTTCGCCAAGGTCTTCCACTATTTTTATAAGTAATTCATCATCTTCCAACTCTTCTGAAAAGGGTTTTACTCTAGCTTCAGAATCATGAGGAATCCAATCTATCTCATAGCCAAGGTCCTTATTTGTGATTACTCTGCTATTAAGATGTTTTAACTCTTCCTCGTCCTCTATCCTTATATATTTCCCATTTTTTCTAGTGTAGAAAAAAATATCTTGTCCATATTTTTCTCTATAATAAATCATGTAAGCCTCACAAGAAAATTGAAAACTTCCAAGTGGGCTAATGTCAAAAATTACTTTTTTCATTACCTCACCTTGGAAGTATTATATCACAATTATAAAATTTTATATACAATTTAAAGATTTTTGTAAATTTTTTATCAAATATGACGCACTATTGAAGAAATAACTTCTTCCCTCGTCATTTCTCTTTTTGGATCAAAATTATTCTTTTCATCTAAATTTAAATATCCACCATTTATAGCATTGTTAACATAATCTCTTGCGTAATTAGAAATCTTTTTGGCATCCTTAATTTTTAAATCTTTGCTCTTTTCTAGTTTAAATAAATTTGAAATTACAATAGCATAGTCTTCCCTTGTAATATGATCCCTTGGAGCAAATTTTTCTCTATTCTTTCCCTTCATTATGCCAAGGTCGTATGCCATATTCACGTATCTATTGTCAGTGTCTTTAAACTGTTTTACTGAGCCTTGAGCACTTCTTTTGTACTTAATTTCATAAGCCTTGACAGCAATTTCGGCAAATTCTTCACGTGTAATTTTTTCTCTTGTATTTTTTGCAACTTCTTTAGAGAAAAGTTTTAATTCTTCTGCTTTTAATAAATCATTGTAATCCCAGTTGCTGTAATTTCTAAAAATTGGAGCCTTTCCAAGATGTAATTCATCTGTAAAATTTGACTTGCCATCATTTTTGGCAAACCTAAGTCTAAAAGTGTATCCTGTTGATGGTCCAACTAATGAATCCAATTCTCTTTGAGCAAGAGAAATATATTTTTTGTTGTTTTTTACAAATACATTTTTTGTAATCTTAGATTTTACGTCATTGCCTTCGCTTTTTACTTCAATTTCAATTACGTCCTTGTCTTTTGCATTTTTTATTTCAAAATTATATACTTCACTTTCTTTAACTACACTGACATTAAGGGGCATTGCAACTTCCTTTGATGCAAAAACACTTATTGGCATTGCAATTAAAATTATAATCAATATAAATATTTTTTTCATTTTTCACCTCAAGTTCTTATAATAACAAATATTAAGGTGAAAATCTTTGAAAATTAAACTTTGTAATCAATTTGTAATCTTTTTGGTATCAAGCTAAAGTGATTAAATTCCTAATATTTTAATTAAATTTATTTTCTCACTGTTATCCTTTTTTTCTTCTTGGATTTTTATTTTCATTTCCTCTGAAACTTTTTTCTTCACATCTTCAGGAAGATTTTTGTCTGCAAAGGGATAGACTGTGTTATTTTCCTTAGTAGCATGGCTCCTCAAAAGTTCAACATAAGCCATGGCATTTGTAAGTATATGAAGTTTTGTAAGATCTGACTTAGATTTTTCAAATAAATTTAAATTATTTTCAAGTTCCATTACATATCCTCTTGCCATTTGATGCTCTACAAGCATTCCGCCACGCACAACTTTTTCTGCAACTGGTCCAAGATTTTCTAACATTGCCTTAAATAAAATATCTTCTTCTTTTTTGTGATGCCTTCCATCTGCGTATTTTCTTATAAAAATTATTGCATTTTTAAAAAATTCCTTGTCCACGTTTCCGTTTAATATTTCAAGGCATTTTTCTTCCATTCTATCACAAAAAATTAAAATTTCTTTATGCTCATCTTCTAGATAATTAATTGTTTCTTTTAAAGTATTCATTTAATCACTTCCTAAGTATATAATTTTCATCTATCTTTTCAAATTTTATATTGGAAGATTTTAAACTCCCCTCAATAAAATTGTCGCGAAGTATCCAATAATTTTTGGGATCAACATAATTCTTCCAAATACTTTCGTGAACATCTTTTTCTACAGTAAATACAAGTTCATCTTTATCATTTTTTAAAATTGCAAGTGCATGATCACAAGGCATTCCATCCAAAAATTTCGAAGTTATAAAATTAAAAGCCTCAAGAGGAGTTTTCCCTCCATTATAATTTTTGCCAATTTCAAAAAATTTATTTTTTATTTTTTCTAAATCAAAATTTTTTAATAAAATTGAAACTGCCTTTGCAAGTCTATTTTCACTTCTCACAACCCGTTTGTCAAGCCAAGCGTGAATATTACTTGTGTCGATTATATCTTCAAGTTTTCCTCTTTCAATTGGAAATTCTCTATCTAAATCTTTTTTTAACTTAGCACTTTCATCCTTATCCAAAAATTTTAATAAACTTTCTAAAATCTCTTCTTGGAAAATGATTTTTTCGTACATAATGTAGTGAATGCGTCCTAAAAATAAACTCATCTTATCCCTCATTTCTCATGAAATAATATCATTATAATCAAAAAAATAATGTGATAAAAGTCACAAGTAAAAACATTATTGCATTAATAATAAATTACTAAAAAAATTTTTGCTAAAATATATTATAAATCCACTATGTGAAATTTTAAATCAAGAGAAAAAAAGAAGCAATACATCAGTATAGCTTCTCATTTTTCTTTAAAAATATTAAATTATCCTCTTAACTCTTGTCTATTTTCATTAAGCATTTTAATTATTTCTGATAAATTAACTTGTGTATTTTCAAGAAGTTCATCTGCATAATCTCTTGCGCCTTCTCTAATTTGAGTAGATTCTTCTTTTGCAGATTTTAAAATTTCTGATGCTCTCTCATTAGCTTGTCTTACAAGTTCATTTTCGTCAATAATCTTTTCTGAGTGAGCTCTTGCTGCTGCAATTATTTTGTCAGCTTCGTCATGTGCTCCATTGATTATTTCGTCTTTGTCCTTTGCAATTTTTTGTGCTTCGGAAACTTCTTCAGGAATTTGCATTTTTACTTCATTTACAATTTCCAAAAATTCATCTCTATCAACCATTACCTTATTAGTAAGTGGTATTTGTGATGATGTTTCTACAAGATCTTCCAATTCCTCAACTAAATCAATTAAATTCATATCTTCCTCCTAAGTAATTTTTTCTTCATAGCTTCTCCTACAACAGGAGGCACGAATAAATCTGTATCTCCGTCAAAGGTTGAAACCTCTTTAGCAAGCGTTGAGCTCACAAATAAATTTTCATTTGATGCCAATAAAAAAACAGTTTCAACACCATCTTTATAGTGCATATTTGCCATGGCAAGTGTATATTCATTAAAATAATCAGAAGCTGATCTAAGTCCTCTTACTATTACTTTACAATTTTTTTTCTTTGCATAGTCAACTAGAAGTCCATCAAAAGAATCTATCTCCACGCCCTCTACGCCATTTAGTACCTTGTGAAGGAGTTCTTTTCGCTCTTCAACTGTAAATAATTCTTTTTTTGAAGTGTTGTCAAGAACTGCGACAATTACCTCTCCAAAAATATCCTTTGCTCTTTTTATAATGTCTAAATGTCCATTAGTTACTGGGTCAAAGCTACCCGCATATATTGCTTTCATCTATATCCCATCCACATATGGAAATTGATGTATTTCCATATTTTTTATTTTTTATTTCTACAAAACCTTCGCCAATTAAAAGTGGAATATCAGAATTATACTCCACAATTAGTTGTCCTTTCGGTTTTAATAGTTCCTTTTCTCTAATTAGTTTAAAGGCTTTTTTATATAAATCACGCCTGTCAAAAGGTGGATCCATGTAAATGTAATCAAACTTTACATCTAAACTTCTAAGGGCTTTATTCAAGTGATCTTCAATTACAACTGCATAATTCAAAAATTTTGCCTTATCTAAATTGTATTTTACACAATCTATTGCTTCCTTTGATTTGTCAATGAAGTAGGCTTTTTTTCCGCCCCTTGAAATAAATTCAATTCCATTTGCACCGCTGCCACAGAATAAATCTAAGACAATATCGTCAAAAAAATTTTGCCCCAAAATATTGAAAACCGATTCCTTAACTCTATCTTCTGTTGGTCTCGTATCAAAGCCCTTTGGTGCCTTTAATTTGAGTCCTCGTCTATTTCCTGAAATTATTCTCATAAAGCCTCCAAATTAGTTTTATTTTACCATAAGTCAAGAGATAATAAAAGATATTAGTTCAAATCAGAGTAAAAATCAACTATTTCTCTATTTAAGTAAAAATATTTTTTGCTCTCTAAATTTGGATCTTCTTCCAAAATATTTTTCACGTCTTCTGTTGCATATTTTAAAATTGTTTCGTCTCTAAAGGGATCTGCAAGTCTTAAATTTGGCATACCTGATTGTCTAGTTCCCAATATATCTCCAAAGCCTCGAAGTTCTAAATCTTTATTTGCAATATAAAATCCATCGTTTGAGTCCGTCATAATTTTCATTCTCTCCCAAGATATTTCACTTTTAGAAAGATTGTAGAGTATGCAATAGGATTGATGATCTCCTCTTCCTACTCTTCCACGAAGTTGGTGTAGTGTTGAAAGTCCAAAACGCTCTGCATTGTAAATCATAATTACAGTCGCATTAGGCACATTTACTCCAACCTCGACAACAGTTGTAGAGACGAGTAAATTTATTTTGTTCTCTGCAAATTCTGTCATAATTTTATTTTTTTCATCTGCCTTCATCTTTCCGTGGAGAAGTCCAACACTATATTCAGAAAAAAAGTCTTTTAATTCTTCATAAACTTTTTCAACTGCTTGCAAATTTTCATAATCTTCATTTTCTTCGATTAAAGAACAAATTACATAGGCTTGCCTATTTTTTGAAAGCTGAGATTTAATAAAATTAAGAGATTTATCTAGCATATTTTCATTTATTGCAATAGTCTTAATTGGTTTTCTGCCTAAGGGCATAGTCTTTATGACAGAAATATCTAAATCTGCGTAGAGAACTAAACTCAAACTTCTAGGTATTGGTGTAGCCGACATTACAATTGTTGCTGCGTCCTTATTTTTATTTTGAAGCATATTTCTTTGCAATACGCCAAAGCGATGTTGCTCGTCAATAACATTTACTCCTAATTTTCTGAAAACTACATTTTCTTCTATGAGAGCGTGAGTTCCTATTAATATATCAATAGAACCCATCTCCAAATTGTCTAGGATATCTCTTTTTGCATTTTTTGAAGTTGAACCTATTAACAGTGCTATTTTTACTCCAAGAGGCTCTAAAAGCTCCACAAAAGATTTAAAATGTTGCTTTGCCAAAATTTCTGTCGGCGCCATAATAGATGATTGATAGCCATTTAAATAGGCAAGATACATTATTATAATTGCAATAATTGTTTTGCCACTTCCAACATCTCCTTGAATTAGTCTATTTATTGATTTCCCTTTTTTCATGTCGTCAAAAATTTCATCGACTACATTTTGTTGTCCTTCCGTTAATTTAAAGGGAAGATCCTCTATAAAATTAAAAACTTTATCCTTAATTTCAAATTTTATTGCATCTCTTCTTTCATTTTGAAATTTATTTTTTAAAATAGAAAGTTCAAATAAAAATAATTCTTCATAAATTAATCTCTCACGTGCTTGAATGTAATTTTTTCTGCTACTAGGATAGTGAATACTTTTTATGGCGTAATTCTTATCTATTAGAGTGTATTTCTTCAAAATTTCTTCTGGCAAATTTTCTTCAAATAAATTTAAGTCTATTATTTGGCTTATTGCATTTTCAAAGGCAAAATTGTTTAGTCCTTCAGTTAAATTGTAAATTGGAGAAATTTTCCCCAATTTTTTTAAATTATGTATATTTTCAATTTCAGGACTGCTTATGCTAATTCTTCCCCTAAAAAAGTCAGCTTTTCCATATACTAAATACTCACTTCCAATTTTTATTTTAGAATTTAAGTAAAAGGCATTGAAAAAAGAAAGCTCTACCTCTCCACTTCCATCTTCTGCAAGAAAACTTGTTAGAGTAAGACCCTTTCTTATTCTTCTATTTTGAAGTTTTGATATAATTCTAACCTTGAAGGTGTTTTTTTCTCCTATTACTGCATTTGAAATGCTTACAATCTTTGAACTATCCTCATACCTTCTAGGATAATATAATAAAAGATCCTCTAGAGAATAAATTCCAAGCTTGTGGAAAAGTTTCTCTCTCTTTGGTCCAATCCCCTTTAAATTTTTTATAGAATCGCTTAACTTAACCATAATTCTCCTAATACAAAAGCCCAAAGAAAAACTTCGGGCTCAAATCTAAATTAATTCTTATTCTAATGAAAGGATGTAATAATAAATAGGTTGATCACCCTTTATAACATCTATATCCACATCTGGATATTTTTCTTCAATGGCTTCACGAACTTTTTCAGCATCTTCTTCCTTTACATCTTCTCCATAAAAAATGGTTAATAGAGAAATTTCATCATCCATAAGTTTATCCACAGTATCAATTACAACATCAAATACAGTTTTTCCACTGGAGATGATTTCCTTTGATGCAATCCCAATTATGTCGTCCTTGTGAATTTCTTTTCCGCCAATAGTTGTATCTCTCACTGCATAAGTTACAGATGCATCAATTACATTTTCTATGGCTTTCATCATATTTTCTTTGTTTTCTTCTTTATCTGCATCTCCGTTAAAGGCAAGAATTGCTGCAATTCCTTGTGGTACAGATTTTGAAGGAATTACAATAATTTCTCTGTCAGAAATGTCCCTAGCTTGCTCTGCTGATAAAATAATATTGCTATTGTTTGGAATTAAATAGATGACTTTTCCGCCAACTTTATCCACACCCTTTAAAAGATCTTCTGTCGATGGATTCATAGTCTGTCCACCAGCTACGACATAATCAACACCAAGAGATTTAAAGGTTTCAGTCATTCCACTGCCCATGGATACAGTTATGAAAGAATAATCCTTTTCTTCAATAGATTCTTCTTCTTTCTTTTTAGCCTCAGCAACTTCACTGTCATCAAAAAGAACTTCTCTGTGTTGATACCTCATGTTGTCAATTTTAATATCTTGAAGAAGGCCAAGTTCACAAGCGTGTTGCAAAACAATGCCTGGATCATTGGTGTGAACATGAACCTTAATAATATGTGTTCCACTACCACCAACAACTAATAAACAGTCCCCTAGAGGAGCAATCTTTTCTCTAAAAGAATCTATATCTTCGTAATCAGTATTTATAATAAATTCTGTACAATATCCATATTTAAGAGATTTGTCAGCTTCAGTAAATTGGATTTCCTTTTGTGCTTTTTTCTTCAAAGTTTCGTCTTCGCTTTGATCAGCAATGTCCTCGCCCTT
The DNA here is from genome assembly GCF_012976305.1 of Peptoniphilus faecalis. Lineage (GTDB taxonomy): Bacteria > Bacillota > Clostridia > Tissierellales > Peptoniphilaceae > Peptoniphilus_A > Peptoniphilus_A faecalis. Next base: position 158,356 of record NZ_JABDSR010000001.1, read on the forward strand.
TAAAACTTTAAGTGCACCTTCAAGCAACACAACTAAACCCTTGCCACCTGCGTCAACTACCCCAGCTTCCTTTAAAACTTCAAGCAAATTTGGAGTATTATCAAGGGACTTATTAGCTTCAACAATTACATCTTCTAAAAACTTAATTAGATCTTCAGCTTTTTTATGATGCCTAATGGCAAAATCAGCAGTTTCTCTGCCAACTGTTAAAATCGTCCCTTCAATTGGCTTCATAACAGCTTTATAAGTTGTTTCACTTGCTTTTTTAAAAGCATGGGCAATATCAGAAATTCCCGCTTCATTGATTCCCTCTAATCCTTCAGAAAAACCTCTTAGAAGTTGAGAAAGAATTACTCCACTATTGCCTCTCGCACCCATAAGTGCTCCACGTGCTGCTGCAGCAGAAACATCTCCTACTGAAAAATCCCCTTCTAAACCATCAATTTGTTTTAAGGCAGATTTTGATGTAAGGCTCATATTTGTGCCTGTATCTCCGTCAGGAACAGGGAACACATTAAGAGCGTTGACCTCTTCCTTTCTGGATATTAGATAATTTACAGCACCTTTAAAAATTTCTTTTAATAAAGGGCCATTAATTTTTTTTATTTCCAAAATCTTACCTCCACTATTTAAGTCTAATTCCTTCTACCAAGACTTCGATATTATCAACTTCAAGTCCTGTCAAGTTTTCAATATTAAACTTAACTCTCTCTATAATATTTTCACCAACAGTAGAAATTTTTACTCCATATTCTAGAATAACATGAAGTTCAATCCTAATTTCATTTTCTTCAGTGTTTACAACAATTCCCTTTGATAGATTTTCAAATCTCAAAAGTTCAAAAATCCCATCTGCGGCATTTTTTGATGCCATTCCAACAATTCCGTAGCTTTCCATTGCTGATATTCCAGCTATGTTTGCAATTACGCTATCTTCTATTACAATATTTCCAAGTTTTCTATTAATAATTGCCGGCATGAGGGCACCTCCTTATCTTTTTTATTATAACAGAGAATTTATAAAAGATTAACAGAATTTATAAAATTCCCTTGTAAAAATTCTTAACTGTCAAGACATATGTTACACTTTTTATTTTCATAAATACATTGTATCAAAAAAACGAGAATTTTTAATCTCCTCGCCTTTTATTTAATCAAATACATTTCCGTCAAAAAATTGTCTTCTTTTTTTATAAAATCTCTTTTATACAATTCATCTAATCTATTTTTAAATTCATCATAGGATAAATTCTCTCCAGATTTTTTATTATAATTAACTAAAGCTATATTTAAACTTGTTGCGTCAATTGGTAGTAAATCCTTTATGTCATTAAAAAATTTTTCGAAAGTTTCATTTTCATAACTTTCTAACTCATCAAAAGGATTTTCCGTGTGAGGTGAAACTGTATTTGCAGCTCTAATCCTAACAAAAGATGTACGTCCTTTTTTTGCAGAGGAAATAAACACATCTCCTGAACTTAAATAAGGAAGTCTTTTTGTCTCGTCAATGGAAAGATCTGTTTCCTCTTTAATTGTGTCAATATCAGAAGCTCTTACAGTCCTGAAAATCAGCTTTGTATTTAGTTGTGCAGTGATTGTTTCATCTAATAGTGTCGGCCTTTGAGTTGCAAGAATTAAAAAGACTCCGTACTTTCTCCCCTCTTGAGAAATTTCACGCAAAATACTTTTTGATGGTGTGTCAAAACCCTTTGGAGCAAAATTATGTGCCTCATCAGTAATAATTACAAAGGGTGGAAAATAATCTGCTTTTACATTGTTTCTGTAAAGTTCATCCCTATATTCCTTTCTTAAATAATATAATTTAGCCAAAAGATAAGTTGAAAATACATTTATAATTCTTGTCGATCCTTGAAGTACAACTAATTTTCTCCTCTTTAATAAATCTAAAAGCTCGTCAATATTGTGGGAGAAAATCCCTTCGTTTTGAAGATTTATAAGCCTCCACAAAACCCCACGAACGCTCATTGAATTGCAAGTTTTGTCATATCTTTCGTATATATCCAATACTTCTTCAAGTCTATTCTTTCTAGTTATGTCTGGTTCTGCTGCAATTTCCGATAATATTTTATCTTTTGACCCGATCTCTTGTCCTTCCAAAAGCATATCCAATTTATTTTTAAAGGATTCAAAGCTAGATCCCTTTGTTAGCATTATGTCGATTACATTTTTCATGGAATCTGTAAGCGGTGATGCGGCGTTTAAAAGATTCTTTAGGTCTCGTTTTTGTAACTCTTGAAATTTTATTCCCGTTTGCAATCCTATTTCAAGGCATTTAAATTTGTCACTATAATTCTTATTAGAAATTTCAGAATTATTTGAAAAATCCATTTCGTAATGAGGATCCATTACAATTGCAGGTACTCCTATTTCCATTAATTCTTCTAATATAACTCTAAGCCCAAAAGACTTACCACTTCCAGATCCTCCAAATACTCCTATGTGAGGATATTGGTGCATGGATTTATAATCAAATAAATAAGGAAGTTCTCTTTGTTTTAAATATTCCTTGTTTTCAAAGGTACTAAAAAGATTTTTATAAACATCATCCATACCCTTTGCAATGTTGTCGGTATTTTTAATTGAGCCGAGAATTAAAGAATTATTTGGCACTGTATCTATTAATAAATTTTTAATTTCATAAAATTCTGGTGTTCTCAAATCACTTCCAGTAAGCGGTGGATAAAGTAATTCTTCAAAAAATCTTAGTTTTGCTACATAAACTGTTTCTTCCCCAACATCGTAACCCATGGAATCAAGAGATGATAATACATCATTGTCTACAAAATCCCCTCCAATATCAAGAGGAATAAATCTGTTAAAAGTTTTTGAATCAACAACTTCTCCAATAATATCGCCTTGAACTGGATCTTCAACTATTAAAAATTCATTGTTTCGAAAGTTTTTTTCCTTTGAACCAATATATACTTCCCTTGTAGTAGTAACTCCAAGTACTTTCATTTTTCCTCCTATAAAGATCTCTTATCTCGTTCAGAAATAAAAAATCGTTCATAAACATCTCTGTCTAAATATTCTTCCAAAAGCATTTCTAATATTTCATCAGTAATTTTTACATCTTTATCTACAATATCAAGCCAAAGTGGTACTCCTCTCGATGACATTGGAGTTAAAGTATAAATTAAATTGCAAATTTCCATTAAATAATCTTCTTGCGTATCTAAAATATCAACTCCAATTGCTCCAGGAAATCTTGAAGTTCTCATAAATGCAGAGGAAAACCCTTCTCCCATTCCATCTTTAATAAATTTTTTATTTATTTCATTTTTTATTAAAATTGCTTCGCCAATATTAAGTCTATTGAATAAAATTTCTCTATCGTAAATGCTTTCGTCAAGTTCAAGACTTCTTGCAATAACATTGGTCTTTATATCTTTGATCACACCAAAGAGAATTATGTTTTTTCTTTCACAACATTCACGAAGCTCCTTAAATAATTCCAAACAATTGATTTTATACCTAATAAATCCTCCGTCCATCATTAAATAATCAAAATCATATTTATCTATATATTCAATAGCAGTTTCTATTTCAATAGTCGCCAAAAGTTTTTGTGAAAGGTTTTTATCGTCGTAATTTGAGTTTAAAGTCGGGGTATAGACATTAGTTTTATAAACTTCGTTGCCATCAGTTGACTTCGCAAGTCCTTGAAAAATTTCTATAAAATGCGGAAAAGCACCACCAGCTCTATTGTTTGAACCGTCAACTCCCACAGTTTTTTTGTATTTGGAAATTTCGCCTTTTTTAAATTTTTCCATTTTGATAATTTTTCCCACGTCTTTATTTATTTTTTCTCTAAATTCACTATGATTTATTCTAAATACAAAGTCGTACTTATCTCTCAAATTTAAATTTACATTTTTTATTTGACCTTCAAGTTCCTTTAAATTTATCATAAATTTAAGCTCTCCTTGTAAACATCGTTTTTTGGAATATTATATTTTTTTGAAATTTCTTTCACAGCTTGAGATTTTTTTACACCCTTATTTAACTCTTCTTCCAAAAGTTCTTTTATATTATAATTTTCTTCTTTATTATTGCCTTCTATACAAATTACAAACTCCCCTTTTTCAGTAATATCTTCATCAATAACTTTTGATGTTGTAGATCTAATAGTTTCTTCAAATACTTTTGTTATTTCACGTGAAATAGAAATTTTTCTCTCGCCAAAAACTTCATAGACATCTTGTAAAAAATCCTTAATTCTATGCGGTGCTTCATAAAAAATAATAGTGAATTTTAAATCCTTTAAAGATTCCAATTCTTTTTTCCTTGCAGAAGATTTACTTGAAGCAAAACCATAAAATGTAAAATGATCTGTATCAAGCCCTGACAAAACTAAGGCTGTAAGTGCAGCATTGGCACCTGGCAAAACTCTAAAATCAATTTTCTCTTCAATTAATTTTTTAACAAGTATTGCACCAGGATCGCTTATTCCAGGCATACCCGCATCTGTTACAAGGGCGATATCCCTATCGGCAATGTTTTCAATTATTTTTTCAGACATTTCAGATTCATTGAATTTATGATAAGTTCTCAACTCTGCTTTTATGTCGTAATGATTTAAAAGTTTTACTGTAACTCTCTTGTCTTCGGCAAAAATTATATCAACAGATTTTAAAATCTCAATTGTCCTAATTGTAATATCACCTAAATTTCCAATTGGCGTTGGACAAAAATAAATCACAATAATACCTCATTTCTATAAACTCTTTTCATCTCATCGGAATAATCTGATCCATCTCTTATATAAAAATCCCTAAAATCATTTCCAAAATTTGCTTGTTTTTTCGCAATAATTATTGTTGTTTTTGCATTTTTATTTTTATTTCCGTGGATATTTATTATGTTTTTAACTCTAAGTCCTACACTATTTATATTATATATCACTTCTGCAAGTCTGTAAGTTGGATAAATCATATAGAGAGTTCCAGAGTTTTTTAGAAGATAATTTACTATGTAAAGACTTCCATCTAAATCAAAAAAATGCTTTGCATCAATAGTTTCAAGTTTTATATTTTTAAAATTATAATATGGTGGATTAAAAATTACTGCATCAAAAAAATTTGTACTATAAAAATCCCTTAAATTAAAAATATCTTCTCTTAATAAATTTATTTTCTTCCCTAATCTGTTATAAGAAATAGAATTTTTAAATAATTCCAAAACATTTTTGTTTTTGTCAATAGCATGAATTTCGTGAAATCTATCGCATACCCTAAGAGACAAAATTCCAGTGCCACATCCAAGATCTATGGCTTTTTCCCCACTTTTCACAAAAGAAGATAAAATCAAGGCGTCAGTAGTGTATTTGAATTCCTCTTCATCTTGAAAAATTACATAATTTGTACCTGAAACTTCATCCTTTTTCATATTTCACCCTTTAAAATCTTTATCGCCTCATTGTATTTTTTTTCGGCTTTGTTTTTTAATTCAGAGTTAGTAACATCACTTATTTTTTCATTAGATACAATATCTTCTAACTTTACCAACTCGTAATTTAATTTACCCTTTTCCCTATATCTATTGACAAAAGTTGGATAAACACCATAGGACTTTAATTTTGTTTCTCCGCTCCTATTGTCCTTTTCAATTATAAGTTTTATTAATGCTCCTGTGTCAACACCAGATTTTTTTAAATATTCCTCTCTTTGATTTGAAAGAGCATTTCCCATTGAATAAATCGTAAAATATTTTTTATTATTTTTTTCCTCTACTTCATATTTTTGTAAAACATGCGGATGAGAGCCTAGAATAATATCTACACCATATTCTTGAAGCATGTTTTTTAAATTAACTTGTCTCTCATTGGGAATTAATTGGTATTCATTTCCCCAGTGAGCATAAACAATTACAATATCAGACTTATTTTTTAAATTTTCAATATCTGCCTTCACATCTTGTGCAAAAGTATTAACATAATATTCCCTGCCTCGTATTAATGAGTCCATTCCATTTAATGTGTCTGTAAAAGAAATTAGTCCTATTTTTATTCCATTTTTTTCGATAATTATTCCTTTTTCACCATCTTCTACAAGTGTTCCAAAAAAATTCATTCCACTCTCTTTTATATGAGAGATAGTTTCCAAAATTCCTTCAATTCCAGTATCTAGTGCGTGATTATTTGCAGTTGATATTGCATCGAAACCCGCATTTTTTAAGGAATAAATAGTTTCCTTGGGATAGTTAAAAAGAGGAAATCCCGATAATTTTCTATTTGAATTTACTGAGCCTTCAAAATTTGCAATTGCAATATCTGCCTCATTTATGTCTGTTGAAATCTTAGCAAAAATTGGTGTAAAGTCGTAAGAATTAGTAGTTTCGTAGCTTCTTACAATGGGTTGATGAAAAATCATATCGCCCATTGCAAAAATTTTTACTTCAGACTTATCCTCTTTTTTTATTTGTTCTTCACTTGCATTTTTTAATTTACTAATTTTATTTTCATTGCTTGCAAAGTTAAAATTGTTGTTGTGAGAAATATAAAGCACAAGTCCCAAAGCAAACACAATGACTATAAAGAAAATGTTTTTTAAATTTTTCAATCTTCACCTCTACTAAATTCGCAACCACAGTAATCCTGCCTGTACATATTAAATTTATCAGTTAGTTCAACTGATCTTTTAAAACCATTTTTCTTTTTAAAATCTGAATATAAATATTTTACTTGATATTCTTCAGCAATAAATTTTCCAAGTCGATTTAGAATTTGTGAATCTTTATGGGGAGAAATAGAAAGAGTTGTTGTGAAGTAGTCATAATTGTTTTTTGCTGCGTATTTTGCTGTCTTCTCAAGCCTTTGTTTATAACATTTAAAACATCTTGCTCCGCCCTCTTTGTAATTTTCAAATCCCTTTATATAATTTAAAAATTCATTGTGATTATATTTTATAACTTTAACGTCAATTTTCTCATTGAGTCCTAAATCCTCGACAAGTTTAATTTGTTCATTAGATCTTCTGTAAAATTCATCTTCACTGTCAATATTTGGATTATAATAAAAAACATCTATGTCGAAGTAATCGCAAATCCTCTCTAAAACTGCAGAAGAACAAGGACCACAACAAGAGTGTAAAAGGAGTCTAGGCTTTTTCCCTATCTCAATTTTTTCTATTATTTTTTCCATTTCCAAATTGTAATTAATTTTATTCAAAATATCACCTAAAAAATTAGACTAGTTGCCTAGTCCAATTAGTTTACATTCTTTTGTCTACTCTTAGCTATAATTCTAATAGATATACCAAAAATTATTATAGCAATGCTTACAAGTTGAGAAACTCTAAAGATACCTATATAAAGTGAATCAGTCCTCATACCTTCTATGAAAAACCTTGCAATTCCATAAACTATCATGTAAAAAGAAATAAGTTCTCCTTCAAATTTTTGCCTTTTAGAAAGATAAAAATATAAAAACAAAAATATTGAAAAATTAACAATTGATTCGTAAAAAAATGTTGGATGAACCCATTGACCATCAACTAAAATTGCCCAAGGTACATCTGTAACACCACCATGAGCTTCGCCATTGATGTAATTTCCCCATCTTCCAATGGACTGTGCAAGTGCAAGACCTGGTGCAACGCAATCAAGTAAGGTTAAAGTTTTTACTTTTTTATGCTTACAAAAAAAATATATAGCAAGTCCTCCTGCAATTATTCCACCGTAAATTGCAAGTCCTCCATTTCTTATTGCAAAAATTTCATCTAAATGCTTGCTATAATATTCCCACTCAAAAATCACATAATAAAGTCTTGCACCTAAAACTCCAATTAATACAGCAAAAATAGACACATCAGTTGAAATATCCTTATAAAGGCCAAACTTATAATCTTTCTTCTCAGCCATTTTTTCTGTTATAAAAATTGCTAAAAAAACACCAATTGCTATTAAAATTCCATACCATTTTACTTCAAGTCCAAAAATTGTAAAGGCGACGGGATTTATTTTCATAATAATTTGCTCTCCTTATAAATTGCAACTCCCGCAGAAACTCCAAGCCTGTCTGCTCCATTATTTATCATTTCTATTGCCTTTTTATAATCTCTAATTCCACCACTTGCTTTAACTTTTACCCTATCGGATACAGAATCCCTCATTAATTTAACATCTTCTGCACTTGCACCAGAAGTCGAAAATCCTGTTGAAGTCTTTACAAAATCTGCACCAGCTCTATCTGATATTTCACAAGCTTTTTTAATTTCATCCTTTGTAAGAAGACAATTTTCTAAAATTACCTTTAAAATTTTACCATTATCATGACAAACTTTTGCAATTTCTCTTATTTCATCTTCAACCTCGTTAAATTTTTTGGATTTAACATAGCCAATATTAATAACCATGTCAATTTCGTCTGCACCATTTTCAATTGCATTTTCTGTTTCAAATATTTTAGTTTCCAAAGTATTTGCTCCCAAAGGAAAGCCAATTACAGTACAAACTTTTACAGAACTATTTTTTAACATTTCTGCACATTTTTTCACCCAAGTTGGATTTACACATACTGAAAAGAAATTGTATTCTTTAGCTTCTCTTACAATTTCTTCGATTTGTGCTTCCGTTGCCTCTGGTTTTAACAATGTGTGGTCAATAATTCTATTAATTTCCATCAATCTCTCTCCCAAGATGTATATACATCAGTTACATCATCATTATCTTCCAATGCATCGATTAATTTATCCATATTTTTAATATCTTCTTCATCAGTTAGTTCAGTAGTAGTTTGTGGAATATAAGTTATTTCTGATTCAATAAAAGAATGTCCTGCATCTTCTAATGCCTTTCTAACATCAATATAATCTTCAGGTGCAGTAATAATTTCAAAAGCTTCTCCTCTGTCGATTACATCTTCAGCTCCCGCATCAATTGCAGTAAGAGTAAACTCGTCCTCATCAAGTCCTTCTTTGAGGACTCCAAGAGAACCCTTTTTATCAAACATGAAGGATACACAACCAGGTTGACCAAGATTTCCACTATATTTATCAAATAAATGTCTAACATCTGGCGCAGTTCTATTTCTATTGTCTGTTAAGCAATTTACCATTACAGCAACTCCGCCTGGACCATAACCTTCGTATACAATTTCTTCAAAGTTAGCGTCGTTATCTCCACCTCCAGCTTTAGCAATTGCTCTATCTATATTATCATTAGGCATATTTTCTGCCTTAGCTTTATCGATAGCCACCTTAAGGGATGGATTATAATCTGGATCAAGCCCGCCTTCCTTTGCAGCAACAGTTATTTGTCTTGCAAGTTTAGTAAAAATTTTACCTTTTTTTGCATCTTCCTTACCCTTTTTATTTTTAATATTATTCCATTTAGAATGTCCTGACATTTAATCACCTTTCTATATAAATCGCTATTTTTAGCTTTTTTATTATTATATTACAAAGTTTCTAATATCGTCAATAGTTAGGCTTTTCTTTTACAAAAGTCAAAACTTACTTTAATGTAAAATTTTAAAATTTTACTTGACAAAATATTTTTTTCTATTTACAATTCAATGTATAGACTTTGAAGAGGAGAGTACATTGTAAAAGTTTTTACAGAGAGGTTTCACATGGTGAAAGAAATCAAAATGGATACTTTGGAACATGGCCTTGGAGTCATCGCACCGAGACAATTGTTTAGACTGCGACAGGTACGCCTGTTATAGCGTTCGGAGTATGTTGGTACTCTATGAGGTTATTTTAGCGATAAAATAATAAAAAAAGGTGGTAACACGAAGCATAGCTTTCGTCCTTTAAGGATGGAAGCTTTTTTTATTGTTATAAAGTTTTAAAATAAAATTTTCAATCCCTTTGAGCTACCGACAAAAATTAGGAGGATAAAATGACAAAGAAAAATTTAGGAACATTATGTGTTCAAGCAGGTTATGAGCCAAAAAATGGCGAACCAAGAGTTGTACCAATTATTCAATCAACTACTTTTAAATACGATTCATCAGAACAAATGGGCAATCTTTTTGATTTAAAGGAAGCAGGCTACTTTTACACAAGACTTGCAAACCCAACTAATGATGCTGTTGCAAATAAAATTACAGCACTCGAAGGAGGTGTTGCTGGAATTTTAACTTCATCAGGTCAAGCTGCAAACTTTTATGCACTTTTAAACATTTTAAAGGCAGGCGATCACATAATTGCCTCATCAGCAATCTATGGCGGAACATATAATTTAATTGCTCACACGATGAAAGATCTTGGTATTGAATCAACTTTTGTTGATCCAGCAATTTCACTTGAAGATTTAAACAAAGAATTTAAGGAAAACACAAAGGCCGTATTTGGCGAAACTCTTTCCAATCCATCACTAAAAGTTTTAGATATAGAAACTTTCGCAAAAGCTGCACATGAACATGGTGTTCCACTAATAGTTGACAACACTTTCCCTACACCAATTTTCTTAAGACCAATTGAATGGGGTGCAGATATTGTCACTCACTCCACTACAAAGTATATGAATGGATTCGCAAATTCCGTTGGCGGTGCAGTTATCGATTCTGGAAACTTTGATTGGTCAAAGTACAAGGACAAATTCCCTGGACTTACTGAGCCTGATGAAACTTATCACGGAGTAATTTATACCGAAGCCTTTGGCAAAGGTGCTTATATTACAAAAATGACTACAACTTTAATGAGAGATCTAGGAAGCATTCCTTCTCCTCAAAATTCTTTTTATTTGGAAATTGGTCTTGAAACATTGCATCTTAGAATGCCAAGACATTATGAAAATGCTCTTGCCGTTGCAAGGTTTTTAGAAAATAGCGAAAAAATCTCTTGGGTAAGTTTTTCTGCATTAGAAAGGGACTCACAACACGAACTTGCAAAAAAATATCTTCCAGATGGATCCTGTGGCGTAATCGCCTTTGGAGTTAAAGGTGGCAGAGAAGCTGCGACAAAATTCATGGATAGCTTAAAACTTGCAGCAGTTGTAACTCATGTTGCCGATTCAAGAACTTGCGTCCTACATCCTGCAAGTACAACTCACAGACAAATGAACGAAGAAGAACTTGTACAAGCTGGTATTAGTCCTGACTTGGTAAGAATGAGTGTTGGCATTGAAGATGTAAAGGACATAATCGATGATGTTAAACAAGCACTAGAAAAAATTTAATTTCATAAATTTCAATTTTAATTTCAAAAAGTCTAGGTGAATAGTATTGTGTAGATCATCTGATTGGAACATTTAACAATATTTCATTTTTGGTTATATCGCCACAGAGAGGACTCCTTTTGATACTCTTTTAAGTTTAATTATATAGTATCAAAGGTACCTCTCTATTTTTATTTCTGTAATATATGTCTTATCATATTACAATTTTTATTTTTTAAAATTTTTATCTTTATTTAGTAAATAAGTTATTCCTAAAACTGTTAATGATATCAAAATTTTTATAACTAACATGACTATAAATTGCCATGATAGTGGATTTAGTATCACATCTCCAAGCAATGTGTTTGTTATCACTCCTATGGAAGATCCAAGAAGTGAAGATACTATATATTTTAAATAGTTTGTCTTGCATGCACCAAAGTAAAAGCTCAATATATCACAGGGAAACCACCCAATTAATCGTATTATAAAACTTGCCAAAAATTCATTTTTTTTCTGTATTTCAATTACTTTTTCTATTTTTGGATATTTCTTTTTAATGTAATCTATCTCTTCTGTTCCAGACCATCTTCCAAGGACAAAGGGTATTGTAAGTGTAACTGTAAGTCCCAAATAGCTTATTAAAACTGCCTTTATTGGTTCAAATAATATTCCGCTTGCAACATATAGTGATGGAAGAGGAATAATTATAGTTAAACTTTTTACTGCAAAAAGGCTTATTAAAGAAATAATTGCTCTTTTTGGATTGCCTAAAGATTTTTCTGTAATACTCTCTATACTTACATTTCCACTTCGTGTTAGAAGTAGAACTGTTAAAATAGATGCAAAAGAAATTAATGCAACTACTTGAATTTTTCTAAATCTTCTTTTAATGTTTTCATCTTTTCCGTTAAAATTTTTATTATTTTTTAGATTATTGTCTTTAATAGAATGTATTTTTGATTTGATTTTGCCCATATTAGTCATCAACTCAATTTCTATTAATATTTTCTAAAGTAAGAATGTTTTTTGCATCTCTTCTTCCCATTTCGTAGAGGTTTTCTAATTGCACATGATCTTGTGTCAAAGTTTTTAAATTACCAATATATTTTGGAGCGACAATTATAACTTTATTTTCCTCCTCAAGTTCAATTGCTTCTCTCAAACTTTCGTTATATACATGCGACCTTCTTGCAAAGGTTTTTGCAACTATTGGATAATTTTTTCTTAAAATTCTGACAAATTTTTTATCTTTTCTTGCTTCTCTAAAATAATCTCTTGGTCTTGTAAGAACTATGATTACTTTGTCACAACCCGCATCAAAGGCTCTTTTAAAGGGAATGGGATCGCTTAATCCTCCATCAAAATAGGGAATGCCCTTTATTTTATAAGGCTCACAAAGAACTGGCACACAACAAGATGCCTTTATCGGATCATAATTATCTATTGTAAGATCACTTTTGCTAAAATATTTTGCTTTTCCAGTGCTAGCATCTGTTGCAACTATCTCGAAGTCCATTGGATTATCCTTTAGTGTTTTGTAATCTAAAGGATATTCCCCATTAGAACCACTGAGATCTGAATAAATATAATCTAAATCAATATATGATCCAGTCCTTAGATAATTTTTGAAGCTCATGTATTCTTTTCGAAAGGCATAATTGTTGTAAAATACAAAGTTCCTCCTAGGTTGCTTTGCAAGAAAGGAAGCACCATTAGCAGCACCTGCTGACACACCAATAAAATAATCGCCGCCAATGTTTTCTTCCATTAGATAATCGAAAACTCCTGCACCATAAATTCCACGAGTCCCACCGCCTACATCTACAAATCCTAACTTCATAATTCATCTTCTTTCTTTATTAACTTAAAAATTTATTAGTTTTATATATAGTATATAAGATATTTGTTAAATTTAATATGGTCAAAGACATAAAAGTGCTTAAACTTTTTAAAATGAATTAAATATTTGAAAAAATGCTATAAGTAAAACTCATAGCATTAATCCTTCTTAAGTTTATCATTAATTAGCCTGGTGGCCACTTTAAACTTCTTCCACCTAGTACATGAAAGTGAAGATGATCTACACTCTGACCCCCATCTTCTTTACAATTATTTACAATTCTGTAGCCCCTAGTAAGTCCCTCTTCAGCACAAATTTTTTTTGCAATTAAAAATACATGACCTACTAATTCCTTATGCCTTTCTTCAAGTTCATCTGCTGATGCAATATGTTCCTTTGGCACAATTAAAAAATGGGTTGGAGCTTGCGGGTCTATGTCTCTAAAAGCATACACAAGATCATCTTCATAAATTTTGTCTGAAGGGATCTCTCCACTTATTATTTTGCAAAATAAACAGTCCATTATTACCTCCTCATAGTTTCAACTTCTTTGCAAAGCTCATTCCACTGACAATCTTTACAAATTTCTTCTCGCCTATCTCTATCAAATATTATATCACAGGTCAAATTTCTAATGTCACTCCAAAAATATTTTTCATCTGAACTTAAATTTAAAATTTTTAAAACTTTCTCGTCATAGGCCTTTACTTTTTCATCATTCTTGCAGTGATCTCCAAGATTTTCTGGACAGTGTTTACAAATATCGTCTAGATCTTTTATTAATTTTACCTCTGAATTTTCCCTCAATTTTTCTATAACTTCACCCATGTTTTTTGAAAAGTCTTCGCTATAACCTTCGTTTACAAAATTTTCTGTGCAAAGTAAATGATGTGCTCTTATTTTTAACATTTAATCACCAACAATTTCACAGTTTGCAATCTCACCAGTATCTAAAATTTTTACATTTTTTATTTTATTTTTTAAATTTGCATCACTTTTTGTCTTAACTCTAATGTAATTTGTCGTGTAGCCATAATACTCTCCATCATGTTCTTCTTCAAATAAAACCGATTGAGATTTTTTCATATTTTCCTTTTCAAAAATTTCTTGATACTTTTCTCCAAGGGCAATTAATTTTTCTGACCTTTCTTTTTTCACATTGCCATCAATTTGGTTTTGCATTAAAGCTGCCTTTGTGTTCTTTCTCTTAGAATATTTGAAAACGTGAATCCTTGAAAAACCAACTTCCTCCACTATTTTCATTGAGTCCTCAAAATCTTTTTCGCTCTCTCCAGGAAATCCCACAATTATATCAGTAGTAAGACCTGCATTTGGCATATATTCTCTAATAATACTTACTTTCTCAATATAATCTTCTCTAGTATATCTTCTGTTCATTGCCTTTAGGATATTATTTGATCCACTTTGCAAGGACAAATGAAAGTGATTACAAAGTTTTCCAGTCTTTACTGCTCTTTTCATAAAATCCTGTGAAATAATTATTGGCTCAACAGATGAAAGTCTAATCCTCTCAAATCCATCAACTTCTGCAATACTTTCTATTAAATCTATTAACCTAATATCGCCCATATCCATGCCAAAGGATCCAATGTGAATTCCCGTCAAGACAATTTCTTTAAATCCACGATTAGCAAGTGTCTTTGCTTCTCTCACAGAATCTTCAATTGTCCTAGATCTAATTGGACCTCTTGCAAAGGGAATTATACAATAAGTGCAAAATCTATTGCATCCATCTTGTACCTTCATGTAAGCACGAGTTCTATTGTTGCTGTCAAAGTTTGTAGTATTTGCAAATTCACGAATATTTTTTAAATCCCTTACAATATTTATTTTTTTATGAGATTCCCTTGACTCTTCTATTAAATCAACAATTTTATCTCTTTCAGTAGTTCCAATCACGACATCCACACCATCAATATTTTTAACTTCCTCGGGGCTTACTTGTGAATAACAGCCCACAACTGCAATTACAGAGTCTGGATTTTTCTTTTTTGATTTTCTAATAAATTGTCTAGATTTTCTATCTGATAAATTTGTAACCGTGCAAGTATTTACAATGTACACATCGCTAAATTCATCATTATCAACTTGTTTATATCCCCTCTTTTCAAAAATTTCGCTCATGGCTTCTGATTCATATTGATTTACTTTGCAGCCAAGAGTTAAAATTGAAAAAGTTTTTTCCATTACTCACACTCCTTCGCATGTATTATATAAAAAGATGCAGCGATTGCAGCTGTTTCTGCTCTTAAAATTCGCTTTCCGAGACCAACTTTTTTTGCATCCTTTAAAACTTTAAGTTCTCTATCTGATATTCCGCCCTCAGGTCCAATTACAAGCCCTATATTGTCGCCTAAATTTGATATAATTTCTCCAAGCTGATTTTTATTTTCATCTTCATAGCAAAGTACTATGTCTCCCTTAAATTTTAAAATATCATCAGTCTTTATTATATCGTGAACTATTGGAATAATATCTCTCTTAGATTGTTTTGCCGCAGACTCCACAATTTTTTGAAATCTTTCTTTTTTCTTGTCCGCCTTTTTTGAAAGGTCAGAAATTGTCCTATCCATTAAAACTGGGTAAAAATTGCTCACTCCTATTTCTGTTGCGTGGCGCAACACATCTTCTGATTTATTATTTTTTAAAACACCAAAAAATAAAGAAAGTCTTACTTTTGATTCGTTTGAATTTTCTATTTTGCCAATTTTTTTTATTTTTTTATCAAAATATGCAAAGGAAAAAATTCCATCTTCAAAAACAACTTGAAACTCTTCACCATCATTTATTCTAATTACATTTTTTAGATGATGGAGAGTTTCTTCCTTTAATTTTGTGTTTCCTTCAAATTTTCTATCTTCAAAAAATCTATACATTTAACTTTCCCACAATGGCAACCCAGTCATTTTTTTCAACTTCATCTACTATTTCAAATCCATTGTCTTCTAGAGCGTCGATCACCCTTTGTCTTCTTTCTTTAATAATTCCTGAAGTTATAAAAATTCCACCATTATCCATGTGATTTTTCAAATTTTTAATTTCATCAACAATTATTTCTGCAATTATGTTTGAAACAATTAAATCTGCCCTTCCCTTTACGATGTCAAGAAGATTTCCCTTTTTGATTTTCATTTTGTCTGCTACATCATTTAATTTTGCGTTTTCATAAGATGCTTTGATGCACTTCTCGTCAATATCTATGGCAAGAGCTTCTTTTGCTCCAAGTTTTAGTGCAGCAATTGCAAGTATTCCAGACCCACATCCAATGTCAAAAATTTCATCGTCTTCACGCACATATTTTTCTAAAAGCTCAAGACACATATAAGTTGACTCGTGAGTTCCTGTACCAAATGCCATTCCTGGATTTATTTTTATAATTTTTCTTTCACTTTCATACTCTTCCCATTCAGGTACTACTGCTAAACTTTCTCCGATTTCAAGAGGTTTATAATATTTTTTCCAGTTATTAGCCCAATCCTCGTCATCTTTTTCTTCTATTGTCAAGCTTCCTAAATTTTTATCTTCAATTTCTGTTTTTATTTTTTTAGCATCTTCTAAATTTTCTGGATATACTTTTATTTTAAAAATTTTTTTATCTGAATTTAAAAGAGGATAATCTATAAAATCCCAATCTTTTTCATCTTGGTCAAGTTCCTCAAATAAATCGCTGGAAACTTCTTCACAGTTATAAATTCCATAGTCAAAAAGAATACCTTCTATTAAATCTTTTTTATCCTTTGAAGTATCTATTGTCATTTCAATGTATTTCAATCTAATCACCTGAACTCATTATATATTACCTTAAATTTTTATACAATTTAAAAAATGCGAATCAATGATCCGCATTAGTCAAATAAATCCTTTAACTTGTCTAAAAATGACTTTTTGTTTTCTTCAACTTCTGGCTCAGTTTCTCTTAATTCTTCCAAAAGTTTTCTCTGTTCATCAGATACTTTCTTTGGAATAATAATATTAACTTTGAAGAAAAGATCTCCCCTTTGATTTTCCCTATTTACATAGGGAACGCCTTCTCCCTTTAATCTAAAGACAGTGCCGCCAGTTGTACCCTTAGGTATTTCATAATCAACTATCTTTTTAAGTGTTGGAACTTTTATCTTTGCTCCAAGGACAGCATCTGGATAAGAAATTGGAATGTCAAGATAAATATCATTGCCATCTCTTTTAAAAACTGCATCAGATCTTACTCTAATGTAGACAAAGACATCTCCATTTTCGCCGCCATTTTCACCAATGGAACCTTGACCTCTTAGCGAAATAATATTACCATTGTCTACACCCTTAGGAATATTTACTTTTAATTTCTTGCTCTTTAATACTGAACCTTTGCCTCCACATTCTTTACATGGTTTCTCTATTACTTCGCCAGTTCCATTGCACTTGTCACAAGATGAAGTCCTAACAAATCTGCCAAAAGGTGTGTTTTGTTCTGAAGTTACTTGACCAGTTCCATTACACTTGTCACATTTGTGTTTTTCTGTTCCTGGCTCCATTTTGCTTCCCTTACAATGCTCACACTCTTCCTTTACCTTTACAGTGATTTCTTTTTCAACGCCAAAAATTGCTTCAAAGAAATCCAAAGTTACATCCACTCTAGTATCTGGGCCCTTCTTTGGCATGTTCCTTCTATTTTCATATTCATATCTATTAGACCTAGAACCTCCAAAAATATCAAAAATATCGTCAAAAATATCAGAAAATCCTCCAAAACCACTAGTTCCAGAGCTTCCAACATTGCCCTTTAAACCCTCTTCTCCATAGACATCGTAAATCTGCCTTTTTTCGTCATCAGAAAGAACCTCATAGGCATAAGAAATTTCTTTGAACTTTGCCTCTGCAATTTCGTCTCCTGGATTTAGATCTGGATGATATTTTTTTGCGAGTTTTTTATAAGATTTCTTTAATTCCTCTTTGGTTGCATTTTTTTTAACTTCAAGAATTTCATAAAAATTTCTCATCTTCCACCTCATTAGTTTTCCATTCTAATATAAAGTCTTGAAAAAATAAAGTTTATTTTAAAATTTGCTAAAAAATCTATAAATTAATTATCAAAAATAAAATAAATTAATTTTTAAACATAAAAAAAGTTGCAGCCTAAACTGCAACAATTCTATTTAATTATTATTCTTCGTCATCATCTACAACTTCATAGTCTGCATCAACTACATCATCATCATTTTTTGCTTCAGATGATCCAGCTTGTCCTTGTGCACCTTGTTGTTTATAAATTTCTTCAGAGATTGCATAGAAAGCTTGAGTTAACTCTTCAGTCTTAGACTTAATAGCTTCAAGGTCTTCGCCATCCTTTACATCTTTAAGACTCTTGATTGCATCTTCAATCTTAGTCTTATCAGCATCAGAAATTTTACCTTCAACATCTTTTAATGTGTTTTCAGATTGATAAATAATTGAATCTGCGTTATTTTTTGCCTCAATTAATTCCTTCTTCTTAGCATCTTCTTGCGCATACATTTCAGCTTCCTTAACCTTCTTTTCGATTTCTTCTTCATTTAGGTTAGTAGAAGATGTAATTGTGATGTGTTGTTCCTTACCTGTACCAAGGTCTTTAGCGCTTACATTTACAATGCCATTTGCGTCGATGTCAAATGTAACTTCGATTTGTGGCACTCCCCTTCTTGCTGGTGCAATACCATCAAGTGTAAATCTACCAAGAGTTACATTGTCCTTAGCCATTTGTCTTTCACCTTGAAGTACGTGAATTTCTACAGAAGTTTGATTATCTGCTGCAGTTGTAAATACTTGTGACTTCTTAGTTGGAATAGTTGTATTTCTTTCAATAAGTCTTGTAGTAATATTACCCATAGTTTCAATTCCAAGAGATAGTGGTGTTACATCAAGTAATAATAAGTCTTTTACATCACCTGATAGAACTCCACCTTGAATTGCTGCACCAAGAGCAACACATTCATCTGGGTTAATATCTTTTTGTGGTTGTTTTCCAGTCAACTTTTTAATACATTCTTGCACTGCTGGAATTCTTGTTGAACCTCCAACTAGAAGAACTTTATCTATATCCTTTGCAGAAAGTCCTGCATCTGATAATGCATCTTTAACAGGTCCTTCCGTCATTTTTACAAGATCAGCTGTAAGTTCATCAAATTTAGCACGAGTTAAATCCATATTTAAGTGAAGTGGACCAGCTTGTGATGCTGTAATAAATGGAAGATTAATATTAGTTGACAATGTTGAAGAAAGCTCCTTCTTAGCTTTTTCAGCAGCTTCTTTAAGTCTTTGAAGACTCATCTTATCAGCCTTTAAATCAATTCCATTTTCTTTTTTAAATTCTTCAGCAATATAATCGATAACTCTGTTGTCAAAGTCATCGCCACCTAATTTATTATTACCACGAGTTGCATGTACTTCAAATACTCCATCAGAAAGTTCAAGGATTGAAACATCGAAAGTACCACCACCAAGGTCATAAACCATTACAGTTTGTGCCTCTGTATCCTTATCTTCTCCATAAGCAAGAGCAGCCGCAGTTGGTTCATTTACAATTCTTTTCACATCAAGACCTGCGATTTTTCCTGCATCTTTAGTTGCTTGTCTTTGAGCATCTGTAAAGTAAGCTGGAACTGTAATAACCGCTTCAGTAATTTTTTCTCCAAGATAAGATTCTGCATCAGATTTTAATTTTTGTAAAATCATAGCTGAAATATCTTGTGGTGTATAAGTTTTTGAATCTATCTTTATATTAAAGTCAGAACCCATGTGTCTCTTAATAGAAGAGATAGTTCTGTCAGGGTTTGTAATAGCTTGTCTCTTAGCAGTTTCTCCTACTAATCTTTCACCATCTTTAGTAAAAGCTACAACAGAAGGTGTAGTTCTATTACCTTCAATGTTTGGAATTATTACAGCGTCTCCACCTTCCATTACTGCTACTGCAGAGTTAGTTGTTCCTAAATCAATACCAATTATTTTTCCCATAATAAATTTCCTCCTAAATAAATCACTTATTGTGAAACTTTGACCATTGCAGGTCTTAGCGTTTTGTCATTAATTAAATAACCTTTTTGTAAAACTTCAATTACATAGCCACTGTCGTATTCATCAGAATCTTCAGTGAGCACTGCGTGGTGATACATTGGGTCGAATTCTTCACCCAGAGCCTTCATTTCAACAATACCTTCCTTTTTAAGTACTTCAGTAAGTTGATCCTTTATCATCATTATCCCGTCATAAGTTGAATCCCTATCACCAATAGAATTCATTGCTCTTTCAAAATTGTCAATGACAGGAAGTAAGTCGTTTACAACCTTTTTAACTCCAAGTTCAATATATTCAGCCTTTTGAGCTTCAGTTCTTCTCTTGTAATTTGCGAAATCAGCTTGAAGTCTCATAAACTTATCAGTTAGTGCTTGATACTTTTCATCGTCACTTTCGTAGTCGATAATTTTTTCAGAATCCTCTTCTGTCTTCGTATCATTACTAATATTTTCATTATTTATATTCTTATTTTCATTAACAGCTTCTTCTTTAATATCTTCTTCTTTTTTTATATCTTCTTTTTTTATATCATCATTTGTCATGTACTCCCTCACATTTCTTTTAATCCTCTAGTAAGTGCATCACTAAAAATTTTAACGACCTTGACCAATCTCATATAATCAATCCTAACTGGTCCAATAATTCCAATACTTCCATAGATACCATAATCTTTAGTAAAGGGTGCTCTAATAATAGTATTTTCTTTCATTAAACTTGCACTGTTTTCTGAACCAATTATTACTTCCACATCTCCTGTGAAATTATCATCTTTTAAGATTTGAAATAAACTGTCTCTATCCTCAACTAAACTCATAAAATCTTTAGCCTTGTCAAGATCCCTATATTCGTCAAAATTCAAAATATTAGTGAGACCATCATAATAAATTTCAATGGATGAGACCTTTTTATTAAATTCACTTGCGATTTTTACAACATTGGAAATAAAATTCCCATATCTAATCATATTATCGGAAAGAGAAATTTTAAGTGATTCAATTTTGTCAAAGTCAATTCCCGACATTTTTTCATTTAAAACTTTCTCAATATAATAAAAATCTTCATCAGAAATATTTTCTATTTCTAAAAAATATCTTTCTATTACTCCCTTATCGCCTATTAAGACCAAGAGTGCCGTATTTCTATCGATTTTTACAAGAGTAAGTCTTTTTATTTTTGTATCAGCCTTTTGTGGTGTAATTAAATATGCCGTGCAATTACTGATGTTGGCGAGCAAATTAACTGAATTTTTATAAAAGTCTTCTAAATTTCTAGAAGTATATAAAATTCTGTCTTTGATTTTTTTAGAAGCATCTATATCATGAAATTCGCTAAAACTTTTAAAAATTTCATCAACATAAAATCTATAAGCCTTATCAGAAGGAATTCTTCCCGCTGATTGATGCGGCTTATTTAAAAAACCAAGATCTTCAAGATCTGCCATTTCATTTCTTATAGTCGCAGAACTAACTCCAAGATGATATTCTTTAGATAGAGTTCGTGACCCGACGGGAGTTGGCATATCGATATATGCTTCAATTATGGCATTTAAAATATTTATTTTTCTAGCATCCATAATTTCCTCCTTTATTAGCACTCATTGGTGTTGAGTGCTAATCTATTTATATAGTACCCTCTTCTCTCCTATTTGTCAAGGAATTTTCAAAAATTTTTTATTATTTTTATTATAAAGTAAAATGTTATTAACTGTAATAAATCAAAAATTTTCCAATCTTCTATATATTTATGTTAAAATTAGTAATTGGAGATGATTCAATTGAAAAAAAATGAAACTTTGTCTTTTATTCTTACAATTGTTGCTGCAGTTTTAATTGCACTATTTGTGAGGAACTTTATTTTTAATATAGCTGTTGTTAATGGAGAGTCCATGCACCCAACATTAAATGAAAAAG
Source organism: Peptoniphilus faecalis (assembly GCF_012976305.1). Classification (GTDB taxonomy): domain Bacteria; phylum Bacillota; class Clostridia; order Tissierellales; family Peptoniphilaceae; genus Peptoniphilus_A; species Peptoniphilus_A faecalis. Next base: position 180,280 of record NZ_JABDSR010000001.1, read on the forward strand.
ATAAGTTAATTTGTCTTTCTTATAAAAGGTTCACTGATATACCTAGAGGCGAAATTGTTGTAATTGACGCACCAAACGACAATAGGAATTACATTAAAAGGCTTATTGGAAAGCCTGGCGACACAATTGAGTTTAAAGAAGGAAAAGTTTATTTAAATGGAAGTCTATTAAAAGAAAACTACACTTCAACTGATGTCACAGAATCTGACCAAAAAAGTTTTATACTAAAAGATAATGAATATTTTGTAATGGGAGATAACAGACTGCCGGGCATGAGTGTTGACTCGAGATACTTTGGACCAATCGAAAAGAAAAGAATAAAATCAGCGGCAGTCTACAGAATTTTACCTCTTAAAAGTAGAGGGAAAATTGAAACTTTGATAAAATAAAAATATCCCCTAAAATACGGAGGTAAAAATTTGAGAAATCAAAATAATATTAGAAATTTTTCAATAATAGCACATATTGATCACGGCAAATCCACTCTTGCCGATAGACTAATTGAGTCAACTGGAATGCTCACCAAAAGAGAAATGGACGATCAAGTCCTCGACTCCATGGATCTTGAACGTGAGAGAGGAATTACAATTAAATTAAAAGCTATTAGACTTATATATAAAGATGATAGAGATGGCAAAGAGTATATTTTAAACTTAATTGACACTCCAGGGCATGTTGACTTCAACTACGAAGTTTCTCGCTCCCTTGCTGCTTGCGAAGGTGCCATTGTAGTTGTAGATGCTTCACAGGGCGTTGAAGCTCAAACTCTTGCAAATGTCTATCTTGCTATTGATCAAGACCTTGAACTTGTTCCAGTGATAAATAAAATTGATCTTCCAAGTGCAAGACCCGATGAGATAAAACAAGAAATAGAAGATATTATTGGCATCGACACTGAAGGCATTCCACTTATTTCTGCAAAAGAAGGTATTGGAATTGACGATGTACTTCACGCAATTATAGATAAAATTCCTGCACCAAATGGCGACTACAATTCCCCACTTAAAGCTCTAATTTTTGATTCAATTTATGACTCTTATCGAGGAGTAATTTGCCACGTTAGAATCATTGACGGCTCAGTAAAACCAGGTGATGAAATACTTATGATGGCTACAGGTAAAACTTTTGAAGTAGTTGAAGTTGGAGTAACTTCCAATGGTCACATTCCTCTTGACTCTTTAAATGCAGGCGAAGTTGGTTTTATAACTGCTTCAATTAAAAATGTCAAAGACGCTAGAGTCGGTGACACTATCACTTTAAAAAATAATAAAACAAGTGATCCCATGCCTGGATATAAAAAAGTTGTACCAATGGTATTCTGTGGTGTGTATCCTGGCGAAGGCGAAGAATACAACAATGTTCGCGACGCCTTAGAAAAACTACAAGTAAATGATGCAGCCCTAGACTTTGAAGCAGAAACTTCTGTTGCTCTTGGGTTTGGGTTTAGATGTGGCTTCTTAGGACTTCTTCACATGGAAATTATCCAAGAAAGACTAGAAAGAGAATTTAATTTAAATATTGTTACTACTGCTCCATCTGTTATTTACAATGTAATGAAAAAAAATGGCGAGATGATTTCTATTCAAAATCCATCAAATTTGCCTGATCCAACAGAAATTGATTACATGGAAGAACCAATTGTAAAAGCAGAAATTATGACTCCAACAGATTATGTTGGTCAAGTTATGGAACTATGCCAAAATAGGCGTGGTGTCTTTAAAGATATGCAATACTTAGAAGAAACTAGAGCACTTATAACTTATAACATGCCCCTAAATGAGGTAATTTATGATTTTTTTGATGCACTTAAATCAAAGACTCGTGGCTATGCATCCTATGATTATGAATTAATTGGCTATGAAAAATCTAATCTCGTTAAACTTGATATTTTAATTAATGAAGAGCTTGTAGATGCTTTCTCATTAATTGTTCACGAATCAAATTCTTACCTTCGTGCAAGAAAAATTTGTGAAAAGTTAAAGGATGTAATACCAAGACACCAATTTGCAGTACCAATTCAAGCTGCAATAGGAAATAAAATTATTGCAAGAGAAACTATTCGTGCCCTTAGAAAGGACGTCCTTGCTAAATGTTACGGTGGCGATATCTCTAGAAAGAGAAAACTCCTTGAAAAACAAAAGGAAGGAAAGAAGAGAATGCGTACTGTAGGTAATGTTGACATTCCACAAGATGCTTTCTTGTCTGTATTAAAATACGATGAAGAAAAATAAAATTTCAATTTATATTCATATACCCTTTTGTGAGAGTAGATGTTACTATTGTGACTTCTGCTCTTCTCTTTTAAATAAAGAAAATGAAGAAAAATATTTTTATTATTTAGAAAGAGAAATAAAATTACAGGAAAATATTTTAAAAGAAAGAACTATTGACACTATTTTTATTGGTGGTGGTACTCCTTCTTCTGTGGACGAGAAATTTATTGTGAGAATTTTAAGCGTTTTAAAAAATTATGATTTTAGTGAAAACGCAGAAATTACAATAGAGTCCAATCCCAATTCTCTTACAAGAAGAAAAGCAGAGATCTTTTTTAATTCTGGCATTAATAGAATTTCCATTGGAGCACAATCCTTTAACGATGAAATATTAAAAAAAATTGGAAGAATTCATAACTCTGCTGATATTTATAAAGCTATTGAAAATGCAAGAATTGCAGGATTTACAAATATAAATTTAGATTTAATGCTTGCACTTCCATCACAAAAGTTTTCTGATATATTAAAATCAGTTAATGAAGTAAAAAAATTAAATCTTCCTCACATTTCTTATTACTCATTGATTTTAGAAGAAAGTACAATTCTTTATAAAGCGCACAAAAAAAATCCTCTAGACTTCCCTAATGAACTTGAGGATAGAAAAATGTATCACTATGTAGTCAAAGAATTTGAAAAAATTGGTCTCCATCAATATGAAATTTCAAATTTTGCGAAAAAGGGATTTAAGTGTAGGCACAATTTAATTTATTGGAAGCTAATGGACTATATTTCCTTTGGGCTAGAGGCTTCTTCAAATATAAAAAATTTAAGATATAGAAACTTTTCTGATTTTAAAAATTATTATAATTCAATTGATAAAAATGATTTGCCCATAGAATTTTCTGAAAAATTATCTGAAATCGATAGAATTAATGAATTTATAATGTTGGGGCTTAGACTTAATTCAGGGATAGATATAGATGAATTTAAGGAAAAATTCCAAAAAGATTTTTTTAAAATTTATGAAAGTGAAATCGAAAAAAATATTGTTCTTGGATTAATAAATATTAGTGAAAATAAAATCTATCTCACTAAAAGGGGAAGAGATTTATCAAATCAAGTAGAACTAGATTTTTTTAAGTAAAAATAAAGCTAGATGCACAAAACTGCTACTTGTAAAAAATAATTGAAAGTATGAACTAAAGCTTGTAAAAAAACATAGCAAAGGTGTGGAAAAATTATGGCGGTCTTAGGACTGCTTTTTTTTATTAAGTTTGCAGTATTTACTCACGTAATAAAATTTATAATAGCATAAAATAAAACATATTGAGGCGAAAATATGAAATCAAAAATTATAGCACCGAGAAATTATTGTAAACTATGTGCTATTTGTACGATATATTAACTTGTAATAGATTTAAATACAAATTTTAATTTGGTTTTAAATTATAGTTTTAACTTGAAATATATCTTTAGTTTAATAATAAATTTAATTATGAATCAGGAGGTTTTTAATATGAATGTAATTGAAGTAAAAAATATGAGTAAAAATTTTAAAAACAAAAAGCTATTCAACAATTTTTCTTTAGAAATTGAAGAAAATACAGTGCATGCCCTTGTTGGACCAAATGGATCTGGTAAGACAACTCTATTTAGAATACTTACAGATCTTTATGATGAAGATTGTGGAGAAGTTAAGATTAAAGGTAGTATGTCAATGTTACTTGAAAATGACTATTTGTATGAAGACAAGACAGGACTTGAAAACATTAAATTATACGGTTTATATTTTGGATATAAGCCTGAAAATTATAAAAAGTATTCTGATTTATTGGAAATTACAAAGGATTTGAATAGGAATGTTTCTACATATTCTAAAGGTATGAAGAGGAAATTGTCTTTACTAATTATTGTAATGATGAATAGAGAGATAATATTTTTAGATGAGGTTACTAGTGGAGTAGATCCAATATCAAGAGTTGAGATTAGAAAACTCATAAAATTACTAAAGGATGAAGGTAAGACCATAGTAATTACTAGTCATGACCTGTCAGAAATTGAAAAAGTAGCAGATAAGGTTTCCATGATAAAATCAGGAGAGCTGCTTTTTACGAAGAATATAGACGAAATGCAAGGAGAGAGCTTAGAAGATTTATTTATAGAGGAAGGTACAAAATGAATGATAAGATGAATATTAATAGGGCTTGTCGCTACTATTTAAGTAAAGACAAGGATTTTATTTTAAATTTATTATTATTTACTTTGATTTCCCTTGGCTTTATTTTTTTACTATATAAGGGGATCTTTGATTCTAGAGGAAATGATTATATTATATTAATGCTATATGTACTAATGCTTGGAATTTCACTAATTATGTCTAATTCTATGGTTGTCAATTTAACAGTCAAGGATAAATTAAATAAACGTATAGAATTTATCCTAGCATCAGGAGTAAATATAAAAGATGTGATTAAAGCCTATGGGGTAGAAATGTGGAGACTATCTTCCATTGTTCCCTTTATGTTGTTTTTTCTAACTTATGTCCTAGTAGACTTTCAAATCGAATTTAAGTGGATTGTGGGTATATTTGTGACAATGATAGGAATGACTTATTTTGAAATACTATTTTTTAATCTTATAAGTTTATCCCAAAAAAACTTTAAGTTTTTCAAAAATATAGTTTTCTTTGGAACAACAATTTTAATTTACATGATAGGCACATTTTCAGAGAAGATTCTCTCATTAATAGAAAGATATAATCTAAACCTTATCTATATAATATTAGGGATAAATCTAGGATTGGGATTAATCTTTGCAATCTCCTCCATGAAAGATTTAAGCAAGATAAACAATGAATCTGTAATTAATAAAGAAGGTTCATGGTCATGAAATTAGTTATTGATGATCTAAAAAAATTACTAGGCAAAAATGCTCTCTTAATGTCATTTATAGCATTTTTATGCACCTTTATGGCTCTGTTTTTTACTGATGAAGGAAGCCAAGAAATAAATAAGGTCATAGATATAATTAAAATTGATGGAATTTTAATACTTTTTGTAATATTTGGAATAGAACTCGCTAAAAATACCTTGGCAGCAGATAAGATTAGCAAAAAGCTTGAATTTTTACTTGCAAATGGATTTCCTATGAAAAAAATTCTAGGCAAGTATTTTATCAGCATATATATAAGCTCATTTATTATACTTCTCCCAAGTTTAGTATTAAATTTACTAAAAGTTAAATTATCTTATCTGGTCATGCTAAACTTAATCTTATCAAGCCTATTATATACATTGGTCGTAGTATTAACTATACTTGATACCATTAATATGAACAAAATAAATTCTCTTCATATTAGGCTTGTAGGGCTATTTATAGGAATTATGATTATATCCTCACTAGTATATAATTTTACAAATAAGCTGTCTTTATATTTATTAAGTAAGTTTTTTGTCTTAGTATCAATAAATCTATTTTTGGGTATAAAAACTAATAAAGAAAGGATTGTAGTTAGCTACTATTGAGATATGTATAAGAAATTAGAAAAAATTGTAATCAGCCATTTAATGATAATTTTATTTTGGGGTCTTCTTTTTAAAAACAAAATGTTAGTAGAGGAGGACTCAATTTTAAATGCAGTTTCACTTATTTTAGTTTTTGCATTATACGGACTTATATACACAGAAATTTCAAATAAAAATATACTAGGAATATTTTCTATTTTGGTTATTTTTACGTCTCTTTTGCCTTTGAGTCTGATTTTAATAAATGGTCTACCTTATAAGTTTCTATTCGCTCTTATAAGTATAGGCTCAACAAGCCTATTTATAAAAAAATATTTGGTATTAGAGAATATAAAATATATAAACATCTTACCGATATCAAGAAAATCCACCCAAATATTTACTATTGGACTTGTATTTTTTATTTTTGTCTTGATTTACTTATTTGATATAGATACGGTAATGATAAATATATTCACTCAGATAATCTTTCTTATTACAGAATTTTTCTTTATCTTATTTTTAAAGGAAAAAGAATTAGCTTTTGAGAGAACCTTTAAACTATATTACCTATCAGACTATATGGCTAGTGAAAGAGATGAATTTGCAAGAATTATACATGACGATATTTTGCAAGATATATTTACAAGTAAAAATTACCTTTCTTCCAAAAATCCTGATATAGAATATTCAAAAAAGATTTTGACTAGTCTTGAAAAGAAAGCAAGAAATATCATGAAATTCTATCAATCTTCTTTATTTGAAAAAGCTAATCTGGAAACATCATTATCTGCAATATTTGATAATGTATCTTCTTTATATCCAAATAAAAATATTAAAATTACTAAACTTATCGATAGTGATTTAACAGAAGATAAAAAATTAATTAGGTTGATTTCAATAATATTAAAGGAACTTATAAATAATGTTTATAAGCATTCAGATGCAAAATATTTAAATTATAAACTTTATAAAAAAGGAAATTTTGTAATAATAGAAATGGATAGTGATGGTGCAAGCCCTGCTGATTATAATAAAATTAATGAATCAAAGAGAGGAGTCTTGCTACTTAAACTTTTGATAGATTCAAATGCGGGAAATATTTCTTATGGATTAAATAAGGATATACTTTCAACAAAAGTTTGCTTGGAGGTGGAAAGAGATGAAAATTATTTTGTTGGATGATCATAAAATATTTGGGGAGTCTCTTAAGATGCTTTTAGAAGAGCAAGAAGAAATTTCATGTGCTTATGTATCAAAAGCTCAAGATTTTCTAAAAATGATACAAAAAAATGCCTATGATATTTTTTTAATCGACATAAATTTAAAAGATGATAAGACTGGTCTTGATTTAATTAAGGATTTGGTAGATTATAATCCCAAACAAAAGATAATAGTTTTAACATCTTATGATTTAGATAATTACAAGGATATGGCTTTTAAGTTAGGAGTAAAAGATTTTATAAATAAATCTGTAGAAACCCACGAACTTTTAGAAAGAATAAAAAATGTAAATAATGGCAACTATAAAAAAATGAACAAATCAATAATTGATCCTTTAACAAATCGTGAAATTGAAGTGTTGAAAGAGTTAATAAAAGGTGGAAGTAAAAAAGATATTGCCATGAAGCTATTTATAAGTGAGAGAACTCTCTATAATCATATAGCTAACATTTATCACAAGTTGCAAGCTAAAAATATTGTCGAAGCTTATAATAAAGCTATGGAAATTGGATACATCAATCCAGTTATGTGAAAATCATATATTTTTAAAATTGTTTAGAATTTAAAATTTTCATCTCCATTTTGTTAAGTTTGTAGTATTGCTCAAATATTCTTTTTCTAAATATTTATCTCTTACTTTCATCTAATTTACATCTAACATATACTACTGCCAATTATTATTAACATAAGAGCTTCTTCTATACTTTTTGTTAAATTACATTGTATTAAAGCACTATCTATTTTTTATTTATATAATATATATTATCTCGTTACAATTTGAAAAATCCTTTGTAAAAAATAATAATTTAGTGTAAAATAAAAACATATTGAAAAAAATATTTGCACTTAGCAGCAATTTTTGATAGAATATTTGTTGCTTAATAACTAAAGGAGGTGCGTTATGGCTAAAAGATGTGAAATTTGTGGAAAAGAAAAAAAATTTGGTAATAGAATTTCTTTCTCTCACTCTCGTTCTAACAGAAGCTGGTCTCCTAACATTAGAAGAGTTAAAGCTGTAGTTAATGGATCAACAAAAAGAATCAACGTGTGCACTAGATGTTTAAGATCTGGTAAAGTCGAAAGAGCTATATAATTAAGGGTCTTAAAAAGATCCTTTTTTTATGTATAAGTTACATATTGCAATGCAAGAGTTCTTTATTTCAAATTTTATAATATCCTTTACCTTTAAACTAAACCAAAAAACCCTAATAGTGGTGGAGTTTTTTGACTCTATGTCAAATATTGAGAGGCTCAAATATTGAGAGGCTCAAATATTGAGAGGCTCAAATAATGAGTCTCTCTTTTTTTATCAATATATGTTAATCCTCAATTTTTTGGACCCTTAGTCTTGAAATCAAATCTTTTTATAGCCACTATTTAACAAGTAGACATCTTGCTAACAGTAGCATGAATGTGAACAAATTCCTTATCCTCACAAAAATTATCAAAAATTACATCTTTAAAACTCAACAAATTCATGTTATTATTATTTTGCACTTATATGCACCTCCTAACAAAGTTTGTTGTTATTTTAAGTTTAGGACTAAATGCGTATAAGTGCAATTTTTTTACATAAAAATATCTGTTAGAGATTTACTCCCCAACAGATATTATAGAGCCGAATTATAAAGCCAAAAAAAGAACGCGTATAAACGCGCTCTATAAATCCTATGCTCTTGCTAAAACTTTTTGCTTGTCACCTTCTTTATAGACAACAAAAGCGTAAAGGATGGCAACTGTAACACCTATTATATTTGCCATCATATAAGGCAAGTTAAATCCAATCTTAGCACCCATAATATAGGCTGTAATGACGTAGACGTAAAACATACCAGGAATCAAGGATACTAGGAATGCTTTACCATGACGTTGTAAGTAAATGGAAATCATGGCGAAGGCAAATACGGCGATCGTTTGGTTAGCCCATGCGAAGTATTGCCACAAAACATTAAATCCATTTGGACTCAATTTTGCAAAGATTAAGATAACTAGTACGCATATAAACATACCTATGGAAAGACTTAATCTGCTCTTCATGGTTTTTTGCGGAATGTTTAAGTGATCTGCTATCATAAGTCGTGCAGAACGAAGTGCCGTATCTCCAGAAGTGATTGGAAGAACGATAATGCCAATAATGGCAATTAAACCTCCCACTGTACCAAGCATATCATTTGCAACAAGACCTATAACCGCAGGTTTTCCAATGAGACCAGCGTCTATACCCTTGTTGTAAATACCCATTGCAGCTGCCGCCCATATCATAGCGATAAAACCTTCTAGGATCATCATGTCGTAAAATACGAAACGACCTTCACCTTCACTCTTTACAGAACGACCTATTAAAGTCGCTTGTGTAGAGTGGAATCCTGACACGATTCCGCAAGCAACAGTTACAAAGAACACTGGTAAAATCGGTGTTCCATTTGGATGTGTGTTTAGATTGCTCAAATCCAAATTATCTAGTTGATAGCCTTTAAAAAATAAACCGAAGAAAATACCAACGGCGGAAAGTAATAAGATGCCGCCAAAAATAGGATATACTCTACCGATTATCTTATCGATTGGGAAGAGTGTTGCCGCAATATAGTAAGCAAAAATACAAGCATAAACGATCCAAACAACGGGGTTTGTGGACACTGCTTCTTGTTTTAATACATTAGTTACTATTAAATCTCCGGGAGTATAAATAAACACTGCACCTACAAGAACCATGAGAATTATTACGAAAATATTGTAGATAGAGTATACCTTACCCCCAAGATTGCGCTTAATGAGTCCCGGCATTTGTTCACCACCTGAGCGAATTGAAATCATGCCACTCATATAGTCGTGTAAAGCTCCACCAAAAACACATCCAATTGGAATCATAAGAAAAGCCAAAGGTCCAAAGAGAATCCCTTGAATTGGACCTAGGATCGGTCCAGTTCCTGCAATGTTTAATAATTCAATAAGTGCGTTCTTTTTTTTGCCCATGGGAACATAGTCGACACCATCTTGATTTTTAATCGCTGGCGTCTCCCTATCATCCGGTTGAAATACTTTCTCGGCAAATCGTCCATAGGCAAAGCCACCGATAATTAAAATAGCTAAGCCAATGAGAAATGTTGTCATATTCTTACCTCCTCGTATAAAATTTAAAATTGAGTTAAAAAATACCTCAACTTAATTCTCTTAATTATATTATTTTTTTTTAAAAAATACAACCTAATCTTTCATGTTTTTTAGGATTTTCTCAACTATCAAGACATATTTTACACTTTTGTACTTTGACACAATTTCTTCAAAGACTTCAATTTTAGTTTAAAAAAATATTCTAGGGACAAGAACTTAAAAATTATAAAGAGCTAATAAAATGAAATAGGCAGATATTAAAGGATGTAATTAGGCTGGACTTAAAAAATAAGCGAAATATCCTCATAATGTACAGGTTATTCCGCTTAAAATATTATTAAATTAATCTAGGTTTAGGGGTTCAGTTCATTCTCCATGGATTTTATATATCTTTTTTATTTTAATTTAATTTTTCTAAAATTATTTTTCTAATGTCCTTAATTAAATATAAAGATCCGCACCACAAAATCATATCGCCTTCTTCTGCAAGTTCTAAAGTTTTTTCTACGGCTTTTTCTCTATTTTTTATTGCATAAATTTCTTTTTTTGAAATTTTTTTAAATTCATTTACAAGAACATCAACTTCTGTAAATCTATCGTTGTCAATTTCTGTTAGAATAATTTTATCTGAAATATTTTCGATTTTTCTGAGAATTTTATCGTGATCCTTATCCTTTAAAAGACTAAAACCCAAAATTAATTTATTATACTTAAATTTTCTTATACTTTCTTCAATTCTTTCAATTGAATCTAAATTGTGAGATCCGTCAATTACTATAAGTGGATTTTTAGAAAGGCATTCTATCCTGCCAATATTCTTTGCATTTTTTAGTCCCAACTTTATTTTTTCTTCATTTAAGTTGTACTCAGTTTTTAAGAAATCTAAAACCATTAGAGCAAGTGATGCATTTAAAGCTTGATGCTCTCCAATTAGATCTATTTCGACATCTTTATAATTTCTAAAGTTAAATTTATTTCCAAACTCATTGGACTTTAAAATTTCAACTTCATTCTCCTTAAATTCGTCAAAGGTAGAGTTTTTATCGCTGCTAATTTTTCTAAGAACTTCTCCTGCCTCTTTCTCTTGAGGATAACTAAAGACATGAGAATTTTCTTTTATAATTCCACCCTTTTCCCTTGCAATTTTACCTAATGTATTTCCCAAAATATTTGCATGGTCAAGAGAAATGTGGCAAAAAACTGGAATTGATTTTTCCATTACATTAGTTGCATCAACTCTTCCACCCATTCCAACTTCCATTACAGCAAAATCCACTTTTTCCCTTGCAAAAAAAATGTAAGCAAGGGAGGTCAAAATTTCAAATCCACTTACAAAAATTTTTTTCTCATCAAGTTCTTCTACTTTTCTTCTAATTTCTGAAGCTAGTTTTGCAAAACATTCTTCAGATATTTCCTCATTATCGATTTTAATTTCTTCACGAATATTTGTTATGTAAGGCGAAGTAAATTTTCCCACAGAAAAATTATTTTCTTTTAAAGAATTTGCAATAAAACTTGCAACTGATCCCTTTCCATTTGTGCCAGTAATGTGTATTATTTTCAATTTATCTTGCGGCTTATTAAATACCTCTAAAAGTGCTTTTATATTGTCCGTCGTGAACTCACCAAGAGGAATATTCCTATTTTCAATCCAATCAACTGATTCAATGTAATTCATGTCCATCTCCTTTATAAAAATAGTACCAAAGTTTTTATTAGTATTCAATGTTTTAGTGTATCAAATTCTATTTAATTGTGATAAAATGGAAAAAGCTATTAATTGGAGGTAAAAAATGAATGACGAAATTCGATGGAAAGATTTGTTTGTAATTGGCTTTGCACTTTTTGCAATGTTTTTCGGAGCAGGAAATTTAATTTTCCCACCCTATTTAGGGCTTATATCGGGCCCACAATGGTGGATTGGCTTTCTGGGGTTTACTATTACAGATGCAGGATTAGGTCTAATTGCAATTATCGCTCTTTCTAAATACGATGGGAATTTAAATGTTCTCGCTTCAAGAGTTAATAAAACTTTTGCAATTATTATTTCAACAGCAATTATTTTATGTATTGGACCTTTCTTAGCAACTCCTAGAACGGCTGCTACTACTTATGAAATAGCTATATTGCCAATTTTTGGTGAATCTGTAAATAGATATTTATTCTCTGTATTTTTCTTTATTGTTGCTTGTCTTTTAAGCATAAAACCAAGCAAGGTTGTAGATATAATAGGTAAATTTTTAACTCCTTCTTTAATAATTTGTATGTTAGTTCTAATTATAAATGGAATTTTTAATCCAATTGGAGAAATTGCAAATACTGCCATGATAGACACTGTTCTTAAAAAGGGAATTACTGATGGTTATCAAACTATGGATGCTATTGCAGGATGTATGTTTGCACTAGTTGTCATAAATGCTGTTAAGACTAGAAAATATTCTTCGCAAGCACTAGAAATCAAGGCAACTATTTATTCAGGAATTATTGCAGCTATCTGTCTCGCTTTTATCTATGGTGGTTTAGTATACCTTGGTGCACAAACGTCAAGCCTTGGCGTATACGACATAAATACAGATAATACTCAACTTCTCGTAGATATTACAAATAGGGTTCTTGGTGGAGTTGGAGTATATATCTTGGCTATTATAACAGCTCTTGCTTGTCTTACAACTGCCATTGGTTTGATTTCAGCTGCAGGTAACTTCTTTAACGACCTAGGTAAAGGTAAAGTTTCTTACGAAATTATAGTTATTATTTGTTCTATTGTTTCCTGTGCAATTTCAGTGCTTGGTGTAAGCCAAATAATTAAAATTTCTGCGCCAATTCTTGAAATACTTTATCCTTGCGCAATGACTATTGTCTTAATCGGATTATTTAATGACAAAATTAAAGACGACTTAGTTTTCAAAATTCCATCAATAGTTTCACTTGTATTTGGTCTTTTATATGTACTACAGGGGAAAGAATTTCTTGGCGGACTTAATGAACTAATAACAAAGCTTCCTCTTGCTACATTTGGTCTTGGTTGGGTTATTCCAATGTTAATTGGACTAGTAATTGCAATTTTAATTTCAAACTTTAGAAAGCCAAAAGAGGCTTAATATAAAAAAACTCTTCTTACCTATCCCAGTAAAAAGAGTTTTTTTGTCTAATTTATATGCTAAATATTTTTTGTAAAACTTCTAAAATATTTGTCATCTTAATAACTTGAAGTTTTTTATAATTTTCTACCTTCACATTGGAATATTTTGAAACATAGGCTTTTTTAAAGCCCATTCGCTCCGCTTCTTTAAGTCTCACATCTAAGCTTGGAACATTTTTTAGTTCTCCAGTAAGACCAACGTCTGCGATGAAAACTGAATTTGCTTCCACAGGTTTATTAAGGGTAGAAGAAACTATGGAGACCATCACAGATAAATTTGATGCCTGTTCCTTAACTTTAATTCCTCCAGCTGACTTTACGACAATATTTTTATCCAAAAATTTTATTCCCGCTCTTTCTTCTAAAATTGAAACTAAAGTATTTAAATGTTCTCTTCTAATAGATTCTGAAATTCTTGATGGATATGGGAGAAATGTCTTTGATGCCAAGGCTTCTGTCTCCAAAATTATTGGTCTCGTGCCCTCTCTTATAACAGAAAGAGATGAACCTGCAACTTGTTCATTTTCTGATCTTCTTGTCATAAAATATTCTGAAGGATTGTCGATAGAAATCATTCCCTTTTCTGTCATTGAAAAAAATCCAATTTCACCAGTGGAACCATATCTATTTTTTGTTGCCATTAAAGATCTCAAGTCCTCCGATGAATCACCTTCAATTAATAAAACTGTGTCTACTAAATGCTCGAGACTTCTAACTCCTGCAAGTTCATCTTGCTTAGTCATTTGACCAACTAAAAAAATCATTCGAGGCTTCTTAATGTCCTTTGCAATTTCTGTCATCTTGTAGGCACACTCCATTGTCTGTGTTGGAGTGCCTGGTCTTTGAGGAAATTCATCTAGAGTAAAAGTTTGAATTGAGTCAATAATTATAAACTGAGGATCAATTTTTTCCACTTGAGCCAAAACTGAATTGAGAGAATTTACTGAGTAAACCCAAATATTATCAGAAAGCTTGTCTAAAATTCTTTCAGCTCTCATTTTTATTTGTGTTTCAGATTCTTCTCCCGATGCGTAAAGAACTCTCATACCCTTATTCGCAATGTCATTTGCAACTTGCATAAGTAGAGTTGACTTTCCAGATCCAGGCTTTGCCGTTAAAATGCTCACAGAATCTCTTACGATTCCACCACCCATTACCCTGTTAAATTCTTCAATACTAGTCTTTACTCTTTCATCTGAAGAAACCTCTATTGATTTAAGTTTAAGTGCATCTTTATTATTTTTAGAAGGAGCCTTTTTGCCAGGCTCCTCTTTTTTTTCTTCTAAAGTATTCCAAGAGTCACAGTTTGGACATCTCCCAAAAAATCCTTGAGAAATATATCCACAATTACTGCACTGATACACTATTTTCTTTTTCATTTTCCTTCTGTTTAGTCCTCTTAACTTTTTCTATTTGAATTTTTTTGTACTTAACATCTACTAAAATTTCATCGCCGTCTTTTATCTTTCCATCTAAAAATTCATCGGCAATTTTATCTTCAATTAATTTTGTAATAGTCCTTTGAAGTGGTCTTGCACCAAATACTTTGTCATAACCTTCGTCAACTAAGAAATTAATTAGTTTATTTGTGTAATTTGCTTTAATTCCCATTTCAGAAAGTCTATCGCTTAATTTATCAAGCATGTTTTTTACAATATCTTTAATTTCAGTTTTTTCAAGAGTTTTAAATATTACTACATCGTCAACTCTATTTAAAAATTCAGGTCTAAATTTTTGCTTTAAGGATTCGTTTATAATTTTCTTCATATTTTCATATTCGTTTTTCTTTTCAGAACTTTCTGAAGTTGAAAAACCGAGAACTGAATTTTTTGCAAGGAGGTTTGCACCTGCATTAGAAGTCATAATTATAACTGTATCTTTAAAGTTTACAGTCCTTCCCTTTGAATCAGTAACTCTACCTTCGTCTAAAATTTGTAGCAAAATATTGAAAATATCTGGATGTGCCTTTTCGATTTCATCTAAAAGAATTACTGAATATGGATGTGTCCTTACTGCTTCAGTAAGTTCGCCACCCTCTTCGTATCCAACATATCCCGGAGGAGAACCTACAAGTCTTGATACAGTAAATTTTTCCATGTACTCAGACATATCAAACCTAATCATGTTTTCTTCTTTTCCAAATAAATTTTTTGCAAGGCTCTTTGCAAGGAAAGTCTTTCCAACACCAGTTGGCCCAACAAATATAAAAGTTCCAATTGGCTTATTTGGATCTTTAAGGCCAATCCTTGACCTCTTAATTGCTTTTGCAAGAGTCTTGACAGCATCGTCTTGACCCTTTACATCTTCTTTTAGCTTAACATCAAGGTCTCTTAATTTTTCAGTTTCTTCTTCAGTCATATCCGTAACAGGAACTTTTGACCATTCAGAAACTATTTCGGCAACAAGCTCTGGAGTTACTTTTTTCTTCGAATCTTTTTCTTCAAATTTTTTTATTTCTTCTTTATATCTTTCTTCAACATTTTTTTGTTCGTCACGAAGATTTGCAGCAAGTTCATAATCTTGATTTTTTACTGCTTCAGATTTTTTATTTTCAATATCTTCAAGTTCCTTTTTGAATTTTTCTTCGAATTCAGGAACTTTATAGGACTCAATTTTAAGTTTTGAGCTTGCCTCGTCTATTAAGTCAATTGCCTTATCAGGCAAAAATCTATCATTTAAATATCTATCTGAATATTTTACAGCAGCTTCAATAGTTTCCTCTGGAATTACTACATGATGATGCTTTTCATAAATGTTTTTTAATCCACTTAAAATTTTTATAGAATCTTCAACACTTGGTTCTTCAACCATTATGGGCATAAGCCTTCTCTCAAAAGCCGTGTCCTTTTCAATTTTCTTTCTGTACTCAGAAATTGTTGTAGCTCCAATAACTTGAAGAGCTGACTTAGTAAGCATTGGCTTTAAAATATTGGATGCATCGAGAGAACCTTCTGCTGACCCTGCGCCAATTATTACATGCATTTCATCGATAAATAAAATGATATTTTTGTTTTTTGCAGCTTCATTAGTTACATTTTTTAGTCTTTCTTCAAAATCCCCTCTGTATTTTGATCCTGCAATAAGTTGAGAAATATCAAGAGTTAAAATGACTTTATTCTTCATAATCTCTGGTACATTTCCTGCAACAATTTCTGCGGCAAGTCCCTCTGCAATTGCGGTTTTACCTACACCCGGCTCTCCAATTAGTACGGGATTGTTTTTTGTCCTTCTAGACAAAACTTGGATAACTCTTTTTATTTCCCTTTCTCTTCCAATTACTGGATCGATTTTCCCCTCTTCAGCCTTTTTATTTAAATTTGTAGTATACTTTTCCAAAGCTTCTGAAGAAATTTCTCCGTCTTCATAATTTTCATATTCTTCCATATTGTTTAAAATGTCATTTTCAAGACTCATTATATCAATGCCAAGTCTTTTTAAAACTAATATGGCAACACCTTGACCTTCACGCAAAATTCCAAGAAGAAGATGTTCAGTTGAAACTGTAGCTTCTCCCATTTCCCTTGAAACTTCAAATGCAAGTTCAAAAATTCTCTTAGTCCTTGGAGTATATGCAATACTAGATACAACGGGACCTTGACCGCTACTCACTATATCAAGTGTGGCTTCCTTTGCCTTCTTATAATCGATGCCAAGTTTTGACAAAATGTGTGCACCTGTGTCCGTTCCTTCTCTAATTATTCCAAGAAGAATGTGTTCTGAACCTATATATGGATGTTTTTGTTCCCTTGCCTCTTGTTGTGCAAAAAGAATAGCTTTTTGTGATTTTTCACTAAATTTTCCAAACATACTCATTTGAAAACCTCCTTCATGAGAGCTCTCGCCTTATTAGCTCTTAAAATGTCTCTCGACTTAAGATCTAATATTGCACCCCTCTCAATTTGCAAATGTCCATTTCTAAGTTTAATAATCTCTTCATAAAAATCAAATTCTCGATTTGGTTTTAAAATTGAAAGTTCAATTCCAAGATTAATTGTACTCATGGACTGCATCATCTCTTCTTCCGATAAAACTCTTGCATTTGCAAGCACTCCAAAGGACCTATTTACCATATCCTCTAGAGTAATAATATTGTCTAAATAAAGTTTTTTTCTATTTTCCCTCTCAACATCGGCAATTTCTCGCACGATGATTTTTAATTTATCAATATAGGACTTTTCGTCTTCTCCAAAAGTTGACTCAAAAGACAAAGTGTAAATACTTCCCAATGCCTTATTTGAACTATCTCTATAAGAACCCAAAGTGTAGCCAAGTCTTGAAAGTCCCCTAGCTATTTCATTTATTCCAAAATAATTTAAAGCTGGAAGGTATAAAATTGCAATTGGCTTTAAACCTGTCCCAGCATTTAAAACTCTTGAACTTAAATATCCAAAATTTGGATCAAAAGCAAAATTGATTTTATCCTCTAATTTTTCTTCAAGATCGTAAATTTCTTTGAATAAATCGCTTAAAGTCTTTACTCGAGAAAAAATTGAAAGTTCAATATGCTCTCCCGCATTAATCAAAATATCTGGAGCATCCTTTTTCTCATAAAATCCAATATTACTTTTTTCTAAAAAATTTTTCCCAATTCTTCCATTTTCTACATACTCAAGTTTTTTTAGAGAAGAAATTTTTTCCATATCAACTTTAGTGTACCCTAAATCAGTTAAAATAGGATAAACAAATTCCAAGTTTTTCCTTAATTCTTCCTCTGTCATTGCGTTTACAAATTTTTTACCGTCAATA
Organism: Peptoniphilus faecalis; assembly: GCF_012976305.1. Taxonomy (GTDB): domain Bacteria; phylum Bacillota; class Clostridia; order Tissierellales; family Peptoniphilaceae; genus Peptoniphilus_A; species Peptoniphilus_A faecalis. The sequence goes on from NZ_JABDSR010000001.1 coordinate 198,219, forward strand.
TTTCTATATAATTTTAATTTATAACCTAAAATAATTTTAGACACTGACATCTTCCTTCAACTTCTTTATCTCATCCCTTATTTCTGCTGCCTTTTCATATTCTTCCAAATTTATGGCAAGATCTAATTTCTCCTTCAAATCCTCAAGTTTCCTATTGTAGACAAGATAATTATCCGCATTTTTTGGAATTTTGCCTCTGTATTTTAAATTAATATTTAGTGCATTTAAATATTTTCTAATTTCTACTCCAAAAGAATCATAACATTTAGGACATCCAAGAGTTCCTGTGCTCTTTAGTTCACGAAAGCTCCTTCCACAATATTCACAACTTATATCCTCTTCATCACTATATGAATTTGTGGTGAATTGAAAAATATTTCTAAGTGCATTTTCAAGTTGAGGAATTATATTTTGATAACTTTTGAAATCTTTTCTAAATTTTTCCTCTGCACAAACTTCGCATAGGTGGACTTCTTCTATTTCATTGTCGTTGATCCTAGTATAGGATATGACAGATTCCCTTTCCTTACAAATATCGCATAACATATTCTTCCCCCTAACTAAAAATAACTAATAGCATATTTTTTAAAATATCTGCTCGCAGTTCATTTTTATTTTCACACTCACTAAGTGCTCTATCTGATAGAGCAACTTTTATTAGCTCCATCTCTCTTTTACTTATTTTTTTAATTCTCAATAGCTCCTTTAATAGTTCATCTGAATTGTTTTTTGTGATTGAATCACCAATAAAATTTAAAAAAGTATCCAAAGTATCTTCATCATCTTCAAATTTTACTTTTACTATTCTAATGTAACCTCCACCGCCTCGTCTGGACTCAACATAGTATCCCTTGACGGGCGTGAACCTTGTTGTTAAAACATAATTTATTTGCGAAGGAGCACAATTAAAATAATCTGAAATTTTTGATCTTTGTATCTCAATAACTCCACCAGATTCAAAAATAAGTTCATTTAAAAAATCTTCAATGGAGTTAGAAAGCTTTGCCATAATACCATTCCTTTGACCATCTTTGTCCTTTGATTTAAAAAATTTTTGACTATCTTTTACTATTTCTAGTTTAATACAAAATATAATTTTTGTAAAGCTTTTAATTTAATATTATTTTAAATATATTATTTAAGTAAAATTATAAAAACTGCGTGCCTTTATAGTATGTTTTAAAACTATCTTTTACCTTATTTAAGGTTTAAGTTTTTTTGCCTATAATTGCAATATTTTTTTACATAAAAATATCTGATGGAGATTTTACTCTCCAACAGATATTATACCCTTAAATTTACTTTTCTTTATTTCTTTCTTCTATTATTTTTTCTGCAATATTTTGTGGAACTTCTTCATATCTTACAAATTCCATGCTAAAAGTTCCTCTACCTTGAGTAAGAGACCTTAAATCAATTAGATAAGAGAACAATTCAGCTTGTGGTGCTTCTGCAATTAAAACTTGAGTACCGTCATTTTGTTGGTCCATACCAAGAATTCTGCCACGCCTCTTGTTCATATCGCCCATTACATCGCCAAGATAATCTTCTGGGATTGTAACTTCAACTTTCATAATTGGTTCAAGAAGAACTGGACTTGCTTCTTGCATTCCCTTCTTAAAAGCAAGATTTGCTGCAAGCTTGAAGCTCATTTCGTTGGAGTCAACATCGTGGTAAGATCCATCGTATAAAACGGCCTTAAAATTAGTTACAGGGTATCCTGCAAGAACTCCCCTTTCCTTAGATTCAATAATTCCCTTTTCAACTGCAGGGAAATAATTCTTAGGAACCGCTCCTCCAAATACTTCTTCGTCAAACTCAAATTCTTTGTCAGATGGTTCAAATCTAATCCAAACATCGCCATATTGTCCAGCGCCACCTGATTGTTTTTTGTGTTTACCTTGAACGCTTGAAGTCTTTCTAATTGTTTCTCTATAAGGAACAATAAAAGGAACAATATTTACTTCAACTCCATAAGTGTTCTTTAATTTATCAAGAATTACATCTAATTGAACTTTACCTTGACCACCAATAGTCATTTGTTTAGTTTCAGGGTTTCTTTCAATTACAAATGTTGGATCTTCGTCTTTAATTTTTCTCAATGATTGAGAAAGCTTTTCTTCGTCGCCCTTAGTCTTTGGTTCAATTGCATAGTATAAAACTGGAGTAGAATATTTTAATTTTTTATATTCTACTTTATGATCTTTATCGCAAAGAGTGTCCCCTGTAACGGTTTTAGCAAGTTTTGTAGTTGCACCAATGTCTCCTGCATAAATTTCATCTATTTCAATTTGTTCTTTACCTCTCATTATGTAAAGTCCGCCAAGTTTTTCATTTTCTTCTGAGTTTACATTATAAAGAGCTGTATTTTTATTTACAATTCCAGAAATAACTTTGAAGATAGAAATTTTTCCAAGGAATGGGTCTGAAATTGTCTTAAATACTACTGCAGCAAAAGGTTCCTTTGCAGAAACTTTTCTTTCTTCGCCTTCTTTAAATCTAAAGCCTTGATGTGCACGTTCATCATCTGGAGCTGGCATGTAGTTTACAATTGTATTGAGAAGAATATCAATACCAATGCCCTTTTCGCCACTTCCTACAAGTAGTGGAACTGCATCCCCTTCAAGAAGTGCTGTGGTAACTCCTCTCAAAAGATCCTCTCTAGTGAATTTTTCTCCAGAAAAATATTTTTCCATCAAAACTTCATCAGATCCAGCAACAACTTCAGCAATTTCTTCATACATTCTTTCAGTTGCTTTAACTTGATCGTGGTTTAGTTCAGTTTCTTGCGGTGCAGAATTTACATATTTATATCCCTTTTGGAAAATAACATCTGTAACGCCAACAAAATTTTCACCTTCGCCAATTGGCACAGAGAAAGGAATAACTTTTTTACCAAAGGAAGCTTCAAGTTCATCCATTAGTTTTCTAAAGTTTACATTTTCTCCGTCAATTTTATTTATAAAAATAATTCTTGGAAGTCCAATTTTTTCTGTGTATTTCCATGTTCTTTCAGTTCCAACTTCAACGCCCTTTGTTGCATCAATCACCATTATTGCAGCTTCACTTGCTCTTAAAGCACTATGAGCTTCTCCAACAAAGTCGAGGTATCCTGGAGTATCTATTACATTTACTTTATAATTTCTCCACTCAATAGGAATAATTGATGTTCCAATAGAAGTTCCTCTCTCCTTTTCTTCCTTTGAAAAGTCGGAAACTGTATTTTTGTTAGAAACATTGCCAAGTTTTTGTGTAGCTCCACTTTGGAATAACATAGCCTCTGTTAGGTTTGTCTTTCCGGAGCCAGAATGTCCTACGAGAGCAAGATTCCTTATCTTATCTGTTGTATATACTTTCATACTTTCCTCCTATTATGTAAATTTTTTGAAATCGTTTCTATATATAGATTATAACATAGATTATTACTTTTGAAAACTGTGTAAAATTATCAATTTAGGGTATTAAAATTTTAAGATAAATTAAAATAAATGAGTGATGAAAATGGATTTTAAATTTTTTAAAAAAGATAATATCCCCTACATAATTATTATTTCTCTTTGTTTAATAATTGGATATCAATATTATGATTCACATAAATTTGATGATGCTACAAAATTTTTGAACACAAAAACTTCAAGCCTTCCTTCAAAAGAAATTTCTAAAAAAGAATTAGCTGAAGAAGATGAAATTCAGACATCAAACGAAACTAAAGAGATAATGGTTCACATTTCTGGTGCAGTTAAAAGTCCAGGAATTTTAAAATTAGATTCGTCAAAAAGGGTTGTAGACGCAGTTTATATGGCAGGTGGAGCAACAGATGAAGCGGACTTAGATAGAATTAATCTAGCAGCAAAACTCCACGACGAAGAAAAAATTTATATACCAAAAATTAATGAAGTAAATACTAATAAAGATACCACGCAATTAGTTTCAAGTAATTCCAGTGAAAGTTCTAATGTAAAAATAAATATTAACACTGCAGATGCAACTGAACTTCAAAAAATCCCTGGCGTTGGTCCAAAAACTGCTGAGAAAATTATAAATTATCGCTCACAAAATTCTTTTTCATCAATTGAAGACATTAAAAATGTCGATGGTATTGGCGATAAAAAATTCGAATCAATGAAAGATTTTCTCTCAACTTATTGAAACTTAAGGGAATATTATTAAATGATAATCTCATTATAAAATTTCACTAACGATTGATAATATTAAAAAAGCTCAAGAAAAAAGAAGCACAATGTGCCTCTTCATCTTAAGCTTTTTTTCTGGTGTTTTTTCTATACCTATTTTTATTTGAACTTGCAATTCCTATTATTAAAGCAAAAATTAGTGAAACCAAACCAGAAGATACGCCTATTACAAAAATAATTAAGTTATCAAGACTTCCTGGATCGAAAAGTTTATTTATCACCATAAAAAGTGAAATAATTCCAATAAAAACTAGGGCAAGTCCTGGCAAATATTTTATAAATTTTAAATCTCTTGCAGCAAAGTTTACTATAAAAGTAAGGACAACTCCAATTAAAATTGCACCAAGAGTTAGGAGCAAGTAAGTTGAATTTTCCATGACCATTTCCATTATTTTGTTCATTTTACACCTCATTTATTTGATGACAGTTCTTGTTGCCAAATATTTGAATAGCGACCTATTGCCCACTCCGTCATAATTGTGGACGCTTCATCTCCAATTTCCCTTTCAAAAATTGGACTAGGAAGTATTTTACTATCCTCTATATTATAAATTCTCATAAAATTTTTTTCCAATGTTATTAAAAATTTATTGTCAGGAGATACAAATCCATCTTTTATGCTGGATTTGAAATTTTTTATTTGAGACATTGGAATATTTATCTCGTTATATTTATTTACTTCATAGGGAAGAACTAAATTTAAATCAAAATCAGAAAATTTACCATCTGAAAGTTTCATTCTACCCTTTAATTTCCAAAAACCATTGTCTCTATAAATCCCTATATTATAGGGATCTTTTTTTAGTGCCTCGATATTTTTGTCTTTCGTATCTAAATCTTTTTCTGACAAAAAGTCTTTATAGCTTAGAGGCTTTTTATCCTCTAACTTATCTAATTTGTAAATTCGTAGATAATTATTGTTTGAATTTCTGTCCAAACTTTCCACATTGACATAATTATTTGTAATAAAGTTTATTGTCTTTAGATTATTATTCTCTTTTAGCTCCTCTGTATCAGTTTTAAGAATGTCATCTTCTTTTCTAAGCTTTGAATTTTTATAGTCCCTTACAATTAATTTATCTGTGGTCTCATCGCCCTTTGACTCTCTTTGAACGCTAATTTCAGAAAAGCTATCATTGCGAGGAAGAATAATATTATTCATCTCATATACATTCTCAAGCTTTAAGTCAGAAAATTTAATATAGAAAGTTTTATAGTTCCATGTTGGAATATTAGAATCAGCTTTTGATTTAAAACCAATTAAAAATCCTTTATCGCCCTTGTAATCAAATAAACTTCCCCTAGCAAGCACTTCATCTTTTTTAGCCAGAATTAATTTATTGAGATCCTCATTTTTTATCTTGTCATCGACAAGTTTTATCTCTAAAATCACTCCATTATAAAATAGCAAAGCTGTGTTTTCACTAGTTTTTATTACTTCATAATAAATATTTCTACTTGCCTTTGAGTCAAAAACATAGGTCGTATAAACATCTGAGTCTTCTATGCCAAGAGTTTTATAGTCTAAATTAAATTTTTTGTATAGATATTCAGAAAGTTTTACATATTTTGTCTTGTACTCAACATCTTTTATATAGTCGTTAGAAAGTACAACTTGATCATTGCTAAAGTAAATATTTTCTCCAATTATATCTTTAAATAAAAAATTATCTTGATTGATTTTTTTATTGTAAATAAATTTTGTAATAGTCCACTTGCCATATATAGGGGCTTGCCCCATAGTAGGCGTTTCAATATTTGTGCTTTGTGTATTTAAAAAGGAACAAGCTGTTAAAAAAAATAAGGAAATTATAATAAATAATTTTTTAATCAATTTTATCACCTACTTCCTTAGGAATTTCTATTGGAAGGGTAACTTTTACAGTTGTGCCAATATTTTCTTCAGAAAAAATTTCCAAGTTTCCATTGTGAAGTTTTGTAATCTCATCACTTATTGAAAGTCCAATACCGCTATGACTCTTTGAATGCTTTCCCTTGTAAAATTTTTCTTTTACATGAGAAATTTCTTCTTTTGTCATTCCCATACCATTATCAGAAATCATCATGTGGACATATCCATCTTCTTTAGACATTTGAAACTTTACCCACCCCTTATCTGATGTAAATTTTATTGCATTGTCTAACAAATTTATCAAAAGTTGCTTTATTCTATTTTCATCGGCATATATTAACACAGCTTCTTCTGGAAATTCTGTTATAAATTCAATATTATTTAATTTCGCACGAGGTTTCATCTGTTTTGAAACATCCACACAAGTTTGTGAAATGTCAAATAAGTCTTTATCTAGAGTAATTCTTCCTGAAATATATCTAGAAAAATCCAAAAGTTCTTCGACCATTTTTGCAAGTCTATCAGCTTCATTTTCAATAATATTTAAACCATCTTCTACAAGATCCTTTTCATCTTCCTTTGCATCTTTAAGTACAACTGCCCATCCCTTTATAGATGTAAGAGGCGTCCTAAGCTCGTGAGAAATCGAAGAAATAAAGTCATTTTTAATTCTATCCTTATTTAGAATTTCATCGCTCATTGCATTGAGAGTTTTTGCTAGCTCTCCTATTTCATCGTCTTCATAAACTTTTGCCTTCTCCTCATAGTTTCCACTTAACATTGTCTTTGCAACTTCTGTAAGCTCAAGTATTGGCTTTACAATTGATCTTGAAATTAAAAGAGATACCATGGCTGTAACCAATGCAACAAAGAGCATGAAGATAAGTAGAGATATTCCAGTTTTCAGTATAGCCTTATTAGCTTCTTCTATAGATGAAATAAATCTAAGATAGCCGATTTTTTCACCTTCATTATTTTTTATTGCACCAGTAACAGACATAATGGCTTCGCCAGTTTGAGCGTCTTCACCACGCCATGTTTTTATTTCACCATTTTCTGCAGCAAACATATCTGATGGCTCAATTGGTATAGATGAAAGTTTCCCAATGGAATCTAACAATAAATCTCCATTATTGTCTAAAATTTGTACCTCTGCATTCGTATTTGAAAGAAATATGTCGCTATCTTCATAAATTAAATCTTCAATTGTTTTGTCGGAATAATCTCTTTTGTAAATTTCGAGAGATACTTCCATCCTAGAAATTAATTCTTTAGAAATATTGTTGTAAAAATAAAAACTAAAAGCAAAGAGCAAAAATATGTCTATAATCGAAATTGTAATTAAAATAACTATTAGAAAACTTTTTACTAATCTTTTTCCAATTTTGTTTTTCAATTACAGACACCTCTTATTTCCATCTATATCCTGTTCCCCAAACTGTTTCAATATATTTTGGCTTTGCAGGATTTGTTTCGATTTTTGATCTAAGCCTTCTTATGTTTACATCTACAATTTTTGAATCCCCTAAAAAGTCTTCGCCCCACACAAGTCTTAGAATTTCATCTCTTGTCATAGCCTTACCAGGATTTGTCATAAATATTTTTATAATTTGATATTCCGTGGGAGTTAGTTCCAACTCAACATCGTCCTTATAAAATTTTCTTGAATAAGAATCAATTTTAAAAGGTGGATCAATTGTCAAATTGCTTTCCTTCTCTTCTTCTGGCTCAAGTCTTCTCTCAATAGATTTAATTCTTAAAGTTAGTTCCGTTGGATTGAAAGGTTTAGTAAGATAATCATCCGTCCCATATTGAAGACCCATTATCTTATCGTAGTCTTCTGCCTTTGCAGTAAGCATTATTATGCCAAGTGAAGGAAACTCACTCCTAAGAGTTCTACATACTTCAAATCCATCAATTCCTGGAAGCATAATGTCAAGTACTACAATGTCAGGTCTTTCACGTCTTGCGATTTCAATTCCATCTTCGCCGCTACCTGCTTCAAAAATTATGTATCCTTCTCTTTCTAAATTTATTTTCACAAATTTTCTTATTGATTCTTCATCTTCAACAAGTAATACCTTAGTTTTCAAAATATCACCTCTCAATGATAATTATAAATAAAATCCACTCCAATTTCAATTGAAGTGGATTATTAATAAATTTTTAATATTAATAATAGTTAGGAGCTTCTCTTGTAATTGTAATATTGTGTGGATGAGATTCTGTAAGAGAAGCCTGAGTAATCTTGACGTATTTAGCAGTTGCCCTTAAAGTTTCAAGATCCTTTGCTCCAAGATAACCCATTGCAGATTTTACACCGCCAACAAGTTGAAATACAATGTCGCTAACAAGTCCCTTGTAAGGAACTCTACCTTCAACTCCTTCAGGAACATATTTAGTAGTTCCACTTTGAAAATATCTATCAGATGAACCTGCACTCATTGCTCCTAGAGATCCCATTCCTCTATAAGCTTTAAATCTTCTACCTTCAACAAAGATCTCTTCTCCAGGAGATTCATCAGTACCTGCGAAAAGTGAACCCATCATTACAACATTACCGCCAGCTGCAAGGGCCTTGGCAACATCACCTGAAAATTTAATACCACCATCGGCAATAATTGGAACTCCGTACTTTTTAGCAGCTCTATAAGCTTCCATAATAGCTGTAATCTGTGGAACTCCAATTCCCGTTACAATCCTTGTTGTACAAATTGAACCAGGGCCAATACCAATTTTTACACAGTCTGCACCTGCTTTAATTAAATCTTCTGTTCCTTCATAAGTTGCAACATTACCTGCGATAAGTTGAATATCAGGGAAAGCATCTTTAATTTTTCTAATAGTATTTAAAACATTTTTAGATTGACCATGAGCTGTGTCAATTACAAAAACATCTGCCTTTACCTTTACAAGTGCTTCGATTCTATCAAGAACATCCTTAGTTGCTCCAACGGCAGCACCAGCAAGAAGTCTTCCAGTTTTATCTCTAGCAGAATTTGGATATTGTTCGTGCTTTTCAATATCTTTAATAGTAATAAGCCCCTTTAAAAGATTATCTTTATCTACAAGGGGAAGTTTTTCAATTTTATATTTTTTCAAAACTTTTAGAGCTTCATCTAGGGAAATATCAGGAGCACCGGTTATTAAATTTTCAGAAGTCATTACTTCGCTAATTCTCTTAGATAAATCAGTTTCAAATCTAATATCTCTATTAGTAATAATTCCTTCCAAAACTCCCTTTTCTGTTACAACTGGAACACCACTAATTCTATACCTTTCCATAAGTTTAGACGCATCTTTTATTGAATGATCCTTAGTTAGTGAAAAAGGATCCGTGATTACTCCATGTTCAGATCTCTTAACCTTATCTACTTCAAGGGCTTGGTCCTCTATAGACATATTCTTATGAATAATACCTATTCCACCTTCTCTTGCCATAGCAATTGACATTCTGTGTTCAGTAACAGTGTCCATGCCCGCAGACATAAGTGGTATGTTTAACTTAATTCTTTCTGTCAAATTTGTTGATAAATCGACTTCATTTGGCAAAATTTCTGATTTTGCTGGCACAAGTAAAATATCGTCAAATGTTAATCCTTCTCCAAAATATTCCATATTCCCTCCTACTTACTTAATTACTCTACTTCCTTAGGTTTTTGTCTCAATCTAAAATTAATATTTTCATCAACTAATGTAACTTTATCTGGCAAATTCAACTTAACCTGATCATCGCCCCTTTTAACATCATTAAAATTAATTGGACGTGTTTCAATGAATTTTATAGAATCAATTACATCAGAATTTCCTCTAATTGTAACAGAAGCTGGCTCAATTGAAAAGTCATTTGTCACAATGTTTTCTGTAGTATTTTCATTATAAACCAATTTAATTGGAACAGTCTTGCTCTTTAAAATAGGAACATCTATTTTTACAGTAGCAGGCGTAACAGTTACCTCTTTAATGATTTTACCAGAATCATCATAAGCGAAGATTTCTGCGTCTACAGTTGACGTTTCAGTCATGTCAGTAACATCAATATGTGCTTCTACCTTATCAATTTTGTTAATATAAGTGCTTGCACCTTTTACCTCAACATTGACTGTCTTGTCAATTTCTCCAACAGATAATCCCCTTTGAGGTTTATTTTTTATAACTATATTTGCTTTAACTTTTTCATCCAAAACTTTATCTATTTTAAAAGGAATTCTCCTTGGCGATGTATTTACAACAGAAATTCCAAGGTCAATATAAGAAACATTTACAGGGACAGAATGTTCTCCTTCAGATAGTTTTGCTAAATCCACCTTTGCCACAATTCCATCTCTTGTAACATTTCGCATATAAGAATTATAGCCCTGCAATTTAACATCAACAGTTGACTCCTTAGGTGATATAATTGTCAAGTTTTTTTCTTTTAAATTAGACAATCCCTCATAAGTAACTTCGATGTTTTTAAAATTTGTCGAAGTAATAAAATTTGCCTCACTTTTTACATAAGACCACAAGATAATCGCAAAAATAAGAGATGTAATTTTTATCATTAAACTTCTGTCATTTTTAAAATTTATCTTTTTCATTTTTATCACCACGCTTTAAGAAAATCGACCTTACTCTATAATCTGGGCTGTAAATCTCAAGGAGCTTTGCTTCAAGAGTTTCAATATCTAAATATCTGGAGATAACACCATTTTCTGCAGTTGAAATAGTTCCATTTTCTTCAGATACCATAATACTTAGACAGTCTGATTTTTCAGAAATTCCAATGCCCGCCCTATGTCTTGTGCCAAGTTCCTTGGAAATTTTTTGATTGTCAGAAAGTGGCAAAAAACAAGCTGCTGCCTTAACCTTTGACCCCTTAATGATAACTGCACCATCGTGAAGAGGCGTATTTGGAATAAAAATATTTATAAGAAGACCGCTGCTCACTAGTCCATTGATTTCTGTACCAGTTTCAATAACTTCATTAAGTCCAACTTCTTTTTCAATAATTATAAGAGCCCCAATTTTTTGTCTCGCAAGAGAAGCAACTGCAGAAATAATTTCTTCAACAGTTTCAGGTACTGTATCCTTATTCTGATTAAAATTATTTTTAATACTAGAAGTCAACCCTAAATATTGAAGACCCCTTCTAATTTCTGGTTGGAAAAGCACAATTATAGCGACGATACCATCGTTAATAAACCTAGTGAAAATCCAGTTGACAGTATACAATTGGAAAAACTGTGAAATTTTTATAAATAATAAAATCAAAAGTATTCCTTTGAAAACTTGCTCTGCTCTAGTATTTCTAATTAATTTTAAAATATAATAGATTAATATTGTTACAATTAAAATGTCCACAACATCTCTTAAATTTATTACATTGATTATATTATTTAATCTTTCCATCACACACCTCGCTTTCTCGAAATTAAAATTATTGCAAAAAATAATCCAATAGAAATAAAAATATCTCCAATACTTATTACCTTTGAATTGCCAACAATTCTATGTAAAGGTATAATATCCGACAAAAAATAAAATTTTGGATTTTCAAAAATTCCGTGACTAAGGCTTCCCCCCATGTATATGATTTTTATTATCCTCTCATTATTTGTTTTCATTAAGGCATCTATGCTGACAGGCATTTTACCGTTAAAAATCACTGGAATAGCATTTAAAATTGTGCCTGCTCCACTTAAAAGTAATCCATAGTTTTTATAATTTAAAAGAAGTGAAATTCCAATTAATAAAATAGATAGGATGTGAAAAATTTTAAAATTATCCACAAAAAAATCTGTAACTTTCCCAAAATATTTTGAAGTTACAAAATTTATAAAAATCATTAAAAAAATTCCAATAGATGCAAGAGAAATCCCTTTGAATTTAAAATTTATTAAATTACTTATATCCTTATCCTTAAGAAAAAATAAAACAATTGCTGCAAGAATTATTGCCTCTAAAATCATTCCATCACCATAATTTATAATATCACAAATACTTTGCATTGACATAAAATCCATAAATTTTCTTTTAAAATATTATAACACAAAAGAATTTTCAATTTTATTTTTAAGTCTTAAAAATCTTTTTAATAATTTTATTAAAATTCCCATAGATATTATTTTATTAAACAGGTTGATTTGATTTTATAAAATCTTAATATTACTTAAAAATATGTATTTTTTGATTATAATTTTACTACTAGTCCACTTGAGTCTACCCAATATTTGACATAGAGCCAAAAAAATTCGGCTATATCATTTGATATAACCGAATTAAACATCCACACCGCTTTGGCATTATTGGTTAGCGGATTTTTCTTTAATTTCTCTAATCTTTGCCATAGACTCGATAATGGAATCTGCAAGTGCTTCCATGTCGTTTTCGTTAGCCTTGTTAAGTGCAGAGTTAAGTGTAACTCTTTCTGGAAGAACATCAAACATCTTAAGATTTTCATCAATATATTCTTCAATCTTGTCGCCAACTGTACAAGCCCAAGTACCATTTTCAATGATAGCAACAGTTCTATTTTGAACATTAAGAGCTTCAAGATCCATTAAGAAGTTCTTCATTACAGGATAAATACCTAAGTTGTAAGTTACGGATGCAATTACAATGTGAGAATACTTAAATGTGTCTGCAATTAGATAGGACATATGAGTGTTACTTACATCGTGAACTACTACATTAGTCATTCCCTTATCACAAAGTCTTGATGCAAGAGCTTGTGCAGCACGTTCAGTATTTCCATACATTGATGCGTAAACTATCATTACGCCTTCTTCTTCTGGTTCATATCTTGACCACTTATCATATTTGTCGATGAACCAACCTAGATTTTCTCTCCAAACTGGTCCGTGAAGTGGACAAATTATTTTAATGTCAACAGTAGACGCTTTTTTAAGAACATCTTGTACAAAGGGACCATACTTTCCTACAATATTAGTTAAATATCTTCTTGCACTATCAAGCCAATCTCTTTCGAAATTAACTTCGTCAGCAAATAATTTTCCATCAAGTGTTCCGAAAGTACCAAAAGCATCGGCTGCGAATAATACTCCGTCAGTTGTATCAAAACTTACAAGAACTTCTGGCCAGTGAACCATTGGTGCTTCTAAGAATACAAAATTATGCTTACCAAAGGAAATAGTATCTCCTTCAGCAACTATCATTGATTGTTCTTCGTTTACATGGAATCCATATTGACGCATGAATTCAAAACCTTGTTCACTAGCAATTACCTTTACATCTGGGTATCTTAAAACTATTTCATCAATAGCAGCAGCATGGTCTGGTTCTAAGTGGTGGATTACAAGATAATCAAGATCTTCTCCATCAAGAACTTCAGATATATTTTCAAGATAATCTTTTACAATTGACCAGTCAACTGTATCAAATAATACATTTTTTTCATCTTTTAACAAATATGAATTATAAGTTACTCCTTCAGGAATAGGAAAAATATTTTCAAATAATTCTAATCTATGATCATTGCCACCAACATAGTAAAGATCATCTGTAACTTTTCTAACAGTATACATTATATCCTCCTTTATTTTCTATCAGCAGGGAAATCAGCTTCAATAAAGTTTTGCTTTTCTTCTTGGCATTCTGGACAAGTCCAATCTTCTGGTAATTTGTCGAAATCTGTACCAGGATCAATTTCGCCTTCTGGATCTCCATAGTTTGGATCGTATTCATATCCACAACCTGGACATACCATAACTTTATAATTTGGAGCTAGTTTTCTAGGTTTAGATCTTCTAACTTTCTTCATTGGAGGTGCTGGTTCTTTTTCGCCAGTTCCAAGAGCTTCTGCAAGAAGTGGCATAATTTCAAACATATCTCCAACTATACCATAGTCGCAGTTCTTAAATATTGGAGCACCTGCATTTTTGTTTATCGCAACAATTGTTGATGCGTTTTTAATTCCCTTTAAGTGTTGGCTTGCTCCAGAAATACCACATGCAATATATAGGTTTCCGTTGAATTTTTGTCCAGACATACCTACATATCTTTCTAATGGTAGAAGTTTTAATGTTTCAGCAACTGGTCTTGAAGAACCTAGTGCAGCGCCTGCGGCATGTGCAAGTTCTCTAGCCATATCCATGTTTTCTTCTCCGCCAATTCCTTTACCTACTGAAACAACTCTTTCAGCATCGTAAACAGGAGTGTCAATGTCAATTCCTACAGAAAAGTCATATCCATCTTTCTTTAAATTTTTAACTAAAATATCAACAGCTTCTTTAGCTGTGTCAGCTTTAATTATTTCTCTCTTTCTTTCTCCAGTTATTGGTCCAGACTTCTTGTCTATTGCAGCAGCTCTACCCTTTTTCTTTGGAGCTTTTCCAATAAGATGATTTGCAACTACAACTCTTTGGATTTCAGAAGTACCTTCGTAGATAGTAGTGATCTTAGCATCTCTGAAGAATCTTTCTACATCCATTCCCTTTAGATATCCATTACCACCGTGGATTTGAAGAGCTTCATTTACAACCCACATTGCAACTTCAGATGCAACAGTTTTTGCCATTGCAGCTTCCATTGAATAGTTTTCATGATTTTGTTTCATTTCAGCAGCTGAATAAACCATAAGTCTTGCAGCTCTAATTTTAGTAGCCATATCAGCAATCTTGAAAGCAACTACTTGTTGTTGAGCAATTGGTCTACCAAATTGAATTCTTTCTTTTGCATAAGAAAGAGCAGCTTCAAAAGCACCTTGTGCAATACCTAAAGCTTGTGATGCGATTCCAATTCTACCACCATCAAGAGTTTGCATTGCAATTCTAAATCCTTGACCTTCTTTTCCAAGTAAGTTTTCCTTTGGAACTTTAACATTGTTAAATTGAAGTTCAGCAGTAGTTGAAGATCTAATACCTAATTTGTCATAATGATCTCCAAAAGTAAATCCATCCCAACCCTTTTCTACTATAAATGCAGAAATTCCATGAGTACCAATTCCTGGTGTAGTAACTGCATATACAACATATGTGTCTGCAGCAGGAGCATTAGTAATAAATATTTTATTACCATTTAAAATATAATAGTCGCCATCAAGGACTGCTGTAGTTTCAGTACCTCCAGCATCAGAACCTGCATTAGGTTCAGTAAGACCAAAAGCACCAAGTTTTTTACCTTGAGCAAGTGGTTTTAAATATTTTTCCTTTTGTTCCTTTGTACCAAAAGCTTGGATAGGATAAGAACCTAATGATGTATGAGCTGATAATACAACACCAACACCTGCATCTACTCTTGATAATTCTTCAACAGCTATGGCATAAGAAATAACATCCTTGCCTGCTCCACCCTCTTCTTCAGAATAAGGTAGACCCATCCAACCGTTTTCGCCAATTTTTTTGATAATTTCTTCTGGAAATTCATTATTTTGATCTAGTCCAAAAGACAATGGCTTAATTTCTGCTTCTGCAAATTCTCTAATAGCCTTGCGAAGAGCTTCATGCTCAGCAGTAGTCTTATACATATTTGACATATTTTCCTCCTTTTTAAATTAAAGAATAGTTAAAATATTTTTCATAGAATTGTGAAAAACAAAAGATACACCAAAGCGGTATACAATAATTATAGTATACATCAACTTATATAAAGTGTCAAAACATTTTCATTAAATTTGAGTTAAATTTTTAAAAATTTCTCATCAAATTATTATGTTTTCTGACTAAAGAATGTATACCCCTTTTTAATAAATAAAACATAAATTTTAATATTTTATTGTAAAATTATTTTTTTGTAATAAAATATTAAGTTAATAAGAATAAAATTTATAGCTTGGAGGAGAAAATGAATTTAGAAAAATTATTAGAGTGGAGACGAAGTTATAGAAAATTTGACGAAACCAAACTTATTTCAAAAGAAGACATTGGAGATATTTTAAACTCTATTAAGTTTGCTTCCTGCGTAAACAATAGACAATATCTTAGATTTATTTCAGTAGAAGACAAAAGTAAAGTTTTGGAAGTTTTTGAAAATACAAAGTGGGCAGCTTCCCTTCCTAATAATTTGGGAAGACCAAAGGTTGGCGAAAGACCTGTTTATTTTATTGCAATTTTAAGTGACAATGACAAAAAGCTTAAGTTTAATGGAATAAACGAGGGACTTGTCATTTCAAATTTAACTATAACTGCTGCAGAAAAGGGTATTGGTTCTTGCATCATAGGTAGTATTAATGACAAAAAAATGCGTGAAATTTTAAATTATGAGGATAATTATTCCTGTGAAGTTGTAATAGCTTTTGGATATCCAAAGGTTAATTCTATTATAAAAGAAATTGATACAACAGAAGATCAATCCTATTACTTGGATAATAATGGAAATTATATTGTTCCTAAGTATAAGATAAGTGAAATAGTTAGGAGAATATAATGTCAAAGGAAAGTTTTAGGGACATAATAAAAAATAAGGCAAAATTATATTTTATTGACGCTCTTGGAGCCATGGCATTTGGACTTTTTGCTACTCTTCTTGTAGGTACAATTTTAAATACCATTGGTAAGAGTTTTAATATAACATTTTTAACAGATGTACTTTGGCCTTTGGCACAAAAAGCTACAGGACCTGCCATAGCTGTTGCTATTTCTACTTCCATGTCTGCACCAGTTCTTGTCGTATATGCGGCGACAGTAGTTGGAATCGCAGGAAATGAACTTGGCGGACCAATGGGTGTTTATATAGCAACGATTTTTGCAGTTGAATTTGGAAAACTTGTAAGTAGAAAAACTAAAATTGATATAATAGTCACTCCTGCTGTTACAGTTCTAATTGGAGTTTTTATAGCAAATTTCGTGGGACCATACATAAGTGCTTTTATGAATTTTCTTGGTGCAATTATTATTAACGCCACTGACAAAGCTCCTTTCTTTATGGGAATAATTGTATCTGTAATCGTAGGAATAGTTCTTACTCTTCCTATTTCATCTGCCGCACTATGCATGATGCTTTCTCTTTCGTCCCTTGCTGGTGGAGCTGCAACTATTGGATGTTGCTGCCAAATGGTCGGCTTTGCAGTTATTTCTTACCGTGACAATAAAATGGAGGGATTAGTAGCACAGGGTCTAGGTACTTCAATGCTTCAAATGCCAAATATTGTGAGAAAGCCAATAATCATTATACCTCCAATTATTTCATCTGCTATCCTTGGACCTATTTCCACTATGGTTTTTAAACTTGAAAATACACCACTTGGTTCAGGTATGGGTACAAGTGGACTTGTTGGACAAATTTCTACTTTTACAGCAATGCCCGATGTTCCCTTTATAAAACTTCTTGGGATAGTTTTATTAATGCACATAATTTTGCCAGCAGTTCTTACTTTTGCAATTTATGAAATTTTTTATCGCAAGGGGTTAATTCAAGACGGTGATATGAAATTATATTTTAAATAATTTAACTATTTAAGTTTTTTAAATTAAAAATTTGCATAAAAAAGATGTGATTAAATACCCATCCTTTTTATGCCCTTATATCGTCAAATTCACTTGGTTCTAATTTTTTGTGAACATAGGAACAAGTTCCCTTGACTTTTTTATTATTACTTCTTGCATCCTCCACAAGCTTTTTAAAAAGTTCTCCTGCAAGGCCTTGTCCACCGTACTCAGGTTTTACAATAGTGTGTGTTGCATCTATTACATCGCCCTTTTCTTCAAAAGTCAAAATTCCCTTATAATTATTTTCGTCTTCACCTATATAGTAACAATTTTTTCCTTTTTTAATTTCCATAATAACCTCCTCAAATTTATCTTACTTTTTTAATACCCAAATTCTTGGAAATTTCACATTATTTTATTTTTTCAATTATTCTGTACTTAGTATCAAATCCTTCTGTAGTCCCAGTAAAGGATGAATCTTTTTTTGAAAGTTCTGACATTGTATCTACAATCTCTTTAAACTCTGGTAGCTCTTCTGTCTTTTTATCTAACTCATCGATTCCCCTTTGTTTAAATTCCGCTAACTTTTCTGCGAAAATTTTCATATTATCATCGATTAAGTCTCCTCCATCTTTTAATTCAATGGCACCAGAGTTTAGATCAATAATTCCATTGTCTAATTTTTTAATTCCGTCTCTCATTGGAGCTATTCCTTCAGTCTTTAATCTTGGAAAATCATCAAATAGTTTTGACTTATCACGGAATTCTAGAAGTCCATTTGTAAGCTCTGTTGCACCAGAATTTAACTTTGGTGAATTTGAATTAAGTTCTGTTATTGCATCTGTAAATAAATTTACTGCTTCTTCGCTTTGTTCTGTTCCTTCTCTTAATTGTGATGATCCGTCCTTTAACTTTGAAGCTGCATCGTCAAGTTTTACAAGAGAATCTGAAAGCTTCATTAGTTCTGATGTGTCCATTTTTGATGCTGCCTCTGACATGGCTTTTTCAAGCTGTGAATTTATTTCGCTTGCTCCATTAGATAGTTTTTCTGTTCCTGCCTGTAATTCCTTAAGGCCTGAAGGTAATTTTTCTATTCCTGTATTTATTTTTTCTGAAGCTGCCGCCAACTGATTCATGCCGCTCTTTAATTCCTTTAAGCTTGAAAGATTATTAGACATTTCACTAAGTCCACTTAAAGCTTGAAGTTTTGCTGCAACATTATTAGTAGATACTCCAATACTTTGTGCATTTTGTCCAATATTTTGTGCAGACCCAGCAAGTTGTGAAATAGCTTGTTGAGCTATAGCTTTTGATTCTGGATCTTGAATTTGGTTCAACAGACCAATAACCTGCTTTATATCATTAACTGATGCCCCAATGGACTTTGCACTTTGCCCAATACTTTGAAGATCTCCCTCTACATTAATATTTTCAATTCCAGATAGATCTGGCACAGAAATTTCTTGAACCTTTGAATTTAACATTTGTAAATTTCTATTAAATTCGCTTTCACCTGTTACAAGTTCACCTGCACTTTCTACAGCTTTATTAGCTCCAGCATTTAATTCAGTTGCACCAGCAGAAAGTTTTCCAATTCCATTTTTAAGTTCAATTAACTTTGACATGGCCTCTTCTTTTAACTCATCAATTTTACTTAACTTGCTTGAGCCTTCTCTAAGCTGCGATGTAGCATCTTTCAACTTTCCAAGTCCATTATCTAGTTCTACAGAGCCATCATGTAGTTTTTTCGCTCCATCTTTCATTTCTCCAGTTTTTTCATTCATTTTGCCAACTGCAGATGTATAGTCACTAATTCCTGAAGTTAATTTACTTCCACCCTCATACATTTCTTGTGCAGCACCAGGCACTGGTTTTACTTTTTCAATAACTTCGTCTAACTTGTCTTCAAACTCGCCCGATTTTTCGTAAAGTTCATTGGATCCATCTTTAAGCTTAACTGTTCCATCTCCTAATTCTGTAATTCCACTATTTAATTTATGTTGTGCGTCAGATAGCTTTGTAGAAGCATCCACCAATTTTTTTGAATTGTCTTCAAGTTCTCTAACTCCGTTGCGAAGTTTGTCTATCGTTTCTAGATCAGCTTTATTTTGGAAAAGTTCGTTGGAAATTACAACATAAGCTTCCACTGGATCGTAGTTCTTTACATCCATTTCTATCTCTGCTTCACTTTTAAATTCTTCCATTTGTCTATCTTCTAAGATAGTTTCAAAGTTTTCTTTTAGACCTGGAGTCAAAACTGAAGTTACGAGTTCATTTTTTCCATCCTTTGCAATCTTTGCATCCTTTGACTCGATGTTTGATACAACTTCTTGTGGAAATGACATTGCCGCAATTACAGTATAAGGTGCATAAACTTTAGTATTTTTCCCGTCAATTTTTTTAATTACATATTTATTGTTTTCTGTGGAAATTACTACTTTAAGATGACCTGACTTACCTTTAAGCTCATTGTTTTCGATTTTTTCGCCATCAAGATAATAGTCAATTTTTACATCAATAGGAATATTTTCTTCGCTCTCACCTTGATAATAAATATCTTTAACATTTTCGTCCCAATTTATATAACCATTTTTATTTTCTATTTTCTCATCTGTCTTTAAATTTTTAATATTCTTTAAATTAGATTTGTCTTTGCCTTTTATGTCTTCCTTTGAATTTAACCATACTGAAACAGTTTTATCTTTAATGTTATCATCTTCTTTTAACACATAAACAGTTTCACTTTTATTAATAATAGTTGATGCCGCAAAAGTTGTATTCGTCAAAATCATTGATGACAAAATAACTGTAATTACACCTTTTTCAATTTTTTTATTCATTTTTCTTCTCCTTAATTTAAACCCTTAGTAGTTTTCTTAATTAATGGAAAACTAACCGAAATAATAGCTGGAAGCAATAATATAATTACACACATACTAATAATTGCACCCCTAGCCAAAAAAGTACAAATAGTCGATACAATTTCCATTTTTGAATAAATTCCTACACCAATAGTGGCTGCCATAAAGGACAAAGCCGATGTAACAATGGACTTTGAAGTCTCCTTTACAGAAATTTTAAGCGATGAATCCACATCTTTTGACTTTTTATATTCTGCCAAAAATCTATCTGTCATGAGTATTGAGTAATCAATAGTTGACCCAAGCTGTATTACACCTATTATTATTGAAGTTATAAAAGGTATTGTATGATTTAGATAAAAAGGAATGCCCATATTTATTTGAATTGCAAGTTCAATTGCACCAATTAAAACTATTGGAATTCCTATTGATTTAAATACAATTGCAATAATTAAAAATACTACTGCAGTAGAAATAATATTTACAATTTTAAAATCCCGATCTGAAATAACTGTTAAATCATCAGTTAAAACTGCTTCTCCTGTCAAGTATCCTTCTCTGTCGTACTTATTTATAACACTCCTCATCTCACTTACTTGTTTTTTCACTTCAGGCGATGCTGTTTGAAATTTAGAATTTGCCATTATCATTTGGTACCCATTCTTTGAAAAGTTTTCTTGAATTTTTTCAGGCAAAAATTCACTAGGAAGAGTAACTCCAGTAATAGAATTTATACTTAAAACAGAATTGATACCATCCACGCCCTTTAAATCGCTTATTAAGCCTTCCAAGTCCGAGTTTGAAAGATCGTCTTTTACAACTATAAAATGTGTACTTGCCATATCATAATCTTTTTTCATTTTATTTAAAGCAACAATTGAATCTAAATCCTGTGGCAAAGATCTATCTAAATTGTAATAAAGCTTTGTGTTTACTGATCCATAAATTGCTGGAATAAACAGCAAAATAAAAATTAAAAAAAGTGCTTTCTTTCTTTTTATTGTAAACTCAGACAATTTATTAAACTCAGGGAGCATAACTTTATGATTATATTTATTTACAAATTTTTCAACTACAAGCAACATTGCAGGTAGCACTGTAACTGTTGATATAAGGCCAATTAAAACTCCTTTACTCATTACAAGCCCAATGTCTTTTCCAAGTCCAAGTCTCATAAAAATTAAAACTATAAAACCTGCAAAAGTTGTAAGAGATGATGCAAATAGTGAAGAAATAGTTTCTTGAACTGCTATATCCATGGCATCTCTTTTGTCTTTTGTCTTTTTTTTCTCTTCTACATACCTATGATACAAAAATATAGAGTAGTCCATGGTTACCGCCAGTTGCAAAACTGCGGCAATGGCTTTAGTAATGTATGATATTTCTCCTAAAAAAATATTTGTCCCAAAATTGTACACAACGGCATAACCAATAGTTAACATAAATACAAAGGGCACGATCGTAGATTCATTTGTAAGAGATAAAATTATAAGACCAAGTACAACAGCAAGTGCAACATAGATTGGTGTTTCCTTGTCAATTAAATCTTTAGTATCTTTTACCAAAGATGAAATACCACTTAAATATTTTTTATTTGATTCAATCTTCCTAATTTCATCAATTGCAGACATTGTCTTTAATGAAGATGATGAATCGCTAAACTTAACTATCATAAGAGTTGAACCTTTTGCATAAAAAATATCCTTTATCTCGTCAGGCAAAAATTCACTAGGAATCATATCGCCAACAGTCGATGATTTTGAAATTACATCTTCTACACCATCTATTTCTAGAATTTTTTCTCGCAAAACTTCAGCTTCATGATCCGTTCCCTCAAGGATTAGCATTCCTGTAGCGGCATTTTTAAAATCTTTATCCAAAATATCTTGCCCTTGAGTGGATTTTAAATCCTTGGGAAGATAAGACAAAATATCATAATTGACCCTTGTAAGTTTGTAGCCTAAAAATGACGGAATAAGGAGAAGTGTCATAATAAGTAGGACAAACTTTGGCTTATGTGATATAAATTTTGTGAATTTTTTCATCCAATCACTCTATCTACAATTTTATATAAAACTGGCTTCATTTCATCTATTCCTAGAACAGAATCATTTTTTAGTGCTGATTCGCAAGTAGAAAGCACAATTTTTATTATTAACGACATAATAAATAATCTTTCTTCATAAGAAACTATTGTAGGAAATAAATTTGAATATTTATTTAAAATAAAGTGAAGAGTAGTTTCTGCCTCTTTAAATCTATTATCATTTTCAACTTTTGCATATAGTGCCCAATTTAAATTACTTGAAATAAGTTTTAATTCTAGGGGATTATTTATCAAATGATCAATGATATAATCGAAAAAAGAAATTAACCTCTTTTTTAAATCCTTTTCTTTGCACTTAGACTCGACACTATAAGTCAATTCCATCATAATGTCTAATACTATCTTTTCTTCAAGATCTTTTTTATCTCTAAAATATAAATAAAAAGTTCCAAGCCCAAGATCTGTTCTACTCATAATATCTCTTATAGAAGTTGCCTCTATTCCCTTTTCTTCAAAGGACACAAGAGCTGCTCTAATAATTTTATTTTCTTTTTCTATTTTTCTTTCTTCAGGTGTCAAATTTAACCTCCTATTTTCTGAACAAAGTTCATCTTCATGAAAAATATAATAACTCATTTGTGAACAAAGTTCAACTATTTTTTATATTATTAAAATAAAATAGTGAAACTAGTGTAAAATTATTTAGGAAATTCAATTGCAATGAAGTTAGGGGAGTTTTTCAGAAAATTATCGATCATGTAAAATTTTACATGCTAAAAGATTTACTAAATGTAAATTTTAAAAATATGTCTGTGATTAATTGAAGAGAAAAATTATTGATTTTAAAAATAATATTAATTATAAATTTTGTAATCTATTAATTTAAAAATATTTTTTAAATTTGAAATAAAAAAAATTGCCCCAATACCAATAAGGAGCAATTTTATAAATTTTACTTACATGAGAATTAATTTGCTAAAGTTTTATTATTCTTATTTTCCTTAATTCTGTCTTCCCTAATCCTTAACCTATTAGCTTCAAGTTCTCTCTTCCTTTCGAAGGCGTGAAGAATAAGTGCAAGAGTTACAACACCGTAAGAGATGAAAGTTCTAAAATATTCACCCATCATGGCATCTCCCGTTAAAACTCTTCCTGCTTGTGGAAGAACGATAAACATTAAGTGAAATAGTGCCGTTCCTAAAATAACATTAGGTATTGATGCTTTTGATACAGATGCACCCCCTACAAGAATTGATGCTGCTGCATAAAGTGCTGCTTGGTCTTGACCTGCATAAGTTGCAAGAGTTCCAATATTTTGAAGGTAAATAATTTGTCCATAGCAAGCAAGTACAGTGGACATAACTATTGATGCAATTCTAATTTTGTCAGAATTCATACCTGCATTTGAAGAAACAAACTGATCTTGTCCTACTGCCTTCATGTCGTGACCAAGTTTAGTATTTCTAAACCAAACTATAAATAAACAAAGTAAAGCAATGATTACAATTGTAACTACTGGTACATCAAATAGTATTTGATGTTTTGCAGTAATAGGAATATTTATTCTAAATTTTAAAATATTATCAAAACCTTGTGCTGATGCTAATGTAATAGAGTTTTTAATACCATAACCAGCTGAAAGCACCATAGATTTTGTTCTCATAGGAATTAAAGTGCCACAGAAATACAATAGGAAAAGCATATACCAACCTAGTATAAAGAATGCAAGCATCATTGATGTTATCATTTCTCTTCCTCTTGCCCTGTTTAAAACTCTACCAGAAAATTGTCCAAGCAAAACTGCAATAGGTGTGCCAATAACAGCCGCTATTATAAGTCCTGTAGCTCCAGTGAAGCCCCAGTCCTGTGCGAAAATAATTCCAATTTGTCCAGCCATTGCTCCTAGTGGAATACCAAAGTTAATACCCATACCTGCAATAATAGGTATTATAAGTGATAATACAAGAAATGTATTTCTTACCATTCTCTTTGAAAGTTCATTTGTAATATAAGATAGAGGTGGTTTAGCAATAATAAGACCCGCCACAACTATTATTATGAACAAAATAGGAACCATAAATCTGTATAAAAACTCTTTTATATTAAATTTCTTATTCATCTTTACTCCTCCTTGTTAGTGCGTAAATTATCATTCCATTTGTTATTATCATTCTTAGTATTTCTGAAATGTCTATATTTAATGCACCATTTATTACAGTAGGAGTAAGAGTGATTACACCTTGAAATAAAAATGTACCAATTATTACATTTGGAATTGATGCTTTGTTAATACTTGCACCACCTATCAATAGTGCAGCTACTGTTTGAAAAGTAAAAGCAAGTGGTGCTTGATAAAGTTGTATAAATCCATAGGATTGTTGATAAATAACAATCCCTACTGCTGCAATTACTGTTGAAAGAATTACAGATACAAGTCTTATTCTGTTAATATTAAGTCCAGCAGCCTTTGCGTATTCTGAGTTTGAACCTACAGCTGTCATAGCTGTACCAGTTTTTGTCTTAAAAAATGCCCATACAATAAATGCCATAAATGCAAATAACAAAAACATTCCAACTGGTATTCTAACCCCAAATAAGTTTATACTTAGAAAATTATTTAGAACACCTTCAGTTACTTTTGTACCATCTTCCAAAATCTTTGATTTCATCCAATAATCAGCAACCGGAATTTGTTGAGATAATCCCCTTCCTCCGTAACTTAGAACAGAAACTGGATTCTTATAAGGAAGAATTAAATAAGCAATACACATAAAAGCTGTAAAAGAATACCCAACATATGTTGCTATAAGCATTTCATCTCCCTTAATTCTATTTAAAAGTAATCCGTAGAAAAATCCAAATACAACTGCAATTAATGCAGCAATAATCATTGCAATAAAAATACCCGAAAAACTTTTAAAACCAAATTCAATAGAAGTTACGCCTCCAAGTATTCCTGCTACAATTCCAATTGGAATACCAAAGTTAAGTCCACAACCAGATTGCACCATTGGTACAAGTGATAAAACTAAAACTGAGAACATACCAAATCTTGACAGAACATTTTCTATTGAGTCCACAAGGGAAACACCAGCCATTGGAGCTACAATAAAAAGTATTAATAAGAAAACTCCAATAATAAGTCGTGGAATTCCAATTTTCTGAATTAAACTTTTCTTTTTAGTCATTTACTGCCTCCACTTCTCCACTCATTAGAAGTCCAAATTTTGACGGATCAGATTTTGCTGGAAGTACACCTGCGATTTTTCCTTCGCAAATTACAGCAATTCTATCACAAATACTTCTAAGTTCTTCAAGTTCTGATGAAACCATTACAATAGTTGTGTTGTCCTTTTCATTGCTTTCTGTAAGAGCATCGAGAACAAGTTCCTTTGCACCAATGTCAATACCTCTAGTAGGTTCAGATACAAATAATAGATCTGGTTCCATAGCAAAAGCCTTCGCGAGACAAATTTTTTGTTGATTTCCACCAGATAAATTTCCTGCCTTTTGATCCGCACCAGTAGTTTTTATATTAAGAGATTCAATGTACTCATTTGAAAGTTCTCTCATCTTAGCTTCATCTCTAAACTTAAATCCAAGAACTTTTTTTATGAATTTTTCTTGTACTTGCATAGCATTAAAAGCTATATTCCAAAAAATTGGCTCTTCTAACAAAAGACCTACGCCTCTTCTATCTTCAGAAACAAAGGCAATTCTATTTTTCAAAATATCTAAAGTATTTCCTAGTTTTAATTCCTTACCATTATAAATTATCTTACCGCCCACTGGATAAGTCCCTAAAATTCCATTTGGAATACCTAGCTTACCTTGACCAGCAAGACCAGCAATACCTAAAATTTCTCCCCTAATAACAGAAAGACTTACATCGTAGACTGCTTCTCCAGGCATATCAACCCATAAATGCTCAATTTCAAGAATGTGGTCATTTTCATCTAAATGTTTTTCCACTTTTTCTACATCTATTTTTTTACTGTCCTCATCTCTACCAACCATCCATTTAGCAATTTGCTCAATAGATAAATTTTCATTCTT
The DNA here is from genome assembly GCF_012976305.1 of Peptoniphilus faecalis. Lineage (GTDB taxonomy): Bacteria > Bacillota > Clostridia > Tissierellales > Peptoniphilaceae > Peptoniphilus_A > Peptoniphilus_A faecalis. Next base: position 224,594 of record NZ_JABDSR010000001.1, read on the forward strand.
TCTATCTTCTATTATTTCACCATCTCTAAGGACAACTACTTTATCACACACATTTATGATTTCACGAAGTCTATGAGTGATAAAAATTATAGATATGCCAAGATCTGCAAGAGTTCTAAGGGACTTTATAAGATTGTTCGCCTCAGTTTCAGTGAGTACAGCAGTTGGCTCGTCCATAATTATTAATTTTACATCTTTCCTAGTCATTTCTCTTGCAATTTCAATAAATTGCTTATGACCTACAGGCATTTCAGAAACAAGCGCATTTGTATCAATACTTACTTCCAAAGTGTCAAGAGACTTGCCTGCTATTTTAATATTTTCCTTAGCATCTATACTCTCTAGTTTTTTACCAAAAATTTTAGAAATTACAGAGGAATTTGTCTTCTCCATATCGAGAGTAATATTTTCCGCAACTGTAAATCCAGGGATTAAACTAAATTCTTGATGTACCATGCCTATGCCCGCATTTAAAGCGTCAATTGGGTTTTTAAAGTCAATTAATTTTCCGTCAAAATAAATTTCACCGTTGTAACCGCCCGTGTCTCTAATAATTTCCATTCCAAAAATTATATTCATAAGAGTTGACTTGCCAGCACCATTTTCTCCAACAAGTCCCAAAATCTCTCCCTTTTCGAGAGTAAAGTTTACATCCTTTAAGACGGCGTTTTCGCCAAAACTCTTGCTGACATTCTTGACTTCAAGTAAACTACTTGTCAACAAAATCCCTCCATCTTCTTAATAATAAAATTAAAATCAACGGAAATCCGTTGACTTTAATTTCTTTTATAAAATAATTATTTAGCTTGTCCTTCAGCTTGTTCTTGAGAAGCTTTAATAGCATCTAAATCAACATTAAGATTCAAATACTTTTCAGGAACTTTAATTTTATCCATTCCTAGATAACCTCTACCATATACATAAGTGTCTTGAGATAATAAGAAGTGATTTTCCTTAGTTTCTCCAGAAGCTCTATCTATATAGTTTTCAGCCATCCACTTTGCACCCTCAGTGTATTTTTGGATAGAATTAACAATTTGTTCCTTGTTGAGAAGTTCGCCTTGTCCCTTTAAAACATCTATTACATGATCAAGAGAACCAAGAGTCAATGAATAACCTAATGAATAAGCCCAAGTACCCATTCTCTTGTCGCCACCTTTTTCAATAACAGCTTTTTCAACAGCAGCGTTGATTGCTTGCCAATCACCTGCCATATCTTTAATATCGACAGAGAAAGCTTTTGGATAACCCATGATTGGAGATGGTAAATCTTGTTCTACAAAGATTGCTCCACCAGCTGCAACCCCTCTAAGAAGTGGCTCAGTATGTGCATCATTTGTACAGAAGAAAGCAGTATCCTTACCATATTTATCAATCCAAGGTTGGATATTTTCAGCTATATATTGTTGTGCCCCTGGAATACCAATATCAGTTGTAGGGTCAGGTGCATTTAATGAAATAAATTCAAGTCCTAAATCCTTGCATGCCTCTTCCATAATTGCCCTTCTAAGAGCTAAAAGCTCAATAGACATATGTCTAGGGAAAGTGATGTGAGCAAATTTTTTAGCTCCCATTTCTTTAGCAGCAGCTATAATTCTATAACCTCTAGATACATTATCAGCATCCATTACAAGGTCTGCTGCTTTTTCTACCATTACTGTATCTTCTTGAGCAACTAAGTTTACAAGAATAATATCAGGTCTTTTTTCTCTAATTTGATTAAATGCTGCAACAGTTCCTGGAACTGATTGATTTACAATTACAGCTTTCATTAGAGGATCATCCGCCATTGCTACAATTTTGGAAATTGTAGTTTCTTGTTCAGCTTCGAATCTATCTGGATAAGTATCGTGTTTAATCATTCCGCCATTATCAGCAGAACCATAAAGTTCAATTGCCTTTTGAGCAGCACGGAACTCATCTTCACCTTGTGATACTGTGCCCGTTATAATTCCAATGTGAAATTCTTCACCTTCTTTAACAGTTTCAAATTTTGCCTTTTGACCAGCTTCAGCTTCTGCAGTAGCAGTTTCTCCACCTTCTGCTTTTTTAGCTCCATTGTCTACTTTTTGACAACCAGTGAAAGCTAAAACTGATAACATTAGTATCATAATACCCATAAACCTTTTAAATTTTACATTCATTTTTTACACCTCTTCTAATTTATTTAATATTGGTTTATAAATTAAAAAAATTTTATCACATTAAATAGCAAAGGTCAATAAAATTCTCATTATATATACACATAAAGGAATTTTTTAATACAAAAATTTTACCTAATATTTACTCAAAGTAAAATTTTAATTTAAAATATTGCTTAAACTTAATCTTATTCAAATTTCAAATCATAAGGGATTTTATTAGAACCTTTAAAATCTACAATTATATAAATAACAAATATTAATAAATTAAATAATAAAGAATAAAAAAATAATCCTTTTTTTATATTTCCCTTTACATCAATAAATTGAAATAAGATAAAACCTTAAGAAAACTATTAACAGACCTTAACATACCATCAATTTTCGATATACTATAATAAATCAAAAAATAAGTACTCTTTTATCATAGAATTTAAAAACTTAATGTAACATTTTCTAATGTTAAATTTACTATCTATGACTTATTCAGGAATAAATTTATGATTTTTTAATTTTTTAAACTTATATTGTTTTATAATTCTAAAAACTTCTAAATATTATTAAAAATAAAAACTCCCAACTATTAAAACTCATTATCTTTATTTAGATAATATTAAATTTTAATAATTAGAAGTTGTATTTTTAATTATTTAACAAATTTGTTTGGTAGTATTGTAACTGTGGAAGGTATATATGTTATTATTAGTAAAACTAATATTAAAACTATTAACATAGGTATCAAATCTTTCATTTGTTCTTTTAATGATACTTTAGTAATAGAACCAGCAACAAATAAACATACTCCTAATGGAGGTGTACACATTCCAATAGTTAAATTGACAGCCATAATGAGACCAAAGTGAATAAGGTCTATACCAAACATCTGAATTATAGGCAAAAATAATGGTGTAAATATTACAACAGCACTAGTCGTATCTATAAATGTTCCTGCTATTAATAATATAATATTTATTATTAATAGTAACATAAATTTAGATCCAACATTATCAGCTAAAAAAGCTCCTACTGTTTGTGGTATATTATTAACAGTTATTACCCAAGTAAATAATGAAGCTGCTCCTACTACTAATAAAACTTGTCCAGTAGATTTTGCAGCATCTAATAATATTGCTGGTAAATCACTAAGTTTTAACTCTTTATAGACAAATAATCCAATTATTAAAGCATAAAAAGTCGCTACTGTTGCAGATTCGGTAGGAGAAAAAAATCCACTCATTATTCCACCTATTATAATAATTGGCATTATTAATGCTAGTATAGCATCTTTTCCTGCCACTAATATTTCTGAAATTGATGCTTTTTTTTCCCTACCTATATAATTTCTTTTTTTCCCTACAAAATAATAGTAAATCATCAAAGCTATGCCCATAAGAATTCCAGGTATAAATCCACCTATAAATAATTTTGCTACACTAACATTTGCCATAACTCCATAAATCAAAAGTGGAATTGATGGTGGTATTATTGGCCCTATTGAACCACCAGTTGCAAGTAAAGGAGCACAGAACTCTTTATCATAACCTTTTTCAATCATAATTGGTGCCATTATTCCACCTATAGCAGCCGTCGCAGCTATAGCCGATCCCGTTATTGCAGCAAAAAACATACAAGCTAAAATACTTACCATTGCCAGTCCACTCGGATGATGTCCAATGAGAAGATCCGCAAAATTTACTAATCTATCGCTCATTCCACCCTTAAGCATTAACCCACCAGATAATATAAACAAAGGAATTGCGGTTAATGCAATACTATCAACTCCTGTAAATAGCCTTTGAGCTACAACAAGTAAAGGATACCCATCTGCAACTATCTGTCCTAAAGAAACTATTCCTAATGCAAAAGCTATTGGAATTCCTAAAAGAAATGCTGCAAATAATAATACAATTATCATTCAGTATCACCATCCTTTATTTTTTTTATCTGATGCATTATGATTTCAAGATCATATACTATCAAGAACAATGCACTTATTGGTATAGACGCATAATAATAAATCATTGGTATGGCTGTATAAGGGGCTTTTTGAGTTACTCCTGTTTTAGAAAATTCGATTCCATAAATTAGCAAAAATACAAAAAATCCTAATAATATAATATTTATAATAATTTGTAATACTTTACTTGTTTTAACTGGAATTGCAGAAAAAATTATATCAATATTTAAGTGATCGTTTGTTTTTAAACAATAAGCTGCTCCTAAAAAAACTAAATACACAAAGCTCAATCTTATTATATCTTGACCCCATGCAACCGGCATTTTAAAGAAAAATCTCATTATAACTTGTAAAAAAGTAACAATAGCAAGCACTGCCGAACTTAATATCATTATAAATTTAATAATTTTTTCAAGATACTTCATAGAACCTCCTAATGTTATTTTACATAATCCCTAACTTCATCTACAAATTCAGGACTAACTAATTTTTCAACATCTGGTTTTTTGTATATGTCTTTAGTTGCTTCCACAAAAGAATCTTTATCAACCTCAGTTATTATCATTCCATTGTCTTTTAAATCTTTTAAATATTCTGCTTCATGTTCTGCCACAACTTTTCTTTGTTCTTTTGCCGCTTTATTTGCTGCACTTTGAACAATTTCTTGTTGTTCAGGTGTAAGTTTGTCAAAAAAGTCTTTATTCATAACCATGCTTACAGCTGCATAAGTGTGTCCATCTAAAGATAAATATTTTTGAACTTCATAAAATTTTTGAGTTGCAATTGTAGCTATTGGGTTTTCTTGTCCATCAACCATACCTTGTTGAAGTGCTGTATATAGTTCATTAAAAGAAACTGGAACGGCTGATGCTTTTAAACTATCAAGTAATTCAAACCAGATAGGCGCTTCTTGTACTCTAAATGAAAGTCCCTTCATATCTTCTACTGTTTTTATTTCTTTCTTTGAATTAGAGAAATGCCTAAATCCTAATTCACCAAAAGCTAAATGTTTAAAACCTGCCTCTTCAAATTTTGGATTTAGCTTTTCAGAAATAATACCATCTAAAGCCTTATAAGCTTTTTCTTGATTTTCAAATAAGTAAGGAATTGATAAAATTTGAATTTCAGGAACCCACGCTGGCAATGTTCCATCTGAAGTTACAATTGTCATTTGTATAGTTCCTAGTTTGGTGCCTTCTGCCATCTCCCTTTCTCCACCCAATTGAGCATTAGGATAAACATTTACTTCAAAATCATCTGATGACTCTTCTAAGTACTGTTTAAATAATTCAGCTGCTATCGTTGATTGGTGTTTTTCGTTACCCACACATCCAAGCTTAATCTTTATTTTCCCAGATGACGAATCTTTTGCAGTATCATCTTCTTTTTTAGACCCACATCCTGTGAATGTAAATGTAATTAATAAAAATACTAAAATAACTGAAATTATTTTTTTTAATTTTTTCATAAATTCCTCCTAGTTTACTTGACAAAAATTATCTCTCTTCTTCTGGTATTACATTAATCTCATAATTTAAGTTAATAGTTTTACCTAATACATCATCTACCATTTTTGAATTAAATTTATTTCCATATTTAAATCCATCAACTAATGGAACAGTTCCTGAATAAATTATTGAGTTTTCAATATTTCCAACTCTTTCTTTTAATTCCGTTATTATTTTTTCAACTGGTAAAATTGAAGCCAACGTATCATTTTGATATTCTATTTCTTTTCCATTAATAACTTGAGAAGAGACCAATTTTATAGAATCCCAGTGATCTTTTATATCATCATAATCCCATATTTCTTTTGCTATTGGTTTTAAACATACTTGTTTAGATTTAAAAATACTTACACTTTCTAATCCTCTATCAGTATGATCTGAGCCAACAGTTATATATATTCTCCCATTTTTTATTAAAATAATATATTCTACTTCTCCCGAAGTTTGTTCACCGACGAACTTAAGTTCAGTGTCTTGAGTAACTATTTCCTTAGATACTTCAAAAATTGTAGGAATCCTTTTTGGAGGCTTAACACCTAATTCTCTTTCCAACTCATCAATATGTTCTTGAGTTTTTTCCATGTTTCTTCCTGCATATCCGATTACATAAACTTTGTCAAAATTAAAGTCTATAGTTTTATCATTTAAAATAAATTTTAAGTTTTTCAACTAAATCACCCTATTAATATAACTCTGGACGCCTATCCCTAAAAACATTTATACTTTCTCTAATTTCCTTTATAATATCAAAATCTAATTCTCCAGATTTAATTTCATTTGATTCATATGGTTTAATAATGTATTCTCCCCAAGGATCAATTATCGCACTATGTCCGCCAAAATCTCCTACACTGTTTACGCAAACAATAAACATTTGATTTTCAATAGCTCTTGCCCTATTTAAGACATCCCAATGCATAATTCTTTTTGTCGGCCAAGCAGCTGAATTAAACAGCACTTGAATATTCTCTAGAGCGTATTTCCTTATCCATTCTAAAAACCTAATATCATAACAAATTACCATTCCACACTTTACACCGTCTAACTCAAAAGTTACTAATTTGTCCCCCTTTTCAAATAATTTATCTTCTCCTGATGGTGAAAACAAATGAACTTTATTATATTTAGCTATTTCTTTTCCATTTCTGTCGAAAATATAAGAAGTATTATATAATTTATTATTTGCTTTATTAGAAACTGAACCGCCAACAATATTTACATTAAGTTCTTTCGATAATTTTGATAAAATCTTTCTTGCTTCTATACCTTCATTGTCACTTATTTCCATGACATTTGCTGGAATAAATGAAGTATTCCACATTTCTGGTAAAACTATAACATCTGGATTAGAAAACATTGCTTCTCTAATTTTATTCTCAACACTTTTAAAATTTTCATATACTTTGCCCATTTTAAGCTCACATTGAACTAAACTGACCTTCATAAACGCCTCCTCATTTGTATTTGGTATACCGTATACTAAGATTACCAATAAAGAAAACATTTGTCAACAGTATTTTATCCGATTAATTAAATATTTTTAAAATAAAAAACTCAGCATCAAAACTTAATACTGAGTTCTAAATCTTTTTTATTTTATTTTTTATTGCTTTTCCTTTGAAATCTTCTAATTATTGACTTTTCTGTTTGATCCATATGATACCTCATCGCAAAAATAGCTTCTTCTCTTTTTTTGTTTTTTAAAGAATCTATTATTTTATTATGTTCTTCAACAGTTTCATTTGTTCTTCCAGGATTATCAATAGAAACTAATCCAAAATATCTTATTATATCATTTAAAGTCTTCATCATATCTTTTAATATCTCGTTATTACTTTTATTATAAATATATTCATGAAATCTTCTGTCTGCATAAATAAATTCATTATGAGTTTTTGCATATTTTGTATCTCTTGTTATTAGTTTCAATTCTTCAATATCTGCATTATTTATATTGTTAAAGGATTCGTCAATAGCTAACAATTCCAATGATGCTCTAACTTTTTGCGCTTCCATAATAGTTTTTAAATCAAAATTTCTAACAACATTTGGTTTATATGGCTCATTTATTATCCATCCCTCATAAGAAAGTTTCATTAATGCCTCTCTTACAGGCGTTCTACTTATTCCAAATTCTTCTGACAAGGTTCTCTCATTTAAGGATTTACCAGGTTCAAATTCACCACTTATTATCTTCTCTTTTATTTCTTCATAAGCCGCCATTTTATGGCTTTTCACATTCAGCAATTTTATCAACTCCTAATTTGTTTAATTAAAATAAATAGCTTTAATTATGTAATATGATATACTAATAAATAAAACATATCAATATAAAAATCAAATTTACAAGATATTTTATATTGCAATTCAAATAATTAAAGCTAACGCGCATATTTTATATATTCTAGTAATAATATATAAAATGAAAGTCTTTGTTTTAAAAGAGCGTATAATTTCCTTTATTCTAGAATTCTAGAATTTATACTTATAAATTTATAAAAAGTTAAGTTAAGAAAATAAAAGAAACAATAGAAAATTTAATATTAGAAATTCAATTAAAAATAGAACTAAAGAAATTAAAAAATTTGCTTGTTACAAAGACTTTTAAAAATAGGATATAATTTATAATTACTACTTGGTTTTATAGAAAAGTATTAATGAAAACTTAAATGGATTACTAAAATACTATTAATCTAAAAAAGATCTAGCAAAAATATCAGCGGAAAAACTTATTAAAAATTTAATGAAGCTTAATGGTATATTTAGCAATGTCTAATCACAAAATTTCACTTATATTATATTTTGCTAATTTAGTTTATTATAAATCTTGCAATTCTATTGTGGTTAATCTTCTTATATTAATTTCAAACACTTTAAATATACATAATTACTAACCTCTATCTTCAAAAAATAAAATTATAAAAGAAATAGTTAGGCATATTGCTGCAACAATTATTGACTTTAAGCCAAAGTAATCAGATACAATATTTCCCAAAGCTGCACCTATTCCAAAGATAAAAATCACCATGTAATATTTTTTAGAATTTTCTAAATATTTTCTGTCCTTTGTTATGTGATACTTAGACAGATTTTCCGTTGCACTCCTAAGATTTCCTATACACATAGTTGTTGCAAAATTAAGCCCATAAATTTTTTTAAAAGCATAAACTTGCATTGCACAGGAAAAAGATAGAAGGGCATTTGCAAGATTATTTAAATTTTCAGGAACAATTGAAACAATAATCATAATAATTATTTCAATTACAACTATGTACTGGCGCCAGTGGAGCCTTTTCTTTTCAATTGCATCTTCAAATATTACTGCAACATATATTCCAAAGGTAAAGGCACTAATTGGTATTAAATAAGAAATTGATTCTTTAAAATTTAATTCAACAATATTTTTAAATAGAAGTACAATATTGCCTGTTTGTGCATTTGCAAAGACTTTTCCCCTCATTAAATAGGAATAGGCGTCTTGAAAACCACCTGCTAATGTTATAAAAACTAAAACTAAAAAGGTTTCGTGCAAGTTTTCATAGGTCTTTATTTTCAATTTAATCACCTCTTATAGTTTAATACAAAATTAAATTTCTGCAAATAAAAAGAGATGAGATTTTTAACTCACCTCTTCTTAAGATTTAATACTATTTTTTAAATAGATATTTATTTTATTCCAATATCTTTTCTAAAATAAATACCATCAAAGTTTATTCTATGGGCATTTGCATAGGCTTTTTCACGAGCTTCTTTTAAATCTTTTCCAAGAGCTGTAACAGATAGTACTCTTCCTCCATTTGTGTAAAGTGAATCAGTCTTTTTAGTCCCATTGTGGAAAACCATTATATCTTCGTCCACCTTATCAAGTCCACAAATTTCTTTGCCTTTTTCATAGGAACCAGGATAGCCTCCTGAACACAATATGACTGTTAAACAAGTTTCTTCTTTCCATTTGATGTCTTCCTTTTTTAATTTTCCATCAATTGTTTTATTTAGAATTTCAAATAGATCTGAGTCAAGTCTTGGCATTAAAACTTCTGTCTCAGGATCTCCAAATCGAACATTAAATTCCAAAACCTTTGGTCTATCATCTTCAATCATAAAGCCTATAAATAAAATTCCAGAGTAATTTAATTTTTCTGACTCAAGACCATCTTCAATTTTTCTGTAAATTTTTTCAAGATTTTTTTCTAGTTCTGGACTTACCGAAACTGGAGAATAAGTACCAACTCCTCCAGTGTTTGGTCCTTTGTTGTTATCATAAATTTGCTTGTGATCCTTTGCTCTTTCTAGTGGGAATAATTTATTATTTGAAACTAAACAAAGTACAGATGCTTCTTCTCCTGTTAAAAACTCTTCTATTACAACTGTACTTCCTTCATCTCCAAAAATTTTATCTTTGAAGATCTTTTTAAGGGCATCCTCTGCTTCAGATTCTTCATGACAAATCATTACGCCCTTTCCTAGACAAAGCCCATCAGCTTTTACAACTAGTGGGTAATTAAATTCAATAAGCCCATTAATTGCGTCTTCATAATTTTTAAAGCTTTTATATTTTGCTGTTGGAATAGAATATTTTTCCAAAAACTTCTTTGTAAATTCTTTGGATTTTTCAAATCTTGCACATTCTTTATTTGGTCCGAAAATTTTAAGACCCTTTTCATTAAAGGCATCTACAATCCCCATGCAAAGTGGATCTTCTGGTCCAACTACGGTTAAATCAATTTTTTTATTTTCTGCAAATTCTAGAAGTTCATTAATATCCTTGGGGTCAATGTCAATGTTTTTTGCAAAATTTTCTGTGCCTCCATTTCCCCTTGCCATGTAAATTTCATCAACGCTTTTACTTTTTTTTAATTTCCATGCAAGTGCGTGTTCTCTGCCACCATTTCCAATTACAAGTACTTTCATTAGTCCTCCTAGTGTCTGAAATGCCTTATATTTGTAAAGACAAGACAAATACCATTTTCATTTGCATAATCAATTACTTCTTGATCCTTTACAGATCCACCTGGTTGTACTATTACATCAATGCCAGCCTTATCTAAAAGTTCAATTGTATCTCTAAAGAAAAATCCGTCAGAAGCAAGAACAGCTCCCTTTGCTTTTTCTCCCGCTCTGTCAATTGCCTCTTCAACTGCCCAAGATCTCTTCGTTTCACCTTGACCTAGTGCAAGAGTGCCGCCATCCTTTGCAATTACAACTGAATTTGAGAAAGTTGCTTTGCAACAAGTGAAGGCAAATTTCAACTCTTCTAATTCTTTTTCATTTGGCTTTCTATCTGATACAAAGGAAAGTTTTTCTTCATCCCAAACTATATCGTCAGAATCTTGAATTATAATACCATTTAAAACTTGTTTAAATCTCTTTCCGCCTTCATATAGTCTTTCAAACTCTGGCACTTCAATAAGTCTAATATTTTTCTTTTCAGTTAGAATTTCAAAGGCTTCTTTAGAAAAACTAGGTGCAACAACAATCTCAAGGAATATTTTTGATAAATGATTGGCAGTTTTTTCGTCTACCTCTCTATTAAGTGCGATTATTCCCCCGAAAATTGATTCATCGTCACATTCATAAGCCTTTATAAAAGCTTCTTCAAGAGTTTCGCCTGTACCAATTCCACATGGATCAGTGTGTTTAATAGCAACAGCTGCTGGTTTTTCAAAATTTACAACTGCATTAATTGCAGAATACATATCGTTTAGGTTATTGTAAGAAATTTGTTTTCCATGAAGAACATTATAAGAAATTCTATCTGGAGTATAGCTGTTTTCGTAGAAAGCAGCCTTTTGATGAGGGTTTTCTCCATATCTTAACTCTTCAGAAAGTTCATAACTCTTGTTTAAATACTTTGGAAATTCTTCAGGTAGTCTCTTCAAGAAATAATTAGAAATAATGGTATCATAATGTGCAGTATAGCTAAAGGCTTTTTTGGCAAGATACTCTTTAAATTCTAAATTATCTCCATCTAAATTATTAAGTACTTCTTCATAATCACTTGGATCAGTTACAATAAAAACATCTCTATAATTTTTTGCCGCAGCTCTAATCATAGATGGACCACCAATATCGATGTTTTCAATCATAGTATCATGATTAGCTTCTTCAAGTAACTTCTCTTCAAAGGGATATAAATTATTTACAACCATATCGATTGTTTCAATTCCTTCATTTTTTAAAGTTTCCATGTGTTCATTTATGTCACGTCTAGCTAGAATGCCACCGTGTATTTTTGGATTTAAAGTTTTTACTCTACCGTCTAAAATTTCCGGAAAACCTGTTACGCTATCCACAGATATTACATCAATTCCTGCTTCCTTTAATTTTTTAAAAGTTCCACCTGTAGAAATGATTTCCCAATTTCTATCTGCAAGCTTTCTCGCAAATTCAACAATTCCCTCTTTGTTAAAAACTGAAATAAGTGCCCTCATACTAACCTCCGATTACAACTTTTCCATTAACGACTTTTAATTTATCTTCGCAAAAATACTTTACTGACTTTGGCAAAATTTCATGTTCAATCTTTAAAACTTTTGCTTGAAGTTCTTCTGGTGTTTCATCTCCTACTTCAGTAATTTTTTGCATGATAATTGGACCATCATCTGCACATTCATTTACAAAATGAGTAGTTGCACCAGTGTATTTAACACCTTTTTTTATGACAGCCTCATGAACTTTTAACCCATAATAACCCCTGCCACAAAAGGCAGGAATTAGTGATGGGTGAATATTTATTATTTTATTTTCATAAATTTTTATGATTTTTTCTGGCAAGATTTTTAAATACCCTGCAAGAACAATTAAATCTATTTTATTTTCAGATAAAGTGCTTATAAGTTTTTCGTCATCTTTGATGACAACGCCCTTAATGCCAGCATTTTTTGCCCTAACAAGACCATAAGCATTTTCTTTATTAGAAATGACAATTTTAACCTTTCCGTTGATATAATCATTTTTTGTATTGTCAATAATGGCTTGAAGATTTGTGCCACCACCTGAAATTAAAACTGCAATATTTTTAGAAACTAAGTTCAATTTTATCTTCTCCAGAAATAATTTTTCCAAGTTCATAAAGTTTTAAGTCGCTGTTTTTAAAAAAATCAACAACTCTTTCTCTATCATCTTCTGAAACAACAATAGTAAGTCCAACTCCCATATTGAAAGTAGAATACATATCTTTGTCATTAATATCTGCCCACTTTTTTAGAAGTTTAAAAATTTCTGGTGTTTCAATAACAGATGCATCCACTTTGGCACAAAGCCCATCTGGTATCATTCTTGGTATGTTTTCATAAAAACCGCCGCCAGTAATATGGCTCATTCCCTTAATATTAACAGTTTTTAATAGTTCTAAAACTTCTTTTACATAAATTCTAGTTGGTTTTAAAAGTTCTTCTCCAAGAGTGCATTCAAGTTCATCGAATTTTTCATTTAAGTCAAAATTGCAGTGGTCAAAAATAATTTTTCTCACTAAAGAATAACCATTTGAGTGAACTCCATTAGATGAAAGTCCAAATACAATATCTCCTTCTTTAATGCTGGAACCATCGATAATTTTATCTCTATCGACAACTCCTACACAAAATCCAGCAAGGTCATATTGATCTTCTTGATAAACTCCTGGCATTTCTGCAGTTTCTCCACCAATAAGAGATGCTTGAGCTTTTATGCAACCTTCAGCAACTCCCTTTACAATTTCTTCCATTTTTTCAGGTATTAATTTTCCTGTAGCAATGTAATCCAAAAAGAAAAGAGGCTTTGCACCTTGACACAATATATCATTTACACACATGGCTACACAATCGATGCCAATAGTATCATGTTTATTTAGCATATGTGCCAAAATTACTTTTGTACCAACTCCATCAGTTCCACTTACTAAAACAGGATGTTTAATTTCACTTAAATCTAAATTGAAAAGACCTGAAAAACCACCAATAGATGATAAAACATCCTTTGATTGAGTTTTTGCAACAATATTTTTAATTAATTCAACTTCTCTTTGACCGGCATCAACATCTACGCCTGCGTCCTTGTAATTAATTGCCATCTCCGCTCCTTTTATCCTTCGTAAACATAATCGGTGTTTGCAATTTTTCTTGACATATCTGCTCTAAATTTTTTTAACTTTTCCTTTAAATTATCATCAGAAATAGCTAAAATTTCTGCTGCTAAAATTGCAGCATTTTCTCCGCCATTTATTGCAACAGTTGCAACAGGCACGCCACTTGGCATTTGGACAGTGGAAAGAAGTGCGTCAAGTCCATCAAGAGTTGAACTCTTTACTGGAACTCCAATAACAGGTCTTGTAGTAAGAGCTGCGATAACACCGCCAAGGTGAGCAGCCTTTCCTGCAATTGAGATGAAAACTTGACTTTCATCTTCAGCATTTTTTACATAATCTTGTAATTGATTCAAGGCTCTGTGAGCAGAAATTACTTTGGCGTCATACTCAATTCCAAACTCTATTAACTTTGCAACTATTTTATCTGCAATTTCTCTGTCGGAAATTGAACCCATTATAATTGATACTCTCATTTTATCCCTTAAATATTTAAATATTTTGAAACATCAAGTGGTTTTACATATTCGCCGTCTTTATAAGCTCTCATGTTTCCACCACTAACTTCGTCTATTAATACAATTTCATTTGAACCTTCAAGTTTACCATATTCAAATTTAATATCGTAAAGGTCAAGTCCACATTCAGCTAAAATATCTTTAACAACATTAGCAATTTTTTTATTCATTTCTACGATTTTATCATATTCTTCAGCTGTTAAAATACCTAGAATAGCAAGCCCATCTTTTGTAATTAGAGGATCATCTCTTCCATCATCTTTTAAAGTAAATTCAGTATATTCAGGAAGGTCAGCCCCTTCTTCAATATAAAGACCATATCTTTTGTAGAAAGAACCTACAGCTTTGAATCTTGTAATAACTTCAAGACCTTTGCCAAAAACCTTTGCTCTTTTTACTTCCATTAAATTATTGTCAACATCTGCAGAAATATAGTGAGTGTCAATTCCAGCTTCGTTGATTTTTTCAAAGAAGTATTTTGTAACTTTTAAACACTCTTTACCTGCGCCTTCAATACTACCAGCTACTTGGTTTCCACCAGTATCAAAAACTCCGTCAGTTCCTGTCATATCATCCTTAAATTGTAGATAACATCTTCCATTTTCTTCTAAAACATTCTTAGTTTTTCCTTGGTAAATAGTCTTCATAATTCCTCCAGTAAAATAAAATAAAGCCCAAAGAGGCAGATTTCGTAAAACCTACCCCTCTGGGCTTTTTTCCCTAAGGTGTGATACTTTTAAAAAGCATCCGTACCGCTCGGTCCTTGGCAAAGCCCGGATCCCTAGGTACACTTTCACTCAAAATATGAGCTCTCATACAACTAGATTTTAACAATTTAAAATTTAATTGTCAATAGTTTTTCTAAACTTGTAAAAGACATCGCACCCATGGATATAACAAATAGGATTGTCTTAATAATAGTGAAAAATTGTATATTAGATAAAAACTTTTTGTAAATATATAGTAAAAATATTTTAATAAACTATATGCTGTGATAATAATTTAATTTCACTAATTTATCTTAACTATTTCTATAAAATATATTCAATTACCCTAATTAGGAAATTCTCTTCTTTTCTATTATAAGTGTCTTATTAATATTGCATTTTTATGTAAAAATAATACTCCTAGAAAATCTAGGAGTAAGACTAAATTTAATTTTTTATTTTTTAAAGAAACTAAAAAGTTTTCCCAAGAAGGATTCTTTTTTAACACTTTCTTTTTCTTGGATTTTTTCCTTTCTTGCCACGACTTCATCTATTTTACTTCTTGCAGAAAAATTCTTTTCTTCTCCTTCCTTTACAAAATATCTTTGAGAAGAAAATTTTTCGCCACAATCTTCTATTTTTTCATATTCTCCACTGCTATTCATAAGCCTTGCACCGGCATTATCCTTCATTTGAACTTCCAAATATTTTAAAATTCTCTCTTTTATTTCAGAATCTAAAATCGGCGTAGCTATTTCAACTCTATTTTCAGTATTCCTTGTCATTAAATCTGCAGATGAAATATACATCACTGAATCTTCTTTGCCGAAAACATATACTCTTGGATGTTCCAAAAATCTTCCTACAATAGATCGAATTCTAATATTTTCACTTTGGTTTTTTATTCCAGGTAGTAAACAAGAAATTCCTCTAATTATTAAATCAACTTTAACTCCCCTTTGTGAGGCTTCAATAAATTTTTCAATAAAATCCTTATCAGTTAGAGAATTAAATTTACATAGAATATATCCCTTTTCACCCTTTGCAATTTCTCTTTCCACATGGTGCATTAACCCAGTCTTTAGTGTAGTTGGAGATTGCAACAAATGCATATATTTGCCATCTAAATTTCCAATAGACATATTTTTAAAAAAATCTGTTGCATCAAGTCCTATTTCTGAATTGGCAGTCATAAGTGAAAAGTCCGTATATTGTTTTGCAGTTGATTCGTTATAATTTCCTGTTCCAATTTGAGTAATATAATTTAAGTTCTCTGTTTTTGGATTTCTAAAAGTTATTAAGCAAATTTTAGAGTGCATTTTGTATTTATTAAATCCATAGATAATGTTGCAACCTTCTTCATAGAGAATATTTGCATAATTTATATTTGATTCTTCGTCAAACCTGGCCTTTAATTCTACGAAAACTGTAACTTCTTTTCCATTTTGTGCAGCTTCAGTCAAGTATCTTACTACCTTTGAATTTTTTGCAAGTCTGTAAATTGTAATTTTTATAGATTTACAATCTGGATCATTTGCTGCTTCCTTTAAAAGATTTAGAAAAGTATCCATGCTTTCGTAAGGATAGGATAAAATTCTATCCTTATATCTTACATCGTCTATAATGCTTTTGCTAAAGTCTGCTGGATTATATTGAATTAAATCTTTATATAAAAGTTTGCTTTTAATTGCCTTTGGAATATCCTTAATTAAATCAAATACATATTTCATATTAAGAGGTGATTCTATTGGAAAATATGCTGCCTCTGTCAATTCAATTTTTTCAAGTAAAAAATTAAGAGATTGTTTAGAAAGTTTACCTTTAGACTCGAGCCTTACAACATTTAATCTCTTTCTCTTTTTAAGTATGCTCTTCATGTATTCCCTATAATCGTCAAACTCTTCCCAAGTGTCTCTGTCGTCAACAAAATCTGTATTTCTAGTAACTTTAATAATATTTTTTGATAATATTTTATATTCTTTAAAAATTTGATTGATTTGATTTAAAATAATTTCTTCTATTAAAATGTATTCAAAATTTTCTCCAGGAAGAATTAAATATTTGGGATAAGTATTTCTAATGGGAACTATTCCAAATACTTTTTCCTTGCCCTTTTCAAGATTGGCAAAGGCATATAATTTTGTATTTTCTAAAAAGGGAAAGGGATGATTAATATCGACAATTTGAGGAGAAACCAATTGGTCAATTCTCTTAATATAAAAATCTTCCACAAAAGTTTTTTGTTCTAAATTTAAATCGGTATATTTTAGCTCTCTTATATTTGATTTTTCTAAATTTTCACTAACCTTTTTAAAGATTTCATCCCGTTCTCTATACATCGCTGGCAAAGTTTTTAAAATTGCATTAATTTGTTCGCCTGCACTCATGCCCGTTTTATTATCCTTGACTTCTTTTTTGAGTGCAGAAAGATCGTGAAGAGAGCCAACTCTTACCATAAAAAATTCATCTAAATTTGAAGCAAAAATACTTACAAACTTTAATTTTTCAAGATCTGGTACACTATCTTCAGTTGCTTCCAATAGCACTCTTTCGTTAAATCTAAGCCATGACAGCTCTCTATTTTGAAAATAAGATTTCATTATTACCTTCCAATACTTTATAAATTAAATACCCTTCTCTGAGACCATTGTCAGAAACTTCTATCTCATTGATTTCTAGTTTTTCCATTACAGTTTTTAAAATAATTATTCCGGGAATTAGTGTGTGAATTCTCGCAGGGTTGATCCTAATAATTGACCTAATGGTATCAGTCTCTCCATCTTTAATGAGATCTACAAGTTTGTAAATGTCTTTAATAGTGAAATGATCTTCATCCTTAGACCATAAATCTGCAATAACTTTTCCCGCTGTTCTTATAGTTCCTCCAATTCCAATTAATCTAACTGCCTTAGTTGAAAAATGTGAAGAATTAATCTCACGAATAACGGATTTTTCAATGGCACGAATTTCACTTTTCTTTGGCAAAACTCTTGATACATTTTCTCTAAATAGAAGAAGAGATCCCGTACTTAAGTTGATAAATTCCTTGGGACCATTTTTTTCAAAATAAACAATTTCTGTACTGGCACCTCCAATATCTATTGTAATTCCTCTATCTGCTTTAATTTCACTTCTTATGCCAACATTGCCAAGAAAGGCTTCGTCAACTTGTTCTAAAACATCTATATGGATATCTAGATCTCTTTTAACTTTTTCAAGCACCTCTTCGGTGTTATCTAAATTTCTAAGAGATGCTGTTGCAAAGGGTGAAAAAGTGTCGACATTTAGTTCCTTTACAATATTTTTTATACTGTAAAGAGTCTTTGTAAGCTTTTTTATTCCCTTTCCAGAAAGCTCTCCATCGTGAACATAAGTAATAAGCCCAGCTGTATACTTTTTATTTAATACTTTTTTAAAATTTTTAACATTTCCTTCTACATCAAAGATAATTAGTCTAATTGTGTTTGATCCTATGTCTACTATTGCGTGCCTCATAAATCTCCTCTTTTTAATTTTAAACTTTATTTGTAAATTTCTCGTAAAATATTTTTTTATACTATGTAATATTCTCTAATTTTATTATAACCACTTTTCTACAAATTAAAAAGTTAAAGAAAAAACACGGCATCACACCGTGTTCATAATAAATGGTTCTATAATAAATAGTGTTGGTGAGAAATCATCAGCACTATTTTTGCATGGAAATGTATAAAAAATAGACATAGAAATCACATTCCTATAAAATATAGTTGCAACCAAATACCAAGGAGTGATTCTATGTCTATTAATAATTATATAAAAGATTTGTTGAACATTAAAGATAAAAATATAGTAATTGATACTGAAAATATTATTGTCAAAAAAGTTAAGTACATAGACACTAAATTTATTTATGGAAAATTAACTTATACACCAGAGGTTTGCCCATGTTGTGGTCATGTTAATGAATCTTTTAATATTATAAAATATGGTACTAAAATTTGTAAGATTAAACTTCCTGATGTTTCTAATATACCGACTATTCTTTTTCTAAAAAAGCAAAGATTTTTATGTAAAGAGTGCGGTTCTACCTTTAGTGCTAAAACCAATATAGTTAATGAGTATTCTAATATATCTAATGATGTAAAAAGAAAGATTGCTGTAG
>NZ_JABDSR010000002.1 GCF_012976305.1 Peptoniphilus faecalis
TATATGGCAAAATTAAGGCAGCGATAAGTACAGCTATCAAACATTTAGAAAAGATTAAGAATACTTTAAATACTAATTACAACAATGGGAAAATTGAAGGTATTAACAACAAGATCAAAGTTATTAAGAGAATCTCATATGGCTATCGTTCTTTTGATAATTTTAGATTAAGAATTTTTTTATGTTTTTACCATAAAAAAATATATGGTTTAAGCCATAAGACATAAACCATATATCATTAATTTTTATTCACCAACACTATTTGACAAAGAACCTCTTTTATTGGTTAAATAAAAAAAGACAATAAAATAAAAACAAAGTTTTAATTTTATCTTACACTATATTTAAATTTACATCTATAAAAACACCTCCAAAATAGATAGTCTATTAATTGAAATTAGATTATCTACTTGGGGGTATTATATCTATTAAAACCACATTTTATTTTTCAATTACATTATATCCCATATCCTTTAAAATTCCTGTTATAGAATTTTCTGGAACTAAGTGAGCGGAGCCAACTAATATGAAGTATGTGTTCTTTCCATCTTTTTTTAGCATCGCATCTATTTTTTTTGCCATGCCCTTGTCCCTTTCGCTTAAAAGTGCTTCATTAAATTTTTTAGATTCTTCATCACTTTCAGCAGATAAAATAGATTTCATTTTAGATTTGTCTCCACTTTGCCAAGCATCTAGCAAATTGTCGAGACCTAAATTTATATTTTTGTAGCCATTTTTTTCAATTTCACTTGTTAAAGCTTCAATCATCTTTATATAGGAGGTATTGTCGAAGTTTGCAAGGATATTTGATTGATATTCCATAGATTCAAGTTCTCCTATTTCAATTTTATTTAATAGGCTTAGGCTCATGAAGTAGGATTCAACTCCAAAGCTTGCTCTTGCAGTTTCTCCTGATGGATCAATTGACAAAGTGTTGTAAACAGCCCAAGGTTTAAGCGTTTTTATATCAGCTTCCTCCATTCCAAAACTTTTAAATAAATTTAGAACTCTCAAATAAAGTTCAGCACCTAAATCATCCCTTAAAGTTTTCCCATCATTGTAGTAAATTTTTTCACGCATTTTTTTTGCTTCATCTTTTTTTGACAGATCAATTTCCATAAAAATCTTGTCGGAGGATTTTAGTGCATTTAAAATATTTTTGTCTATTGGGTAAAGAGAAGTATTCCCAAGGTGAATTGATCCAAGCATATAAATTTTATTTTCCTTGTTGTTTACTTCGTAGAAAAATCCCCTAGAGACTTTGTCATTGTCTTGTAAAACTTTATTCACAGCTCTTGAGTATAAAGAGATCATCTCTTCTAGAGAAATTTTTGAATTTAAATACCCTTCATCTTCAGAACCTAAAAATATTTTTGCTTTTTTCAAATTTTTTATTTCAAATTTTTCGTCCTTTAATAGCTTTGAAATTGAATTTAAAATTTCTTCACGGGTAAGTTTTTTAAAAGTGAAGTTTCCAGCTGTTTCTATGCCCCTTTCTTCAATTTTTTTCTTTGAAAGTTTATAGCAAGTGTTGGCATCTTCTAATGTTGCGGGTTTCGTAAAGTCTCTTTCATTGAAAAAACCTTTCGCAGGATAAAGGCCCATAAACTGTGCTTCGTTTAGATCCTTTGTAGCCCAAGGACTAAAAATTGGATTTTTAGTTTCGGATAAACTATCTTTTTTAGACTTTATCTCGTGAGCTTCTTTTATTTTTTTGTTTAAAGTATTTTGGTTTTCTTCACTTTTTATACTTTCAGCTTTAATTTCCGTTACAATAGGAGCAGTAACTGTAGCACTTGCAATACTTGGCATTAGAAGTGCTGGAACTAAAACTAAAATAGAAAAAATTTTTTTTAGTTTAGTTAATTTTTTATTTTTATTCAAAACTTCACCTCATATAAAATTCTTTTAAATATTTTAAAAGTTTTTCGTTTGCATCATCATTTAAAACACAAATTCTAAAATAATTTTCATTTAAATTTTTAAAATATTTACAGTCTCGTATTACTATTCCCTTTTCTAAAAGTTTTTCACGAAGTTCTGTCGACTTAATCCCAGCTAAAATTTTTATCAAAATAAAATTTCCAAAGCTTTTTTGAGGTTTCAAATTTTTCATTTTTGAAATCTCGTGGAAGATATAATTTCTCCTTGATGTAATAAAATTGAAGACGTGAGAAATATATTCTTTATCAGAAAACATGACTTTGCCACAAATGTCTGCAACAGAATTTATTTGCCAAAGTACTTCTTTATTTTTAAAGTAATTTAAAAAATTTTCATCAGAAGATAGTCCATAGCCAAGCCTAATTCCGGGAAGAGCAAAAAACTTGGATGTTCCACGAACTACTGCAAGATTTTTATAGGAATTAATTAATTTTGTGGAAGAGTATATCGATATATCTGTGAATTCGATGTAAGTTTCGTCGATCAAAATTTTTGCATCTGTTTCTTTTAGAATTTTTTCAATTTGTTCTGTATCTAAAATTGTGCCCGTTGGATTATTTGGATTTGCAAAAACAGCAAACTCAATTTTTTCTTCAATAATATTTTTAATAAGCTCATCTAAATTTATTTTAAAATTATTTTTTTCATCTAATTTATACTCTATAATTTTTGAATTTATTTTTCTGAGTTCATTTTCATATTCAGAGTAACATGGCGAAAGGATCATGGAAATTTTTGGAGCGAAAAACTTTATCGCATCTTTTAGAATTTCTGTGGATCCAAGCCCAAGCACGATATTTTTACTATCACAATTTACATACTTTGAAATAGAGTTTTTTAGATCTATGTAATTCACATCGGGATAAGTGGAAAGTAGATTTAAATTATTTTTTAGCTCGTTGAGAGTTTTTTTGCTAGGACCAAGGGGATTTATATTTGATGAAAAATCCATAATATCCTCTATATCAATGTCGTTATTTTTTGCAATTTCAAAAACATTTGCACCGTGACTATTCATTTAAACACCTCTTTTCTATTGTACACTATTTTGTAAAATTTTTACATTTAATATATAATGTTGATTAAGAATAGGGTGGGTGGCTATGAATATTTTTTTAAACGATTACAATGATTTTGGTTCAAAAGAAATCTACGACGAAATAAGTAAAATTTTTGATGAGAAAATTTCTGGATATGGATTAGATGAAATTTCAAACTCTGCACGAGAATTAATTTTAAAAGAAATAGGTAGAGATGCAAATATTGAGTTTATCTCAGGAGGTACTGCTACAAATATTTTGGCGACAACTTTTTGTTTAAGACCTCATGAAGCAGTTTTATCTGCTTCTACTGGGCACATAACTCATCATGAGACGGGATCTATTGAGGCGACAGGTCATAAAGTTGTAACAATAAAAACCTCAGATGGAAAAATAAGAGCAAGTGAAATAAAAGATTTAGTGGAAAATCAACCTGGCGAAATTGATGTAAAAATAAAAGTTGTCTACATTTCACAAACTACAGAAGTTGGAACAATTTATTCCCTTGAAGAAATAAAAGAAATATACAGAGTTTGCGTTGAAAAAAACCTTTATTTATACATTGACGGAGCGAGGATTGCTCACGCAATGGCTGCAAATAATACAAAATTATCAGATTATGCAAAATACTCTCATATTTTTTCTATTGGTGGCACAAAAAATGGTGCGCTTTTCGGCGAAGCTTTAGTAATTTTAGAAGAAGATTTGAAAGAAGATTTTAGATACTACTTAAAACAAAGAGGAGCCATGATGGCAAAAACCTTTTTAATAGGTTTGTCTTTTAAAGTATTATTCGAGGATGGACTTTATTATAGAAATGCAAAGAAAGCTTATGAAATGTCAAGACTTTTAGTTGAAGGTCTAAAGGAAATTGGAAGAGAACCACTTTTTGGCGAATCAAACCAAATATTTATAAGGTCAAATCCAGATGAAATCAAAAAATTAGAAAAAGAAAATATTTTTGAAATAGACAATAAGAAAGATTCAATAATTAGATTAGTTACAAATTACAGGACAACAGAAGAAGATGTGAGAGGATTTTTAAATTCTATTAAAAATTAGGAGGAATTATGTTAGACAAAAATATGACAGTTGAAGCTGCAGCAATGGAAAATCCAAAAGTTTTAATGGAACTTCAAAAGCTTGGTGCAGAATATGATTTTATCGCCTTGGAAAGTCTTGAAGATGCACTAAAATCCCTTGGCGAAAACTACGATGTATTTATTAAAAAAGTTGAAGGACACACTGATTTTAAAGATATGGAAAGAGTTAGAAAGATGAATAAGGAAGAGCTTATAAACTATATTATAAATGAAATTCATCCTCAGGAACTTGAAACTATTGAAAAAATAGATGGTATTTTTAGAGGTGCAATCAAAAAATACTACAGAGAAAGAGGAGAACAACTCTTTGTAATTTACGAAGTGCTTCTACTAATTAAGGCAGAACTTGTTTCACACTTTTCCAGTGAAGAAGAGTTTGAATTTAAAGACTCTTTAGCAGGAAAGAATGTGGATTTCGGAAATCTCATTGCAGAGCATGAAAAGACAATTGGACTTTTTGATAGGATAAAATATCTAACACGCGACTATAAAATGAATGCAGAAGAGCCTGAAGTTAAAGAACTTAACAAACTTATGTATGGCCTTGATGAAGACATGAGAAGACATATTTATATCGAAAACGAAATTTTATTTAAGATGTAATAGAAATTAAGAAGTAAATTAGAAATGGTTTGGCTTTGCTAAACCATTTTTTGATAAATTTTAGTTGTATTGTTTCAATTGGGTTGCTATTATTACTTTTCTATAAGTTACCTCTTTGTAGTTGTTTTTACAGCACTAAGAATTATTTTGAAATACTTGTAAAAAAATCAAAGAAGTGTTATTATAAAAGCAGAGACACCCCAGAGGGGGTGTAGGAGGTAATATGGAGAAAAAATTTGATGTGAGCGGCATGACTTGTGCATCTTGTGTTGCAAATGTCACAAAAGCTGTGGAAAAGTTAGATGGCGTGATAGATGCAAATGTAAATCTCATGACTAACTCAATGAAGGTAAATTACGACGAAAACAAAGTAAATGACGAAAAAATTATAAATTCAGTGGAAAAGATTGGCTACGGAGCAAGAGTTTCTGGTGAGAAAACTTCAACAGAAAACAAAATAGATAATAGAGAAAAAAATTTAAAAAGTAGACTTATTTATTCAACTATTTTTATGCTCGTGCTAATGTATGTAGCCATGGGGCATATGGTAAAACTACCAACTCCTTGGATTTTTCATGGAAGAGAAGGTTCAATAGTTTTTGCATTCACACAATTTCTTTTGGCACTTCCAATAGTCTACATCAATAGAGAATTTTTTATTTCTGGATTTAAGGGACTGAAAAACAAAGCACCAAACATGGATAGTTTAGTCGCCATAGGTTCATTAGCGGCATTGATCTATGGTGTTTTCGCCATTTACATGATGGCTTATGGCTTTGGCTATGGCAAAATGGAAATTGTCGATAATTACAGACATAATCTCTACTTTGAATCCTCTGCCATGATTTTAACCTTAATAACAGTTGGAAAATATTTGGAAGAAAAGTCTAAAAATAAAACGAGGTCATCAATTTCAAAGCTTATGGATCTTGCACCCAAAATGGCAACTGTAATTGAAGAGGATAAAGAAATCGTAAAAAACATTGAAGATGTAAAGATTGGCGATATTTTAATTGTAAAACCAGGAGAATCTGTTGCAGTTGATGGTAAAATAATAGAGGGATCTTCATCCCTCGATGAATCGGCAGTAACTGGTGAATCTATGCCAGTTTCAAAGACCATTGGTGATAGAGTCATCTCTGCATCCATTAACACAACGGGATCCTTTAAATTTGTGGCAGAGAAAGTTGGAGAAGACACGACAATCTCACAAATTATTAAATTAGTGGACGAGGCAAATCAGTCCAAGGCTCCAATTGCAAAATTGGCAGACAAAATCGCAGGAATTTTTGTGCCAGCAGTTTTGATTATCTCCCTAGCAACTTTTGTAGTGTGGATGATAGTAGGGTATGGATTTGAAACTTCCCTCAATTTTGCAATTTCAGTCCTTGTAATATCTTGTCCTTGTGCCCTTGGACTTGCAACGCCAGTTTCAATAATGGTTGCAACGGGGAAAAGTGCGGACTTTGGACTACTCTTTAAAAATGCAGAGGTTTTAGAAAATCTTAGCAAAATAGACGTCATAGTCATGGATAAAACTGGTACTATAACAGAAGGAAAACCAGAAATAACAGATATTATAACTGACCTAAATGAAGAAGAATTTATAAAAATTGCGGCATCAGTGGAGAAAAACTCACAGCATCCATTGGCATCTGCCATTTTAAAATATGCTAATGAGAAAAAAATAAAATTAAAGAATGTAGATGATTTTAATTCAGTTAGCGGTAGAGGTCTTAGTGGAAATTTAGATGGCACAAAATATTTTGCCGGCAATAAAGAATTTATGATCGAAGAAAAAATCGACATAAAAGATTATGAAAAAAAAGCAGAAAAACTTCAAGAAGAAGGTAAAACATCAATGTACTTTGCAAATTCAAAGGAAGTTATTGGCATAATTTCTGTAAAAGATCTACCTAAAAAAAGTTCCAAAGATGCAATTGCGTTTTTAAGGAAAATGGGCAAGAAGATAATTATGTTAACTGGAGACAACGAGAAGACCGCAGAGGCCATTGCCAAGGAAATTGGAGTTGATAAAACTTTTGCAGGATTGCTTCCTGAAGATAAAAATAAAAAAATTGATGAAATTCAAAAATCTGGTGAAAAAGTACTAATGATTGGAGATGGAATAAACGATGCTCCATCTCTAGCTAAGGCTGATATTGGAATGGCAATAGGCCACGGCACAGATGTGGCCATTGAGTCCTCAGATGTAGTGCTAATGAGATCTGACCTTTTAGATGTAGTCTCTGCACTTGAACTTTCCAAGGCGACAATAAAAAATATTAAAGAAAATTTATTTTGGGCATTTTTCTACAACACAATAGGAATTCCTATTGCTGCAGGAATTTTATTTCCAAAGTTTGGCATAAAATTATCGCCAATGTTTGGAGCTTTTGCAATGAGTATGAGTTCAGTTTTCGTTGTAAATAATGCCCTTAGACTTAGAAAATTTAAGCCAAAGGGTATAAATTCTGTAGAAAAACAAAATGAAAACATGGAAACTAAAAAAGAAAAGGTAACTACAATAAAAGTTGGTGGCATGATGTGTGAACACTGCGAAAAGAGAGTTTCTGAAGCAATAAAAAATACAAAAAAGGCAAGAGAAGTAGTTGCAGATCACAATAGTGGAGTTGTAAAATTTATTGACGAGGGAATAACACCCAAAGAGATAAAAGAAGCAGTTGAAGATGTAGGTTATGAAATTATTAAAAATAAAGGAGAAGATAATATGGAAAAAATTTTAAAAGTTGAAGGAATGTCTTGCAATCACTGTGTAGCAGCAGTAAAAAAAGCACTAGAAAGTGTCGAAGGCGTATCTGAAGCCAATGTAATGTTAGAAGAAAAAAGAGCAGAAGTAAAACTAGACAAAGAAGTTTCATCTGACGAGCTTGTAAAAGCAGTTGAAGATGCAGGTTATTCTGCAAAATTAGAAAAATGAGAGCAGAAAGAGATGTGCAGCTTAGAAAATTAAAAACTGTTCGAGGACAAATTGAGGGACTTATAAAAATGGTTGAAGAGGATAGATACTGCCTAGACATTTCTAACCAACTTATGGCATCAATTTCCATTTTAAAGAATATTAACAAGGATGTTTTAACAGCACATTTAAAGGGCTGCGTTAAGGAATCTTACGGCAAGAGCGAAGAAGAAATTGAGGAAAAAATTGAAGAAATAAATAGCATAATAAATAAACTTTCAAAGTAGGAGTTATTTATGAAAAAAATAGTAATTTTATTTATTGCTTTGGCTTTTTTAACATCTTGCAAAAAAAGCAAGGGCTATGAAATAAAATTTAGATCTGGAGAAAGCTATAAATTTGAAGAGTTATCTGTGAAAATAATTGACGATGAAGAAAAAATGACTACAAGAGAAATTTTTAATAGCCTTGATGACAAAGATCAAGAAAAGATGAAAGAAATAATAAAATTACTTGAAAAATGTGAAGTTGTCGATGGAGGATACGCTTACGACTCAATACCAGACCACGAGTCTTTGTTGCTTGAATTTAAAAACAAAAAGAATGAGGACATGATTTATATGTATGATACCAAAAGAGATAGAAATACAAAAAAATTCCACTACACATTTTCAGGTAGTCTTGGAAAATACGATAGTCCAGCAATTTTTTCAGACGAAGATTTAATTTCAAAGATAAAAAGCATAGTATAATAATAAAATAAAAACAAAGAAAAATCACGGTCTTTTTTATGCCGTGATTTTTTATAGATTTTTTACCAAGTGCAAAGTCCTGTCTTTTCCTGTATTTTCCAAAGTATTCTCATAAAAAATCTATTTTCATAAAAATTTTCTAAAGGTAAAGTATATTCGCCGTTTTTATTATTCCAAATTCTAGAAAAATACTCTTCCATTTCTCTTGGCAATGTAGAATTTTTTTCCATTTCCACAGCCAAATTTGTTTCCAAGTTAAAATTATCTAAATTTCTCCTTGTATAATTAGCACTTCCAAGTATTGCAAGAGGATTTTTGTCCTTAAATTTAAAATAAATAAATTTTGTGTGAAATTGTTCACCAGAAGTTTGATACCAGCGAATATTTATGTCTGGATAATCTTCCTTTAATTCAGAAAGAGCAGGTCTATTTGGTGTCCCATTTTTTTCAAGACCAAAGGCATCTTTATTTAGATCGGCGATAATTTTTACATATGCTCCACGCTTTGAAGCTTCACCTAAATCTTTTAGAATTCTAAATTCTGAAAGATAAAACATTCCAAGATTTATTTCATCGCCTTTTTTTGCATCTCTTATATTTTTTGATATTTCTTCATAAATCTTTCCCTCAGTGATAATTTTTAATTTGTAAGGTGAAGTTACTTCTTCTGCCTTAAAATTTTCTATAACATTAGGAAGTTTGTTGAAAAATATACTTTCGGATTTAATTAAATCTTCCATAGATTTGCCGCGAAAGACCATAGCAATATTAGAATGGTAAGCGCTTGGATCATGTGGATTTGCTGATGCAACTAAGGCTTCTTTCTCAGAAATTACCACTTTTCTGTGATTACCTTTAAAGTTTGCGAGTTTTAAAATTGATCTAACATTTACTTTTTCTGCATCTTTGTCAAAAAAGTTTTTGATAAAGCCACCGCCAGATGTACCAAACCACTTTACATAGGCTCTGTAACCGCCAGATATTAACACATTGGAATCACGCATTTTATTCAAATCTGTAACAACAACATAAATTCCATTTTCACGAAGTTTTTTTAAATTATTTTCTTCATAGGCACCGTAAAAATTATTTATAGGATCTGTAACAAATAAAATTGGCATCTCTGGATTTTCTTTTTTCTTTGCAACTAGAAGATCGGTCATTTTTTCTACTTGATTAGGGAAGTTCATAGAATTGTCATATTCATCATTGAATAGGAAAAAATCAATTATTAAAAATTTTTGAGCATTCTTTATAGTTTCCATTTCACGATTAAAAATTTTTTGCTGGTGAAATCTCTTTCCATCTTTCAAATAAGTAAGGTCGTATAAAAATTCACAATCGGCAGGCTTAAACTCGCTGGATATATTAGTACCAGCTGGGTTTTTTGTATTTAAGCTATATAAAATCGGCACAAAAATAAGCAATAAAACAATTAGAATCATAATTTTCTTTTTCTTTTTCAAAGTTATCTCCTTTAGATTATTATAGCAAAACTTATGAATTAATTTGTAAAAAAATATAAAAAAGTTAAAGTTGACAAGTGTTATGTAGTGTTGTATACTGTTATACAACGAGGAGAATGAAATGAAAATTATTTTGGTAAATGGATCTGCAGTTCCTCTTTATGAGCAGATAAAAAATGCAATTAAAGAAAACATTTTAAAAAATTCTGTGGCTGCTGGTGAACAACTCCCTTCAGTGAGGACTCTTTCCAAGGATTTAAAGGTTAGCATTTTGACAGTTAAAAAAGCTTATGATGAACTTGAATCTGAAGGATTTGTTGAGTCTAGACAAGGTCTTGGCACCTTTGTTTCTAGAAAGGACTCAGAAGTAAAAAGAGAAGAATTACAAAAAAAATTAGAAAAACACTTACAAGAGGCTATAAATTTGTCGGCAGAGTTAAATTTAGATAAGAAGACAATTATAGAATTATTTGAATTTTTATATAATGAGAGGGTGGACTATGATAAATAAAATTGAAGTAAAAAATTTAAAAAAGAATTATGGCAGCTTTACTCTTGGACCAAATTCTTTTGGAATAAAAAAGGGATTTATCACAGGTTTTATTGGCAAAAATGGAATGGGCAAGACTACTACGATAAAGTCATTGCTGTCATTAATTAATTATGAGGGAGAAATTTTTGTTGATGGAAAAGATTCAAAAGATTTAGATTATCTTCAAGATGTTGGAATAATTATGGACGATTCCTTTTTATCGAAAGATTGGAATATTTATCTTGTAAATGAAGCAATGAAATGTGGTTACAAAAATTGGAATGAAGAAAAATTTTTTGAATATTTAAATCAATTTGAAATTGAAAAAAATAAAAAGATCAAAGAACTTTCTCGAGGAATGAAAATAAAACTTATGTTTTCAATTGCTCTATCTCATGGCGCAAATCTTTTGATTTTAGACGAGCCAACAAGTGGACTTGATCCAAGTATGCGTGATGAACTTACAGATATGTTAAAGGAATTTGTGGAAGATGAGAATAACACAGTACTATTTTCAACTCACATAACAGAAGATTTAGATAGAATTGCCGATTACATAATTTTTATAGATAGGGGAAAAATTATTGACGACTGCAGTAAAGAAGAATTTGAAGGAAGGTACTTTGTATTAAAGGGTGGAGAAGAAGATTTAAAGCTACTCGAAAAATATGAAGTCCTTGGCATAAAATCAAGCTCAACTTACTTTGAAGCACTTGTGAAAAACATTACAGAAGAAAATATTTCTGAAGGATTAATTGTGGAAAAGCCAGATATAAATAAAGTTTTAGTTCTATATGGGAGGGAAAAATGAAAGACATTAAAAAAATAATTAAGTTAGATTATATTTCTATCAAGCCCTATTTTACTTTAAAAAATTTAGCAATAATGGTTTTTTTGTATTTATTTTATTGTTATTTGAGCAAAAATCCAATTATTGCAATAGCAATGCCAATTTTTTTTGCAATAATTTACTCATCCTATCCCTTCTTAGTTGGAGAAGAAGCTGGAATTGACGGGCTTTATAAAATTCTAGGAATAAATTATAAAAGTGTTGTGAGAGGAAGATATTTATTTTCCTTAGTTTTATTTGTTATAAGTATAATAATTGGAATGATTTTTTCTATTATAACATTATTTTTTGTGGAAAAAATCGATATAAAAATAATATTTCCAAACATAGTAGCATATCTCATAATTTATATAATTTTAATTTCATTTCAATACCCACTTTATTTTAATTATGGATACAAAAAAGCAAAAACATTATCATTTTTTACTTTCCTTGCATTTGGAGTTTTGTCTTTTGCCACAGTCTATCTTAGGGATAATATAAAAGGCATGCTAATATTTATGACTGAAAATAAATTTTTTAGCTTGCTAATAATAGCATTGATTATTTTAGTTATAATTTCTACTTCGGTAAAGATATCAGAAAAATACTATAAAAAAAGAGAGTTTTAAAAACAAAATATTTTTCGATGTCAGATATATTAAGAAAAAATTTTAATGGTCTTGTAATATCCATAGATAAATAATTTTTCAATAAATTAAAAACACAAAAGAACACTAGTGAATTACCTAAAAGTAAGTTTACTAGTGTTTTTTAATTAAAACTTTTTATTTTTAAAATATCTCATAACAAATTTTTTAAATTCAAGCTCATTTTTGTTGAGTTCTGCTCCTTGCAACCATATAAAGGAGAAATCCCTTTCAAACAATTTATCTAGTTTAAATACATCTACATTTGAATGTTTAATTTTTTCTGAATTTAATGTAATTGCTGGACCGAGTCCATTTTCGACAAAATAATGTAATTGTATATCTGATGAAGCATTGTAAAGAATTTTTGGATGGAAATTATAGGATTGATATATTTTTTTAACATCATTGTACATGGGATAGGATTCATTAAAAGCTACAAAATTAGTATTTTCAAAAATAGAAAAGTCACTTATTTTGTCTATAAAATGATATCTATTTTTGGGAGCGATTAAAACAAATTCTTCTTTAAATAAAGAATAATTAATTATTAAAGGATCATCTTTTCTATTACAAAACCCAAACTTAAATTTACCAGATTTTACGCTTTCAACTACAAAATTTGAGTCAGTGCCTGGTGACAACTTAAAGTTAATTTTTTCTTTAGGGAAACTAGTATTAAAGTCCTTTAATAGATTAGCTATAAAATTAGAGCTTAATGAATCTATGGATATTAAATTTATACTATTTAATTGCTCCTTTGAAAAAGCGTTAATTTCTTTTAGACAATTTTCATAATTATTTAAAATATTATTTGCATATTCTAAAAAAATTTTTCCCGACCAAGTAATTTTAATATTTCTACCAGATTTAATAAATAATGTTGTCCCTAATTCTTCTTCTAAAGATGTTATTGAATAACTTAAACTAGAAGTGGAAATTAAATTTTCTTTTGCGGCATTTCCATAATGTTCATACTTTGCTAATGATTTAAAATAATATAATTGTTGTATATTCAAAAAATCACTCCCTTTATTTCAAAATTTTGTACAATCAAGCAAAATAATCGAATGATTAATTATTTACATAATACTCTATTTTCAAGATTTTGTCATGATATAGTGATAAATTTAAGAAAAATTTCAAGAAAACAGGCAAAATGGGGCTTTAATTGATCGAAAAAATCAAACGATTGAACGAAATATTAAAGAGAAGGAAAACGATATCTTATTTTTAAGTCGTTGAATATCAACAAACTTGAAGATATTATAAAGATACGGAAAACAATTTCAAAAAAATAATTTATTAAAGGAAGGGATTATTATGGCAAAAGAAGTTACGCAAGAACAATTAAGTGAGTTAAAAGAATTAGTTGAAAGAGCAAGAAAAGCACAAAAAGTTATTGAAAATTATACTCAAGAAGAAGTAGATAAGTTATGTCGTGCAATATGTGCAAAATTATACGATGCAAAAGTTTGGGCTGAGTTATGTGATGAGGCCGTAGACGAAACAGGATTAGGAGATAAGGTTACAAAAAGAAACAAGAGAAACAAACTTAAATTAATCCTAAGAGATTGTATGAGAGCAAAGAGTGTTGGAGCTATTGAAGTAGATGAAGAAAAAGGAATTACTAAATACGCAAAGCCAGCAGGACTTTTAGCAATTTTAGTGCCTACAACTAACCCATGTCTAACACCAGCTGGTCAAGCTATATACTGTGTTAAAGCAAGAGATGTAATGATTTGCTCACCTCACCCAAGAGCAAAAAATGTTACTAATAAATGTGTTGATTTAATTAGAGAGGCTCTTGTAGAAAATGGAGCACCAGCTGACATAGTTCAATGTATTAAAAACCCATCAATTTCATTAACTCAATATTTAATGGCTGATGCCGACTTAGTTATTGCTACAGGTGGAAAAGCAATGGTTCACTCAGCATATAGTTCAGGAACACCAGCTTATGGTTCAGGTGCAGGTAATGCTACTGTTATTATTGATGAAACTGCTAATACTGATGAAAGAATTAGAGAAGCAGCTTCTAATACAAGAATTTCAAAGACATCAGACTTTGGATCAGGATGTTCATGTGATGGAAATTTAGTAATCCATGAGTCAATCTATGATAAATTAGTTGAAGCTTTAAAAGCAGAAGGTGGATACCTTTTAAATGATGAACAAGCTGAAAAAGTTAAAAAAGTAATGTGGGATGAAGAAGGACACAGACTTCCAAAGACAGTTGCAATTAGTCCTCAAAAATTAGGAGAAGCTGCTGGAATTGAAGTTCCAGAAGAAGCTAATTTCTTAATGGTAACTGGTGGAGGAATGGAAGGCATTGGAAAAGAACACTTCTTCTCATCTGAAAAATTAACTACATTATTAACATTATTTAAATATGAAGGAGATTTTGAAA
The DNA here is from genome assembly GCF_012976305.1 of Peptoniphilus faecalis. Classification (GTDB taxonomy): domain Bacteria; phylum Bacillota; class Clostridia; order Tissierellales; family Peptoniphilaceae; genus Peptoniphilus_A; species Peptoniphilus_A faecalis. The sequence continues at coordinate 14,250 of NZ_JABDSR010000002.1, forward strand.
ATGCCCTTGATATGATGAGAGCATTATTTGAAGTAGGTGGAAAGGGACATTCATGTGGTCTATATTCATTTGATGATGATCACATTGATGCACTTGGAAAAGCTGCTCCTGTTTCTAGAATTATGATTAGACAACCTAATAACAAAGGAAATGCTGGATCAGCAACAAATGGTATGCCAGCTACATCTTCTATGGGATGTGGAACTTGGGGCGGAAATATTGTATCTGAAAATATAGCTCTTAAACACTATATAAACACTACTTGGGTAGCTAGACCTATTAAAGAAGATATGCCATCACTTGAAGAATTATTCCAAGAGTTTTATGTAGAAGGAATGGACCAAGAATAATAATAGAAAAGAATATGTTTAAAAGCTGCTTTTTTAAGTGGCTTTTAAACAAATATAAATCGTAGGAGGAATTATGAAAAAACTCATCTCGGAACAGTTAGTTGAATATTTAGAAAATAGAGATACAAAATATGTATTTGGACTTTGCGGACATACTGTAATAGCTATGCTCGATGCTCTTGAAAAGAGTGAAAAATTAAAATATATTTCTGTAAGACATGAACAAATTGCATCTACAGCTGCCGATGGCTACGCAAGGGCTACAGGTAAGGCAAGCGTTGTTATGTGTCACTTAGGACCAGGACTTACAAATGCAACTACTGGTGTTGCAAATGCTCAAGCCGATTCAATACCAATGGTAGTTATTGCGGGAGATGTTCCAAGCTATTATTTTGGAAAACATCCTCATCAAGAAGTAAATCTTCATGCAGATGGAAGTCAATATGAAATTTATAGACCTTTTGTAAAAAGAGCTTTTAGAATTGATACTCCAGAATTATTTCCAGAAATACTTGATAGAGCATTTAGACTTGCTGAATCTGGAAGACCAGGACCAGTATTGATTTCTGTTCCAATGGATATGTTCTCAAGAGAATTAGATACAAGATTTTTCGAAAGGGTTCAAAATAATAACTTAAAAACAATTAGACCATCACTTGAAAGAGAAACAGCTAAGAAAATTGCAAAATTATTAGTTGAAGCTGAAAGACCTGTTATACATGTAGGTGGTGGGGTTATTTTATCAAAAGCAACTGAAGAGTTAAAAGAACTTGTAGAATACCTTGATATACCTGTTTCAAGAACACTTATGGGACAAGGAGCACTTTCTGATAGACATCCATTAATGTTAGGAATGACAGGTTTTTGGGGAACTGATTTTATTAATGATAAAACTTCAAATGCTGATGTCATTTTAGGATTGGGAACAAGATTTGCAGAAGCAGACTCTTCTTCTTGGTATAAGGGAGTAACTTTTAACGAAGATAATACTAAATTTATTCAAATAGATATTGCAGAAGAAGAAGTTGGAAGGAATTATCCTCTTGAAATTGGAGCTGTTGCAGATATTAAGTTGGCACTTCAAGAAATTCTTAAAGCAGTGAAAGAAATTTCAGGACCGATAGAAAGAAAAGGTTTAAAAGAAGAAATAGCTAAATTTAAACATGATTTTAAAGAAGCAAACAAAAAAATTGAAAATGACCTTAGATTTCCAATGACTCCACAAAAAATATTAAAAGATGTGAGAGAAGTTTTGCCAGAGGATGCAATCATTTGCACTGATGTAGGTTGGAATAAAAATGGAGTAGGTCAACAGTTTGACATAGTAAATCCAGGAACAATAATTCACCCAGGTGGATTTGCTACTATGGGATTTGGTTCAGCAGCACTTTTAGGAGTAAAACTTGCAAAGCCTGATAAGAAAGTTATTACATTAATTGGAGATGGCGGATTTGGAACAAACCCTTCCGTACTAGCTTGCGCTAAAGAATACAATATTCCAGTTGTATGGGTAGTTATGAATAATTATGCCTTTGGAACAATTGCTGGACTTGAAAAATCTCACTATAATCATAATTTTGGTACTGTATTTAAAATTGATGGAGAGCCTTATAATCCAGAATGGGCAGATATTGCCAAAGGTTATGGAATAAAAGCTAAAAAAGTAAAAAGTGCTGAAGAATTTAAAGAAGCCTTTGAAGAAGCATTAAATTCAAATGAACCTTATTTATTAGATGTACCTATGGAAAATATACCAGTTCCAACAGATGGAATATGGAATATCAATGATATTTATACGCCAAAGGATAATGTCTTCGAAGGACATTTAATGTCAGGAGAAGCGACTAGATCAAGTCATGTAAGCACAGATTAATAGTATAAATGTTTATATTAAACAACCAATAAAAGAAAGGGAGAAAGAATTTCTTTCTCCCAAAACAAAAGAGGTGAAAAATGTTAAATAAACTTGATAAAAAATTTGAAGAAAGCATATTATGCGTTTTATTAGTTATTATGACTATTATATTGGGAATTCAAATTGTAGCAAGATATGTTTTCGGGAATTCTTTAGCTTGGTCTGAAGAGTTAGTTAGATATTTGTTTGTATGGTCAGCTTTTTTAGGTGTTCCATACTGCATAAGAAGAAAAGCATCAATAAAAGTAGATCAATTTAGAAGAATGATGCCCGTAGGTATTCAAAAGGCATTAAATTATATAGATAAAATAATTATTTTTATATTGTTTTTAATAATCGCTATATTTTCTTTTGATGTAATACGAAGTACTTACATAAGCGGACAAACTTCTGCAGCTATGGGAATTCCTATGTGGACAGTTCAATCTTCTGTTTTTGTAGGTTCAGTTCTTTCAATGATAAGAATCACTCAAAATTTTATTGATTTAATAAAAGAAAAAGATAAAGTTAAGGAAGATGAACAGGAGGCTTAAATGACTATAGCAAGTATATTTATTTTATTTTTAGCTTTAATAGTTGCAGGGATTCCTATAGGAATGATTTTGGCAACGTTAGGGATTTTACCAAACTTAATAGATCCTTGGTTTTCTGCTGACCCTCAATATATTATTAGAGCGATGATAGGTGGAGTTAATAGTTTTCCAGTATTGGCAGTTCCAATGTTTATTTTATCTGGAAATCTAATGGCAAAAGGAAAAATTAGCGAGAAACTATTTAATTTTTTCTCGTATTTTATAGCAAATAAAACGGCAGGACTTCCAATAGCAACAATTGTAACTTGTTTATTCTATGGAGCAATATCAGGTTCAGGGCCAGCGACAACTGCTGCAGTAGGAGCAATGGCTATTCCTGTCTTGACTAATCTAGGATATGACATCGTTTTTTCTACAGCTCTTGTTGCTGTAGCAGGAGGTCTTGGGGTTATCATACCTCCTTCAATACCATTTATATTCTATGGACAAAGTGCGGGAGTATCTGTTGCAGATATATTTGTTGCAGGTGTAGTTCCAGGATTGTTAATTGGATTATGTCTAATGATTTATTCTTGGTATTACTGTAAAAAGAATGGAGAAGACAAAGAAAAATTACAAGCTTATGAAAAAGAAGTAAAGAAAGATGGCTTTAAAAAACTATTTTTAAATAGTTTTTGGGCACTACTATCTCCAATAATAATTTTAGGTAGTATTTATACTGGTGTAGCTTCTCCAACAGAAGCCGCAGTTATTTCGGTTTTTTACTCTTTAATTGTTTCAGTTTTAATTTATAAGACAATAAAATTGAAAGATTTTATAGAAATATTAAAAGAATCTGTAGGTACTTATTCAACAATATTGTTTATTATTGCAGCAGCTACTGGATTTGCTAGAGTTCTTACATTCATGAAAGCACCTGAAATAATAGCAGGATTTATTACGAATGCAGTTTCTTCTAAGATCGCAGTTTTATTAGTTATAAACTTAGTATTATTGTTTGTAGGAATGATTATGGATACAACTCCAGCAATATTAGTATTAACACCAATACTTTTACCAATAGCAGTAAGTTATGGAATAAATCCAATACATTTTGGTGTAATGTTAGTTGTAAACTTGGCAATAGGATTTGTAACGCCACCTCTAGGAATCAACCTATTTGTTGCTAGTTCATTGACGGGTGTAAAAGTTGAAAGCATAGTTAAAAAAGCAATTCCATTTATAATAGCATTTTTAATTGCTTTACTCTTAATAACATTCATTCCAAAAATAAGTTTAATTTTATTAGGAGGTTGAAAATAAAAATGAAAAATAAGATTATATGTATTGCATTTTTACTAATGTTTATTCCTTTAACACTTACAGGCTGTTTAAGTACTGAAGAGAGAAGGGGAGAAGCAAAAGAAAAAGATGTATATGAATTATCCATAGCAATAGATTCGCAAGAAGATACTGTAACGGGTATTTTTATGAATAAATTTGCTGATTTACTAGAAGAAAAATCTAAGAGAAGAATGAAAATTAATAGATTTCCAAATTCACAACTAGGCGGAGATGGTGAAATAACAGAAGCTGTTCAAAATGGAAATATAGCATTTGTTGTTCAAACTACAGCTCCACAGGTTTCCTTTGTTCCTGAAGCAGCAATATTTGATGCTCCAATGGCATTTAAAAATCTAGATGTTGCAAGGAAGGTGCTTGACGGCGAGTTAACAGAAAAACTAAAGGAATATTATGCTAATAAAAAACTCATTCTATTAGGTTATGCAGATCAAGATTTCAGGGTAATGTCATCAAATAAAAAAGTTGAAAAAATGAGTGATTTGAAAGGTATAAAAATAAGAACTATGGAAAACCCAAATCATATTGCATTTTGGAAATTAGTAGGGGCAAACCCAACTCCAATGGCTTGGTCTGAAGTTTATATAGGATTACAACAAGGCTCTATTGATGCACAGGAAAACCCGATAGAGACAATTGTTGCAAGTAAAGTATATGAACAACAAGATGACATTATACTAACTAACCACATTCTTCATACATTATGTTTAATTGGTTCACCTTCTATAATAAATGAATTACCTGAAGAACTTCAAAAAATCATTTATGAAGCGGCAGATGAAGCAAAAGTATATGCTAGAAAAATGACAGATGAAAGAAATGAAAGTAGAGTTAAAATTATTGAAGACAGCGGAACGAAAATAATACCTTTTAATGAAAAATTATTTAATGATATGAGAGCTGCAAGTGAACCAGTATGGAAATCACTAGAAGAACAAATAGGAAAAGATCTTGTCAATACTTTAAGAAGTGAAATTGATAAGGCGGAAAAAGAATTAAATATAAATTAAATAAGGAGAATAGAATATGACCAATAGAATACAAGGAACTACTAGACTTGTTGGGCTTTTAGGAAAGCCAATTAAGCATAGTAGATCTCCACATATGCATAATTCAGCCTTTGAATTTTTGAAAGAAGATTTGGTTTATTTATGCCTAGAAACTGAAAATAAAGATTTAGAAATGGCTTTAAAAGCTTTAAAAACATTTGATGCAGTTGGAGCAAATGTAACTTATCCAAACAAGCAAGAAGTACTAAAATATCTAGATGAAATTGATGAGGCTGCTGAAATAATAGGGTCAGTAAATACAATATCAATTGATGATAAAACTAAAAAGATAAAGGGTTATAACACGGATGGATTAGGCTTTATAGAATCTCTTGAAAAAAAAGGAATTCAATACAAAGGCAAGAAAATGGTTCTAATAGGCGTTGGAGGAGCAGGAAGAGCAATTGCTATACAAAGTGCATATTCTGGAGTGGGAGAACTTGTAATAAAAGAAATAAATAAAGAAGTAGCTGATGAAGTTATAAATACTATAAAATCAAGAATTCCAAAGTGCAATGTTAAATTACTTTCAAATAATGAAGATGAATTAAAAGAAGAACTAAAAAATGCTGATTTATTTGTAAATGCAACTCCATTAGGTATGAAGGGAAATACTGATGCTTGTTCAATATCTTCATGTGACATAATCACAAATCCTAATACCTATGTATACGACATCGTTTATGAACCAAAAGAAACCAAGTTCATGAAGCTTGCAAAAGAGGCAGGTTGTGAGACGTGCAATGGTATCAATATGATGCTTTGGCAAGGAGCATTAGCATTTAAAATTTGGACAGGTAAAGATATGCCAATCGATTATGTAAAAAAAGAATTGGGATTAGAATAATCAAAATTTGATTAATAAAAAGAGATGACAATTAATATAGTTGGCACTAGATATAGTGCCTCTATGTATTTAGGCATATTTTTATAAGGAGGATATAGTATGACTTTTGAATATTCGCTAGCACAACTCACTGTTTTAGAAACTTCACCTGTTGAAATTGCAAAAATTGCAGCAGAATGTGGTTATGATTATGTTAGTTTAAGACAAATTTATATGGGTGTTAAAGGCGAAAAAATTTATGATTTAAGAAAAGATAAAAAATTAATGCAGGAACTAAAGGGAATTTTAAAAAACACGGGGCTCAAAGTTTTAGATATAGAATTAGCAAGAATATTTGATGGTGTAAATATAAAAGATTATGAACCTGCTATGAAAACCTGTAGAGAACTTGGCGGAAAGCATATTTTGTCATCTATATGGACTGATAACAAAGATTTTTACACAGAAGAATTTGCGAAACTTTGTGATTTAGCAAAAAGCAATGGACTAACAGTTGATGTAGAATATGTGCCAATAGCAGGAGTTAACAACTTGAAACAAACAGTAGAATTGTTAAATGATGTTAACAGAGATAATGCTGGTATAATGTTAGACATGCATCACATTCATAGAGCAGGAGACAAGCCAGAAGATATAGCTAAAATTCCTAAAGAATGGTTCCATTTTGCACACTTATGTGATGCAAGTGGAGAGATTCCTAAAGAAAAAGAAGAAATGATTAGAATAATGAGAGAAGCTAGGGATTATGTTGGCGATGGTGGAATAGACATTGCTTCTATACTAAATAGCATGCCAATAGTTCCTTACTCCATTGAATTACCAAATAGTGCCCATATAAAAGAATATGGCTTAAAAGGACATGCTCAAAATTGCTTAGATAAAGCAAAAGCATATTGTAATAAATTTGTAAAAGGGAGGGAATAATGGAAAAAGAAAGAGATGTAATACTTTGTGAGGTTGGATTAAGAGATGGTTTACAAAATGAAAAATCTTTTCTTACAACGGATGAAAAAGTTGAAATTTTAAACAAATTAACAGATGCGGGCTTTAAGATAATAGAAGTAGGTTCTTTTATGAGTCCAAAAGCTGTACCTCAAATGGCAGACACAGATGAGGTATTTAAAAAAGCAAAATTAAAACAAGATGTAGAGTATAGAGCTTTAATAGCTAATTTAAAGGGTGTTGAAAGAGCAATTGATTGTGGATGCAAAAAAGTTAAATTAAATGTTTCTGCAAGCTATGCTCATAATATTGCTAATTTGAATATGACTCCAGAAGAAAGTGTTAATGGTTTTAAGGATTGTGTAAAACTTGCTAGAGAAAATAATATTGAGGTTTCAGGATCAATATCTATGCCCTTTGGTTCTCCTTGGGAAGATGAAATTCCTATGAAAGATATAGAAACTATTATTGAGGCATATTTAAAAAATGATATTAATGAACTATCACTTTCAGACGCTTCAGGGTTAGCAAATCCTCTACAAGTAAAAGAAATCGTTAGACATGTGAAAAACAAATATAAGGATGTTAGTTGGATATTGCATTTTCATAATACTAGAGGATTGGGAATTGCAAATATACTAGCAGGTTTAGAAGAAGGAGTTAAAAAATTTGACACTTCTTTTGCAGGATTAGGAGGATGTCCTTTTGTTCCCGGTGCCGCAGGTAATGTATCCACAGAAGATGTTTTGAATATGTTTAACCAAATGAAGATTAACACAGGAATAAACATTGATACAGTAATTGAAATTGGACAAAAAATAAGACAAAAGGTAAATCATGATGTTGGAAGCTATGTATTAAAGGCTGGAAAATCAGATGATTTAAAATTAGAACTTCCTAAGAAAAAAAGTTAGATTTTAGTGTAATATGAAAGAAAAAGGTGTTAAGAATGACAAAAACTAAAAGATTGAGAGATTTAATTAACGGGAAAGACGCTGTAGTAGCTCCATGCGCATTTGATGCTTTATCTGCAAGATTAATTGAGTATAGCGGATTTGACTTAGTTGCAACAACTGGTTTTGGAATGCATGGCACAATGCTAGGCGTACCTGATAATGGGCTTTTAACATTTACAGAAATGCTAAGAATGTGTAGAAATATGTCCAGTGCTATTGATATTCCAATGATGGCAGATGCTGAAGGCGGATATGGCAATGCAATTAATACAAGTAGAACCATAACAGAATTTGAAAATGCTGGAGTAGCAGGACTTTTTATAGAAGATCAAGTTTTACCTCCAAATTGTCCTTATATAAAAGGAACTAGATTGATTCCAGTAGAGGAGATGGTAAGTAAAATAAAAGCAGCTGTTGACGCAAGAAAAGATCCCAACTTTGTGATAGTTGCAAGAACTGATGCACCCTTTGAAGAGGCTGTTGAAAGATTAAACATATATGCAGAAGCGGGAGCAGATATGGTTAAACCAATGCCTCATTCAAGAAAGGAATTAGAAGATTACCCTAAGCATTTGAAAGCACCTATCCATTTAGGATTCACATATGGAAAAGAGACAACAAAGGGAGTAACAGCAAAGGATTGTGGTGAAATGGGATATAAAATTATTACATTCCCATTTGCACAATTGATGTCAAGTGTATCAGCTCAAATTGCAATATTAAATGAAATTAAAAAGAATGGAACTGATGAAGCATTTTACGAAAAAATGATTTCATTTGAAGAGTATTTAGATACAGTAAATATTGATAAATATAATGAAATGGATAAAAAATATATGTTTAATTTAGATTGACATAAAGATTAAAACATAATCTGATAATATATTTTAAATTCCACTTTAAATTTTGTCATTAAAAAACTGACCTTATCAAGATAGATTTTAATTCTAACTTGAAAGGGTCAGTTTACTTATTTTTTGACCTTATTTTATATCATTTATAAAATTTTTTAAATTGTTTATTTGAATATTTACGGCATCTTTTGCAGGACCACCATAGACATTGCGATTCTCTAAAGATTTTTCTATATTTATAAAATCATAGAGATCATTTTCAAAAATTTTGTGAAATTCCTTATATTTTTTTAAACTTATATCTTCAAGTTTTAAGTTTTTTTCTATTGAATAATTAACAATTTGACCGACTACACTATAAGCTTCACGGAAAGCAATGCCCTTTAATACTAAATAGTCGGCTAAATCTGTTGCATTTAAAAAGCCCTTTTCAGCAGAACTTCTCATCTTTTCCTTATTGATATAAATTGTATCTAAAATCCCCTTCATAATTTTTAAAGAATTAAAAACTGTTTTCACTGAATCGAAAAGTGGTTCCTTGTCTTCTTGAAAATCCTTATTATAAGAAAGAGGTGTACCTTTTAAAATTGTAAAAAGTGTAAACAAATCTCCATAACATCTACCACTCTTGCCCCTTATTAATTCAGCCATGTCAGGGTTTTTCTTTTGAGGCATTATACTTGATCCAGTAGAAAACTTATCAGAAAACTTAACAAAATTATATTCACTGCTGGAAAAATAAATTAGCTCTTCACAAAGTCTTGAAAGATGAGTCATAATTACTGAATTGTTAAATAAAATTTCAAGTATATAATCTCTATCAGAAACAGAATCCATGGAGTTTTCTGTAGGTTTTTTAAATCCCAATAATTTTGAAGTCATAAATCTATCGATGTTAAAACTTGTTGTAACAAGAGCACAACTTCCAAGGGGATTTTCATCTAATCTATTAAAAGTATCTTTTAATCTATTAAGATCTCTGCAGAGCATTTGTGCGTAGCTTAAAATATAGTGAGCAAAAGTTGTCACTTGAGCGTGCTGCATATGAGTAAAACCTGGCATTATTGTGTATATATTTTTTTCAGCTAAATCAATAATTGTTTCAATTAGTTCTAATAACTTTATTTTAATTTTTTCTAATGATTTTTTAGAATATAATCTTAAATCTAGGGCGCATTGATCATTTCTTGACCTAGCTGTGTGAAGTTTTTTTCCTACAACGCCCACTCTTTTTGTTAGTTCATTTTCCACAAAGGAATGAATATCTTCTTCCTTTAAATTAATTTCAAGTTTTCTTTCTTTTATTTCATCTAAAATATTTTGAAGTTCACAAGAAATAATTTTTTCTTCATTTTCCGTTATTATTCCAACCTCACTGAGCATTTTTACATGAGCAAGAGAACCTATTATATCTTCTTCAAATAAAATTTTATCAAAATCAATGGATTTATTGAATTCATGTGTAAAATCTTCAAGTCCATCTAAGTGACTGCCCCATAAATACATATTAAACTCCTTTATTTATCTTTGCATCAACTACCGTAGATAGTGAATATAAATTAATAAATCCACTGGCATCTTCGTGAGAATATAAGTTTTCTGCACCATCTCCAAAGGAAGCTAAATCTTCATTATAGAGTGAATATTTAGAGCTTACTCCTGCGGGAATTATATTTCCCTTATAAAGTTTTAGTTTAACCTTGCCAGTTACATTTTTTGACACTTCGTCACTAAAGGCTAGTAGTCCCTTTAAAGAATTTGAATACCATTTTCCATCGTATACAAGATCGGCGAATTTAATAGATAAATAATTTTTAAGATGTGCAGAATCTTTATCTAAGGTTATGGATTCCAAAACTTCAAGTGCCTTATATAATATTGCTCCGCCTGGATTTTCATAAACTCCACGACTTTTCATTCCTACAAGACGATTTTCAACTATATCATCAATACCAATGCCATTTTCGCCGCCAATTTTATTTAAATATTTTAAAAGATTTGCAGGAGTCATTTTTTCTCCATTTACTGCAGTGGCTTCTCCACTATGAAATTCAATTTCTAAATCAAAAACTTCATCCCTTGCCCTCATTGGCGATACAGAAAGCTCTAAAATTTTGTCATAATCTGGATAATTTTCTGGATTTTCAAGGTCAAGACCCTCGTGAGATAGATGCATTATATTTAAATCTTTAGAATAATTCGTTTCCCTTGAAATTTTAAGTGGAATATTGTGTTCTTCGGCATAATCAATTTCTTCATCACGAGATTTTATATCCCAAATTCTCCAAGGTGCAATTATTGGCATTTCTGGTGCAAAATGTTTTATTCCCATTTCAAAACGAATTTGATCATTTCCCTTACCAGTACATCCATGACAAATAGCATCACAATTTTCCTTTTTTGCAATTTCAACAAGTGCTTTTGCTATTAGAGGTCTTGCTGTTGCAGTTCCAAGAAGATAGTTTTTTTCGTACTTTGCACCCATTTTTAAAGTTGTAAATACAAAGTCCTTAACATATTCATCTACAAGATCTACTATATAAATTTTTGAAGCTCCTGTTTTTATGGCCTTTTCTTCAAGACCTTCTATCTCACTTTTTTGTCCAACATTTCCAACAACTGCTATAACTTCGCATTTATAATTTTCCTTTAGCCATGGAATTATTATAGATGTATCAAGACCACCTGAATATGCTAGGGCAACTTTTTTATAATTATTATTTTTCATTTTTTTCCTCCAAATTTTAAAACTTTGCAATATCTTACAATTGAGACTCAAAAAAAGTATAAAAAAATCGCCCCTAGAAAGGGACGAAAATCGTGGTACCACCCAAATTTGTATATTTCTATACCTCAAAAACTATAACGCATAACCGTGCAAATCTAAATATCGAGATGCAAGTTCCAAGCTCCTATTCAAATTACCCTCCCTATTTTCTCTCACCAAACGAAAACTCTCTTAAAGTCTTGGATAATTTTACTCGCTCTTCAAAACTTTTATTGTTTGATATACTAACAAGATAAATTCTATTTGTCAAGAATTTTTTAAATATTTTTTAATATTTTTTGTTGCAAAATGTTTTATCTATTAAATGCAAAAAAATAAAGCAATGAAAAAATTTTTTATTTGAATTAATTTAAAAAAAGCTTGACAAATTAAATTTAGCATAGTAAAGTATTGAGAAATCAATGAAGTGGACAAAAAGTATTCCTATAACTTTTTTAGAGAGCAAGGTCAGGTGAAAGCTTGTAAAGGGAAAGAATATAATAGAACCGCAGAGATTCTGTAAAGAAATTAGTATTTACAGAGGTTAACTGCCTTAAAGTTTTGAGATATCTAAAAGATAATTAGAGTGGTACCGCGGACTTCGCCTCTTTCATGGAGGCGATTTTTTTATTTTAAAATGGAGGAAGAAAATGAAAAAAATAATAAGTTTATCAGTAATAGTTTTAGCTGCCCTTATATTATTAGTGGCATTGTTTTTAAATAAGTCTAATGGCAATTCTGATATGAGAGTAAAGGACATTAAAAAATCTGGGAAAATTGTAATGGGATGTAATGCAAACTATCCACCTTTTGAATTTCACAAAAACATTGATGGAAAAGATAAGATTGTTGGTTTTGACGTGTCTATTGCAGAAGAAATTGCAAAGGATCTTGGAGTAAAACTTGAAATTTCAGATATGGAATTTTCATCTGTGCTTGCAAGTCTGGACTCAGGCGTAATCGATCTCGCCCTTTCTGGGATTTCAAAAACTCCTGAAAGAGAAAAATCAATTTTATTTTCAAAGGTATATTACGATCCAAAAAATTATTTATTAGTAAATTCTAAGGATTTGGGAAAATATAAAGATGAAAAAAGTGTTATAGATTTAACTATTGGAGTTCAAACAGCAACAATTCAAGAGGAAATTGCAAAAAACTTAAAGATTAAAAATATTGTTTCACTACCAAAGACGCCAGATTTAATTGCACAACTAAATCAAGGATTGATAGATGGAATAATAGTTGAAAAGAGTGTTGGAGATAATTATGAACTTTCCAATAAAAATTTAAAGATGGAAAATAGTTTTTATTTTGAGGCTGAAACTAGTGGAACAGCTGTTGGTCTTAAAAAAGATGACGATGAACTTTTAGAAATAGTTAACAAAACATTAGATAGATTAGAAAAGGAAGGTAAACTTGAAAAATATTATGAAGATGCATTAGAACTTTCAACGAAGTAGGTGTTTCATGGAAAATATATATAAACTAGAAAATAAAAAATTTTCAAAAAATAAAATAATTAATTACTTGGTAATTTTTGCTTTTGTAATTCTTATCTTTGTATTTGGCAAATTAATTATAAATTTTTTTAACACGACAGTAGAAATTTTTGAAAAGTACAGTTCATATTATATAAAGGGACTTTTAACTACTATTTCACTTTCTTTTATCTCTGTAATTTTAGGTTCTATATTTGGATTATTTCTATATTTGATGAAATCTTCAGAAATAAAAAGTCTAAACATCTTTGCAAATATATACATTGAAATAGTGAGGGGAACTCCTATGCTTACTCAAGTATTTTTTGTATTCTTTGGACTGGCAAGTATTATAAATTTTAAAAATTTTGGAATTTCAATTTCATCCTTTGCCTATGTAACAGGAGTCATTGCGGTGAGTTTAAACTCTGCGGCATATGTATCTGAAATTATTAGATCTGGCATAAACGCAATTGACAAAGGACAAATGGAAGCGTCAATATCTCTTGGGATGAAAAAATCTTTAGCAATGGAAGAGGTCATACTTCCACAAGCTACAAAAAATATACTTCCAGCTCTTGCCAACGAATTTATCGCAGTAATAAAAGAAACCTCAATTATATCTACCATAGGCGTTACAGATATTATGTACAATGTAAACTTAGTTAGAGGATCATCTTATAAATCTTTAGAACCGCTTATAATTGGGTCAATGTTTTATTTTACAATTACTTTTACTCTTACTAGATTATTAAAATTTGTGGAGGGGAAATATGATAAAAATTGAAAATTTATATAAATCCTTTGAAGATAAAGAAGTTTTAAAGGGAATAAACTTAGACATTGAAGATTCAACTGTAACAACAATAATTGGAGCAAGTGGATCAGGAAAATCAACGCTCCTTCGCACAATTAATCTTTTAGAAAAATGTGATGACGGAAAAATCTTTCTCGATGGATATGAAATAACTGGCGAAAATCCAAATTTAGAAAAAATAAGATTAAAAATTGGAATGGTTTTTCAAAACTTTAATTTATTTCCCAATAAATCAGTAATTGAAAACATTACTCTTGCACCAATAAAAGTTAAAGGTGAAGATGAAAAGTCTGCAAAGGAAAATGCAATTGCTCTTTTAAAGAGCATGGGTTTAGAAGATAAAGTGTACTCCTATCCAAACTCTCTATCTGGAGGTCAAAAGCAAAGAGTTGCCATAGCAAGAGCTCTTGCAAATAAACCAGAAGTACTTTTATTTGATGAACCCACATCAGCCCTCGATCCAGAAATGGTAAAAGAAGTTTTAAATGTAATAAAATTTCTTGCGAAAAAAGGTCTTACTATGATAATAGTAACTCATGAAATGGGATTTGCTAGAGAAATTTCTGATAATATTGTATTTATGAAAAATGGTATCGTAGAAGATATAGGTGATCCAAACTATATTTTTTATGAAACAAAAAATGAAAATACGAAAAAATTTTTACAAGCTGTATTGTAATTAAAAGGTGATGTTGCAAAATAGATAATTCTATTCTGCTCATCACCTTTTTTATTTTAGGATTTTTGCAACAGTCTCTTATTTGTTTAATGCATATATCACATTAAATTAAATACTTTCACAATAAGGAAATATCTTGAAAATTAAGTTTATAATAATAACTTTAAATTTAAAAGGTATCGTAAATATTAATACATCAATGTGTAAAAAATAATTTTATTAACGAATTATTAACGATTAGGTTATATTATTTTAAATAAATAAACACAAACATAATGGAGAGTGGGTTGGGATGAATAACATGATTATTTATGAAGATAAAAGTAAAATTAATTTAACACATCAAAATAAAAAAATCTCAATATTAAATATTAAAGAATTTAAGGAAAATTTAGAAAAGATAGAAGCTGATTATATAAAAAATAAAAAATTTATTGATATTGACAATTATATCTGCTTATATAATTTTATATTTATTAATAATCTAAGTAACTTTATTAAAGATTTAGCAATTAAAGAAAAAACTAAGCAAATACTTTTTTCAAAAAGTTTAAGGACTAAAGGTAAAGAAACTATAAAATTAAATAAAAATATTAGCATAGAAGATATAATAGGAAATATAATTTTATGCCTGCTAAAATCTGAAGAATATTTAAAAGAAAAAATTAGTATTGATTATGTGGATAAATTCAAAGAAGGAGAAAGTGAATCTCAGATAAATATATGTGATATTATGCAATATATTCCAGCTAATATAGATAAGCTAATCAAGAAATTAAAGGTAGATTTGATTGCATTTAACTATGTAAAAAAAGACGATAAAAAAGAGAATTTTGTATTGCCTATATATATAGATGAAGAAACGTTGTTAGAAAAAGGAATAGATTATTCTAAATTTTTACCAAATTGGACTTCAGTTTCTTATCTAAAAATGCTTATAAAAATACATGATTTTTTTGTGGATTATTATGAATTAGAAACTAAGAAAGGTCTAGTTTATGATGATCTCATGCTTGCATTAATTTATTTAATGGAGTATGAGGTTAAAGATTATCCAAAGGGATTACAAAAATCAATTGAGGTAGGAAGAGCGACAAAGGGAAAATGCTATTTTATAGATGGAATAGTAAATCCTGTTGCAATTGATCAAAAACTAGCCATTACTTTACAGGGAAAAGATTTATTCAAAAAAGTAATTAAATTGGTTTAATAACCTAAATGAAGGAATGATGATGTGTTAGATTGTAAATTATTTGGTTTACCAAGAATATATGAAGATGAAAAAGAAATTATTTTACCAGTAAACAAAATGAGTGGAGTACTTTACTATTTATTTATAAAAAAATCAGCCACAAGAGATGAACTATGTGGATTGTTTTGGGGAAATTCAAATGATAAAAGAGCAAAGACAAGCCTTAGAAATGTTTTGCATAAAATTAGAAAACTATTTAAAGAAGAAGTAATAATTTCAAATAATCGCACTATAATATCTCTAAACGAAAATATAGAAATAAAAATAGATGTAGACATATATAAAGATAATCCGATGGAAAACTTGGATATTTATGATGAATTCTTATCAGGATTTTACATAAAAGATACTTATGAATTTGAAGATTGGGTTTTTGAACTAAGAGAATTCTATAAAAGAAAACATATTGAAAACTATATTTTAAAAATAGATAAAAGTTTTGCAAGTCAGGATTTTACAAGTTTAGAAAAAGACATTAAATCCTTGCTAAAAATGGATCCTTATAATGAAGATGCATTTTTTGATTTATTATCTTATTATAAATTAATTGGGAGAATAGATAAACTAATAAATGAATATAACTCTTTCCAACGGACTTTAGATGAAGAACTAGGTGTAAGTCCAGCAAAAAAAATAGTAGATCTTTATAAAGATGCTTTAAAAGAAATAAACAAAGACAATAAAGATCAAAAAGTTAAAAATATTTTTTTTGAAAGAGATTATGATCTAGAAAGAATACAAAATGAATTAGATAATTATATTGACAAAAAAGAGTTTAGATCTATTTTAATAAGTGGAGAGACAGGTGTAGGAAAATCCATGTTAAAAAGAGAGGTGTTAAAAAGAAATAAAAACCTACTCATATTTGAAGTGGCATGTTTAAAGGTAGAGCAATCATTTTCCTATTCAGTTCTTATAAAATTAATATCATTAATAGAGAAAGAATTTAATATAGGAAATATAAATCATACACCACTTTGGGAAGACTTAATGAATAATTTACTTTTTTCATATGAGAAAAATGTTCACCCACAGTCAAAGATTTTAGAAAGCGAAGAAGTATTTACTGATAATTTGATTTTAAGTGCAATAAGCAATGCCCTTGAAAAGATATCCGAAAAAAAGCCTATAGTAATTGCTATTGACGATTTACAATGGATAGATACTTTTAGTATGAAAACATTAACGAAATTATTGTTAAAAAATAATAATAAGATATTTTTTTTATTAACCGTGTCTAATGAATTTTTAGATGACAATCAAAAGAATATTATATTGTCATTAAATGAAGTTAATAAATTAAATATAATAGAATTAAATAGATTTACAAGAGATGAAGTATCCAATATATGTAAGAAATTAATTAAAAAAAAAATTACAGAAAAAGAAATAGATGAAATTTTTAAAAAATCAAAGGGCAATTCTTTTTTCTTAAATGAATATATAAATCTTTACAATAGCTCAGCAAGTAAAAACCTAAAATTTTCGAAAATATCATATATTTTGGCGGATAAAATTTCAACATTAAACGAAAGAGAGAAAAACATTTTAGAAATAGCATCCATGACTTATGGAGCAATAGACATAGAATTAATTATAAAGGTATTAAATTATAATGCTTTTGACGTTATTGAAAGCATTAACAAATTAATAAAGCTAAATCTGCTGGAAGAGCAAATAGAGAATGGAGAACCTAAAATATACTTTGTTTATTCAGCCTATAAAGATTTTGTATATAATCAAATAAATGAATATAGCAGAAGACTTATACATAATGAAATTGGAAATACTTATGAAAAAAGTTTATCAATTGAACTTAGTAATGTGAGAGATTTTATGCTTTTAAAATACCATTATGACAAAGCAGATAATAAGTCAAAGAAACTAAAATATGAGATTTATATTCTAAACTATTATTTAAACTTTACCCATGAACTATTTCCTAGTATAAATGATAATGATTTAAATAGACAAGTTAAAGTTTTTATAAACAATGATAAGCTTACAAAACAAATGGAAGACATTGAAAGAAAAATAAATTTGATTAAGGCATCTGAAAAATACAAAAGCTCATTAAAAGAAATTTTAGATTATGAGTTATCTTTTTTATATTGCAAAGGGAGATATTTTATAAGAGGAGGAAATTATTCGAAGGGAATAAATATAATGAAAAGAGTAATAGATCTTGCACAAAATATGGGGAATGCAAAAATGGAAATTAATGGTCATAAACAAATGGCAATTTATTCTATACAAGTGGGAGATCAGAATTTAATGCTTGAACATGTGATAAAGGGAATTAAAGTATCTAAAGATAATAACAACAATGCTGATTTAGGAGTTTTTTATAGATTATATGGTGTTTATTATATGACAGATGGTAATTTTTTATCTGCAGAAAAATTGTTTAATAAATCAATTGATATTTTTGAGTATGAGGGTATTTTAGATGGTTTAAATTCAATAAGCGTTGCTGCAAATTATAATTATATAGGAGAAATAAGGGCTGCACAGGAAAAATATGAAGAGGCAAAAGATTACTATTATAAATCGATAGAATTATGTGTAGAAAATCAACCTACATGCTTAGCTTTATTTTATATAAATTTAGGTAAAACCTTATTTTTACAAGGAGAGTTGCGTGAAATGAGAGAATGTTTTTATAAAGCAAAGGATATAGTAGAAAGATTCGATTCCTATTGGAAAAAACCTGTGTTGGAAGCTTATTTGGCATTAATTAACTTTTTAGATGAGGAATATAAAAACTCAGCTGCCTTTCTTAAAACTGCATTAAATGAAGTAAATACAATAAAAAACCCAAGGGATATAGGTTGTTTATATTTTATAGAAACAATTATTGCATATATTTTAGAAAAAGATAAAAGCATTTTAACAACAGATTATTCTCATGTACTTGAAGAATCTTATGAAGTATATTATTATCAGGCCATGAAATACCTTGATAAATTTAGAGACTCTGCTGAAATAAATTATTTAAAAGAAAATATTAAATTTAATTGAGGTGATAATATGCAATGTTATATGTTAGTAGATTTTGGAAGCACATTTACAAAATTGACATTAGTTGATAAAGATGAAGCTAAAATAATATGCAGGACAAAATCTTACACAACTATAAATACATATGCAATAGAGGGTTACAAAAAAGCTTTAACAGAGATGAAAAATATAATTCACGCACCAGGTATGGATGAAGTTGATGAAAAAACAGGAAAAATTTTAATGCCAACTCCTACTGCTGTTTTAATGGCATCAAATTTAATTTCAGTTGGAATCAGAAATTTAAAAGGTCTAGGAAAATTGATTGTAGCAGATATAGGAGGAGCTACTACTGATATACATTCTATGTCTGAGCCTATTGTAAACAATAATTATTTATATGATGGATTAGGAGAAACTTTTAAAAAAGGACTGTAGAAGGAGATTTAGGCATGAGATATTCTTTAGATGGAGTGATAGAAATTTCTGATAATTTGTATTTAAAATCAGGAACCGCACATAAGCGCATAGATGAGATTAGAGAAAATCCATTTTATCTACCTACTTAAGAAGAAGAGAAATATTTTGATCAAATAATAGCAAGTGAATGTGCCAAAATTGCTATAGAAAGACATGCGGGTTTTGTGAAAGGGAAATATTTAAATGGAAAGTATATAAACTGTCAAGAAGGAAAAGACTTAACAGAGATAAAATATATTATTGGAACAGGTGTCTCAATTGTCAATTTCATAAATCCAAAAGATATTTTAAAAAGTATAACCAAATCAAAAAGTAAAAAGTTAATTCCAAAGAAATTTAAGTTATTGATAGACAAAAACTATATGCTTTCAGCAATGGGACTTTTAAGTACTATTGATAAAGAGCTAGCTCTGAAAATAATGCATGAAAATTTAACTTAATATAAGAAATAAAGTAAATGCAGAGGTTATTGTAAAAGTCTCAAAGTAAAAAAGACGAGAATAATAAAATGATCACTAAGTCAAGGGCGCTATAAAAAAGCCTAGGCGAGACTGTGTAAAATTTTGTGTATAGAAACCTTCTGATTAGTGTAAAGAAAAACTAATCAGGAGGTTTATTTATCCCAAGAAAGAGACTAGAAACAAAGTTAAACAAAATGTCCAAGATGTTAATTGAATAGTATCAACTAGAAACAGTACAAGACCTACAAGAAGCGTTGAAAGATCTTCTAGGTGATACAATGGAGGAGCAAATGTTAAAAGCAGAGTTAGATGAACATCTAGACTATGAATACGGTGAAAAGCCACTATCCTTAAACACAAGAAATGTTTCAAGTAAAAAACCGTTAAATCATCCTGTGGAAATATAGATTTAAATATTTCAAGAGATAGAGAAGGAATAAGAAAACTAATATACACGACAAATAGCATAGAAAATTTTAATAGACAAATTAGAAAAGTAACTAAAAAAAACAATATTTCCAAACAACTACGCATTACAAAAAAAAGCTTGTATTTAGCGATGGTAGATGCATCAAGTAAATGGACAAGTAGAGTAAGAGGATGGGATCAAATATTATCACAACTATCAATATTTTTTTGAAGGGAGGTTTTAAATAAAGATTAGAAATACTGTAAAAATGAGATGCAAATTTTAATGAGAATTTAACAGTTTATTAAAGTTGTGTAAAATTAAGTTATACTCCATTTCTATAAAAATGGGCATCTATGATACATAAAAATGTACCAACCTTTACTCTTTTTCAGAATTAAGGTTGATACACAAAATTATTTACAGACCATAGACTTTTTAAATTATTTACTATGAAAAGATTCCATTTTATTTTATTGTTTAGGTTCTTTAACTAGAAAGTAATTAATTTTTTTTACAAGAATTAACAAAGAGCTTAAAAATCTCTAAGTAAAGATTATCATCTTCAAACATCATTTCGGGATGAAATTGAGTTGCAACAATAAATTTTTTATTATCCATTTGAATGGATTCACAGAGTCCATCTCTACTTTCGGCTATTGATTTTAAATTATTTCCCAGTTTTTCAATACCTTGATGGTGAAAAGAGTTGACTCCTATTTTTGTTTTTTGAAAAGCCTCATAAAGAAGAGAGTATTTTTCAATATTAATGTAATGAGATACTAGAGATTTATAACTATTAGCAGCAGAGTGGTCTAAAAATTTATCTGTATTAATATGTCTATATAATGTTCCGCCTTGAACTACATTTAAAACTTGCAAGCCTCTACAAATTCCAAGAAGAGGCAAATCTTTTTCTATACAAGATTTTGTCAAATAAAAATCTGACTCGTCCCTAATTTTCAATACTCTGCCTACTTTTGAGTTATTATCCTTGTTGTATAAAAGAGGATTAACATCATTTCCGCCAGATACTAAAATTCCATCACACAAGTTTATAATTGAATCTAAGTATTCAGTATCATAAGTTGGAGTAATTATTATAGGTATTCCACCAGCATGATTTATTGCTTTGGAATAGTCTATAGCTAAAGCAGAATAAGCTTGTCCTATTGCACCAAGGCCCAAATTCATAAAAAACTTATCGTCATCAATATAATTTGCAGTTATTCCTATAATTGGTTTCATATTTCACCTCTATCAATTTTATCAAAAAATTCTTTGGTTTCTTTTCCTATTGTTTTACCTAAAATTAATATAGCAGTCATATTAATTAAAATTATGAATGCATTACCAAAATCAGCAATTTGCATAAGTTTTGTAACACCAAAAACTCCACCTATACCCATAAACAAGAAAAATACTAACTGAACAATTTTTCCGGCTTTTTTTCCGAATAAACTTGTAGTTTGGTTTTCTATAAAGAAAGCAAAGCTTAGCACTGTTGAAAAAGCAAACAAAACAATTGCCACAGTAATCAAGATTGTACCAAAAGTTCCTAAAGAATCAGAGAATGCATGTTGTGCTAGAACGCCAGATTCTTCTATAGTGTAATTTTTCCAAGCGCCTGAGCTTAAGATTGCAAGCGCAGAAAATGTACAGACAACTATCGTGCTGAAAAAAACTTCAAATACGCCCCAAATACCTTGTTCAACAGGATATTTAACATCAGCTTGTCCATGAACTATGGATTGAATACCATTGCCTGAGTCATTTGAATACATGCCTCTAGCGACTCCCCAACGAATTGTCATAGAAGCAGCAGATCCTGCAAATCCACCGATAGCAGAATGCCCTGTAAAAGCGTATTTAAATATTGAAATTATAGATGGGATGAAGTTATCTATATGAATTATAATCATAAGAGTACAGGCTATAATATAAATTGTTGCCATTATAGGAACAAGTTTTTCTGTAAAATTAACTATTCTACTGACACCACCATAAACAATAAAAACCACAAAAATTATAGCTATAGCAGTTGAAATAAATCTAGACACGTGAATATGCTCCATGGAGTCAGTAATTGCTCCAGTATGTACGCCAGCTGCTATAAGTAATACAACTATTAAGCTTATTACATATCCAATAGATAAGAATTTAGCTAAGGTTCTATTCTTCACGCCTTTAGCGATATAATTATAAGGTCCAGCACTATATTCTCCATCTTCACGAATTTCTCTAAACTTAAGGGAGGCTACTACCTCAGAAAACTTTATTCCCATGGCAATCAATCCAACAATCCACATCCAGAAAATAGCACCAGGTCCTCCATAAGCGATGGCAATTCCAATGCCAACAATATTTCCAGTTCCTAAAGTTGCAGCTAAAGCTGCAGAAACAGCTTGAAAACCAGAGACGCCGCCACTGGCTCCAGATTTTTTCATAGATCCTATAGTATTTTTCATTATGTATTTAAATCTGGTAAATTGAATACCTCTAATTTGAATGCCTATATAAATTCCAGAAACTGATAAAAAGATTAGCATAGGCCATCCCCAAATCCAATTAGCAAAGCCAATCATCAAATTATAAATCGTTTTCAAAAACATTCCTCCTTTTATAAATAACTTTACCTAAAGTATAGTATAGGAGTTAAGGTCTTTGTCAACAATAAAATAAATTATTTCAAACAGATTTGAAAACACTTTCTCAAAAGCATATAATTGTTGTTGCTTGGTAGCATTTTGAGGAGTTAGCTCAATATTATTTTTTGACTGCTTTAAATATTGAGTGAGTCATAAGTTCGCCTTTTTTGTGACACTCAAAGGAATGTTTTTTTGCATAAGCATCAACTTTTTCTATATCTTTAAAATAATAACTACTAAATGTATTTTTTAAATTTAATATAAAATCATCTTTATTGTATAAATTATCTGAAGATTCAGGATACTTTATTTTTAAATTTTTTAATGATTCGCAATTATTTTTATATGATTGATAAGCACCAATAATTGAACCTCCTTTAGCAATATATTTATTAATGTGTTGAAAATAGTTTTCTTTTTTATATAGTTGATGTTCATTACAGCTAAATAGAGATATGACTATATCTACTGAGTTGTTTTTAATTGGATATTTTAATGAATCATCAGCTATTAATATTATATTTGGTTGATTTAATATCTTAGATAGTTGACTTTTGTAGTTAATTAAAACCTCTTCAAACTTATCAATTAATATTATAGTAAAGTTATTTTTAAAATATTTTAAATTATTGTAAAGAAATGAAAATCCGTTTATATTGGTTTCCATAATAATTTTATTCTCTAAATCTATTTCGTTAAGATATTTTGAAATGTAATTTCCAATTTTATTTAAAGATTTATAATATATTGCGGGCATATTTAAATATAGGTCTCTATTTACATCGGGTGTGTCGTATTGATTTTCATATATATTGCCAGTTCTAACAATTCCATCAACTATCTTCATTTCATAACCACAAGAACACTTTAAATTAGCATTAAATATATATTTTGAATTAATTGTTGCATTTTCAACTATAAAAAGGTTATTACAAATGGGACAAGATAAAATGTTTAGTTTATCTATAGGAAATCCAAAGATTTCATTTGAATTTTTTGTACCACTTTTATAACTTATTCTACTTATTTCATTGGTAATTAAGTGTTTCTTCTTTACAAGGATGGAAATATTGTCATCAATTTCTTTTTTCTTATTTAAAAGTCTATTTAAATGCTCATTTTGAATTCTTTCTTCAGTATTATTAGACCAATTCCATAGCGATAATATTGAAACTATTTCATCTAACGAAAAGTTCATATCTTGATAAAGTTTAATAATTTCAATATCTTCAACATTTTTTCTATTAAAAGAAAATCTTTTATTTTTTTTATCTGGATATATTAAACCTTTTTCTATGTAGTAGTAAATTGTATCTTTTGATAAACCTGTAATTTCTGAAAATTTTCCTGTTCTCATATTATCACCTTTCATAATTTTTTCACAAAATAATTTTATTTAATTATATATTAAAATATAAACTATATGTATAAACAATAAAAAAGATTTTTTAAATTATATATATTTTACATTTAAGAATATAACAACGATTTATGTGTAAAGAATAATGATATCTACGATAAATAAAGGGAAATAGAAATGGATACAACAGGCTTCTTTGCAAATATAGGATCATAGATTAATTATCCTAGATTAAATATTAAGAATTAAGGTGCGTTTTGCACTCTTTATTTTTTGATTTTAATTTATATAATTTAATATATGGGTAAAAAAATAAATTTATGAGTAAATTGAGAGATGCCATATATGGTTTTGCTGTTGCCGATGCTCTTGGCATTCCCTTTGAATTTAAAAAGAGAGAAAGTTTTTGCTGTAAGGATATGGTTGGTTTTGGGACATAGAATAAAGAAGCGGGAACTTGGTCCGATGATACTAGCCTGACTCTTGCGACTTGCAAATCTATAACGGACAAGGGATATATAGATATTGATGATAATTAGAAAGAATTTTAAAGATTGGTTATTTAATGGCAAGTTCACTGCTGACGGAGAAGTTTTTGATGTTGGTATGACAACTAGAGAAGCTCTTGAATTGAATCGCGGTATGTCTGACTTTTACTCCAATGAAAATGGATCACTCATGAGAATTTTACCATTGCCTTTATAAATGCGAGCGATGAAAAATAAAAGAAGTTTCTAGCATTACTCATGTTCATGAAATTTCATGAAAAGCTTGCGTAGATTATGTTCATATTGCGAGGAATTTAATTAAAGGCGAAAAATTAAATGTAGGAAATAAAAGTATAGACTAAGTTAAATAGGCTGGCTTCGCATATCATACTTTGGACGCTTCTTTGTGGTGCATATTAAACACTAATAATTATAAAGATCCCTTCTAAAAGTAGTAAACCTTGGAGATGACACAGACACTACTACAGCTATTACAGGTGGACTTGCTAGAATAATTTATGGCTATAATGCTATTCCGAGAGAGGGCATTGAAAAGTTAAAAAATAAAAAGTTAATAGATCAATGCTTATTTTGATTTGATGAGTTGCAAATAATATTGTGACACTTAAAGAAAACTAAGTTCATATAAAAATACTTCAATGGAGTTTGACGGTTAATACATTACATAGTTTTGTTATCAAGTTTTCTTAAAATATTTAACTGCATTAGAAGTAAAATATTTTAATATTCTTTTTAGTTTACAATTATAATAAAAAAACTATAATGGTTTAATTCAAGTACTATATAAAAGGGGCTGTTGCAAAAGTTCCAATAAATAAAAAGACGAGGAAACATAAAAATCCTCGTCTTTTTTGATACAATGTAATCATGAAAAAACAAAACGATACACTGTCATTAACTAATTTTACACTAGTTAATAACACAATTCAACTAAGATTAAACTTCAATACAGAAATATATATCCAAGATGATGTAAAACTAAGACTTGTAAAAAATATAATTGAAAGGATGAATTTATCAGAACTTAAAAAAGTCTATTCATCATATGGAAGAAAAACAGTTGTAAATCCTGTAACAATGCTCGAAATACTAATATTCTGCTATTCAGAAGGAATATTTTCATCAAGAGAAATAGAAAAAGCTTGTAAATATGACTTAAGAATTAAATATCTACTAGATACAGAACAAGCACCTGACCATAGCACAATAAATAGATTTAGACAAAAAATAACAGAATTAACGCCAGATTTACTTAATCAAATGGTCCAAATGTTAATAGAAGAAAATCAAATAGATCTATCAAGTATATACATAGACGGAACAAAGATAGAAGCCTATGCCAACAGATATAGCTTTGTATGGAGAGGAAGCATTGAAAAATATCAAGAAAAACTTAAAATAAAAGTCGTAAAATACTTAGGACTTAATGAAAATTCAACAGCAGAAGAAGTCCTTGAAGTAGTAATAACAGTTTTTAACCAAACGGCAAAAGAATGTGCAGATAAAAATATAGAATTTGTATATGGACAAGGAAAAAGAAAACACCAACTCCAATGAAACTACGAAAAGCTAAAAGACTGGAAAGAAAAACTCGAAAAATACAAAAAACATTTAGAAATAATGGGAGAATATAGAAATTCCTACTCAAAACAGACCATGATGCAACCTTTATGAGAATGAAAGAAGACCATATGTTAAAGGGTAAATTAAAACCATCAAACTATAAAAAATCAAAAACAAGAAAATACAAAAAAGACATGGAGTTTAGAAAGAACCTAAAATATGATGAAAAACAAGATAAATACCTATCTCCAGATGGAAAAGAATTCATAAGATGTAAAGACAAACATACAAAAAAGAAAAGTGGATACATATCGACAACAAAGACATATAGATGCTTTGATTGGAATACAAATGGACAAAAACAAAAGGAATATATATCAGAAACCTTTCAAAAATATAGAGAAAAATCCTTAAAAATATAACATCAAAAGAAGGAATAGAAGAAAGAATAAACAGATCGATCCAAGCAGAAGGAGCATTCTCCAAAATAAAAGATGGTTTATCCTATAATAGATTTCACCATAAGGGAAAAGCGAATGTAATAAGTGAAATAAATCTTTTATCAATATCCTTAAACCTAAATAAATTAGCATCAAAAATAACAAAAAAAGACTTAGAAATCATAAAATACAAAGCTGCTTAAGAAAAAAATTTTCAAAAGTATAGCTTTATTATGTGTCCCCATTTTTAAGGGAAATTGGAAAAATCTATCTAAAATATTTTTTTAAATCGGAAAATATAATGGCTAAATTCAAATATTTAACAAAAAAAGTGATATCGCAAAATAGAATTGTCTATTTTGCAACATCATCTTTTATTTTATAATTTTATTTTAAAAAACAATCTTTTTAGTTTATAAATTAGCTGCGATATTCATCGCAATAGTTATTACAAATGAGTTTATAACATTAATAAATAAACTTCCAATTAATGGTACTAAGAAGAAAGCCTTAGGAGAATATCCATATTTCTCGCTTAAAGTATTCATGTTTGCCATGGCTGTAGGAACAGCCCCTAAACCAAATCCGCAATGACCAGCTGTTATTATACAAGCATCATAGTCACCGCCCATAAACTTAAATGTTAAAAACACTCCAAATAAAACCATTAAAATGACTTGACCAAACAGTAAAACTAACATAGGTGTAGCAAGCTCAGCTAACTCCCATAACTTTAGTTTCATCATACTCATGGCCAAAAAGATAGATAAAGCTATTTCACCCATTAATTCCAACTCTGAATGATGTACATGAAATCTGTTTTCATCATTATTGAGATTTAAAATAGCTGCAGATGCTAACATTCCACCTACTGAAGCTGGAAAATTTAATCCTGATAAGCTTAATAGCTTTGATAGTATTGTCCCTAATCCAATTGATATTAACATAAGATAAGCAGATTCTCTAAATCCTTTTGCAGTTATAACGTTTTCCATAGTAGATTCAAAATCTATTATATTCTCTTCTTCACTCGCTGATTTTGTTTTTGACTTTTTCTCAATTAAAAATTTCCCAACAGGACCTCCTATTAAAGCTCCCGCCACAAGTCCAAAAGTAGCTGCAGATAAGGTTATTGTAGTTGCCGTTTCTAAACCTAGTTTTACTAAATCTGGTGCAAATGCAGCACTAGTTCCATGTCCTCCTGTCATTGGTATAGATGCTGTGGCAACTCCAACCAATGGATCTACCCCTATTATTAATGAGCCAACAATACCCCATACATTTTGTAATATAACCAGTAAGCTTGATAAAATCAGAAACACAATCGCTGCTTTACCTGCTTTTTTAAGTAGAGGTATGCTAGCCGTAAAACCTATACTAGTATAAAAAATAAGCATGAAAAAATCACTTAAAACAAAATCAAACTTTATCATAAATGTTTCTGTTATATATCCTAAAAGAGTCATAGTTGTAAAAATAATTCCACCTACAACTGGAACAGGTATACAAAACCTCTCTAATATGTGTACTCTCTTTTTAACGAATGATCCTAATAGTAACACTAAAACCGCAATTGCTGCAGTATAAAACATGTTTAATTCAATTGTAAACATAAGAATCCTCCCTTATAGTTCCCATTTAAAAAGCAATTTTTCCGTCTTTTAGTATTGTTACTCCATCTGCAATAACTGTAGCTCCAGTCATTATTGCATCATAGTGACATGCTGCTTTTAAAGTTCCACCTAAATTCACACTAGTTCCAATCCCAATATGAACTGAACCGTATACACCTTCATCCTCTAACATTAAGCCAACAAAACTACAGTTTGGATTTAATCCTATACCTAGCTCTGCTATATTATAAACATTAGGATCATTCATAGATTTAAAATTATCTGATAACATTTTTGCTTGATATCCTCCCTTTATGTCTACAATGAATCCATCAATAACTTCAAATTCAATTGGTTCTTCTAATAACCCTATTCCAATATATGGTACGCTAGCGTCTGCTACTATTTTTCCCTGTGCTGTTCCTTCTATTGGGGATACATTAGCTTCGATTGTTGGTGCTGTTGAAAACTCTCCAGGTTCAACTATGCAATATAAAGAGTTTCCTCTTCTACCTTCAGCAGAAAAAGTTAAATCTGTTCCCAATGGAGTTGTTAGATGAACTTTTTTAGAATTTGCTAGCATACTAGCAACCTTTTTGCATAAAGGAGCTTGTTTTTCAAAATCACATTCCATACCTCCGTGAATCATCATGTCTTCGGTAAATTGCGTTAAAACAATTCCTCTACTTCCATTTTCCGTTGCTTTTTTCACAGCATTTGTATGTGTTATAGATTTGCCTACAACTGATAAAAAAGCATCTGAAGCCTTCATCGCTTCTGCAATAATTTTTGGTGGCTCATTACTATCGAACTCTCTTGGCATCATTATAGTAATTACTGGTTCAATATCTTTTCTATAAGCAGATGCAGCTATTGTCTCAGCTATACTGATTTTGTCTGGTTCTGTAACAATTAAAAGTTTCTCTCCTCTTCTCATTTTTAAATTAACATCGATTAATTTATCCGCTATCTTTCCCATCAAAATTTTTTTCATAATAACTCCCTCTCCTCTTTTATATTTTCTATTTTCTATAGAATATTTTATCCTAAAGCTATTATATCCTTTTCTTTAAAACTTTACAATAATAAATTTAAAAACAAATAATTTGTTTGAAAAATTTCAAACTAAAAAAGGCAAAGAAAATAAAATTCCTCGCCTTTTTTGATACAATGTATTTATAAAAACATACTTCGTTATTAAATATATATTTAGTTAATCTTTTTCTTGTTAATTATATAATAACATCCTCTTTTTATATGGTCCTGTAAATACTTTTTAGCTTGTTCTAAATTTTTTTCTTTAAGAGCATTCAAAATATTTAAATGTTCTTCTAAAATTTCCTTTCGTCTTATTTTATCACCAGCAGAAATATTCCTATCTCTAATTAAAACATCGTTCAAGTTTCCTATTAATTCCTTTAATCGTTTATTTCCAGATTTTTCAACAATAAAATTATGCAACTTATTACTCATTTCAACATTGCTATCAATATCATTAATCTTGGTATTTTCTTCTATTTCTTCAATTAAATTATCAATTTCATCTTCAGAAATATTAGAAATTGCTAGCTCTAAAGCCAACTTCTCTAAAGCTTGCCTGCATTCATATACTTCAATTAATTCCTTTTCAGAAAATTCCTTGACATAAACTCCTTTGTATGGAATAACCTCTAGAAATCCTTCTGTAGCCAATCTTCTAAAAGTTTCTCTTACGGGAGTTGCACTTACTCCTAAAGCTTCTGCAATATCTGTCTCATTTAACTTCTGCCCAACTTCAAAAATATTATCTAAGAGCATTTGTTTTAATGATTCATAAACTTGCTGGTTTAGAGTCTTTTTATTTTTAATTTTATAATTTTTAACTTCACTTTTTTCCATAATGTCATATCTCCATATAATTATTAATATTATTTATCTAATATGTATTATTATAACAAATAATATAATGTATTTTAATTACATACATGATATTCCTTATTTAAGGATAGCTTTTTGGAATATAAACCTCCACAGCTTCCTTTAAAATTTTTATATCAACTGGCAAGCTAGGCCCTCTATTGCCATCTATATCCATTATAACTTCTTCTGTACCCAATAATGAAATTTTTGCTTCCTTTAAAGTATAATGGACAACGCTATCTCCTTCTTCAACTTCTCCAGCAATTGAATCCTTTAAAACCTCAAGTCTGTCTTTTATAGAATCACTTGTTAAAATAAATAAATCGGCATTTCCACTATCTCTTTCCTTATCTATATTTGTAAATTCTAATTTTCCAATTTTATTTGAAAGAGCAACT
Organism: Peptoniphilus faecalis; assembly: GCF_012976305.1. Taxonomy (GTDB): domain Bacteria; phylum Bacillota; class Clostridia; order Tissierellales; family Peptoniphilaceae; genus Peptoniphilus_A; species Peptoniphilus_A faecalis. Next base: position 44,810 of record NZ_JABDSR010000002.1, read on the forward strand.
ATTAAGTGATCTACTGACCCACTATACTCTCCGCTATCTGATTTTACTTCTAAATTGTATTTTTCAGATGAGGTTAATTTTTCTATGGATTTTTTTATATAGGCCATCCCTCCAAATTTTGATTTTTCTTCTGAAGATACTTCGTGAATTGCTTCTGGAACTGCACCGATAGATGCAAATAAGCTAAAAACTTTATCATTTGCCTTGCCTAAATCTATTTTTTTCGTCCTTATAAAATCAAAGGACAATAATGCCCTTTCTTTATCTTCTGGAATTTCTAATTTTTTTGCCAATAAATTTCCCGTACCTCCAGGCAAAATTAAAAGTTTTGCTTTTGAGGAAATTTTATTCATCCCCATTAAAACTTCATTTACTGTTCCATCGCCACCATATACTCCAATAGCGTCGACATTTTTCACTTCTTCAACAAAACTTGTGCCGTCGCCAGCTTCCTTTGTTTCTCTTAAAATTATTTCATCAAAATGCTTTTTAAGTTCTTCATTAATTTTTCCAATAAATTCTTTTCCACTTTTATCGCCTGAATTTGGATTATAAATAAACAAAATTTTCATATTTCTCCTGATCATTAATTAATATACAATCATTCCACCATTTGGTGAAATTATCTGCCCCGTCATATAAGAATTTTTGTCTGAAATCATAAATGCTACTAACTCAGCAATTTCTTCTGTGGTTGCAAGTCTACCCATAGGTATATCTTCTGATAGAATACATAAATTTTCTTCTCCGATTTTATTTGTCATTGGCGTGTCAACAGCTCCTGGAGCAATCGCATTCACTGTTATGCCTGAGTATCCCAATTCTTGTGCCAAAGCCTTAGTAAGTGCATTTATTGCACCCTTAGTCGCCGAATAATGACTTTCCATAGCTCCTCCAACTATGCCCCAAATAGAAGACATATTTAAAATTTTTCCAGAATGTCTTTCTAACATATAGGGTAGAGCTGCGTGAATAGAATTGTAAACTCCCTTTACATTTACATCAAATATCTCGTCCCAAGTTTTTTCATCTATGTCTTGGAAAAGGGCATAACTAGAAATCCCAGCATTGTTTATCAATATGTCCACTCCCTTAAATCTTTTTGAAACTTCATTAAACATATCTTCCACTTCGACAAATTTTGTAACATCTGCCTTTATTGCAAGGGCATCTCTACCCCTTTCTCTAATTTCCTTCTCTAATTCTTTTGCTTCTTTTTCTGATTTATTGTAATTAATTATTATTCTGTAATCTTCTTTTGCAAGTCTCTTTGCAATATCTCGCCCTATTCCCCTTGAGGATCCTGTTATAAGTACAGTTTTCATCTCACACCAACCTTTAATTTAATTATACCGATCTCTTATTACTATTTAAATAGATATTATTTTATAAAATCTTTACGCAAAAAAAGCTACGCCCTTAGACATAGCTTTTTAGGTAAATATGCTTTTTAATTATAATTCTATTCTCGCTTCATCCTCAAAGTCTTCTTTTGGAATAGGTCTTTTTACAATGTGTTTGTAATAGATTTTTTCAACTGCCATAGAAATAGCATTATCGCCAGTTACATTGGCTGCTGTACCGAAAGAGTCTTGAGTTAGATATAGTGAAATTAATATTGTAGCAAGTGTTCCTGATGAATCAATTCCAACTACTGGCAAGAATGGAAGGGCACTCATTACTGCTCCTCCTGGTGCTCCTGGTGCTGCTACCATCGCAACCCCTAGAATTCCTATAAATTTAATAAGTAATGTGAAAGAGTGATCCATGTTAAACATTGAAAGTAATGTAAATACACAAGCTGTTAAAGTAATCATAGATCCAGCTAAGTGAACAGTTGCACATAATGGAATACAAAATTCTCTAATTTGTCTTGTTACGCCCATTTTTCTATTACAAGCAACATTAACAGGGATAGTAGCTGCTGAAGATTGAGTTCCTACTGCTGTTAAATAAGCTGGAACTGCGGCTCTTAAACATTTTACAGGGTTTCTTCCAGTGTATCCTCCTGCTGCTGTAAATAGAATAACCATGTATAGTAAGTGTAAAATAATAATACATAGGAATATTTTCCAGAATATTCCAAGAATTGCAAATACTGAACCTGAATATGATAAGTTACAGAAGTTACCAAAAATAAAGAATGGAAGTAGAGGAATTACAAATTTTGCTAATACTAAATTTATGATTTCGTTGAATTCGTTAATTCCTTTGTAGAAAGTTTCTCCACTGCCCTTTGCTCTTAATGCTGAAACTGTAAGTCCTAACATAAACGCAAGTACAAGTGCTGCAGTTACATCGATGAAAGCTCCTAGCGGAATTTCAAAGAATGGTGCAATTTCATTTGCTGTTGCTTTTTGAACTTGTTCTGCAAGTTCTGGCTTAATAAAGCTTGGGAATATAGTCCTTGCCATTGTATAAGATAGTGAACCTGCAATAAGTGTTGATGCATAAGAAAGTCCAACTGTTACTCCTAAAAGTTTGCCGGCACCTTCTGATAGATCTGCAATACCCTTAGATACAAAGGCGATGATCATCAATGGAATAATGAAATTTAAAAATGCTCCAAATAATCCAGAGATTGTGATTGCTACTTTAGTTACCCATGCTGGCAAAAATTGACCAACAAGAATACCTAGTGCAATAGCTATTATAAGTCTAGGTATTAGACCTATTTTTTTCTTTTTTTCTGTCATTTTAATCCTCCTTAATATTCAAAAACTTGGATCTAATACATTGTCCAGTTTTTGTACCTGCTAATCCGCCAAGACCAGTCTCCCTAATTGATTCATGCAATAGATGCCCTACTTCGCCCATTGCCTGACAGACTTCGTCAAAAGGTACAATTGATTTTATACCCGCAAGGGCCATATCAGCTGATATAAAAGAATTTATAACACCTGAGGCATTTCTAAAAGTGCATGGATACTCTACTAGTCCTGCAATTGGATCGCAGGCGAGCCCCATTACATTAACAAGTGTAATGCTGGCTGCATTTAGTGCTTCTTCGACACTTCCGCCAAGCATTTCTACTAGTGCAGCTGCTGCCATTGCACTGGCAGAACCACATTCAGCTTGGCATCCACCTTCAGCACCAGCGAATGTAGCATATTTACCAATGATTTGCCCTATTCCTATTGATGTCAAGAGTCCATTTATTAAAATATCATCATCAAGACCATACTTTTCTCTTGCCGCCATTAAGGCTGCTGGCATAATACCAGAACTTCCAGCAGTTGGCGCTGCCGCAATAATTCCCATATTTGCATTAGTCTCTGATGTGGAAAAGGCCATAGCCATAGTCCTCGCTAGAAATTTACTAGTTAAAGGATCTTTTTCTTTTTGATAGTTGTTCATTTTTTTTGCAAAACCGTCTATCATTTTATATTCTGTGTCATAAACTTTATCTAAAGTTTCATGAGAGGAAGATTTCATAACTTCTAAAATTTCTTTTAGCTTGTCCTTCATTTCCTCTTCAGATATTTTAAGAGTCTTTGTCTCAGACTCTAATACTAAATCATAAAAGTGAAGATCTTCACTTTTACAAACTTCTATAATTTCCTTAGCAGTATTTAACATTTAAACCTCCACATATTTTGATGTTAAATATCTGGAATTATTTAACAATTTATTTTTTAGATTTTCGTTAGCATTTTCATCTAACTCAACAGTTAGGGTAACAATATTTGTCAGTTCGTCCTTAGTCGTGTTAATAGATTCAATATTATAATTATCATCGGCTAATGCCGTTGAAACTTCAGCTATAACGCCCTTTTGCTCATTGTATTGAAATAAAAATGTTGGGAATTTTCCGTCAAACTCAACTTTTATTCCATTTATGTCAACTATGACCATATTGCCTCCGCCAATTGAGGAACCGATTACATATTCGCTACTTCCATCTTTGTAATTGAATTTTATTTTAACAGTATTTGGATGATATTCTTCTCCTAAATTTGTCGGGATAAAAGAGTATTTTACACCTCTCTCCTTTGCTATTTCATAAGCATCTCTAATAGAACTATCATAAGTTTTAAAACCCATTATTCCACCTAAAAGAGCTCTATCAGTACCATGTCCCTTATATGTATATGAAAAGGAGCCGTGTAAATAAAATTCCACGTTTTCATAATTTTTAGGGCAGATTTTTGCCGCAACTCTCGCTATCTTGCAAGCGCCTGCAGTGTGAGACGAAGATGGACCAACCATTATAGGTCCAAGTATCTCAAAGGAACTATATTCTTTCATTAGCTTACCTCCTCGCTAATATATTTTATCATAAAGGGATACTATTGTGAAATAATTTTATTCTTCCTCCTTCCGCAAATCAACAAATTTGCTTAAATATAGCATATTATGAATATATTCTTTAATTCTCATAATTAATAATGCAGTTTATCCTATTACAGTGCTGCCAAAAATAACAATATCGTGAAATATTTCTTGCAAGTATTTTATAAATACTATAACATTAATTTGAAGATATCATTTTCATTAATAAGGAGGAATATATATAATGGTTGAAAAAAAGAAAAAAGTTAGAGACCAAAACGATGTCGGTGGTTTTTTAAAGGGTGTAGAAAGAATTGGCAATAAATTACCGCACCCCGCAATGATTTTTGCTATACTCAGTGCAATCGTAATCATAGTATCTTATTTTGCAGCTAAATCAGGCATGAGTGTTACATATTTCGACGCAAAAGCTAAGGAAGAAGTAACTAAAGAAGCCATTTCTCTACTTAATTGGGAAGGGCTTGCTTATATCTTTAACTCTGCAACAGAAAACTTTACAGGATTCGCTCCTTTGGGAACAGTTCTTGTAGCTATGCTTGGTGTTGGCGTTGCTGAAAATAGCGGTCTTTTTGATGCTACACTTAAAAGACTTCTATCAAATGTAAATCCTACGCTTTTAACTGCAACAGTAGTATTTGCCGGAGTAATGTCAAATATTGCATCTGATGCTGGATACTTAGTAGTAGTTCCACTAGGAGCTCTTATCTTTGTAAATGCTGGTCGCCATCCCCTTGCCGGTATTGCCGCAGCTTTTGCAGGTGTAAGCGGTGGTTTCTCTGCAAACTTATTGCTTGGCACAACAGACCCACTACTTACAAATATTACTAACGAGGCCCTAAAGGCAGGAGGAATTGATCTAACACTTGCAGCTACTTGTAACTGGTACTTCCTATTTGTATCCACTTTCTTAATTACAATTATAGGTACTCTTGTAACTAATAAAATTGTCGAAAAGAACTTAGGAGAATATAAGGGATCTTACAAGGCAGATTCAACGCCTCTTACAGATCTAGAAAGAAAGGGACTTAGAAATGCTCTTATATCTTTTATAGTATTCGTAATAGTTATGGCATTTTTAATGTTCCCAGCAAATGCACCTTTTAGAGCTTTCGAAGAAGGCAAAAATGCAATGACCCTTAAATATTTCTTAGGTCATGGACTTATTCCAGGGATGCTACTATTATTTATGATTCCTGGGATTGCCTATGGAAAAACTGTAGGAACAATAAAGACTTCACATGATCTTGTCGATGCAATGACAAAGGCAATGAAGGGCATGGGCGGATATCTTGTTCTCGCCTTCTTTGCAGCACAATTTGTATCTTATTTTAACAAGACAAACTTAGGTCTAATCCTTGCAAAAAACGGAGCGGACTTCTTAGAATCAATTAAATTAAAGGGACTTCCACTTCTAATTATGTTTATCTTGCTTTCAGCTTTTCTAAATTTATTTATGGGATCAGCTTCAGCAAAATGGGCAATTATGGCTCCAATTTTTGTTCCAATGATGTACGAACTTGGACTATCACCTGCCCTTACACAAGTTGCCTATAGAATTGGCGACTCTTCAACAAATATAATTACACCTCTTATGTCTTACTTTGCAATGATAGTTGTATTCATGCAAAAATACGATGAAGACTCTGGGCTTGGAACTCTCACATCAATGATGCTTCCATATTCAATGTGTTTCCTAGTAGGTTGGACAGCACTAATGATTGTATGGTATCTATTGGGACTTCCTGTTGGTCCAGAAGCACCGCTTCATGTACAAGACATGGTATCGATGTTATTTATCTAAAATAAAATATACTTAAAAATTATCCCGATGGATTTTCCATCGGGAATTTTTATTGTGTTTGCACTATATTCTATATAATTCCTAATTATTTCTAATATATTTCTATCTTTAAGCCCTTTAATTTTAATCAACCCACACCAAAATCAGTTATTTCAAATAAAATATCTACATGAGGATCATCCTCAAGATATCTATATTTTTCCACGAACCATTTTACAAGCTCTTCATCTCTTTTTATTTCAGTTGAATTATTCATAAAAATATTCACAGTTGCATGGGAAAAGTTTTTTATGATTTCCATGTCCTTATCTATCATTTCCTTTGTCTGACCCTTTATTCCAACCATGACACAGGGAGAGTCGAAGTATTTTTGTACTTCCCTATAATCTTTAAAATTTGCTCCCTTTTTTAAAACTCCTTCTCTAAAGTCATTGTCAAAAGTTTCTACACCAATTTTAAATGTAATTGGCACCTTAAAAAAATTTCTGATTTCATCAAGCCTATTTCTATAAATCCAGTGTGATTCAAAAAATAATCTCTTAATATTTTTTTCTTCTACAACTTTTTTTATTTCCCTTAAAGTATTTTCTGTTAGTTCAAAAACTGATGCAGAATCAATTACTTCTAATACTCCAAATTCACCACTTACGTTTTTTAAAACCTCAAAATTTACCTCGTCAATTCTTTTATCATCTCTATCATTGTCTTCTATATAATCGCAAAAGGCACATCTTCCCCATTTACATGGTCTTGCCTTTAAAAGCACGATTTCTCTTTTAATCTTCTTTGTAATTTTTGAATATCTATTGATAAAATCATCTCCCTATAACAAAGTCTTTTTACAATAGTATTTTAACATATTATAGATGTCCTATATCTAGGTTGACACCTAATGGACTTTTCTTTATACTAAAGTTTGCAAAAGATGTTAAGTATGTGTAAAAATTAATTAAAGGATCATATTTTCTTAAAAAATAAAAGTTTTAATATGATTATAGTATAAGTAATAAGTAAAAAATTTTTTTAATATAATTGTGAGGAAGTATATGTCAGTAAAAATAATTGTAGGATCAACTTGTGATGTTGAAGAAGATATTAAGAAGGACTTAATCGTCGTTCCCCTCCATGTAACCTTTGGAGAAGAAGACTTTTTAGATTCAATTGATATTACAAAGGATGAATTTTATGAAAGGCTTGAAAGGAAAAAAGAATTTCCTAAGACAAGTCAACCCACACCCATGGCCTTTATGGAGGCCTACAAAAAAGTCATTGATAACGGTGATGAAGCAGTAGTAATAGTTATTTCTTCAAAATTATCTGGCACTTATCAAAGTGCAAAAATAGCTGCCAAGGGTCTTAATGATAAAATTTTTATTGTGGATTCTCTCAATGTTTCCAATGCAGAAGGTGCCCTTGTGGATTTTGCAATGAAACTTGTCAAAGAAGGAAAGTCTGCAAGAGAAATTTCAGAAATTCTAGAAGAAGTAAAAAAGAAGTTAAGGCTTATGGTCTTAGTTGACACTTTGGAATACCTTGAAAGGGGCGGAAGAATTTCAAAGACATCTGCCTTTGTAGGAGGTCTCTTCTCTGTAAAAGTTCTCCTCTCAATGGAAGATGGAGCCATTGCAACTGCCGGCAAGGCAAAGGGAATAAAAAATGCCAATAATTTATTTATTCGTGAAATCGAAAAAAGGGGATCAATTGACTTTTCCATGCCTATTAAACTTGGATACACTGGCAGAGATAGTAGCAAAATTGAAAAGTATTTAAGAGAAACAAAAAATCTCTGGGAATGCAAAATACATTCCCCAGAATTTATCCAAATTGGAAGTGTAGTAGGAACTCACACAGGTCCTGGCGCACTCTTTTTAGCCTATTTTAGCAATTAATCCTTTTAATACTTTCTACACAGAATTTTAATTTAATATTTTCATTTTAAGTTATTTATTATTGTAAAAATTTTTATGAGTTAAATAATATTGAAGAAAATAATTGTAGATGGGATTAACTTTTATTGCGATGACTTGAAGATAAATAATTATATAAAAATATTAAAGATTTGATAGGAGAGTAGCCATGGCGAATCTACAATGGCTTTATTTCTATAAAGATAATGACTATGTAAATTTACTAATTAAGCTAGATATTTCTAGCTTTTTTAATTGTCTAAATCTCCAAGTAAATTTTTATTTCCCCAAGACTAGATTCCTTTATCAAATTGTAATTCTGTGGTAAAATGAAAATACTAGGAGTTGATTTATTGGAAAAAGAAACTGATTTTAAGGGACTCTTTAGGCTTTTTACAAGGTCTATAATTATTTCCATGATTGGAATGATTTTTCCCTTTTTTTATATTTTATTTCCTTCTATGTATGTAGTTGAATCTGTAAAAGAAGGAATTATGAAAGTGATGGCGACTTTAATTGCAGTTGTCCTCTTAATAGCTGCCCTATTGGGACCCATATATGCAATAATTATTTTTACAATCTTTGGACCTTTCATCTTGATTTTTCACTATATGATTAGCACCAATAGATCTGTTTCCATGACTATTACGACGACATCTCTTATATTTTTTACATCGATTATGGTTCTATTTTTTGCCTTTGGCATAAATAGCGATGTGCTAAATTCAAGGGAAACTATTAACACGATTACAGGTTTCTATACAAATGTCGCAAAGGAAGCGGGACTTTCTCAAGTTGATTTGTCTAATTTTGCTCAAAGTGCTGAAATTTATTACAAGAGATTTTTGCAAATTCTTCCCTCTGTTTTAATTATTATATCCTTAGTTATTTCCTATATAACTTACACAACGGCTGGAAGAACATTACTTTCAAGGGGAAAATTTATATTGCAACCTTCCTCTCTTGAATTTTTAAAATTTCCAAAAGAAATTCTCATGCTATCAATTGCCACAGTTGCAATACTTTCTTTGGCTGGCGAATATTTTGGATCAAGCGCTCAGATTTTTACATTAAATTTAATGAACTTAGTTTACTTCATGCTCTTTATAGCAGGTATAAGTGTAGTTAAATTTTTTATGACGAAGTTTGGTTTTAAAAGTTTTTTACAATATCTATTAATTGGTCTATGCCTTACTATTTCTTCACTCCAAATATTTGTGATGATAATTGGTGCAATTGACCAAATTGTTAACTTTAGAAAAATTAATTAAGTGAGAATAATATGAAAAATAATTATAAAATTAGCGATTTTCTCCCCTATCTTGTCTTTGGAATTGCCCTAGTTATTATTTTAATAATCCTAAATCCATTAATTGGTTTTATTTCAATTTTGGGTTTTGCTTATATTTTTTATATAACTTATAACAAGATCAATAATAAGAATGCCGAGACTATCAAACACATTGAAAACTTAAATGAACAATTTGATTCTTTAACTAAAGAAGCAATTTTTGACATGCCCTTTCCCCTTGTAATTACTGATGAAAAGGCAAAAATCTTGTGGTACAACACTCCCTTTATAAATTTATTTAAGGAAAAGACTTTAATCGATGGCGACCTTGAAAATTTAGTTAAGGATATTGACATCTCAAATATAATAAATAGAAGTGGTGCAAATACACTTCCCATTGAGATTAACAAGAGCTTTTTTAATGTCTACACAAATATTTGTGAAAATAAATCTAAATCCGCTGACAGCAAATCTGTGCTACTTTATTTTGTAGACAACACCGCCTACAAAAATTTAAAGGACAAATACACAGAAGAATATCCAATTATTGCAAAAGTAGAAGTAGACAACTTCTCAGAAGCAATAAGCAGTGCTCCTTCAGAGATTAGACCTCTTTTAATTGCAGACATTGACTCAACTATCTCTCAATATTTTGAAGAATACGATGCTTTGGTTAAAAAGGCTGACGAAGACTTATATTTAGTTGTCATGAATTATAAATCTTTAAATTCCCTTAAAAAAAAGAGATTTGACATACTCGATGATTTAAGAGATTTAAATAAGGGCAACTCAATTCCCATTACTTTATCTATTGGAGTTTCTTCCTTTGGGCTTAACTTTAAAGAGGCCTATATGGAAGCTGACTCATCTCTTGACCTTGCACTAGGTCGTGGCGGCGACCAAGCCGTTGTAAAAGTCGACGACAATTATGCCTTCTTTGGCGGAAAGTCAAAAGCTGTTGAAAAGAGAAATAAAGTTAAGGCAAGAGTTATTGGCGAAGCTTTAAAACAATTAATCGACAGATCTGAAAATGTCTACATTATGGGACATCAAAACCCAGATATGGACGCAATTGGTGCGGCTATTGGTTGTCTGCGTGCAACTTTAAATAGAAATAAAGAAGGTTATATAGTCCTTGAAAAATCCAATCCATCCATCGACAATTTAATCGACAGGATGAAGGAAGAGGAGCCAGAACTTTACAAAAAAGTCATATCAAGAGAAACGGCAATGAACACCATTAAGCACTCCTCTCTAATAATTTTAGTGGACAATCACAAGCCATCCTTTACTGAATATCCAGACCTCTTGAAGGAAACTAGCCAAATAGTAGTAATAGATCACCATAGGAGAGGCAAGGAATTTGTAGAAAATCCCGTCTTGTCCTATGTAGAACCCTATGCCTCCTCAACTTGCGAGCTCATAACTGAAATGCTCACTTATATGTCAGAGGATTTAAATTTAACTCATTTTGAGGCAGATGCTCTCATGAGTGGTATAGTTGTAGACACAAAAAACTTCTCTTTCCAAACGGGCGTAAGAACCTTTGAAGCTGCCTCAGTTTTAAAAAGAGCTGGTGCAAATATGTTAAAAGTAAAGGCACTTTTCCAAGATGATTTAGATACTATGCTTTACAGAGCAGATGTAATTCACAACACAAAAATCATTCACGACAATATTGCCGTATCGAGATTTGAAAAGGAAGCAAAAAATTCTGTATTAGTTGCAGCACAGGCTGCCGATGCCCTTCTCGACATAAATGGCATTGACGCATCCTTTGTGCTTACAATTAATAATGGCAAAACTCATATTTCAGGCAGATCCCGTGGAGAAGTAGTTTCAGTTCAATTAATTCTTGAAAAAATAGGCGGCGGCGGCCACTTAAATATGGCTGGTGCACAAATTGATACACAAGATTTAGACAAAGCAGAAAAGATTTTAATAGAAGCCATAGAAGAATATTTAGAAGAAAATAGAAGCGAGGAATAACATGAAAATAATTTTATTAAAAGACGACAAAAATTTAGGACCAAAGGGAAGCATAGTTAACGCAAAAACTGGCTATGCTAGAAACTTTTTAATCCCAAGAGGAATTGCTATTGAAGCTACTCCCGAAAACTTAGAAATTTGGAAGAAAAATAAAATCGAAGAAGAAAAATTAGAAAGGGAAAATCGAGCAAAGGCCAATGAAATTAAGAAAAAACTCGAACAATTAACCCTTACTATTAAGGCAAAAGCTGGAGAAGGTGGAAGACTTTTTGGTGCAATAACTTCTAGCGACATTGCAAAAAATTTAAAGAGCGAATATAAAATTGAAGTGGACAAGAAAAAAATCGACTTGTCCGAAAATATTAAAGAAGCTGGAATGAAAAACATCGACATAAAATTATATCCCGATGTAATTGCAACTTTAAAGGTAAATGTTAGACCGGAATCTTGATCGATATGGATGTAAATGGAGAAAACTTAAATTCTGTTGAAAATTTAAAAATGCCTCCCCACAATCTTGAAGCAGAGGAATCGGCGCTAGGCTCTATGATGCTTTCAAAAGAAGCAATCACTGCATCTATTGAAATTTTAAAAACAGAGGATTTTTATCAAGATGCCCATAGAAAAATTTATGACGCAATTTTAAATATCTACAACAGAAATGAGCCTGCAGATGTAATAACTATTGCAGAAGAATTGAAAAAAACTGAATCCCTAGAAGAAGTTGGAGGAATAACATATCTCGCCGACTTGTCTTCAAATGTAACAGCTGTTTCAAATATTAGATCCTACTGTGAAATTATTAAGGAAAAGGGCGTTTTGAGAGAACTAATAAATGCGTCTGATAAAATTATTTCTGCCGCTTATTCATCTGATGCAAGAGCAGACCTTATTATCGAACTTGCAGAAAAATCTGTCTTTGAAATAACTCAAGACTCAACAAAAAATGGTCTAGTAAATATTAAAAATATTGCCCTAGATTCCTTTGCTGAATTGGAAATGAAGGCACAAAATCCAAATGCCCTCACTGGACTTACAACTGGTTTTATAGACCTTGATAGAAAAATTTCTGGACTTCAAAAATCTGATTTAATATTACTTGCGGCGAGACCTTCCATGGGTAAAACTGCCCTTATGGTAAATATCGCAACTAATGCAGCATTAAGAGGCGGTGCATCAGTTGCCATTTTTTCCCTTGAAATGAGCAAGAACCAACTTTTCCAAAGGATTATTTCTTCAAATGCCCATGTAGACCTTCAAAAAGTTATTAGCGGAAACTTAAATGAAGAAGAGTGGACAAAAATAATTAACACAATGCCAATTATATCCAATCTAAAAATGGAAATTGACGACACTGCCGGCATCTCTCCTCTGGAACTAAAGGCAAAGTGTAGAAGAATGAAAATAGAAAAGGGACTTGACTTAATAGTAATCGACTACTTGCAACTTATGCAGATGAATTCTAGAGCTGAATCAAGGCAACAAGAAATTTCTGCAATATCGAGAAACTTAAAGGCAATTGCAAAGGAACTTGAAGTTCCCGTTATTGCCCTATCACAACTTTCTCGTGCACCTGAACTAAGAACAGATCACAGACCAATTTTGTCTGACCTTCGTGAATCTGGTGCCATTGAACAAGATGCAGACATAGTAATGTTTTTGTATAGAGATGAATACTACACAAAGGAAGAATCTGAAAAGCCAAATATTGGCGAAGTAATCATTGCAAAACACAGAAACGGCCCTACGGGAACTGTTGAGTTGATGTTTAAAAAGGAATTTACAAAATTTTTAAATTTACAAAGAAATTAATAATAAGGCTCTTGTCATTGACGAGGGCCTTATTTATCTTTTCTCAATCAAATGTTATAATAGCTTTGTCAAAAAATGGAGGTAAATATGATTTCAGACATAATAAAAGTAATAGTCCTTGGACTCATCGAAGGGCTGACAGAATTTTTACCTGTTTCATCAACAGGTCATCTTATAATCGCAGATAGCTTTATAAAACTTGAGCCAAAGTCCTTTTCCAATGCCTTTAGCGTAATTATACAACTGGGTGCAATATTAGCAGTAGTATATCTCTACTTCTACGATATAAATCCAATTGCAAGGGGAAAACTTGTGCCAGTAATTGGTGAAGAAAAATATGAAAGTTTATCCTTTAAGGAAAAATTTAAGTATAGAGATCTTGAAACAATGCGACTAATTGCAAAAATAATCATTGGATTTTTGCCCGCAGCTTTTTTTGGGTTTTTATTAGACGACTTTATCGACTCACATCTTTTTAATCCAATTACAGTTGCAATTGCACTTATTGTCTATGGATTTATAATTATTTTTATGGAAAAAAATAATAAAAACAAAGAATTTAAATACAAAAGTTTAAATGACATTGGGCTTAAAACCGCATTACTAATTGGCTTTTTCCAATGCCTTGCCATGGTTCCCGGAACATCTCGTTCTGCCGCAACAATTATTGGCGCAATGCTACTGGGCTGTTCAAGGACAAGCTCCGCAAAATTTTCCTTCTACCTTGCAGTGCCAACTATGCTTGGCGCAACTGCCCTTAAAATTTTAAAAATCGGATTTTCCTTCACCCCTTGGCAATGGTTTTTGATAATCCTTGGCGGACTTATTTCTTATATAGTTGCCCTTGTAGTAATTAAAAAATTCCTTGGCTATGTTCGTGAACACGACTTTATTCCCTTTGGCTATTATAGAATAGTCCTTGGAATAGTAGTTTTATGCCTTGGCTTTTTTAACATTATATAATTTGAGGTTATTATGAAAGATTTTAATGTTGGAATAATTCAGTTGCCTGCCACTGGCGACAAAGAAAAAAACTTAAAGACAATGGAAGAATATACATCTTGCGCAAAAAATAAAGGTGCCGATGTAATATGCCTTCCAGAAATGTGGAACTGCCCCTACCAAAATTCTTACTTCACAAAATTTGCCGAAGAAGATTTTGGAAAGACTTACAAAAAAATGAGTGAAGTGGCAAGGAAAAATAAAGTCTATTTAATTGGAGGCTCAATCCCAATTAAATCTGGCGAAAAAATTTACAATAGATCCTATGTCTTCGACAAAGAGGGCAAGGAAATTTACAGATATTCAAAGATAAATCTCTTTGACATCGAAGGCTATAGGGAGTCTGACACAATTTCTGGCGGCAAATCTCTAGGCGTCTTTGAAACAGAATATGGCATCTTTGGCCTTGCAATTTGTTTTGATTTAAGATTTCCCGAGCTCTTCCAAAGTTTTCGCAACTACGGTGCTGAAGTAATTTTTGTGCCATCGACTTTTATGAAAAAGACGGGCGAAGTTCACTTTCACCTTTTAAATAGAGCTCGTGCAGTAGACACTCAATGCTATATAGTTTCTCCTGCCATAGCAAGAGATGCCAAACTTTCCAAAAATGCCTACGCACATTCCCTATGCGTATCACCAAGTGGCGAAATAATCGCAGACCTTGGCGAAGAAAAAAATCTTGCCATAGTAAAATTAGAAAATGAAAAAGTAAAAAGAGAAAGAGAAAAACTTCCCCTAGAAGTCTCAAGAAAAAATAGAAAACTATAAGGACTACCACATTGTGATAGTCCCCTTTTTATTTTTTTATTTTAACTTTTTAAATTCCCCTAGTGTAGAGATAAAAGGAATAAATTGTAGGTATGGCTATGGCAAAAATCACAACGCCAAAAATTAAAGCCTCACTTTTAATAAAGGGATAGGCAAAAAAAGTTAATCCCATCATAATAAATGAAATTCCGCCAATTCTATGAGTTCTCCTCCAATTTTCGTCGCTATTTAAAGTCCAAGGAAGCTTAATTCCCATGGTGTAATTTCTCTTTACCTTTGGCATGTAATTTCCAATGACTACAAACAAAATTCCAATTGCTAGAGAAATTATAATGCCAGTGTTTACTTCCCTACCTAGTCCATATAAAACTGTTATTACATAGATTACAATCATCATAAGGGGAAAGGTCATCTTAGTAATAGTCATAAGTAAATTATTTTGCAACCTATTTTTTGGATCATTGTCCAGCATAAAGCAAAGGAAAATATTCATGGCAATTAAAAACAAAGGAACTCCTATCATAGCCTCAAATTTTGAGCCATAGGCATCTACTTCATTGTTAAAATTCCAGTGAGTAGGAAGTTCTCTTGGCATTTTGTTATAAAAAACTGCACTAAAAAATATTAAAATAATAATTGATGCAATTATTGAATAAATGCTGCTTTCTCTAAATCTAAACTTATTTTTCATCTTGACCTCCTTTAAATTTCACAATCCATGTCAAAATTTCTTCAAAAACCGAAGTGTTTAGCTCATAATAAATAAAATTTTTTTCTTTAGTTTCGTAAATCAAATCCTGCTCTCTTAAGATCTTTAGGTGATGAGAAATTGTTGCCTTTGTTAAATCAAAATTATCGGCGATTTCCCCTGCATTCATCCTGCCATTTTTCCTGAGCATATTTAAAATCTCAAGTCTAACAGGGTCGGATAGGGCTTTAAAAGTATTAGAAAACATAATTCACCTTCTTAAATATTTTGATATCTATCTAAATACTTAATTTTATTATATAGAAATTTTCATAAAAGTCAATTTTGTTTTTTTCAAAATGCTTTTATAGAAAGACCTTGAAAGGGATTAAAAAATTGAATTAGATTAATTTTTCCTTATTATTTTAGTTCTTATTACATCTTGCAACTTTAATTTACAAATCTAATAAAATTTGGCTTAGATACAAAAATTTTTTTGCATAATCTTAATTAAACTAGTAAACTTTTTGAATCTTAGATGATATAATAAATGTATTTAGATCATTATATAATATAATAAAAGATATTTTAAAAAGGATGTCTCTATATTATAATAATGCTCAGACATTAAAATTTAAAGGGAGGTATTTATGAAATTAAATAGGAGATGTTTGGCATTTTTTATGGCGCTACTTATCTTGCTGACAAGTTTTCCTGCGAATATCTTTGCATATTCAGGCGAACCTAATTTTAAAATAGATGATTACGACAATATAAAAAATGACAAAGTACATTATATTAACAACGAAGATGTAGAGGTCAAGGAATTTGACAAAGACCCTACAAATAAAGATGAGGCAAATAATCAAATAGCAGATCCGCCTGTGGATGAAAAATACACATTACAAGTGGACTATTACATTGATGCAAATGGTTTTAAAATTCCTAAATTTCAACCTTATATAGCATCTGTATTTAAAAATGGAAAAATGGACATAGATAAAACTGTGGACCTTCCAATCATAGATGGATATACTGCGCCAACTCCGAGATATACTTTTTCAAGGGCAGAGGTGGCTAATTTTAAAGATTATACAAATGGATATGTATATACACCAAAGGAAACAGAAGTAAAGGTAGTTCATCTTTTTCAATCTTTAACAGATCCAGAAGCCTTTGAAAAGAAAAAGGAAACAATAAATAATGCTAAAGTTGGGACTAAATTCCCTTTTTATGCATTGAAAAAAAGTGAAACTCCCGGATTTTCTCCAGAGTTTTCAAGCTTACAAGTTCAAGTACCTGAAAGCACTAAAGACTTTCAAGTTGTATTTAGATATTTAAGAGATGCCAATACTGTTACCTACAACACATCTGAAGGCGCTACTAAAATAAGAGCAAAGAAATTATATTATGAGCAAAATATTCCAAATGTAATTGAACCAAAAAAAGAGGGTGCTACTTTTTTACATTGGATTGCAAATCGCGATCTTTTAAAAAATGACGGAAGTACAGTTAAAAAGGGAGAGCGCATAAGGAATGAAGATATAGAAAATCTTAAAATGCCTTCAGAAGATTTAGAATTTAAAGCTATTTGGAAGGAAAATACAGAAGCAGATTATACAATTCTTTTCTACACTGAAAAATCGGACTATGACCCTTCTGCACCTTTTAAGGAAAGATACGACTATGTTGGCAGCAAGAAGATTTCAAAGGGAGAAGTCGGCACATCTCCTGACCTTTCAAAAGTAACTCCAGATGGAATAAAGTTCCCAGATATTGATAAAGAGGTTACTAGTAATCCAAATGAACTGGCAAAATACTATCATAGAAATGAAAATTTAATAAAAGAAAAAAATGCAGGTGAAGATGGAAATCAAAAGCTAATTTCATCTACAGGAAAGACTGCATTTAGTATCTACTATGATAGAGAAGTCTATGAGCTTGTATTTGAAAAAGCAAAAGTAATACAAGCAAAAGACACTTTTGACCCCATCATCACTAAAGACGGAGTAAGATATGATGCGAAAACCAATCCATATACAATAAAGGCTCGCTTCAATCAATCTTTGGCAGCTGCATGGCCAAGGGACAGTGAAATAGAGGGCTGGACGAGAAACTATTCCGGTCAAGGCTGGCTTATAAATTATGGTCGTTTTATATATAGAGATACGCCGCCTTATAGGCTTTCAGCTTCTGATTTTATAAATGCTGTAAATCAAGAGGGAAAGAGCTTTTTAAGTAGAACCGACGTTAATATTGGACCAAGGCAGATAAGTTTAGGGATTGCCCAAGGACGAGTTTCAAATAATCATCCTGTACATGTGGATTTTTTCAAAGAGGATTTTGATGGAGTTTCTAAACTCGATTCTTCAATGTATTATTGGAAGTCCGACACCAAAAATTCCAGCTATAAGTTTCCACTTCCTGAACTTAAAGGTTTTGAAGGAGCTTATGATGAAAAAGCACAAAGAGTTTACAGAAAAACTGATTCTTTTTGGGAAACTATAAATAATGGAAGACCTGATGGGCAAGTTCAATATGTAGACAGGCTTGGCGGCCAAAGAGCATCTAATAATGGATATTTAAAATTAGAATATACAAGAAATAAATATGATTTGACACTACATCCAACAAAGGGCAATGCGACTACAATGCAAGTTCCTTATGACAAACCGCTAAAGGATTTAGACCTAGACACAAAATATGTGCCGGAAAGACCTCAAGGCATTCCAGATACCTATGAATTTAAGGGCTGGGCATTAGACCCCGTAGGTCAAAATTTGGTAAAGGACTCCGCACAGACTATGCCAAACTACAAGTACGATCTATACGACCACTGGGCTGAAAAAGATATTAAGTGGAAGGTTACTTTGGATCCAAATGGCGGAAAATTAAAGGGTTCTAGCGAAAAGGTAATTGAAACGGTAAACAATGGAGCAAAGATAAGTCTTCAAAGTAAACCAACTAAAGAAGGTTCTACTTTTGCCGGCTGGGAATTAGTGCTTTTTAAAAGGGATGAAAAGGGTCAGTTAATACTTGACGGCAGCGGAAGTCCTACAATAGATACAAGCTATTTTGACAAATATCATGTGCCTATAAGGTATGCAGAAGATAATCCGGTGGCTGAAGATATTTATCTAAAGGCAATGTGGGTCGCTACAAATAGAACCTATGCTACTGCTTATCATCATTTCTACGACCTTCAGGACAATGAAATTTTAGATAAAAAGAAAGAAATTAAACTTGAAAACTTGATAATAGGCGAATATGCAGCAGCTATGGCTCAATTTACAGGAGAAGATTGGCTTTTAAGAGATGATATACCAAATAATGAATATTATCAAACTAAAATAATAGATGAAAATCCTGAAAATAATAAATTTGATTTTCATTATAGACCTTTTAGAACAAGACAGTACAATATCAACTACATCGACCAAAATGATAAAAATATAGTCCCACCGGAAAAAATTGAAAATGGCAAAAAGGATTATGATGCAGTGTCTTATAGAAATATACCGGGCTATAAATTGACATCAGCTCCTAATGTCGAACTTTCATTTGAATTGAATGAAAAGGGCGAGCTAACTAATATTAAGGGCTATGGAGATGGCGATGTTATTACAAATAAAGATAGCGTAAGCTTTAAATACGAAGACATTC
This sequence comes from Peptoniphilus faecalis, assembly GCF_012976305.1. Taxonomy (GTDB): domain Bacteria; phylum Bacillota; class Clostridia; order Tissierellales; family Peptoniphilaceae; genus Peptoniphilus_A; species Peptoniphilus_A faecalis. Next base: position 64,024 of record NZ_JABDSR010000002.1, read on the forward strand.
GTGTGTTAAAGAGAAAATCAAAGGAAGCCGTAACTCCTGATGGATATCACAGAATAATCTTTAGGGCGGATGAAGGCGGAAATATTTCATTAGGCGATAAAGACCAAGGTGTGAAGGAGATTATATACGATGTAATTGACGGACTTGAATTTAAAAAGCTTCCAAAGGTCAATGCCTTTGCCGATGATTCCGGAAATTATGAATTTGATGAATGGAATGACGAAAGATTTTTAAATGACAATACGCCTATAAGAGAAGACCATATATTTACTGCTAAATTTGTTTTAAAATCAAGTGGAAATGAAAAAATTGTGCCAAAGGGTTCTACTCCTACTGCAAAAGATTTATTGACTAATTATGAAGAATTGGAAAAGGCGGGAGCAAAATTCTCCTTTGAACCGATAGACACTTCAACAACTGGAGAAAAGACTGTTAACGTAACAATCCACTATCCAAGTGGCAAGACTGGCACTGTAACTGCAAAAATAAAGGTAGTTCCAATTGTGGAAGAAGTTACAGATCCTAATGAGGAAGTCCCTGATTACTACACAAGGGTGGTTTTTGATGCCACAGAAGATGGTAAGTTAAATGGAACAGATAAGACTACAAGAGTTTACAATGTTTATAAGGGCACAAATTGGAAAAGGACAAAATATGAAGGGCTTTCTATTCCTAGTGCAGCTTACAAAGACGGCACAAAATCCTTTGACAAATGGAATACCCTTCCTGAAGATAACTTTGAAGTAAAAGAGCCTTTCACAATTAAGGCAAGTTATGCTGATGTTAAAACTATAATCCCCTACGACCCTAGCGATCCAATGGGAAGACCTGATGAAAGATATGTGAGATTGACTTTTGAAGGAACAAAGGGGATAAATCTTTCCGATGTCAAGTCTTACTATATTAAAAAGGATGCCGGAATAACTCTTGGAGATGCAAGTATTATTAAGCCTATTGGAAATCCAGAAATCGGATACGCCTTTAATGGTTGGGATAAGGATGATACTACACCAATAAACACTGACATCGTGGTAAAAGCTAAGGCAGTGGAATTAGAAGATGTGATTGAAGTAAAAGACGGCGTAAGTAGCCCAGAGGGTTATGTAACTGTAAAATTTATTTCAGGTGAAAATGGCGTAGTTGTTGAAAAATCCTACTATGTAAATCCAAATAAATATGTAACACTTACTCCGCCAACAGATGGTGAAATAAATCCGGATACGGGCTATGAATTTTCTGCATGGGACAGAGATGTTACTCATAATCAACAATATAAAGTAGACACTGATATAAAAGCTGTGTTCTCTCCTACGGGTGCAATTTCAACTACTCCTGTTGATGGTTATAGCAAGATAACTTTTGAAATAGAAGGCGAAGGCGGAAGTATTGTAGGGCAAAATACAGTATATGTCGACCCTAATAGAAGGATAACTCTAAAAGGACCTAAGTTAGATGTGGAAGTCGGATATTACTTTGACTCTTGGGATCCTCCTATAAATCAAACTACTTTTAGTGAAGATACTACTATAAAGGGAAGATTCAAGGCTTATGATGATATAATTCCAGAAAAAACAGATGACGAAAGTACAAATTCAAAACCAGAGGGTTATGTTGAAGTTATATTAAATAATGGAGACGACGGATATATTAAAGATGATTTAAACACCATCTTCTATGTAAATCCTAAGAAGAATAAAACTTTGGGAGATATTTTAAGCAAATTTGCCGACACAGATGTAATTGCTTTCACCGGATATAAGTTTGATGGCTGGGACAAAGAAGCTAGTGAAAAAATCGACGGAAGCGAGATGACAATTTATGTAACTGCCGAGTACACTCCTCTTAAAAATGTAATCCCTGAAAAAGATGAAAGTGGCAATCTAAACAAAATTCCTAAGGGATATGTGAAAGTTGTCTTTGACACTACGGATAAGGGAAGCATTAAGGATTCCGCAGATACAATTAAAAATGTATATGTAAATCCGACTGTTCCCGTAAAACTTTACGATTTTAAACCAAATATAGATGCTAAAACTGGTTATGAATTTGTGGGTTGGACAGAAATCATAAATTACTCAGTCTTATACAGTGGTGGAGAGGTAATCACCGCAAGATACAATGAACTAGAAAATGTCTTAACAGAAGAAAAACCGGGCTATATAAAGGTAACTTTAGATTCCGGTGAAGGAGGAAACTTCAAAGAGGGAGCTACTACAACTTATTGGGTAAAACCAAAGGTTGACGTTACTATTCCTCAAACAGAAGTAATAGAAAAAACTGGAAAGAAATTCAAGTCTTGGGATAAACCTCTAACTATGAATATAAGTGACGGAAAAGAAGTTACAATCACTGCAACATATGACGACATCGACCCAATTCTTCCTGCTGAAGGAGAAAAACCTAAGGGCTATGTTACAGTTGAATTTATTACTGACGGCAATGGAAAACTTTCCGGAACTACTAAGTACTATGTAAATCCTAAGGCGGATGTCGATTTAACTAATAAGGCGGAAGGACTTGGATTTGAACCCGCTATTGGCTATGAAAAGGGAACATGGGAAGGCTCTATGACAGGTCCCTTTGTTGAAGGAATGAAGATAAAACATATCTTTAATAAACTAAAGGATGTTTATACAGCTGATGAATCGACGGATAAGCCTAAGGGCTATGTTACAGTTCTATTTATTACTGACGGCAACGGAACTCTTTCTGGAACAACTAAGTACTATGTAAATCCTAATGCAGGGGTAAAATTAGGGACGAGAGTAACAGTTCCTAAGTATACACCAAATCAAAATTATGTTTTCGACACTTGGCGTGAAACTTTAGATATGGATAGTGAAATAACCGGCGACAAAACCTATGTGGCAACCTTTAAGACCGACAAAGTGACACTAACTTATGTTGCAGATAAAGACAATCCTCAAGGTGTAAGCGGAGATGTTCCTGTTAAAACCGATGCCGATATTAATCAAACTATAAGAATTGCCAATGAAGGAAATTTAAATAAGCCAAAGGCAAGATTTGTCGGTTGGAAAATTGGAGATGTGGTTTATCAACCGGGCGATGAATTTACAATCACAAAGAATGAAATTGCCTATGCACAATGGGATGAAACAATGAGCGAAGTAAGCTTTGAATTTATCTCTCAAGATGATAGACCTTTACCTCAAGAAGTAATAGAACAAAAACCTATAAATATTGAAAAGAATATTGGAGAAGAATTTACGCCTCAATACAAGTTTAACGAAGTAAAAATTACCGATGCAAACGACCAAGGAGTTTGGAAATTTGTAAGCTGGAGTCCGGAAAGCTTATCTATTGATAAAGATAAGGCTAAGAATGTCTTTACAGGAACTTGGGAATTTGTCCCAAGAGGAAAAGTAAATTATGTTTTCGACTATGTATTTAAAAATGGCGAGGAAGAAGTTTTAAAACCTGAAGCAATAAGTGCCGACTTAGTAGATAGCATAGAAAAATATGAAGATGAAACTCTTGATATGCCAAATTATATCGGCGAGTATCCTGATACAGTAGATGACGTACCGGGAGTATGGAAGTTTGCGGGCTTTACAAAATCTTCCGAACAAGCGGGCGAAGTGCATTTTATCGGTACTTGGAAATTTATTTCAAATGAAAAGGTGCTTGTAAGATATGAATACAAATTCGTAGATGAAGATGGCGAAGAAATTGAAAGACCTGCTGATTTCACACAGACTCCACCAGAGGGCAAGGAAATTTACAAGTCACAAAATGCAGAAGTTCCTACAACTCCAGTAGCAAATACTGAAGAAAAAACTGACTTTGCGACATATACTTTCTTAGGTTGGGAACCTGCTTATGAACAAGAAGACGTACAATCTGATGTTACTTTTGCAGGAACATGGAAAGTTGTAAAATTCGACAATATAAAATACGATGCAAAAGCTAGCATGATTACAAAAAATTATGGAGAAAATACTACTCCAGAAGAAATAGCAAATAGCATTGAATTAGTAGGATATAAGGGCGACAGAAGTGCGGTAAAATTTGAAATTTCTGATGAAACGACAATTCCTAATGGAAATCAAGCTGGAAGCTTTGTTGTAGGAGTGGATGTAACTTATCCAGATGGAACTAGTGATAAAGTTTATGTTAGAATTTTAGTTAAAGACCCAATCAAGCCTCATGAGCCTGAGCCTAGTTATCCAGATGAACCTTACTATCCATCTGAACCTTATATTCCATGGCGTCCAACTTGGCACGAACCTACTCAAAGGACTGTTGCTCCTTTGACACCAATTGCTCCAAAGGTTGAAGTTTCTAAAGCTGAACCAAGGGTAGAAAGACATGAGGCATATATCTCTGGCTATCCAGATGGCACAGTTAGACCTGATGGAGAAATCACGAGGGCAGAAGTGGCTGCTATATTTGCAAGGTTGGCAGAAAAGAATACTCAAGGAGCCTTTGTGGACAAGTTTAGCGATGTAAAACAAGGTGATTGGTTTACAGAAAGTATAATGAAATTGACTTCTAAGGACATCATAAAGGGATATCCAGATGGAACATTTAAACCTAATAATAGCATTACAAGAGCTGAGTTTGCTGCTATTGCATCAAAATATATAAATGACAAAAAACTTGCAACAGAAAGCTTTGTAGACGTACCTTCAAATCACTGGGCAAGAGATGTAATATCACAAGTTAAGGCACAAGGTTGGATCACTGGATATTCAGATGGAACATTTAAACCTGATGCACCTATCACGAGAGCAGAAGCAGTATCAATAGTAAATAGAATGTTTGATAGACAGGCTGATAGAGCCTTTGTAGATGAAAAGTCCTTTGAATTAAGAAAGTTCAAAGATTTAAGTACTTCTCATTGGGCATACTATGATATTTATGAAGCTACAAATACTCACTACTATGAAAAAGACGATCATGGCGTAGAAAGATGGAACAAAATAGCAAACTAATTCAATAGTTAAGACAAAAAGGAAATCGGAAAAGTCCGATTTCTTTTTTTATGTTAATTTTCACAAGGATAGACCCTACTATTGTCATAGGAAGTTTATCCACTTGTTTTAATGAAAAAATATAATTAGACTTTATAAAATATATTTTTGTATAAAAAAAGGAGGCTAAACCTCCAATTTTACAATCAAATACAATTACAAGACAGTTTTTAATTCAATACTAAACTTGAACTATTTTATCTCCTTCATCTAAAGAGTCCACAAAGGTAAATACATAATAGGCAAGGCATAGATTTATGCTTCCAAACAAAGGCGTTACCCAATCTCCTTCAAGTGGAGAATTCCAAGCGAAATGTAGTACAATAGGTGCTATTAGGAAAAATAATGCCTTAGATTTTGGAATAGAAGTTTCTTTTTTCAAAAGAGCTATAAGTCCAACTCCAAATACTATTGCAAAATCCATATGACTGCCCAGTGCATTGGATACTCTTTCAAAGGCTATTGAAAAACCAGTATTTGTTTCGCCAAAGGTGCTTTGAAAAATATATGCAAAGTCCTCTAAAAGTTGAAAGCCAAAGCCGGAAATCATCCCCGATATAAAGGCATCTTTTAAAGAAATCTTTTTGCAGAAAAAGTATGTCAAAAGGACAACTATTCCCTTTGCTATCTCTTCTGTAAAGGGTGCTGTCATAGCTGCTCCCCATTTGCTGAGTATTTCCTTTGGAACATTAAGTGAAAATAGCAATAACGAAATTAGTGAATTGCCTTGACTTGCTAAATACAAGGGTATTGTAAATCCAAATATAAGACTTAGTAGCACGACTTTGCCCGAAACATTAAATCTTTTTACTAAATAATATATAAATAGGGCAACAGGTATAGCATATAGGAACACTGTGCTTGCGGCAATGAGAAATATGGGAAATAATGCTTGTGACTTGTCCTTTTCTGCAAATTGAACAAAGTAATCATTAAATCCTATAAATACTAAAGCCAGGGTTATGATAATCAAAAGATTGCGTCCATAAATATTAATAAATTTTTTCATTTAATCCTCCCAATTTTTAAAATGTAAAAACTGCATAATAAAATGTAATCTGATTTAAAATATATTTAAAAATTAGGAAGAATAATAGCTAAAAATGTCAAACCCTAAAATCGCAAATCATAAGTATATTTACGAATTTAAAAGTTTGGCATTAAAAATTTGCATCTTCTCTAACTTTTTATGTTATAAAAATAACATTGTATATGTAAAAAGTCAATATTTTTGTTATGGAAATAATGTGTCAAATATGCAATGCTCCAAGGCAAGCACCGCAAATATATTGAAAGCTAATTTTATTTTTAGTATAATTTTTATGGAAATATGGCGTGCTTAAATTAAGAACAAGTTTACTTGTAAATTTTATTTTATGTATTAAGTGTATACTCACATAATATATTTTTCGCCATTATAAAATATAAAATAACTCGGAGGTCTAATGAAGAAAAATTATACTATTTTATCCCTATATTATATCCTAATGGCATTGGGCTTATTTGTTTGTAAGCATTTTTTAAATACGCCCTATGATTCATCTAATTTTAGTGAAAAATTCTTGCCCTTTATGATATTGTTGTCCCTATTGGTCTTATCTTATGGATTAAAAAATAAAGATCAATTAGTTTTATCAAAGAGCAAAAGCCCAAGTTATCTTCTCTCTGCCCTTATATTTGTCCCTGTAGCTGGTTTTGGAGTTTATTCAATAATAAAGGGTTTTAGTCTTAATTTAGCTTTCTTTATTCTCATTGTTGACACTGCCCTCATTGGCATAGCAGAAGAAGGGATGTTTAGAGGCATAGTATTAGGCGGCTTAGTGCGAAAAATTCATCCAGTATTGGCAATTTTAATATCCTCCTTTTTTTTCTCTTTGCTGCATATATTAAATATATTGGGAGGTTTGCCTTTTTCTGAAGTAACAAATCAAATGCTATCCACCTTTATTATGGGTGTATTTTTGGCATCAATGTATTTAGATACAAAAAATATTATTTTCCCAATAATATTCCATTCCCTTTGGGACTATATATTGTTGAGCGAAAGCCTTGCAGATATATCCTTTTTACCTTTACTCCTTATAGGTATAAATGTAGGTGAGATAATTGTTTCACTTTTAATAATTATAAAATTAATGAAGGCAAGTAAACAATTTTATATTTAGCTTCTAAAAAGTAGTGAGTTTTCACTACTTTTTTTGTAGTCGAATATTAGATCACACAAAACTAGGGTAGAATGCCTTCCCCTTTGCCCTAATTTTAAATTCCCTACTTATTATGTTTTGTTTAATAACTTACATATCAATATAAGCAATTAACTATGAGTTTATTTTTGTCGCACTTATCCTGATAATTTATACTTGTGTCGCCTTTAATTTTAAAACTTATAAAATTAAAAAAACCACATTTACTGTGGCTCATAAACAAATTCAAACTATTTTTTATTAATTTCTTTATACAATTTTATTTTTATCGCTGCCTTGTATCCAAACTCAATAATATCCTCAAGAAATTCTTCGTCATTTAAATATTCCTCATCTATTTCTTTTTTACAAAGTATTTTATCAATTTTATTTACCTTAAAAAATTTTTCTTCTTCTTTAAAGACCTTTTTATTTATATAATTTTCTCTTCCAAACATCTCGTCTATTGAAACATCAAATAACTCTGCAAGATCAATTATTGTTTCTTTGTCTGGAAATCTTTCATCCGATTCATATCTTCCAATTGTCGGCCTCGATAAATTTAACTTTTCAGCTAATTCCTTTTGTGTAAGATTATTCTTTATTCTTAAATTCTTAATATTTTCTCCAAATGTCATAAAATCACCTATTCAAAGATTAATTAAAATATATCACAAGGGCATTGTTATTTTATTTAATGTGCCAAATAGACGACTATTTTTGATTTCACTCTTGACAAGTTCCATTTCGACACCTTATAATGGTTTTATAGAATTCTATTCTTTATCTAATTAAAGAAAAAATAATTATCCGGATAATTCCATTTATGAGGTGAATTTATGGAATTTACATTATGGGATTTATTACAAGACACAGCATTACTTGGATTGTTAATGATATTGGGTCAATTTTTAAGAGCTAAGGTAAAATTATTTCAAAGTTTACTTATGCCCGCATCTTTAATTGGTGGGTTCATAGGACTTGCTCTAGGTCCAAGTGGATTTAATATTTTGCCTTTTTCTGATCAATTGTCAAAATATTCTGGTGTACTTATTGCAATTGTATTTGCTTGTACTCCTATAGGTGATGATTCTTTTACAAAGGAGGATTTAAAGGGAGTTGGGGGATTCTTTTATCAAAATACAGGCATTTTAATGCTTCAATATGCAGCTGGAATGGCTTTAGCTTTAGGTGTTCTAAACAAATTTTGGGATCTTCACGATTCCTTTGGTCTAGTACTTGCCACAGGATTTTATGGTGGTCATGGAACTGCGGCAGCTCTAGGAGCTATGTATAAGGATATGGGATATCCTGAATTTTTGGATTTAGGAAATACTTCTGCAACTGTCGGGCTTGTTGGTGGTATCGTTGTAGGAATGATTTTAATTAATTGGGGAACAAGAAAAAAATATACAAACTTTGTTGATTCTCCTAAAGAACTTCCTGACGAAATAAAGCGAGGCGTTATTCCAAGAGATAAGCAAAAATCTTCTGGAAATCTCACTATTTCCAATATGTCATTGGATTCGCTTGTATTTCACTTATCCATTGCCTTATTTGCTGCTTATTTAGGAAGAGTTGCTTCTAATTTCATACAAAGTAAAATTGACTGGCTGTCAATTCCAGTATTTGTACTAGCTCTTGCTGCTGGTTATCTAGTTCAAGGATTTATCAAAATTACAAATACTCAAGAATATGTAGATAGGGCTACTATGCAAAGAATTAGTGGGTCATCAACGGATTTATTAGTTGTATCCGCTGTTTCTTCATTAAATCTTGGGGTAATTAAATCAAATTTAGCTCCGCTTACTATTACTTTTATATTTGGCTTTGTATTAAATATCTTATGGTTCTTGTGGGTAAGTAAATATTCCTCATCTAAAAACTGGTTTGAGAGAGGAATACTAAATTTTGGAAGATCCAATGGTGTTGTTGCTACAGGGGTTTTATTAAATAGGGTTGTCGATCCAGACCAAAAGTCAAGAGGTCTAGAAGATACTGGTCTTACAGATCTATTAAATCGTCCAATAGCTATTGCTTTGCAAGTTCTGCCTCCTCTTTTTATAAGTTTTGGCGGCAAATATCCATTGTACACAACACTTGTAATGTGGGCTGGCTTTATTGTGCTCACAGTTATAGCTCTCGTGCTTAAATGGTGGACACCAGGAAAAATGCAAGGAAATCAACATAAGTGAGGTGTGCTATGAATTACGATATTATACATTTTGAAGCTTTAGGAAAAGAAGCTGACTATTTGGAAATAGAAACAAATAATTTAATTAAAGAAAACATTTTACCAAAGGATTTTAAATCATTAATAACTCCTTTAACGGTACAGGAATATTTATCAGAAAATAATATTGAACTGCCTAAAATAATAACTATAAAGACTCATTCAATTTTACCTGATAATTATATAAACAGTAAGAATAAAAACAATGTAATTACAAGAAGTGCTGGATATGATCATCTCGAAGAATACCAAGATAAATTAAATATCGCATCTCTTCGAGAATATTGCGTTAATGCTGTTGCACAAACTGCACTAAAATTTGGATTATGTACTTGCGGTTTATTAAATGAATATGTTAAAAACACTGCATCCTTTGAAAGAAATAAAACTAATTCCTTCATGGAAATTAGTAAGGACAGAACTGTAACAGTATATGGAGTTGGCAAAATTGGCTCTAAAGTATATGAGTATTTTGAAGCTGTAGGTTTTAACATGCAAGCCGTTGATATTAGAAGTGAGGATTTAAAACTTCAAGAAAAATATAAAGATTTTAACTTTATAAGTAAAGAAGATGCCATTGTCAACTCTGATATTATAGTTAATGTAATGAACTTAACTAAAATAAAAAATTCAAAATTTTACAATGTAAATTATTTCAATGAAGATTATTTGAGAAGGAATAAAAAGAATTTTATATTTATCAATGTTACTAGAGGAGAAATTGCTCCTGAAAGTGTTCTTTTAAAATTATACAATGAAAATAAAATATTAGGTTTAGGCTTAGATGTGTTCAGCCACGAATCTGAACTTACAGAAGATCTACAAAATCAAAATAAATCTAAGGATGTAGATGTTTCAGCTGCTAAAAAAATTATAAATGATGCCATTTCATTAAAAGAAAATTTTTATGTACAAGCTCATCAAGGGTTCAATTCTGATTTAGCTGCCAAGTCTAAAGCTCATGAAGCTATAGAACATTTGAAATACTGGTATCTAAATAATAAAAATGGATTTAAAGAACAATTACCTTATTATTAAGAATAAACTAATTAGTGTTTTTTTGCATAAAAATATCTGTTAGAGAGTAAAATCTCCAACAGATATTTTAGAATCTTTTTATATTATTAACTAAATGGGGGGTTCTATGAGATTTTCAGTGGATGTTATTTTTACAGGTTTTTCAGGTAAATTAGAAGATCTTGCATTAGGTTGGGGAACTGTTGCTCTAATAAAAAATGAAGATAAGTTAATTTTATTTGACACTGGAGGTGCTAATTTAAGAAATTATTTGCCAAAAAAATTTGAAGAAAGAGGTGTAAAGTTTTCTGATATTGATTATGTTTTTTTAAGTCATCTTCATTTTGACCATGCGTATAATATTGATTTATTTAGGAATTCAAAAATATTTTTATCTAAAGAAGAATGGGAATATGCCAATAATTTGGAAAGCAGAGATTTGTATATCGATCAAAATGCGATAACTTTTTTAAAATATGCTGATATAACTTTTGTAAAAAATAATGAGATAATTATGCCAAATATTAAGACTATACTAACTCCAGGACATACTCCTGGATGTGTATCTTATTTGTTAAAACAAGATAATGGCGAAGTTTGGGGGCTTGTAGGAGATTCTGTTAAAAATAGAGGAGAATTAATTAATGAACAAGTTCAAATGACACTAGATTTTAATAAAACTGTTTCTTCAATAAAGAAAATTAAGAGTACTTGTGACAGAATCCTTCCAGGACATGATACTTGGTTATTAATTGATAATGGAAAAGTTTCACCTTTGAAAAAAAATAGCAAAAAACTTTTATATGGGCAAGGCGTTACTGTAAATAATGGGTTTACAGAAATCGAAATTACTTTGGATTAAAAAAGGAGGCATATATGTTTGAATACATAGGATTAGGTGAGATTATTAATATTTTTGTTTTACCTTATATAGGATTATTCATATCTTTGGTATGGTATTTAAAATATAGGAAAGAAGATAAGGAGGACTAAATGATTCAAATTTATATAGGATTGCTCTTATATATTGCTATCACTTTCGGTATAAGTATTTATTCTGCTAAAAAAACAAAATCATCTGAAAGTTTAATTACTGGATCTAAGGGATTTGGATCTGTGCTAACAGCTTTAAGTATGGGAACAACTCTAGCTAGTGGATTTGCTTTTATTGGTCTAGTAGGAATGGGATATACATTAGGTCTTGTTGCAACTTGGCAATGTATTTTTGGGACAATATTAGAGTTCATTTGCTGGTATGCACTTGCACATAAACTTAGGAATCTAGCGGAACAAACTACTGTGTTAACTCCTATAGAAGCAATGGCAAAACTACACGGAGATCCTAATAATTTAATAAGAATTTTTGGCGGTTTATTAATTGGTGGATTCTTGGCGTTTTATCTTGCTGGTCAATTCACAGCTGGATCTAAAGCTGCAATTGAAATGAACCTTGATCCTACAATTATTGCTATTTTTATTGGTGTTTTAACAATAGTATATATATTCTTAGGTGGTATGGATGCTGCGGTTTGGACTAATGCAATTCAAGGTATTATTATGATAGGAAGTTTTTTTGTTCTTACTTTTATAGCACTTGGTGAAGTAGGAGGAGTTGCTGGATTATTTAAATCTTTATCCCAGGAAGCACCTAATTTAATTACTTGGAATAATGGTAGACCTACAGGAGAAGCTGTTTTTTATATATTCAATTATTGGTTGGGAAGCGCTTTAGGATTTTTGGCTCAACCACAAGGAATACAAAAATATCTTACTATTAAAAGTGAAAAAGAAATAAGAAAATCTGCTTTGCTTTCAATATTATTTAATGTAATAAGACAACTTGGACCTGTGATAATTGGAATGAGCTGTAGAATAATTTATCCTAATATTGCTGATCCAGAAAGTGGAATACCAAAACTAATAGTTGACTATATACCAAATGTATTTGGTGGTATAGTAATGGCTGGAATATTTGCTTCTATAATGAGTACTTCAGAAACTTTATTATTACATAGCACTAGTGAAATAAGTAGAAATTTCTTGGAATTAGGCATTTTAAGAAAGAACAAAAAAGATGATAGATTTTATAATAATGCGTTTAAGATCATAACTATAATAATCGGCATTGTCTCACTTTATATATCTTTAAATGGATCAGAAGGTGTTTTTAATCTTATAATATTTGCTTGGACAGGTTTATTTACTTCAGTTTTTCCTTCATTATATCTTGGGCTTTATTGGAAGAAATGTACTAGTTGGGGGATTTTAGCTGGAATAATTACTGGAATACCTTCAACTTGTTTGTGGTATTATTTTATCAAACCAACATATGGCTACCACGAGGGATTTAGCGTAATTATACCTTTAATATTTGTTGTTGTAATTAGTTTAATTACTAAAAATGACCCAACCGAAGAAAGTTGGTCTTCTAAAATAGTATAATGGAACTTATGAAAAAATAAATTAACTCAATTTTAGTTTATATTTCATATTTCTTATTAGGATACAAAAAAATGGATTTAAAGAACAATTACCTTATTATTAAAAGTCGAAATAAAGTTACTTTATTTATAGCTTTAATTGTGTTGCTAAACTTTGTGTTATTGCCAATAGATTCCTACCTTCAAAATAATTATATTTATAAAGTTTTAAATTTGAAAGATAAAGAATCCTTAACTTTGGAAAGCAAAAAAACTTTTTATCTTCCTAATGTATCGGATGAAATAACCATCTTTGAATATAATGTAAAGGATAAAAAAATTTATGATTCTCTTGATTTTGATAACAAAGATTTAGATGCATTTAAAAAAGACAAAAATTTTATGTTAATATTGTCCCATCTCAGTTTACAATCATTTTTAAAAAATGACCTTCCAAAGGATTCTATTACAACTTTATTATTTTTTAATAAAAGATTGAATAGCAATAACTATTACATTAAGGATCTTAAGGGATGGGACTTTATTATAATAGACAAATATAAAAACAAGATAACTCTTGTAAATTATGTTAAGTCAAGTTTTACCCTTTCTTGATATGATTTTAAGTCAGATTATATGTCTGACTTATTTTTATTTAACAAAAAGTTATACTTTACTCCACATTACTAGCTCTATTTTTCTTTTAATGAAATACTTTCCATAATATGGTATAATTTTATTTGGAAGGTGAAAAAATGATTCAAAGTTTAGTTAAGGCTGCCAATGTTTTAGATGTGTTAAAAAATGAAAATCGAGAGCTTACTATTGCAGAAATATCTGAAATTTTAAATATACCGCCTAGCACAGCTCATAGAATTTTATCTACTCTAATAGAAATCGGCTATGTTTCTAAGGACGAAAGGACACACCTTTATGGACTTGGACCATCCCTTATACCTCTTGGTATAAAGGCATCCTCAAAACTAGATCCACAGGATGTGGGAAAATCTGTATTAGAAAATTTATCCGAAATAACAATGGAAGATTCCTTTTTTGTTATAAAATCTGGAGACAAGGGACTTATGCTGTCAAAATCAGAAGGCAAACATACGTTGAAAATCGTTGAAAATTTTGGAATTGAAATTGATCTTCACAAGGGTGCAATTAGAAAGACAATTCTCGCTTTTCAACCTGATGATTACATCAACTATTATTTGAAAAAGGATCTTTCAAATTATTTAGATTCGCCAGTTGATAAGGAAGAGCTACGAAAAGATTTAATGGAAATAAGGAGCAAAAAAATTTCCGTATCCGATTCAGAATACATTGAAGGTGCAATAGGAATTGGTGCTCCTGTTTTTAATTATAAAGATGTTTTAGTGGGAGCAATTGGTGTAGTAATTCCAAAGGAAAGGGTTACGGAAGAGACAAAGAGAGAATATATAGAAGCTGTTAAAAACTGCGGCATTGAGTTTTCAAAAAACTTGGGACATTCAGAGGTTTAATAAAGTTGTGTCATTTAAATTTGGCACAACTTTTTTATTTGTTTTGAAAGTGGTCAATCTTTTAAAGAGATTAATTATTTGTTAAAATGTATCTAGGAGGTCATTATGCCAATACTTAGTTTAACAAATATTAAAAAATCCTACATTGACGAAGAAACTATTAAAGATGCTAATTTAATAGTGGAAGAGGAGGACAAAATTGGCCTTATTGGAATTAATGGAAGTGGAAAGTCCACCCTTTTTAATATAATTACTGAAAACTTATCCTATGATGATGGTGAAATTTTTAGAAAAAAAGATTTAAAAATCGGATATTTGGAGCAACAACTTAATTTAAATCAGGAAGGCAGTATTTACGATAATTGCCTTTTTATTTTTAGAGATTTAATTGAGCTTGAAAAAAATCTTAGAGAACAAGAGCACATTATAGCAGAAAATCCTAATAATTTGGAAGAGGAATTAAATAGATATCAAAGTATGCAAGATGAGTTTCACAAGCGAGATGGCTATTCCTTCCACTCTAGGATCAGGGGAACTTTAATTGGGCTTGGATTTAGCGAGGAGGATTTTGATAGGGACATATCAACTCTTTCTGGTGGGCAAAAATCTCGTGTGGCTCTTGCCATGCTTCTTCTTGAGGATGCAGATCTTCTCCTACTAGATGAACCTACAAATCATTTGGACATAGATGCGATTTCTTGGCTTGAAAAATACTTAAAGGATGTGAACAAGGCAATTATTATAATTAGCCACGATAGATATTTTTTAAATAATATTGTGTCAAAAATTGTCTTAATGGAAAAGGGAGAAACTAAAACTTATTCTGGCAATTACGACAATTACATGAGGCAGAGGAAGAAAGATTTTGAGGTTTTAAAAAGACAATACGATGATCAACAGAAGGAAATTAAAAGGCAAGAAGAAATTATAAAGCGCTACCTTAGTCTTGGTCGCGATAGATTTATAAAACAGGGCAAAAGCAGAAAGAAAATGTTGGACAAGATGCAAAAAATCGAAATGCCATCATCAAATAAAAAAACAAGTCTTTCCTTTACTACAAATAAGACTTCTGGCAAGGATGTTTTAGAGATTAAAAATCTTTCAAAATCCTTTGGCGATCACTTAGTTTTTCACGACTTAAATGCCTCTGTCTATAAAAATGATAAAATTGGACTTATTGGGCCCAATGGTGTGGGCAAGTCCACTCTATTTAAAATCATCGCAGGAAAAATTAGACCAGACTCTGGCGAAGTAAAAATTGGATCTAATGTCGAAATTGCTTTTTTCTACCAAGAACTAGACAATTTAAATTTAAATAACACAGTCTTAGATGAAATTTGGGACGAATTTCCAAAGCTTGAACATTTTCAAGTGAGAAAATATTTGGCTGAATTTCTCTTTGTTGGTGACGATATTTTCAAAACCATTGACGAACTTTCTGGTGGTGAGCGTGGAAGGCTTTCTCTATTAAAAATCATGTTAAAGGGTGCAAACTTTTTGGTCCTTGACGAACCTACAAACCACTTAGACATTGATTCAAAGGAAATACTTGAAGATGCTCTTCTTAAATACGAGGGTACTGTCCTTTCCATTTCTCACGACAGATATTTTTTAAATAAAACTGTTGACAAAATTTTTGAAATGAAAAAAGATGCCATAAATACTTTTTTGGGCAATTATGATTATTACTTGGAAAAAACTACTGAAGTTGAAACTTTTGAGGATAGTTACAAGTCAAAGACAGAAATTGCAAGGCAAAAGCGAGAGGAAAGAGAAGAAAGGAAAAAAAATAAAGAACTTAGAAGAGAAAAGGAAAAAATTGAAAATGAAATTGCAGACATTGAAGAAAAGTTATCCACAATAGATGAAAAACTTGCAAACTCTAATACTTACAAAGATTATCAACTAGCAAATGATTTATCAATAAAGCGTGAAACCCTTGCAAATACTCTCGATAAGCTTTATGAAATTTGGATGGAATTAGAAGAAAATTAAAAGATTTAAAAAAAAGTTTTCCACAAGTATATTTGTGCCAACTACTTTATCCCCAAAGTTATTCACATTATCCACAGTTTAAGTAATATTTTTTTAAAAAGTAGTGCACAATTAATACACATTTTGAGAAAATTATCATTAAACAAAAAAAATCTCTAATCTTTCAAATTTTTAACTTAATTTTTACAAAAAATATACAATATTATCCACAGATATGAAAAGTTATCAACTTCTGTGGATAATTAAAAGAGCTGAAAAATGTGGTGACCCTATAAAGTTGGATCAAATATCAGAGAGAACCCATGTTTTCTTCGGCGTTTTTTGTTATGCTTCATTTTTTTCTCTGCATTATATTAGACTTAAATATCCTAATTTTCTTTTATTCTACCCTTATTGTAATATTCTATTTATTCTTCTATTGTTTCTTTTAATTCTTCATATGAATGAAAGCAGAATTTACTTTTTGCATACATAAATATGAAAAAGCTAGAAATAATGATACATAAATTAGGTCCTAATAAGGATTTAGCTTTGAATAAAATAAATTAATAACTTTATTAAAAAATTTATTTAAAAACAACAACCCAGGAAATATTTCTGGGTTTATCTACAGCCTGAAGTGCTGTGAAGCATCTTTTTTTTGTGGAAAAAGGAATAAAATATTTTAAAGGTGGTAAAATAAATGGAGGTGAGGGATTTGAATAAATTTATTTTAATGCGTGATGGAGCGAAGATTTTTACAAGAATTATTGGAAGTGGCGAGCCCCTTCTACTTCTCCATGGAAATGGAAATGATTCTAGTTTTTTTGACAAGCAAATTATTGGGTTTAAAAGAGATTTTAAGGTCATAGCCATGGACACTAGAGGTCACGGAAAAAGCGATAAGGGCTATAATTTAAACTTTGAAGACTTGTCAAAGGATGTTTTAGATGTCTTAGATAATTTAAAAATTCAATGTGCGAATATTTTAGGCTTTTCTGATGGAGCAAATCTAGCCCTCACCTTTGCGAAAAATTATCCAAAAAGAGTTAAAAGGCTTGTTTTAAATTCTCCCAATAAAGATTTTTCGCAGGTGAAATTTATTCCAAGAATTTTAAGTTACATTTTTTATTACAATTTAAAGATTTTATCCAAAATTTTTACAGGTCTTAGAAATTATTTTTCCGTCTATAAGCTAATTTTTGATAAAATAAAAATTATAGATAGCGACTACAAAAAATTTGATTTTCCAGTTTTAATTATTGCTGGAGAAAGAGATCTAATATACCTTGAAAATTTTTACAAGGTTGCTAAAAAAATAAAAAAATCCAAACTATATATAGTAAAAAATCACGGACACAAAGTTGCTAGGACAAATCCTAATGAGTACAATAAGGTAGTCCTTGATTTTTTAAAAAAAGAGGTGAAATAATGGAAAAATTAAAAAAATTTGCTAAGGGAATTAAGCCGACATTTTTATTTGGCGTAATTCTTTTAGTAATTCTTGAATTTACAAAACTGAGAAAGGAAATTTCTATTGAAGATGTTACAAATATTTTTTATGAAATTTCTTTAATAAAGCTCATTACAATGGCAGTATTGGGATTTATTGCCTTTTTACCAATGATTTTTTATGATATTCTCTTGAATAATTTTTTAAAATTAGATAGAGATAAAGAATACATAATAAAAAGATCTATCACAGTAAATTCCTTTAACAACTTAATTGGCTTTGGCGGTGTAATAAATATTGGGCTGAGAATGAGATATTTTGGCGAAGGAAAGGATGACAAGAATTTTTTAAAGTTTTTGGTGAAGTCCCTTCTCTACGACATTGCAGGTCTTTCATTTTTGGCAGTAGCATCTTTAATGCTTTTAATTTTCTTCAATAGCAAAATTTTAATTAATTACAAAATTTGGCTTATTGGTGCAATTTTATACTATCCAGTTTTATTTTTTGTATCAAAAATTAGAAATAATGGAGATTTTTCCATTTCCAAAAAATATGCAATAGAAGTATCCTTAGTTTCAATTTGTGAATGGTTATTAGCGGCACTTTTTTTCTACACAATTGGATTTTTTCTCGGAGTAAAGTTAAATTTTTTTGTGATAATTTCTGCCTTTGTCATTGCAAATATTATAGGGATTGCTTCCTTTATTCCTGGTGGACTTGGCTCCTTTGAACTTGTAATTTTAACTATATTCAACAGCCTTGGCATTAACGGAGATATTGTTTTAACATGGCTTTTGCTTTACAGGATTTTTTACTACATTGTTCCCTTTATGTTTGGACTTGTATTTTTTATACACGACCTTGGTTGCATTTTTGACGAGAAAAATGACAACATTCCTTCGAGAGTTATAAAGTCAATAGGACTTGATATTTTGTCCTTTATGTTATATATCGCAGGAACTTTTATGATTTTGTCGGCGACAATTCCAGAGGAACTTTCTGAACATTATTGGTTAAGTCAATTTAGCCCAATAAATGCAAATTTAATTTACCAATTTCCAAGTTTAATTTTTGGAGCTTGTTTTATAATTTTGGGACGTGCCAATAGAGAAGAGGTGGAAAGGGCAACTAAAGTAACTTTGGTTTTTCTCATTCTTGCCTTAATATATTCTTTTTTAAGTGGTTTTGGGATAATCGAACTTATATTTTTAATTTTGGTAATTTTCCTCGCCTTTTTCACGAGAAAAACTCCCAACAGAAAACAACTTGTATATTCCTTTGAAGCTATCACAATAGACACATTATTTTTTGTTGTAATTTCTGTAATTACAATTTATTTTGTGGCTATAAATTATAAATTGAGACCAATAAATTATAGGGTTTTCCTTTTAATTCCCTTTGAAAAGAGCTTTGCAAGATTTTCAATAATTTTTATTATATTGGTTTTTTCTATTCGACTTCTTTTGTTTTACTTAAAGGGAAAGAAAATAAAGCTTGGAGAAAAAATGGATGTAGATAAAGTTTTAAATATTTTATCGACTTATGAATGCCATCCAGAGTCAGGGTTAGCACTAGTTGGGGACAAGGAAATTTACTATTATGAAGAAGATGGCGTGGCAACTTGTGGAATTTCTATTTCTACATACAGAGATAGAGTAATTGTAATGGGAGAACCCTTTGGAAATAAAAGGGACTTTGACAAATTATTGCAAAAATTTGTGGAAGAAGCAGACCTATACGATTATAAGCCGATTTTTTATGAAGTAAGTCAAGATGAAACTATTATGCTTCACGATTTTGGATTTTCTTTTATAAAATTTGGAGAGACGGCAGCACTTGATCTTCAAAATTTTAATTTAGAAGGAAGAGAGCATAAATCTCAAAGAAATGCCCTTTCAAAATTCAATAAATTAGGATACACCTTTGAGGTCGTCAAAGGTCCCTTTGATGATGAATTTTTAGATGTTTTAGAAAAAATTTCTGACAACTGGTTAGAAGGCAAGAGAGAGAAGGGATTTTCTCTTGGATACTTTAACAGGGATTATTTTAATTTATGCGACATTGCAATTGCAAGAGATGAGACTGGAAAAATACTTGCCTTTGCTAATATTATGCCAAACCCAAACAAAACTTGGGCGACAATTGACTTAATGAGATATGAGAGAGATAATTCGCCAAGCAGCATTATGGATTATTTATTTTTGCAACTCTTTTTACATTTTAAAGATGAAGGTAAAAAATATTTTGAATTGGGAATGGCACCTCTATCCAATGTTGGAATTAACTCAAATAGTTTTGTGGAAGAAAAATTTGCCTACTTAGTTTACAAGTTTGGCTACAAATTTTATTCCTTTGAAGGACTTCGAGCTTATAAAGAAAAATTTTCTCCAAAATGGGAGCCAGTTTATCTTAGCTATCCAAATAAAACTTGGTTACTTTATACAATGGTTTCAATTTTTATGGTGGATATAAATGCTGCAAAGAACAAAAGAAATTGAGATTTATCTAATATTTATTTTTGAATAGTACAATCTAAAAATTTTATGATATAATAATTTTATTACTTTATGGAGGATTAGTTGTATGCTTTTTTGCCCTGCGTTCACAAATAGTTTTATGGATATACCTCATGGACTTCTTGACGCAATTTTTGCGACTAATTTTTCTTTAAACATTTAACTATGCTCATCTTTTGATGAGCTTTTTTAATTGGAGGAAAAATGGAAGATTTTTATTTTATTGAAAATTTTAGATTTAACGAAGAGGTGTTAAATTAATGTGTGGAGTTATTGGAATTTACTCACAAAGTGATGTGAGCAAAAAATTATTTTACGGACTTAATTCTCTTCAACACAGAGGACAAGAAGCCAGCGGAATATGTGTTTTTGACGGAAAGAATATGGTTTTAGACAAGGGTATGGGACTTGTTTACGACAATTTTGACGACGAAAGTTTTATTAAATTAAATGGAAATATTGGAATAGGTCATGTGCGCTATGCAACTGCAGGTGGATCCTATGAATATAATTCACAACCACTACTTGCCTTCTCAAAAAACAGAGAATTTGCCCTTGCTCACAACGGAAATCTAGTAAATCACAAGTCAATAAGAAAAGAACTTGAAGATGAAGGAATGCTTTTTCAAACTGCAATTGACACAGAAGTAATTTTGTCACTTGTTGCAAAATATTACACTGGTGACATAATTGAAGCTGTGAAAAAAACTATGTCGAGGATCAAAGGCGCTTACAGCGTTGTAATGCTTTTTGAGGACAAACTCGTTGCTTTCAGAGATCCTTATGGATATAGACCACTTTTAATTGGAAGGGCAAAAAATGGAGAAGTAATTATTGCATCTGAAAATGCTCCTCTTGAAATAATTGGAACTGACGCCATAAGAGATGTTGAACCTTCAGAAATTATTGTTGTAGATAAAAAGGGCATTCACTCTGAATTTTTTGAAAAAGAAAAAAGACAACATTGCATTTTTGAATATGTATATTTTGCAAGAACTGATGCAACTCTTGACGGTGTAAATTCCTATAACTTTAGAAGAAGATGTGGAGAAATTTTATCTAAGGAAGCACCCGTTGATGCTGATCTCGTAATCGCCGTTCCAGATTCAGGTACACCTGGAGCAATGGGTTA
The DNA here is from genome assembly GCF_012976305.1 of Peptoniphilus faecalis. Classification (GTDB taxonomy): domain Bacteria; phylum Bacillota; class Clostridia; order Tissierellales; family Peptoniphilaceae; genus Peptoniphilus_A; species Peptoniphilus_A faecalis. The sequence continues at coordinate 85,451 of NZ_JABDSR010000002.1, forward strand.
TGCGCAAGAGTCAGGAATTCCCTTTGCCGAAGGTCTTGTAAAGAATAGATATATGGGAAGAACTTTTATCAAGCCCACACCTGAAGAAAGAGAACTTTCTGTAAAATTAAAACTAAATCCCCTTGAAACAGTTTTAAGAGATAAGAGAATTATTTTAGTAGATGATTCAATAGTTAGAGGCACAACTTCCAAAAACCTAATCATGAGGATGAAAAAAGCTGGTGCAAAGGAAGTCCACATGAGAATAGTTTCTCCTCCAGTAAAGTACCCTTGTTTTTATGGAATTGATACGCCATCGAGAAAAAAACTTATCGCAGCAAATTATTCTGTTGAGGAAATGAGAAGGCGAATTGGCGCAGATTCTCTTGCTTTTATTTCAATGAAGGGAATGTTAGATGCGACTCTGATGAAAGAAGATGTTTTCTGCAAAGCATGCTTTAATGGCGATTATGCAGTTGAACCAAAGGAGTTAGTTGAATATGAAAAATAATATTAAGAGAATTTATATTACAAAAAAAGATGAATTCGATCACGAGTCAAAATCACTTAGAGAAGAAATCAAAACTTCTCTTGGAATTGACTCCACTTATTTAAAAACTTACAGAAGATACGATGTAGATATATCAGAGGAAACTCTTGATAAGACTATGGCCACTGTGTTTTACGAAGCGCCAGTGGAAGAAGTATATTATGAAGACTATAAAAAATTAGAGGATTCCTTTGAAAATCCCATTGGCATTCAATATCAAGCTGGGCAATTTGACAATAGAGAAGATGGTTTAGTTCAAACTATTGCACTTTTCACTGACGAAAAAGTTAGGGCAAAGGTTACAGAAGTTTATGATATTGGCGGTGTAAATAAAGATGAACTTGAGAAAATCAAAAACTTTCTCATAAATCCCGTTGACTCTAAAGAAGTTGATGTTTTTGAAGAGGTAATTTTAAGAGAAGATGCAAAGAAAAATCACGAAAATCTTGTCTACCAAGGATTTAATAAATTAGATGAAGAGGGGCTAAAGAAATTTGTAGAAGAAAAATCCCTCGCCATGAGTCCAGAGGACTTAAAGGTGCTTCAAAATTATTTTATAGAAGAAGACAGAGATCCAAATGAAACAGAAATTGCAATAATAGACACTTATTGGTCAGATCATTGTAGGCACACAACTTTTAACACAGAACTTGACATTGATTTTAACGTAGTTACTGAATTAGACAAAGAAATTAAAAGAGCCTTTGACTCTTATCTAGAAATTAGAAAAGAACTTGACATCAAAAAGCCAATTACCTTAATGAGCCTTGGCACAATTCTTGCAAAGGAACTTAGGAAAAAGGGCAAGCTTGACGATTTAGAAGTTTCATCAGAAATAAATGCTTGCTCTGTAAAAATTAAAATAAAGGTAGAAGTTGATGGCAAAGAAGAACTTCGAGATTACCTTCTTATGTTTAAAAATGAAACCCATAATCACCCAACTGAAATTGAGCCCGTTGGAGGAGCTAGCACTTGTCTAGGTGGAGCAATAAGAGATCCTCTTTCTGGAAGAAGTTATGTATATCAAGCCATGAGAGTTACTGGTGCAGGAGATCCCTTCACTCCAATTGAAAAAACTTTAAAGGGAAAACTTCCACAAAAGAAAATCGTAACAGAAGCTGCAATAGGTTATTCATCCTATGGAAACCAAGTTGGAGTAGCAACAGGTCTAGTCGATGAATTATACCATCCAGGCTATGTAGCAAAGAGAATGGAAACAGGTGCAGTAATTGCAGCTTGTCCTCTTGAAAATGTAAAGAGAATTGAACCAACTGAAGGCGATGTAATAATTTTACTTGGAGGCAGAACTGGTAGAGATGGAATTGGAGGAGCGACGGGGTCATCAAAATCACATAATGTAGAATCTATTCAAACAGAATCTGCACAAGTGCAAAAGGGAAATGCACCTGAAGAGAGAAAAATTCAAAGATTATTTAGAAATCCAAAGGCTGCGAAACTAATTAAAAAATGTAACGATTTTGGCGCAGGTGGAGTTTCCGTTGCCATAGGCGAACTTGCAAATTCAATCGAAGTTAAGTTGGACAAAGTTCCATTAAAATACATGGGATTAAAACCGAGAGAAATTGCAATTTCTGAATCTCAAGAGAGAATGGCAGTAGTTGTAGATAAAAAAGACGTAGACACATTTATGGAACTTGCCGACAAGGAAAATTTGGAAAGCACAGTTGTTGCAAGAGTAACTGGCGACGGCAGACTAAAAATGTATTACGAAGATGAAATTATCTGCGACATGAGCTATGATTTTGTAAACCAAACTGGAGCAAAGAGAAGAGAAAGAGTTGAAGTCCTATCTGAAGACTTCCCAGAATTTTTAGTAAATAAAGATGGCGTTGAAGATTTAGAAAAATATTTAGCTGATTTGAATATTACTTCAAAGAAAAATATGATTGAAAGATTTGACTCATCTGTGGGAGCGGCAACTGTACTTCAACCACTTGGAGGTAACAAACAAAATACACCAGCACAAGTTATGGCAGCACTTATACCAGTTGATGATGGAGATAGCAAAACTGCATCTGTAATGAGTTATGGTTTTAATCCAAAATTATCTGAAGAATCTCAATATCTTGGCGGATATTATGCGGTAATCGAATCCATTGCAAAACTTGTTGCATCAGGAGCGCCACTTTCTGGAATAAGACTTTCCTTCCAAGAATTCTACGAAAAAATGGACAACGCAAAATCTTGGTCAAAACCACTTAAATCACTTCTTGGAGCATTAACTGCATCAAGATATTTTGACGCACCTCCAATTGGTGGCAAGGACTCCATGAGTGGAACTTTTGAAGATATAAATGTGCCGCCAACACTTATTTCCTTTGCGGTAAACACAGTTGATGCAAAAAACATAATCAGTCCAGAGTTTAAGGGCAAGGGAAAAATTGGCATCATAAAGACTGAAAGAGAACACATTGGCACACTTAACCTTGAAGAAACTAAAGAAAACTTTATAAATTTACAAAATGAAATAAAGAAAGGCAATGTAATTTCTGCAGCAGCAATAAATCACAAGGGTACACTTCCACAAATTTTTGAAATGGCAATAGACAATGTTGGCTTTAACTTACAAGTTGAAGATCTTTATTCACCACTTTACGGCTCTTTTGTAGTTGAATATCTAGAGGATAGAGAATTTATAGAAAAAATTGGCGAATTTAGAGATGACCAAAAGATGAAAGTAAATGGCGTGGAATTAGATTTAGAAAAATTAAAAAGAGCTTATTTAAACACAATGGACAAAATTTTCAAGCCAGTTGACACAAATAAATTAGCTGAATTAAAACAAAAAGAAGTGCCAAAGAGAAGAATGAAGTCCAAAAAACCAGTGGACATTGTCAAGGTAGTAATACCAGCCTTTCCTGGCACAAACTCAGAATATGACACAGCTAGAGCCTTTGAAAGAGCAGGAGCAAAGGCAGAAGTAGTAGTGTTTAAAAATAAGAACAACGAAAAGGTAAAGGAATCCATAGAAGAATTAGCAGCAAAAATTTCTAATGCACAAATTCTTGCAATACCTGGAGGATTTTCACTTGGAGACGAACCAGGTGGATCTGGTAAATTTATCGCCAATGTAATTAGATCAGATAAAGTTAAATCAGCAATCGAAAAACTACTTACAGATAACGACGGACTAATACTTGGAATTTGTAATGGATTTCAAGCATTAATTAAGACGGGGCTACTCCCTTACGGCGAAATAAAGGACCTAGAAGAAGACGACCCAACATTAACTTATAACACTTGCAACAGACATATTGCAAGAATAGTTGACACAGTTGTAATGTCAAACAATTCACCATGGCTTCAAAAACTTGAAGTTGGAAAAACTTATAAAGTGCCAATTTCTCACGGCGAAGGAAGATTTATCGCAAGTGAAGACAAGGTAAAGGAAATATTAGCAAATGAACAAGTTGCAATTTGTTATGAAGATGCACCAAATGGATCACTATTAAATGTAGAGGCCTTGATGTCAAGGGATGGAAAGATTTTAGGAAAAATGGGCCACAGCGAAAGAGTTGTAGAAGGTACTTTCAAGAACATCGCCGGAATTGAAATAGAAGACATCTTTACAGCAGGTGTAGAATTTTTTAAAAAAGATTAAATTGGGGCTACAAAATGTAGCCCTTTTATAATCAAATTTATATAAAAGAAAAATAAGAGAATATTATGGAAAAAAATTTATTAAAAGAAATTTTTGAAGAAATTGACAAAAGACAAGATGAAATGGTAGAACATCGTCGCCACATTCACAAAAATGCAGAGCTTTCCTTTGAAGAAAAAGAAACTGCAGAATATCTTGCAGATTATTACAAGGGCAAGGATGTTGAAGTTACAACAAATATGGGCGGATACGGTCTTAGAATTGTAATTGACACAAAAAAACCGGGCAAGACTATTGCCCTAAGGGCAGATTTTGATGCACTTCCAATAAAAGAAGAAACAGGACTTCCCTTTGCATCAAAAAATGAAGGGGTAATGCACGCTTGTGGTCACGATGCACATACAGCTTACTTAATGCTCTTGGCAGACATATTGCTAGAGAAAAAAGATAAACTAAGGGGAAAGATGGTAATAATACACCAACACGCAGAAGAAGCACCTCCAGGGGGAGCAAAACAAATGATAGACGCTGGAGTCCTCAATGGCGTAGACAATGTTTTTGGAATTCACGTAATGTCAGCAATGCCCTTTGGGACAGTTCAGTACCACAAAGGCAATACGCAAACTGGAAGAGCAAAATTTAGCGTAAAGTTTCAAGGAGTAGGCGGACATGGCTCAATGCCACATCTATCCAATGACGCCATAGTTGCAGCATCATACTTTGTAACTGCAGTGCAAACTATTGTATCACGAAGACTTTCTCCCTTTGAAAATGGAGTTGTAACCATTGGATCCTTTGCAGGAGAAGGAACTTTTAATATTATCAAGGATTCAGTAACAGTAATAGGCGATGTAAGGGCAATGTCAGATCACACAAAGGAAGTAATTGAAACTGAAATAAAGAGAATTGCAAAGGGAATTGGCGATACCTTTAACACAGGCGTAGAAATAAATTACACAAATGACTATCCAGTTTTATACAATGACCCAGAGATGACAGATTTAGTAGTGGAAGCGATAAAAGAAGCAGAAATTCCTGAAGTTAAAGAAATATCCGATGGAGGAGAACAACCACCATCAGAAGATTTTTCTTATTACGCAAAGGAAAGACCTTCCTGCTTTTTCTATGTAGGAGCTCACAAAGAAGATGCACCTTACCCACATCACCATCCAAAATTTGACATAAGAGAAGATGCAATGATAATTTGTGCAAAAACTATGGCAGCTGTTGCTGTAAAATATTTAACAGAAGATTAAATTTTAAAACCTGCCTTTGATTTTCGTCATTATTTATTAAAATTAGATAAATAAAAACAAAGCTTGTGATACAATTGAGCAGAGGTTGATTAAATGCAGGAATTAAACTTTTCCTATGAAAAAGAAATTGGAAATGAAATTTATAAAATAAAATGTTACGCTTATTATGTCGGTGCCTTTAACTATAATTGGCATGAAGATGTAGAGTGTTTAGTTGTTTTAAATGGAAAACTGGAAGCTTGTCTTAATGGAGAAATTTACAATCTTTCAAAGGGAGATATAGTTTTCTTCGACTCAAAGGAAGGTCATGCAACTCTTGCTAAGGAGAAGGAAACTATTGCACTTGTACTACATTTTAGCCCAAAAATTTTAGATGGCTTTGACAAAAATAGAGAAAGATACCATTGGAAGGGTGCAACTAATAGCGATTCGAGAAACAATAACTTTGCCCGTGAAATTAGAAAGAGCCTTGTTGAAATTATTGAATCCTTCTATGACAATTCCTTGGAAAGTAAAATTAAGAGATCAATTGCAACAGACAAGATAATTTTGGAGTCAATTGAAAATTTTGCTACAAAAGAAGAAGTAAATAAAGAGGATATTAAAAACTCAGAAAAAAATGATGCAATAAAAAAGATTATTCATTATTTAGATGAAAATTACAGAGAAAAAATTAGTCTAAATGATATAGCAGATCTCGTAGGTTATCATCCTAACTACACTTCTGAAATTTTTTCTAATAGTGTTGGCATTCCCTTTACAGAATACTTACAAAGAAAAAGACTTTCTGCGGCTACTAAAGATTTAAAACAAAGTGATAAAAAAATATCGGAAATAGCTTTAGATTATGGTTTCTCCAATGTGAGAAGTTTCAACGCGTCCTTTAGGGAAAGCTTTGGCAGGTCTCCATCAAAGTATCGTGAAAGTCTAGATAAGGAAACTATTGAAATAGATGCACAGTTTAAAAAAGTTTTTTTAAGCCTTGACAATGAACACTGGTTACGGGCAAAAAAAGAATTTACTTTTGAAAATGAAAAGCTTGAAAAGGCTGAAGCCAATGTAAATTATTTGGAAATTGAGAAGAAAGTTTACAGAGATATAATTGATGACTTAGAGAAAAAATTAAATAAATTTTAAAGACTTCGGTTTTCCGAAGTTTTTTTAGTTTTAAGGAAATTAAACTATTGATGAAGAATAATTAAATATTTTCAAATCTTAAATTTTTGATATGCAAAATTTTAAGATGAAAATTCCACAAAAAAAATAATAATTTAATAGAAGGGTGAATTTCAAGCAGTTTTAAAAAATTATTATGTAAAATTTTAAGATTAAATTTAAAAAAATAAGCCAATATTTAATTATCTTTTGTTTTTTCTGTTTTCCTAAAGAAAATTTTACTTATTATTGAGATAGAATTTATAAAACGTTTTCCATATAATGGAATCACAAATGAAAATATAGGAGGTTAGTATGAATACACAAACTATCACCATTGGATTTTTACTTTTTGCAATAATTATGTTTGCATGGGAAAGGATTCCTCTATGGGTTACGGCTATGATTGTAGCAGTTGGTCTTGTGCTTACAAAAGTTTTAGAAGCTAAAGATGCTTTTGCAGGATTTACCGATTCAAATGTGCTTTTATTTATTGCAATGTTTGTAATTGGAGCGGCATTTTTTGAAACTGGCATGGCACAGCGAGTTGGAGGTCTTGTTACAAAATTTGCCAAGACAGAGAGACAGCTAATAGCGGCGATAATGATTATTACGGGACTTATGTCTGGTATTTTGTCTAATACGGGTACTGCAGCAGTGTTAATTCCAGTATTAATTGGCATATCACAGTCGACAAAATTTCCAAGGTCAAAAATTTTATTACCTCTTGTCTTTGCAGCAGCCATGGGTGGAAATTTGAGCTTAATTGGGGCACCGGGAAATATGATAGCACAGTCTGGGCTTGAAACTATTGGACTTGAATTTGGATTTTTTGAATATGCAAAAATAGGTCTTCCAGTTTTGATTGTTGGAATAATATTTTTTGTAACAATTGGATATAAACTTCTTCCAGACAATGCAGCAAAGGAAGATGAAGATTCAATTTATTCACAAGAGAAGTCCTATGAAGATGTAGCCAAGCGGAAACAATGGGCTTCACTAATAATTTTGATTTTGACAGTACTTGCAATGGTATTTGAAAAACAAATTGGAATAAAACTTTTTGTTTCAGCGTGGATTGGAGCACTTATTCTCGTAGTATTGGGAGTTATTTCAAGTTCAGATGCAATTAAGTCAATTGATATGAATACTGTTTTACTTTTTGTAGGTTCTCTTGCCTTGGCTACGGCTTTGAAAGAAACAGGCACAGGAGATTTAATAGCAAATACAATTGTATTAAAACTTGGAGACAATCCATCGCCAAGGGCACTTTTGATTATAATCTTTATAATATGTGCTACACTCACAAACTTTATGTCAAACACGGCTACAACTGCACTTATGGTTCCAATTTCACTTTCCATTTCACAGGCAATAGGAGCAGATCCAAGGGCAGTTTTAATGGCTACAGTAATTGGTGGATCAATGGCATATGCAACGCCTATTGGTATGCCAGCAAACACTATGGTATATAATATTGGGGGATATAAATTTAAGGATTATGTAAAAGCAGGACTTCCACTGATAATAATTTGTGGAATAGTAGCTCTAATACTTTTGCCAATTTTCTTCCCCTTCTTTCCAAATTAAAAGGAGTAAATAATGAATAGAAATAATTTAGAAAAAAAATTTATTGACGAGATGGCATCCTTTGTTGGCATTGTAAGTATGAAACTTCCAAAGGATGTAGAGGATAAGCTAAGGGAACTTTCTGAAAAGGAAACAAATCCATTGGCAAAAACTATTTATGAAACTATGAAGAAAAACCAAGAACTTGCTTGGGAAATGAAAAGACCATCATGTCAAGACACAGGAGTTTTACAATTTTTCTGTGAAGTTGGAGAAGAATTTCCCTTTAAAGCAAAATTAGAAGAACTTTTGAGAGAGGCAACTTATAAAGCTACAATGGAAACTCCTCTGAGACACAATAGTGTTGAAACCTTTCAAGAATATAATACTGGCAAAAATATAGGAAAGGGAACGCCAACTGTATTTACAAAAATTGTTCAAGGATCTTCTGCAAAAATTTACACATATATGGCAGGGGGAGGTTGTTCTCTTCCAGGAGCAGGAGTAACTCTTATGCCAGGCGAAGGCTATGAAGCTGTCGTAAAGTTTATTTTAGACAGAATGACATCTTACGGACTAAATGCTTGTCCACCACTATTGGTTGGAGTAGGTATTGGAACTTCAATTGAAACAGCTGCGATGAATTCAAAACTTGCTCTTATGAAAAAAGTTGGAGAGCATAGTGAAGATGAAAGAGCTAGGGATTTAGAAAAAAGACTTGAAGATGGAATAAATAAAATTGGAATTGGGCCTCAAGGTTTTGGAGGAGAAAATTCTGTAATGGGCGTCAATATTGTAAACACTGCAAGACATCCAAGTGTATTATCAGTTGCACTAAATGTAGGATGTTGGTCACATAGAAGAGGTGCAATATTGCTTGACGAAGAGATGAATTATGAAATATTAAGCCATGAAGGGATAAAATTATGAGTAAAAAAGTTTTAACAACACCAATATCAGCCGAAGATATTAAAGATTTAAAAGTTGGAGATATAGTATATTTATCAGGAAGGATGGTTACATGTCGTGATGTTGCTCATAGAAGAGTAATAGAAGAAGGACTTGATTTACCAGTGGACGTTCGTGATAAGGCAATACTTCACGCTGGCCCAATTATCTCAGAAAAAGATGGAAATTACGAAATGATCTCTGTTGGTCCAACAACTTCAATGAGAATGGAAAAATTTGAAGAAGAATTTATAGATAAGACAGGGGTAAGAGTAATTATCGGCAAAGGTGGTATGGGCGAGGGAACTGCTCGTGGTTGCAAAAAGAATAAAGCCATTCACGTAGTAATACCTGCTGGGAATGCTGTTTGGGCAGCCACAAGAGTAAATAAAATAGTAGATGCACAGTGGAAGGATTTAGGGATGCCAGAAACTTTATGGGTATGCGACGTCGAAGAATTTGGACCATTAATTGTATCAATTGACAGCCATGGCAATAATATTTTTGAACAAAACAAAGTGATTTACAATGAAAGAAAAGAAGAAGTGTACAAAGATATTATTGAGCATGTTCATTATATAAAATAAGTGAGTAATATAAAATTGATAAAGGCGAGAAAAGATAGACCTGTGGTTTATTCTTTTCTTTTGTCCTTTATTTTTTTATAATAAAATAGTTCGATAAAAATTAAGTCATATTATTAAATAAGGGGGATGTAATGGATCCTGTAAAAAGAATTAGTGAAATGGAAAAGATTTTAAGGGATCATAATGAACTCATTGAAAACCTTAGAGATTCCCTTGAAAGGTTTGGAGCTCATCAAGATGAATACAGAAAATTAAGGGACTACTACAATTCAGAAACATATTTTGATGATTTAGAAAGTTATGACAAGGGCGAACTTCCAGAAAATTTACTTTGTGGCGTTCTTTCTGAAGATGCTGTCTACAATCTTTTTTGCGAAAATTTTAATATATCCATTGATTTGCTTGAGGTCGCTACTGAAATTTTAAAAAATCACTAAATTATATATTAAAAATAGCAGTCCCTTTATAGGACTGCGTTTTTAGTTAAAGTTTTTGCTAATTATTTCTCTTATAAAGTTATTTATAAAACTTAAAACTATACTTGCCCAAAAGGCTGTGCCAAAGCTTCCGATATATGCAGTGGAAACTAGATTAAAGACAATTTCGAGAACTACTGCGTTTATAACTAGGGAAAATAATCCCAGTGTTACTATTGTAATTGGCAGCGACAATAATTTTAATATTGGTTTTATTGTAAGATTTACTAGTGAAAAAATTATTGCCATTGTTACAAAGGCACTTGGTTTTGTAAAATAAATATTTTCAAATAATATGTCTAATATGTAGAAGGACAAAAAGTTTGCCACAAGTATTCCAAATATTTTTTTCATGATTTCCTCCTTCTATTCTATTTTAACACATACAAAAGATCCTAGGGTTTTAAAAAAGCAAGTAAATTTCACAAATTTTACGACAAAAAAGTCGCAGACTAGCTACGACTTTAAATTTTTATTTTATTTTATTTTATTTTTTGTCCCAAGCAGTGATTTCACTCATGTATGGTTTAAGTTCTCCTACATCTTCTGGATTAAATACAGGATCTTTTCCTTCTTTAAGTTGTTTAATGTAGTCGTTATATACGCCAACAGAAATTTTTCCTAAGAAGATCAATACTATTAAGTTTATTACTGCCATAATACCCATAAATACGTCGCCTGTGTTCCATACAATTGAAAAGTCACCAATGCAACCAAGTATAACTGCTATAAGAACTAGAACTCTATAAATATTTAATGAGTTTTTGCCAAGGTTTAATTTTAAAATATTGTTTTCACCATAGTAATAGTTGCCGATAATTGAAGAGAATGCAAACATCAATACGCAGAATGTCAAAAAGTAATTTGACCATCCACCTACTTCCTTTGCAAGAGCAGCTTGTGTAATTTCAAGTCCTTGTAAATCAGAGGCATAAATTCCTTCGCCTGCTAATATTACAACGAAAGCTGTTGCTGAACACACTAGGATTGTATCAAGATATACTCCAAGAGCTTGAATAAGACCTTGTTTTGCAGGGTGAGATACATCAGCTACTGCTGAAGCATTAGGTACTGCACCCATACCAGCTTCGTTAGAGAAGAGTCCACGTCTTATACCATTTAGTATAGCTGTGCCAAATAATCCACCAAAGCCAGCTTTAAGTGAGAAAGCTCCGCCAAAAATTAGTCCAAACATATGTGGGACAAGTTTGATGTTTTTGATTACTATAAATAATACAACTACCATGTAAATAATCGCCATAAAGGGAACTAATAAACTTGTTACATCGGCAATTCTTCTTAGTCCTCCAAATATTATAAGACCTGAAATTATTATAAGTGCAAGTGCAATAATTTTTTTGTCAAGTCCAAAGGATGAATTGAATCCAGCAGCAATTGTGTTTGCTTGCATTGCATTGAAGTTAATACCATATACAACAGATATTACTATTGAGAATAATGCTGCAAGTTTTGGCTTTTTAAGGGCTTTTTCCATGTAGAAAGCAGGACCACCCTTGAAAGTTCCATCAGGATTTCTTTCCTTAAATACTTGACCTAAGGTATTTTCTACAAAGGATGATGCACCACCAATAAGTGCTGTAACCCACATCCAAAAAACTGCACCAGGACCGCCAATAGATACTGCTGCTGCAACACCTACTATATTACCTGTACCAATGTGAGATGCCGCAGAAATTGTAAAGGCCTTAAAAGGAGAAATAGCATTTTCACTTTCTGCCGGTTTTGAAATTAGTTTTATAGCATGTCCAATATTAGTTATTTGTCCGCCTCTAATCTTGAAAGTATAGTAAAGACCAATGCCAAGTAGTAGAGGAATTAAAAGATATGTATAGATAGTATCGCTTAAAAGACCTGTAGTCATGGAAAAAGCGTCACCATACATTTTTTGTCCGATTAAATTGCCTATTTCATGAATAGTTTGAATTATATTTTCCATAATTGCTCCTTATAAATTTATAAATATTGTCAAAGGTCACTGGAAATTTAATCTTTTTAATAAGTTAAAAAATAATATAAAGTGCAAATAATAAGATTATTATTCCAATATAGAGAAGATTTTGCTTGAAAATTTATAAATTGCAACTTCTCAAGACCTATAATAAGAGATATTTGAAATTGATTGCAGAATTATCTATTTTAAAAAATTAAAAATATAAATTATATTTATAAAAAATTTTTAAAATTTAAAAATAAAACATTAGCAATAGTTCAATTTACATAAATTTTATCTCTCGATTTTAATTGAATTTTAAATCTTCAGCTATAAAAATTCACCCCCTCAGTTAAAATTTATTATAGCACAAAATGAAATCGATACCAATAAAAATATAAATACTTTAACTATGTTTCTGACTATGATAATATATTTATGAAAAACAAAGGAGGATACAATGAGAAAATATAGTTATGGATCTATAATGTTGATATTATTATTGATGGCAATTATAGCGGGAATTTTTGACAATATTTTTGACGATAAACTTTCTATGCTTGGACCTATTATTCTTTGGATTGGAAATTATATTGTTTGCAGGGGACTTTTATACACGAGAGAAGGCACTTTTTCAGAGTATTTAAGGGGAATAAAGACAATTACAGGAAAAGTCTTTTTGACGAATATTTTAATTGGATTAATTAGTGTTGTAATACTTTTACTTTCAACCTTAACATCAGGGACTGGATTGGTATTAAGTAATATGGAAAATGGAAAAATTATACCCATTATTTCAATTTTATATATTTTGATTAATGCGATTATTTCACTTATATTTGCTTATTTAAACTTTGTCATGGCAGATGAGAGATATAGAGATTTATCTTTTTCCCAAAACATAAAACTTATTTTTAAATCTGGAATAAGATTATTTTCACAGACTCTCATCACATTATTAAAAGTCTACATGATTCCAATAATTTTAAGTATTATTATAATTTTATTAGCGATAGTTGTAAAAACTATGCCATTGATTATAATAATTGTATCTATACTTGGAATAGCTGCAATAATTGGATTTGTAGTAATTACACCCATCTATATGGCGAGGCTTTCTGAAATATACTTAGACAATATCGAAGAAATTTATGAAGATTAATAGAAGATAAAGAAGTTTTATAATATTGCACAACAAATACTCTATGCATTTTTAATAAAAATTTAAGAAAGTTTACGATAAATTAATAATTAAAATTCCACATAAATGTTATCATATATAAATGGAGGAATTATGTTAATTAATATTTTTCACGGCATGATGATGGCAATAGCCGACTCCGTTCCTGGAGTGAGTGGCGGAACTATTGCCTTTATACTGGGATTTTATGATAAATTTATTGAATCCCTTCATGAATTCTTTAAAGGAGAAAAAGGTGGGAGAAAAGTTTCTTTTTTTTATCTCTTAAACTTGGGACTAGGCTGGCTATTTGGACTACTTCTTAGTATTTTTTTCTTGTCAGAATTATTCCAAAGTAAAATTTACTTTATGAGCTCTGTTTTTTTGGGACTAACTATTATGTCCCTTCCCTTTGTCATAAAAAGCGAAATAGAAATTTTAAAAAAGCATAAAGACAAATTTTATTTTATTTTTATTGGAATTTTTGTAGTTGCCCTTTTAGTTTATTTTAGGAGCAAGAGCAAACTCATAGGGAACTTTGACTTATTTAATCCAAATACCTTTGACTATTTTTATTTATTTATATCGGGAGCAGTGGCAATTTCTGCCATGGTTTTGCCAGGAATCTCTGGCTCATCAATACTTCTCATTGCAGGAGTTTACATTCCCATAGTAGAAGCTGTGGGTGAAGTTTTAAGATTTAATTTTGAAAAGATCATGTCCTTATTTGTAATGTCCCTGGGAATTTTATTTGGAATTTTTATGTCCATAAGAATTATTAGAGATAAAATGAGAAAAAGCAGAGGAAAGATGCTCTACCTAATTATCGGCATGATTATAGGTTCTATTTATGCAATTGTAATGGGACCAACTACTATAGGAGGAAATGCAGCATTAAGCACAGAAAACTTTAGCTTACTTGGATTTTTTATTGGAATAATAATTTTATTTATCTTAGAAATCATAAAGATTTTCACAAGTACAAAAAAGAAAAGGACAGCGGAATAAAAATTAACATTTATATAATATTTATGGAAAATTTTTACAAAGAAAATAAATATAGAAAAAATTGATTTATTTTAAGGGAGTGATGAAATGAAAGTAGGAGTATTTGCAGGAACTTTTGTCGACACTAGGATGGGAGTTGAACTTTTAAAGTCGAGAGGATTTGATACCCTTAGTTTTCCCATTTCAAAAAATCCAAAGGAGCAATCGCATCTTCAATATTATTCAAAGGATGAGCTAACAAATATTGTTGAAAAGAAAATAGTTGAGGCAAAAAATGAAGGTGCAGAAAAAATTTTTATCTATTGCAATTCTCTTTCAGCATCCCTTGATGTAGACAAATTAACTCAAAGTCAAAACATTGAAATTATAACTCCCTTTGACTTTTACAAAAATCTCGACAATCGCTATAAAGACATAGTAATACTTGCAGCAAATTCAAAATCAGCCCATGGAATAGATAAAATAATCTCTGAGAAAATCTTTAGGAACACAATTTCCATTGGAATGCTTTCCATAGTTGAAGAAATTGAAAAGAAAACTTTGCCCGAAGATATTGTATCAAAGCTTGGTCTCAAGGAACTGTTTAAATTTTTTAATTCCATGGAAAAAAAGCCAGATGCAATAATTTTAGCTTGCACCCACTTTCCCTACATGAAAGAGGAGTTTAAAAAATTAACGAATATTGAAATTTTAGATCCCGCAGAGGACATGATTCACAAACTAAAATCAAAATAAAAGAGCTCTTTTTTGTGGTAACCCCATAAAGCTGGACCAAATACCAGAGAGAATTTATAATTTTCTCTGATGTTTTTTATGTGTGTATAAGCTTTTTTACTTTAAAGTTTCTATTTATTTTATTATCTGCGTTTGACATATTTGAAGACCTCCTCTATCTTTTTTAGTTTTAGTCTCTCAATTGCTTATTCTCTAAATTCTTTTACCCATCTAGCTATCATGGGTAGATTATTGATTTTAAGTTCATTTGCTAGACTTTTATAAGACATTTATCCTGTTAAGCACAAGTTTACAGTATCTAGCTTAAATTCTAAAGTATACTTATTATTTTTTCTTATTACTTCCAGTCCTTCATAGCCTTGTGATTTGTATGTATTTACCCATCTTTTTATTCCTGATTCTGATGGTATATTATATTTTTTGCGAGTGATGTGTATCCTATGTTACCTTCCATATATTCTTTTGCTATTTTGCTTTTAAATTCTAAATTGTATTTTGACATTAAAAAACTGACCTTCTTTAGTTGGTTTTTTAAGTCCAACTTTTGGGGTCAGTTCAGTTCCTCTCCTTTTTATCAGTTTTATATTATATTTAGACTAAAGTCCCAATATATTTGGTATGATTGTAATTATATTCGGAACAAAAGCGAATAACAATACTGATATCAGTTCAATTATTAAAAATGGCATTACACCTTTAACTATATCGTTGAATTTTAGTCCTGTTATTGATTGTGCTGTAAACAAATTATAACCAAACGGTGGAGTAACATATCCTATTACTAAATTAATTACAAAAATCATTCCTAAGTGAAGTGGATCTATTCCAAGTTCTATACCAAAAGGAACTAATACAGGAGCTAAAATAATTATTGCTGCCACAGTATCCATCAATGCACCAACAAAGAATAATAATATCATCAAAACAATTAAATATGAATATTTCGTAGTTATATATGAACCTAAAATATTTGTCACCATGTTACCAAAATTATTAACTGACATTATCCAAGATAGCAAATTTGCAGCACCCATTATAATTCCAACCATTGCAGCAGTCTCCATAGCTTTAAGTAATGCTTCTGGTAAATCTTTTATTTTTATTTCGCGATAAATAAAAATACCAAGCAATAATGCATAAACAACTCCTACTGCAGCAGCTTCTGTTGGGGTGAATATTCCTGAATATATACCTCCTAATATTATTAATGGCAATAATAATGCACCTAACGCTGACCATGTGTTTTTTAGTAATCTTATAAAACTAAATTTCTCCCTGTTCTTTAGTATGTCTGGCTTATTCTTTATAAGAATAAAATTAACCATTATTAGGAGTAACATCATGACTATTCCCGGAAGAATACCAGCAATAAACATTTTAGGTATGGATAACCCCATTGTAACCCCATATATAATCATAGGGATACTAGGCGGTATTATTGGACCTAGTGCTCCACCCGCTGCAACCATTCCAGATGCTGTCTTTTTATCATATCCAGCTTTATTTAATGAAGGTATCATTATAGAACCAATAGCAGCAACAGTTGCTGGTCCAGAGCCAGTTAGGGCAGCAAAAATTGCACAAGATACAATTGTTACTACTCCTAAACCTCCTGGAATCCAGCCCATTAAAGCATCTGCCCAATTTATCATTCTCTTGGAAATTCCTCCCCTATCCATTAATTCTCCCACTAATACAAATAGCGGAATAGCAAGTAAAGGAAAAGAATCTAGACCAGTTGTCATCCTTTGGCTAACTAATAAAAGAGGCTTAATCCCAGTTGCTGTTAAAAACATAGCTCCCGACCCTAAAATTGATAAATATACTGGCAACCCTATAAAAATTAAAGCGAACATTACAATAAACATAATACCTATCATTTAATCACCTCCATATTATGTGAAGAATAAATGTCATAAATAGAATAAAAAATTAATAATGTTCCAAAGACAGGTGCTGCTCCGTAAACAAAACTCATGCTAATCCTAAGTGCTGGACTTAATTGAGTTCTAACTGCCCAAGCAACTCTAGAACCGTAAAATAAAAGTATTAAACCAATAATTATTGACAATAAATTGACAATTTTCCTTAATAATAATTGTTTTTCAACACTTAAATTGTCAGTTATAACACTTACAGTAGCATTGCTTTTATTTTTTGTACATAAAATTGCCCCAAGCATATTTGCCCATATAAAAGTATACCTAGCTAATTCTTCTGTCCAAGATAAAGATGAATTTAGTACAAATCTAGTAAAAACTTGAAGAACACATGATGCCACCAAAATGCTAAAAACAATCACTATTGCAAACTTTAAAAATTTAGTTACAACGTTATATGCTTTTTCCATAATTTTCTCCTTTCTTAGAAATTAAGTTCTTTTTTCAATTCATCTAAGTATTTTTTACCTATTCCTTCAGCTCTTTTATCGTAAAAATCTTCAAAAGCTTTTTGAAAAGCCTCTTTATCGACATCTCTAACAATTGTCATTCCTTTTGCTTGCATCTCATCTAACATCTCAGGTTCTAACTTTGCATTACTTATTCTTGTAGCTTCCCCAGCTTCAATAGCTGCTTTTTTCACAATTTCCTGTTCTTTTAAATCCAATTTATCATAGACATTTTTTGAAACACAAAGAATTAAAGGAGAATAAAAATGTCCCGTCATATTTATATATTTTGCAATATCTGCAAACCCATTTGTATAAATTACACTGACTGGTATATCTAAACCATCAATAGTACCTTGTTGCAAACCAGTTATTGTTTCCGACCACGCCATAGGGACTGCATTAGTACCCAGTTCTTGATATGTCGCAATATATGTATCTGTCTCCATACACCTTATTTTTAATCCTTGGAAATCTTCAGGTTTTTTTACTTCATCTTTTAGAGTAACTAAATGTCGAAATCCTCCTTCACCATAGGCAAGTCCTTCTATACCATATTCTTCATATCCTTTTAATATCTCATTTCCAATTTTTCCGTTTAAAACTTTAGCTGCTTCTTTTCCATCTTTAAAAATAAAGGGTAAGTCAAAAAGTCCTGCTTGGGGTATGTAACCGCTTATATACGCATTCGTCATTATAGCCATATCTGTTGTTCCTATTTGCATTCCTGTAAACATTTCCCCTTCTTGTCCCAATTGTCCTGATCCTTTTACGTCTATTATTATATTTCCATTTGTTTTTTCTTTTACTAGATCGGAAAATGTTTTTGCAAATATATAATAAGGATCATTTTCTACTGGAGCAGTAGTAAACCCAATTTGAAATACTTTTTCCCCACTATCTTGTTTTGAACATCCCACTAACATAAAAAGACATATTATTGCTAAAAATATTCTAATTATCCTTTTCATTTTATACTCCCTTCACAATAAACTCTGGCGTTGATTTTAACATCTTTTTTATACTCTTGTTATCAACTCCTTTTTCAATAAGAAATTCAATACAATCAACTAATGATTCAAAAGGCGGTTTTTTTCTATAATATCCCCTATCTGTCGTTATAAATATATTATTAAAATCTAATCTATTCATAACACTTAAAAATTCATCTGTGGTACAATCTCCGTCATCTAAATTTGCCCAAACTTTTTCTATAAAAACGCCCTTTTCCCCCAACTCAATCTGAATATCAGTTGGGATTTTTGTTCTATTCCAATCTGGATGAGTTAAAACTACTTTTACTTTTTCCCTAATTGCATAATCGCATACTTTTAAACTTTCTTCTAAACTAATATGGCCTGTTGCTAGAGTTGCATCATATTTTTTTACAACTTCAACTACTTCCTTAAAGCTACTTGTAAGATTTCCATCATTGTCAATTACCGAAAGTCCTTCCCTTTCAAAAAAGTCGCCCTTCATATTTCCATACATTAATGAATTTTTGGCATCTCTAGTTGGTAACCATACAATTTTAGCTCCCATTTTAAATGCACTCTCACAAGCATAAGGATTAATACCTCCTACTGTAGTATTTAGAACAACACCTCCATATGCTCTTGTATGAAAATCAAAATGTTCGTTTATCAATTCTGCTCTTCCGCTTGTTGGTTCGTAATGATTTTTTATTAAAATTCCTGCCATTTTATATGTACTTGCTTTTTTAATTAAGTCAATATCATCAATTGATCTTTTAACATGAGAAGGTGCTGAATGAACATGTAAATCAAATGAATCTTCAATAATTTCTTTTATTGAATCTCTCATATTAATTCCTCCCTATTTAATATAAACTTTAACAGTGTTTTAAGTAAAAATAAAACAAGTATATTTTTAAAATTAACAATATTTTACTTGTTTTATTTTGCTTTATCATGATATACTATTGTCATACAAATAATTTGTTTTAATTATTTAATGTTAAATCAATTAAATTCTTGTTTTTATTATTATTTGTAAATATTTATATTGTGTAGTGTATTATGACTCAGAATCAAAAAATTTTTTTATTAGTTGCTGAAACTTTAAGTATAAGTAAAGCAGCTAAGAGAGCTTTTGTAACTCAACAATGTGTTAGTGATCATATAAAAAGAATTGAAGATGAGCTTGGTACTAAACTATTTCACAGAAAACCATATATGCATCTAACTCCTGCGGGAGAGATGGTCTTTAATTCTTTAAATAATATTGCTTTAATAGAAAAAAACCTTATTAAAAATATTTCTGATTTTTCAAACGAAAGAAAAGGTTCTTTTTCTGTTGGGATGAGTACTACAAGATCTAAATTATTGATACCTTCATTGCTAAAAAGGTATCATGAACTATTTCCCAACGTAGAAATTACTTTTTTTAGTGGAGACACAAAGATACTTGAAAAAAAGTTACTACAAAATAAATTGGATATTTTTTTAGGAATAAATACAAACTTAAATTTAGGTCTTAATATTGAACATGTTTGTGAAGATTTTTTATATTTAGTAATCAATAAAAAAATGTTTTTAAAATATTTCTCACAATATGATATTAAAAATTTTAAAAAAGGCGTTGATTTAAAATATTTTGATAAAATACCTATGACTTTCTATAATGATACTGGTGCATTAAATATGCTTTTACAGCAACACTTAATAACTCATGGCATAAAGCTAAACAATGTCGTGTGTCACACTAGTGAGTGTGATGTTCAAATTGATTTGTGCTTAAATAATGTTACGTCTGCTATTGTTCCAAAAATGTTAGCAAATAGTTTTTTACATAATAATGATATTTATTTTTTCCCTATTAAGGACTTTAATTATCCTCTTCGTGTAGATATTGTTTCAAACCCATATTTAGAAAAACCATTGTATTTAGATGCCTTTATTTCACTATTAAAAGAAGAGCTGCTAGAATTTTCTAGAAATACTATATAAAAAAAGTGATGAGCAAAATAGACAATTCTATTTTGCTCATCACTTTTTTTGTTAAATATTTGAATTTAGCCATTATATTTTCCGATTTAAAAAAATATTTTAGATAGATTTTTCCAATTTTCCTTAAAAATGGGGACACTTAATAAAGCTATGCTTTTGAAATTTTTTTTCTTATACAGCTTTGTATTTTATGATTTCTAAGTTCTTTTTTGTTATTTTTGATGCTAATTTATTTAGGTTTAAGGCTATTGATATGAGATTTATTTCACTTATTACATTCGCTTTTCCTTTATGATGGAATCTATTATAGGATAAACCATCTTTTATTTTGGAGAATGCTCCTTCTGCTTGGATCGATCTGTTTATTCTTTCTTCTATTCCTTCTTTTGATGTTATATTTTTAAGGATTTTTCTCTATATTTTTGAAAGGTTTCTGATATATATTCCTTTTGTTTTTGTCCATTTGTATTCCAATCAAAGCATCGATATGTCTTTGTTGTCGATATGTATCCACTTTTCTTTTTTGTATGTTTGTCTTTACATCTTATGTATTCTTTTCCCTCTGGTGATATGTATTTGTCTTGTTTTTCAACATATATTAGGCTATTTCTAAACTCCATGTCTTTTTTGTATTTTCTTGTTTTTGATTTTTTATAGTTTGATGGTTTTATGTATGAGTCTAATCCTTTTTCTGCTAAGAATACATAGTTTTCTTCGTTTTCATATCCTGCATCTGCTACTATTTTATTTAGTTTGTTTGGATATTTGTCTAATAGATTTGTTAGGAATGGTTTTTGTAATGTGATAAGACATATGTTACAGAAATAAAAAAATAGAGAGGTACTTTTGATACAATATAAATAAGCATAAAAAAGTATCGAAAGGAGCCTCTCTATGTCAATAATAACAGAAGAAATGAGATTTCGTCAAATAATATGTGAATATGCACTTAAACATGGCGTTACTAAAGCCACAAGAAGATATCATACTAATCGTCAATTTGTATATAGACAGTTAAAAAATAAAGTAGAAATGTAAGAAGCCTAGCATTAAAATCTAGACGCCCAAAAACAAGCCCACAAAAAAGAAGAATTAGAATTAATTGAAAGAAAGTATAAAGAAATTGGGATCTAAGGATTAGCAGAAGAATATGTTAGAAGCAAATCAAAAGGCTATGAAAGATCTTTTGGAAGAATGTGTAGACAAATACGTAATATGGATTTAAAAAGCCTAAAATCAAGAGTCAAAGCTATACAAGAGATGGAAAATATCCCGGAGAAAAAGTACAAATAGACATAAAATATGTACCTGGAGCCTATATAAAATTCCCCACATATGGAAACAAATATTATCAAATAACAGCAATAGACGAATATTCCAGAAAAAGAATATTAAAAATAGTAAAAGAAAAAAGCACTTATGAAACTTCAAAATTTTTGGAAACATTAGAAAGAGAAATGGGCTTTAAAATAAATACAATACAAGTAGATAACGGGTATGAATTTGTCAATGATCCCGAAAAAACAAATAAAACATCTATATTTCAAAAGTCGCAGACAAAATGGAAAAGTAGAAAGAAGTCATAGAGAAGATGAAAAAATATAATAGCACAGCAAATATGTACTGAATTTCAAGAGTCTAAATGAAATAATAAGAGAATATAATCTTCAAAAAGCTTTTGAAGTAATTGTATCAAAGTACAAAAAGTGTAACATATGTCTTGACAGTTAAGAATATATTTCTGTATTAAAATTTATTTTTAATTGAATTGTATTAGCGATTAATGTATTATTAATTAGCGATACAGTGTTTGTATATTTGTTCATGATTACATTGTATCAAAAAAGACGGGGATTTTAAATTTTCCTCGTCTTTTTATTTATTGGGACTTTTGCAACAGCCCCTTTTTGATATAATATAATAATAAATATTTAAGAAGTAAATGAGGTAGAAAATGACTAAGATTTTATATGCCAAGGACTATGTTGATAAAAAAATGGGTAGGTTAATTGAAAAAGTGAAGAAACTAAAATCCAAGCCTATTCTTTCTACTATAAGAGTGGGCGACGATTATGGTAGTATTGCCTATGAAAAGGGAATAAAGAAGACTGCGGACAAACTCGGTGTTGATGTTGATTCTAATGAGTTTAAAGAAGATGTAATGGAAGATGAAGTAATTGAAAGAATAAAAAAGTTAAATGACGATGAAAAAGTTGGTGGAATAATTATTTTTAGACCTCTTCCTGAAAATTTTGACGAGGAAAAAATTTCTCTTGCCATTGACCCAAAAAAAGATGTGGACTGTATGCACCCAATAAACAGAGCTAGAGTTTTTAGTGGTGATGTGAGTGGATTTACTCCCCTTGCACCAAAGGCAGCCTATGAACTTTTAAAGTTTTATGGCTATGAGTTAAGGGGCAAGGATACAGTTATTATAAATCACTCAAATGTTGTTGGGAAACCTCTTATGATGTATCTTTTAAGGGATCTTGCTACAGTTACAATATGTCATGTGGGTACAGTGGATCTTAAAAAACACACAAGATCAGCAGAGATAATTTTTACTGCAATGGGTCGTGCTGAAACTTTAGATGCAAGTTATTTTAATGAGGATGCAATTGTAATTGACATTGGAACGTCAAAAAATAGTGAGGGAAAATATAGGGGAGATCTTGACGAAAAATCTGTCAAGGGAAAAATCAAGGCTTATTCTCCTGTGCCCGGTGGTATTGGGAGTATAACTAATCTTCTTTTAATTGAAAATGTAATAAATTTTTATGAATAAATTTTAGACTCTCTATTATGGAGAGTTTTTTATTTTTAAATTTGTTATAATGGAGAAAAGGAGAGAATAATGGTAACAAATAGAGTAATTTTAGTTAGACCCCATGCCTTTACTTTTAATAAAGAGACGGCAAAGGATAATATTTACCAAATTAGTCCAAAGGAAACTTCTGAAAATGAAATAAAAAATTTTGCGTTAAGGGAATTTGATGATGCTGTTAGCATTCTTCGCAAAAATAAAATTCATGTGGACGTAATTGAGGATTTTGATGAGAGTACTCCTGATTCAATTTTTCCTAATAATGTTTTTGTAACTTTTCCGGGAAAGGTTTTTGTTTCAGAGATGTATGCAGAAAATAGAAATAAGGAATATAATAAGATTTTGCCTCAGCTTAAAAAAATTATTGATTACAATAGGTCTGAAGTAATTGATTTTAGAAACGAAGAGGGAAGAGTTTTAGAGGGGACTGGTGCCGTTGTAATAGATAGATGGAATAATATTTGCTATGGAAGTCTTTCAAAGCGTTGTGACAAGGGCGAATTTTTGAAATTTGCAAAGAGATTTAATTTAAAGCCGGTTTATTTTAGATCTATGGATAAGGGTGTAGATATTTACCACACAAATGTACTAATGATGGTGGGAGAAAAGTTTGCAATAATTGCAGATAATTTGATTAGTGAAAATAGAGATGAGGTTTTAAAATCTCTAAGGGATTCTGGCAAGGAAATAATTTCTCTTACTGAAGACGAATTTAATAATTACGCAGGAAATTCAATTGAATTAAAGGGCGAGGGCAAAAATATCCTCGTGATTTCAAAATCTGGATATAATGCTTTGACTGATAAACACAAAAATACAATTGAAAAATATGACTTTATTCTTCCAATTGATGTAGAAACCATTTCAAAATATGGAGGCGGTTCTATTAGATGTATGATTGCAGAAAATTTTTTTGAATTGGAGAATTAATGAAGTGGATATATTAAAAATGCTTGGATTTGTATTTGTGGCACTTGGGTTGGCTTTAGAATTACCAAAAATTTTAAGAGATTATAGAGAAGATAGAAATTTGGAGAACTTCTTAGAATTATTTGGGAGAATTTTTATGATTCTAGCTGCAATAATCTTGGCAATAGGAGTTTTTGTTTGAATATGTTAGAATTTTTTCAGCTAAATCACAATAATGACTTGTAATTAATATATTTGCTTTAATTTACAAAAAGTAGAAAGATTGTTATAATATAAACGATTAGGGGGTGTTGATTTGCCGAAGAATGCAAGGGGTATTTCTGAAACGGTTATAAGGAGAATGCCAGTTTATCACAGGTATTTAAAAGAGTTAATAGACAGTGGAATCGAGAGAGTTTCTTCTAAAGAACTGAGTAATATCACTGGATTTAGCGCTTCTCAAATTAGACAGGACTTAAATAATTTTGGTGGATTTGGTCAACAAGGCTATGGCTACAACACAAAGGCGCTAAAGGAACAAGTGGATAAAATTCTTGGAATAGATAAAACTTACAATAGCATTGTCATTGGGGCAGGTAGGCTTGGACAAGCAATTGCAAGGTACAAAGGCTTTAGAGATTCTGGTTTTAATGTTATTTCTCTCTTTGATATTAAGGAAGATATCGAAGATATAAGTGGCATCAAAGTAAGAAATATGAAGTATCTGGAAAAATACATAAGAGATGAGAAAGTTGAGGTTGCAATAATAACTGTGCCAAAGGAATCTTGTGAGGATGTGGCAAAAAGAGTTATTGATGCGGGAGTAAAGGGAATCTGGAACTTTGCACCCTATGACTTAAAAGCGCCTTCTGGCGTAGTAGTTGAAAACATTAGGCTTAACGATTCACTTTTAACGCTTTCTTATTTTATGAAAGAAATTAGCTGACCTATTATTTATTAATAGGTTCTTTATTTATAGGAGTTTAAATTTTAATGAAGATTAATTTTGATGGAAATTTTTGCATTATTAGTGAATTAGAGGAATTTGACCCAAGGGATATTTTTACTTGTGGTCAAGCCTTTAGATGGTATGAAGAGGATGACGGTTCTTTTACTTTTATAACTCATGGCAGAGTTGCCAATGCAAAAAAAGTTGGCGATGAGATTTTATTAAGGGGTGTTGATAGAACTTCTTTTGATGAAATTTTTTACGATTATTTTGACCTTGACCGAGACTACAAGAGAGTAATAGAAGAACTTTCTAAGGACGATGTCATGAAAAGCGCAACAGAATACGGTAAAGGTATAAGAATTTTAAATCAGGAGAAGTTTGAGACGATTATTTCCTTTATAATTTCTGCCAACAATCAAATACCAAGGATAAAAAAATCCATCGAAAAAATTTCTGAAATGTATGGAGAGTTTTTAGGAGAAGATGAAAATAGAAAATATTTTTCCTTTCCAAGTGCGGAAAAACTTTCTAAGGCAAAGCCAGAGGATCTTCGTGAATTTGCAAGAGTTGGATTTCGTGACAAGAGAATTGTGGATACAGCAAATTTAATAAATAATGGAATTATAAATATTGATGAAATTGAAAAAATGAATTTAGAAGATGCAAGGTCTGCTCTTCAAGTTTTGCCAGGAGTTGGACCAAAGGTTGCCGACTGTATTCTTCTTTTTGCCTTTGATAGAAAGGAGTCTTTTCCCGTAGATGTTTGGATAAAAAGAGTAATGGAAGAATTATATCTAAAAGAAGTGACGCCAAAATCAAAAATTGCAGTGCGTGGACGTGAAGTATTTGGCAAAAATGCAGGCTTTGCCAATCAATATTTATTTTATTACGGCAGGGAAAATAAATTAGGGAGGTAGCAATATGTTGGGTGTTTTTGTAAATGCAATAAGTGTTTTAGTCCTTGGACTTTTTGGATCCTTTGTCGGAGATAAATTTCCAAAAAATATTCAGGAATCCATAATGAAATTTTTGCCAGTTTGTGTACTCATTATTGGAGTGAGATCCTCTTTGGAAGGAGAAATTATTGTAGTGATAATTTCCATAGTTCTCGGAGTTGCAATTGGCGAACTATTAAAAATAGATGACAAACTAAACAATTTCACCGACTTTATAAAAAGTAAGTTTATAAATTCTGAGGATACAAGATTTTCTGAAGGTTTTATAACTACAAGTTTAATATTTTGTGTTGGTTCAATGGGAATACTTGGATGTATTGATGCAGGAGTAAAGGGCGACAATGACATTCTATTTGCCAAGGCAGTTATGGATGGATTGACGGCGTTTTTCTTTGCCACAACCTTTGGAAAGGGAGTATCTTTTTCTGCGATACCAGTTTTCATATATCAAGCTATATTAGTATTTCTGTCGGGATTTTTGCTTCCTGTATTTACGCAAGAAGTAGCAGCAAACTTATCGGGGACAGGTGGCGTGATGATTATTGCCATTTGCTTATATATGTTAAAACTTGTGGACTTTAAGCTTGCAAACTCTACTCCAGCAATTTTTATTCCAGTTATTTATGGCTTAATCTTAAAGTTTATATAAAAAAAGACTGAGTTTTTGATATGCAATATATCATTTTGCTCAGTCTTTTATTTTATTTTTTAAAAATATCTAGTTTTTCTATTCTATCAAAGGCTTCGTTTATTTTATCTTTATTGACAGTTACTGCAATTCTTATAAATCCTTCGCCAGCTGGTCCAAAGGCCGATCCATTGATTAAATTCACATGTGCCTTTTCTAAAATTTCCCTTACAACTTCATCTGTAGTCATGTCTGGCACAGTAATTTTTGGAAAGATATAAAAAGTTCCCTTTGGTCTTAGGACTTCTACGTGATTTAATTTTTTTAATCTTTCGTAAGCTAGATACATTCTCTCTTTATATTCCTCATAAAGAGGCGGACAAATTATCTTTCGATTGGCTATACCCATTGCACCTGCATACTGGCAAAGGGTTGGAACTGCATAAACTGTGTTTTCGTGGACATAAGTCATTGCATTTATGAGATCCTTATGTGCTACTATGGCGCCAAGTCTCCATCCAGTCATTACATAATCCTTTGACATGGAAGAAATGGAAATTACATTTTTAAATTCAGGGTCGTAAGAAATCATTGGCTTGAATTTGCTTTCGTAGGAATAGATTGTGTATATATCATCGCAAATTACAATTAAATTATATTTTTTTGCCATTTCATAAACTTCTTTTAATGTTTCGTCACTATATACTGAACCCGTTGGATTGTTTGGCGTATTAATTATTATTGCCTTAGTTTTTTCATTTATTAACTTTTCAATTTCTCTTGGCTCGATGTTAAATTCCTTTTCAAATTTTGTTTCGTAGATAACTGGCACACCCTCTGCCATTTTTATTTGGTCTGGGTAGACGCTAAAATAGGGCGAAGGTACAATTACTTCTTCTCCAGGATTAAGGATTACCTCTAAAATTATGTACATGGCTTCAGTGCCAGACATGGTTATTAAAATTTCTGATGGGTCGCATTTTACATCAAAGTCTTCTTTGTAGGCTTTTGAAATTTCTTCTCTTAGACCAAGGTAGCCCTGAGGATTTTCATAGTGAGTGTGCCCTGCGATTTGTGAATCGTAGGCTTCTTTTATAATCATCTCATGGGTCATTAAATCTGGGTCGCCCACACCAAAATTTATAAGGTCAGGGTATTTGCTCGAATAGTCAACTGAATAAATTGACTCCTTAATGTCCTTGTATTTTTCTTGTATAAATTCCTTCATAAAAGCCTCCTTCATTAACTAATTAATAACTTATTTTAACAAATAATATTTTTTATTAAAAGTGATAATTTTAATTTCTTAAATATTTTATGGCTCTATGATATAATTAAATTGATATAAATAAAAGAATATAGGAGGAATCCTTTTGGATAAAATTTTAGTAAGACCAAAGGGCCCACTAAAGGGCAATGTAAGAATATCGGGTGCGAAAAATGCTGCTCTACCAATACTTGCAGCTACAATACTTGGAACGGAAGAAATAGTATTGGAAGATGTACCTGAACTTAAGGATGTTGAGATAATAACAGAAGTTTTGAGAAAATTAGGTCTCAAAATAAATAAAGATGGAAATAGATTAATTATTGATCCAAGTGGACTTAATTCTTATAAAACAGATTATGAACTTATGAGTAAGATGAGGGCATCATTTTTGGTAATGGGACCACTTCTTGCAAAATTAAACAAAGCTTATAATTCTCTTCCTGGAGGATGTAATATTGGTTCAAGACCAATAGATTTGCACCTAAAGGGCTTTAGAGCCTTAGGCGCAAATATTGAAATGACTCATGGAGAAATAAAAGCTGAGTGCGATAAATTAGTTGGCACGAAAATTTATTTGGACTTCCCATCAGTTGGTGCAACTGAAAATATTATGACTGCTGCAGTTTTAGCTGAGGGCGAAACTGTGATGGAAAACTGTGCTATGGAACCTGAAATTGTAGACCTTGCAAATTTTTTAAACAAAATGGGGGCAAGGGTAATGGGAGCAGGCACTTCAACTATTAGAATTAGGGGAGTGGAAAAACTAGGAGGCTGCACTCATCAAGTAATACCAGATAGAATTGAAGCAGGAACATTTATGGTTGCGGCTGCAATCACTGGTGGAGATATAACAATTGAAAACATTATTGTTTCTCATTTGAAGCCAGTTATTGCAAAATTAGCGGAAACTGGTGCAAAAATTATTGAAAATGACGATAAGATCAGGGTAATTGGAACTGAAGAAATAAAACCAATTGAGATAAAAACTCTTCCTCATCCAGGATTTCCAACTGATTTACAAGCACAATTCATGGCATTACTAACTCAAGCGGAAGGACAATCAGCCATTATTGAAACAGTTTTTGAAAATAGATTTATGCACGCCGAAGAACTTAAAAAAATGGGCGCAAAAATCAAAGTAGTAGATAGAGAAGCCATACTATTGGGTAAGAGTAAATTATATGGATCCAAGGTTGCTGCAACAGATTTAAGAGCAGGAGCTGCACTTATTCTTGCGGGATTAGTTTCTGAAGGTGAAACGGAAATTTCTGAAATTCACCACATTGACAGAGGTTACGAAAAAATCGAAGAAAAATTTAGACATCTTGGAGCTAATATAAGAAGAGTATAATAAAATATAGAGAGGAAGATGAATATGAAGAAAAAATTAATTATAGCAATGCTTTTAGCACTTTCGCTTTTTATGGTGGCTTGTTCCAACAAAGGAGATACCAAGGCTGAAGGAAAAGTTCTAAAAGTTGCAGTTTCAGAAGATGCACAGACTCTTGAACCTAATGATTTAAACGACGACTATGCAGAAAATATTTTAATTCAAGTTTACGACACTTTGGTAAAAAGAAATTCTAAGGGCGAACTTGTAAATTCCATTGCAGAGTCAATTGAAACACCAGATCCACAGAGTTTTAAAATAAAAATTAGGGAAGGAGTTAAGTTTTCCAATGGAGATCCACTTACAGTTGAAGATGTAATATTTACTTTACAAAGAGCGGCAGCAAGTGAAAAGTTTAAATCTTTTTATGGAAAAATTGATCCCAATTCTTACAAAAAAGAAGATGATTTAACTTTCTCCTTTAAATTAACAGAACCAGATGCAGCTTTTTTAAACTCGCTATCACATCCAGCTGTTTCTATTTTGTCTAAAAAATATGTGGAAAGTGGAGCAGATCTCGCTAATGCACCAATGGGTACTGGACCTTTTGTATTAGACGAATGGGTTCAAAATGATCACGCAAACTTTTCTGTAAATGAAAATTATTGGGACGATGCTCCAAAAATTTCTGGAATCGAAATGAAGGTAATACCAGAAGCTTCCCAAAGAATTATTGAACTTGAAAGTGGCGGAGTTGACCTTGCATATAAAGTAGATCCGTCAGAAATTCCAAATATTGAAGAAAATAAGGATTTAAAACTTTATAGAAAAT
Source organism: Peptoniphilus faecalis (assembly GCF_012976305.1). GTDB lineage: Bacteria > Bacillota > Clostridia > Tissierellales > Peptoniphilaceae > Peptoniphilus_A > Peptoniphilus_A faecalis. The sequence goes on from NZ_JABDSR010000002.1 coordinate 115,526, forward strand.
TAGATAATTCAGTTCATTTTATTGGATTTAACATGGACAAAGCTCCCTTTGACAAAAAAGAGGCTAGAGAAGCTATGGTAAATGCAATTGACATGAATTCAATTTTTAAAACTGTATATATGAATAGTGGAAAACTTGCTACAAGTCCAATTAATCCAAATTTCAAATATTCTATTGCAGATTCACTTAAACCAAATGTCGTGAATAAAGAAAGGGCAAAGGAACTTTTTGCAGCCGCAGGAATGGGAGAAGGAACAAATCTTTCCATTTATACATCTGACAACACTCAAAGAGTAAATGTCGCAACAATGATGCAAGCACAACTAAAGGAATATGGCATTGGCCTTGATGTAGAAAGACTTGAATGGGGAGCATTTATAGATGCACTAAAGAATAAGGAACACAATATGTTTATCATGAGTTGGAATCCATCAGTTGTCGATGCACATTATGAACTTTTTCAACCTTTCCATTCCTCAAATAAGGGCCAAGGACCAAACTATATGTACTTTGGAAATGAAGAACTTGATAATTTAATAAAAGAAGGTATTTCAACTATTGATGAAGCGAAGAGGGCTGACATCTATAAGAGAGCTCAAGAGCTTATCAATAAAGAGTATCCATGGTTATACATCTGTTATGGCGAAACAGTTGTTGCTGGCAATAATAGAGTTGAAGGACTAGATCTTCTTCCAAAATACCCACAAGAACTTAAAGATGTAAATCTTTTAGAAAAATAATTTTTTAAATTCACCAAGGTATTCTTTGGTGAATTTGTCTTTTCTACAGAAGAAAGGATTAGATATGACTAAATATATATTAAAGAGACTTTTAATATTAATACCAACACTTTTAGGCGTGAGCTTTATAGTGTTTTCACTTTTATATTTATCGCCGGGAGATGCTGCTCTTGCAGTAGCAGGACCTGATGCAACTAAGGAAGCTGTAGATGCTATAAGGGAAAATTTGGGGCTAAATCAGCCCTTTATAATTCAGTATGGAAATTATTTAAAGAATTTAATTTTTCACTTTGACTTGGGCACAAGTTATCAATCTGGTAGATCTGTAACAGAGGCTCTTATTAGAGTCTTTCCAACTACAATTAAACTTGCAAGTGGCGCTCTTGCCATTGCAGTAATTATGGGAATTATCTCAGGTATAATTGCAGCTCTAAAGAAAAATACTTTTATCGACTCAATTATAACAGCCCTTGGCATGGTTGGCCTTGCAATGCCAATTTTTTGGTCAGGACTTTTACTTATAATTGTATTTTCTACGAAATTAAAGGTGCTTCCTGCATCGGGCTTTTCATCTTTAAAGCAGATGATATTGCCCTGGTTTGCACTGGGTTTTCAGTCTTCCGCAGTAATCATGAGAATGACAAGATCTGCAATGTTAGATGTTCTCGACAAGGATTATATTAGGACTGCCTATGCAAAGGGACTTAGCAAGAGGAAGATAATATTTGTCCACGCGCTTAAAAATGCAATGATCCCTGTTATAACTACTATTGGGCTTCAAGCTGGTGGACTTCTCGGTGGAAGTATTTTGACAGAAACTATTTTTTCCATTCCTGGAATTGGAAGGCTAATGGTTGATTCTATAAAAACTAGGGACTATCCAATAATTCTCGGTGCAATTATGCTTATTGCAATAGTTTATTCTGTGATTTCAATTATTGTCGACATTCTCTATGGATTTATAAATCCGAGGATCAAGTCAGAGTACAAGTAGGTGAACTATGTTAAAGAGATTAAAAAACTTTTTTAAATATTATAGCAGAAATAAAATAGCAGTAGTTGCCCTTGGATTTTTAATTCTATTAATTTTTGTAGCAATTTTTGCGGATGTGCTTTCACCCTATGATTACACAGAGCAGTTCCCCAAGGATAATTTTTTAAAACCAAGTAGCGCTCACTTAATGGGCACAGATAATTTTGGCAGAGATATTTTTTCAAGAGTCCTTCACGGAGCACAAGTTTCTCTAAAAATTGGATTTACATCTGTAATAATTTCAACGATAATCGGAGTAATTATAGGTGCTTTTGCAGGCTACTACGAGGGGATTTTTGATTCTATAATCATGAGAGTAATGGATACAATTTTATCTATTCCACAACTTGTACTTGCGATTGCCCTTGCAGCTGCTCTAGGCAGCGGAATGAAGAATTTAATTTTAGCAGTTTCTCTATCTTCTATACCAAGCTATGCTAGGATTGTAAGAAGTCAGGTAATGTCTATTAAAAACTTGGAATACATTGAATCGGCTAGACTGTCTGGCGTAAAAACTTTTAAATTAATTTTTGCTGAGATACTTCCCAATTGTTTTGCACCAATAATTGTGCAAGCTACAATTGGAGTTGGAACTGCAATTTTATCTGCGGCATCTCTTTCCTTTATTGGGATGGGAATTATGCCGCCAGAAGCAGAATGGGGACAAATGCTTTCTGAAGGGAGAGCCTATATTAGAAATTATCCACATATAACTCTATTTCCAGGCCTTGCCATTGCCCTTACAATTTTAGTTTTAAATATTGTGGGCGATGCCCTTAGAGATGCCTTTGATCCAAAATTCAGGAGGTAGTATGTTATTAGAAATAAAAAATCTTGAAGTCTTTTTTAAAAGTTCTCAAGGAACAGTAAAAGCTGTCAACAAAGTGAATATAAATACACGTGACGGGATGACAACTGCCATAGTTGGCGAGAGCGGTTCGGGCAAATCTGTAACATCCCTTGCAATAATGGGCCTAATTGACAAGTCATCTCTTGAAAAAATTTCTGGTGAAATAAATTTTGAGGGGAAAAATCTTTTGGAATTTTCACAAGAAGAACTTAGAAAAATTAGGGGAAAGGAAATATCCATGATTTTTCAAGAACCAATGACTTCGCTTAACCCAGCTCTAAAAATTGGCTATCAAATGTCTGAGGTTTATAGGACTCATTTTAATATGGATAAAAAAACTGCCAAGGAAAAATCAATTGAGATGATTAAAAAGGTTGAGATAGACAGAGCAGAAGATATTTATAATTTATATCCCCACGAACTTTCAGGGGGAATGAGACAAAGAGTTATGATTGCCATGGCACTTTCTGCATCTCCAAAACTTTTAATAGCAGATGAAGCTACAACTGCCCTTGATGTTACAATTCAAAGGGAGGTTTTGGAGCTAATGAAAAAATTAAAGCAAGATATGAACACTTCTATAATTTTCATAACTCATGACCTTGGTGTAGTATCCGATATTGCCGATTATGTAAATGTGATGTATGCAGGCAAAATTGTTGAAAGGGCAAGGGCAGTAGATATTTTTAATGAACCACTACATCCCTATACTAAGGGACTTATTAAGGCGATACCTACTGTATATAAAAAAAAGGACGAGCTATACACAATTAGAGGTTCAGTGCCAAATCCAATTAACTTGCCTGACTGTTGCTACTTCTGCGACAGATGTGACGAGAAGATGAAAATTTGTGAAGAAAAAGTTCCAGAGGAAATTGACATCGACGGTCACAAAGTCAGTTGTTTCTTGTATAGGTGATATTATGGACAAAACAATTTTAGAAGTAAAAAACTTAAATAAAGAATTTAAAATAAACGGCGGCGAAGTTTTAAGGGCAGTAAAGGATATTTCCTTTGATTTAAAAACATCTCATACCCTTGGCATAGTTGGCGAAAGTGGTTCAGGAAAATCTACTCTTGCGAGATGTATTATGGGTCTTTATCCTGACGCAAAGGGCGAGATAATTTACAATGGAAAAAATATTTTAAAAGAAAACCAAAGGGAGCTAAAGGAATATCGAAAAAACGTGCAGATGATTTTTCAAGACCCCTATTCCTCTCTTAATCCAAGAAAAAAATGCAAAGATATAATTGCATCGGGTATACGAAATTTAGTGGGCGAAAGGGACAAGAATAAAATTCACAAAAAAGTTATGGAAACTATGGAAATTTGTGGGCTTTCAGAATATCACGCTGAGAGATATCCTCACGAATTTTCTGGAGGACAAAGGCAGAGGATTTCTATTGCAAGGGCCCTTGCAGTAGATCCAAAAATAATTGTGGCAGATGAACCCACTTCTGCATTAGATGTTTCCATTCAAGCACAAATAATAAATTTGATGGAAGATTTGCAAAGAGATCTTGGTCTTAGCATGATTTTCATTTCTCACGACCTTTCAGTTGTAAGACATGTGGCGGAAGAAGTGCTTGTAATGTATCATGGCGAGTGTGTAGAGTACAATAAGTCAGAAGAAATTTTTAAAAATCCAAGAGAGGATTACACTAAAAAATTATTGGCATCAGTGCCAGGCAAGAATTTAGCAGAATTTGAAGATGTGTAGAAATTTTCTTTTGAGGGTATTATAATTAAATAGAGTAGATAAAACTGTAGGGTTCTACAGTTTTTTATTTTGGAGTTGAAAAGATGCTTAGTGATTACATAGAAGGCGATGAAAATTTGCTTGAAGATAATTCTTTCACTTATGAAGATAAAAATAAAATTAAAGTTTCATTAAAAATAAATGATGAATTTTTTGAAAAAGAAAATGAAATCGATGAAGATAATGAAAGTGAAAGAGAAATTTTATATAATAAAGAAGAGGAGTCTTCACCTTTAAATAGCGAAGGATTTTTAGAACAAAGTCCTAAAGAAAATAATGATTTTTACGACGAATATTATTTGGATAGGATAGATGAAGTCCAAGAAATTTTGGAAAAAATTTGCGAGAGCATACCATCTTATGCCTATGAACATCTAAACGGTGGTATAATTCTAACAGAAGAGGTAAAGTATCACGAAGAATCTCGCAATGACGATTTACTCATAATGGGCGAATACCAAAGATCAATGCTTGGCAATATGATAAAAATTTATTATGGCTCCTTTATGGAGATGTATAGATTTTCATCGAGGGAGATCTTAAAGAAAAAGCTAGAGGAAGTTTTGCTCCACGAGTTCACTCATCACTTGGAGTTTTTAGCAAATGAGTGGGGACTTGTAATCGAAGACAAGAAATTTTTAGAAGAATATAGAAAAGGTAAAGTTAATGAATAAAATTTTAGGATATTTTTATAAGGGCTTGGGCAAATTTTTTGACCTAATCTTAACTTTTTTAATAGTGATAGTAAATATTGCCGTGGATTTATTTTCTGCGATAAGGAAATTTTTCTTATACGTCATATCCATGGGAGGTTGTTTAATAATATTGATATTTTTAAATCCCTTTGCGTGGGTGGGGATTGCTCGCAATAGATGGTTATCCACAATAATAACTCTTGCGATAATCGTGCCACTACTTGGAAATGTTTCAGAATCCTTTCTTAAATATATTCACTACATGGTAACTGAATTTTTCTACGATAGGGCAGATCACTATCTTCTTGGAAAAGAAAATGAATTTGAAAATATTTCTGGCTATGGAAGGGCTTATTGGGAGAAAAAAGAGAGAGAAAGAATTAAACAAGAGGAAGAAAAGAGAAAGAGAAGAGAAGAAGAATTTAACCAAAGGTTTAAAGAATTTGGCGGATTTACATGGACAACTTTTGACGACTTTTCTCAGTTTGAAGAATTTTTTAGACAAGCAGGCTATGGATACTATGACGGTCAAAGCTCCAATTATGACAATTATGGAAATTATGGAAATTATGGTAATAATTCATCACAAGGACAGAGATACGGATTTAAAGAGCAATATGAAAGTGCCTGCGACACTCTCGGTGTAAATTATTCGGCAGACAAATATGAAATTAAACTTGCCTATAGGAAAATGGCAAAAAAATATCACCCAGATCTAAATAAAGAAGAGGGAGCAAAGGAAAAATTTCAAAAAATAAATGCAGCTTATGAATTTTTAAATGATTCAAATATTGAGATGTATAAAAAGATGTCTGGCGCAAATTAAATATTTTAGACAAAAAGAAAGGACCGCGAGGGTCCTTTTTTAGTGTTTAGATTTTTAAATTTACAACCATCTAATTTATAAGAAAAATGTTTTAACTAACTTCGAAAAAATTATTTTATAATTTCTTCTGCCATCTTATAAAATTCGTTCACGTCCATATCATCTCCAGCCATTAAAGCATATTGGACTCCCTTGTAGTCAAAGATTAGGTGCTTTGAAGCATTTTCTTCTCTTTTATCTGAACCAATAGCTAGGTTAAAGAAAGGATCATTTTTTGATCTTTCAAGTTCTTCTTCTGTTGCATCTTTTTCATCTGCTAGGAATAAATTTTCAACTCTTGAATAATAAACTGGCACTCCATTAATTTCTCTAATTTCATTATAAGGTTGTTCTGAAATTGGCTTTGAAGTTTCTGGATATTTATCAACAAAGAGAATTACTTTTTCCCCAACTTCATTTTTATAATTTACCTTAAAGGACTTCCTCTTATTTAATTTTGCACCAGCATCATCAGTATCTGCAATATCAATTAAAGTTATGCCATCAAAACCATAGGAACCTAAGCTTTCGGGTATTTCTGCATCAATACCTGTTTTCTTTTCGGCCTTTGCCACATCAGTATACTTTGTATAATTATAATATGAAGTTGAAGAAGTGATAGTTCCAGTAATTTTTCCTGCTGCAAAAACGCCAATTGAAAGCACGAGCATAGCCGATGCTATTAATATAAATCTTTTTTTCATTTTAAATTCTCCTTTATCTTCTGTAGACTTTAATTTCAAGTCGATTTTATTTTTAAGATAATCAGAAGGAGAAGAATTTTCTACGCTTTCTCTTAATTTATTTTTTAAATATTCATCAAAATTATTCATAAATGTTCTCCTTCTCGCCAAAATTTTCGCAAAAGTCTTGATCAATTTTAATTAACTCTTTTTTCAAATTATTTCTAGCTCTAAATAGTCGTGACTTAACTGTGCCCTTAAAGGTCTTGCAAATTTTTGCGATTTCCTCAATGGAAAAATCATCGTAGTAAAAGAGGACTATAACTTCCCTTTCCCTTTGTTTTAATTTTAATAGTGCTTCTTCAATTTCTTCATTTAAAAGGAACTCATCTTCTCCATTTGAAACACTACCTATATCCGCCCTATCTAAAACAAATTCGTCTGGAAATTCTCTCTTTCTCTTTTTATACTTCGTATAGCAAAAATTTTTTAGAATTGAAAAAATCCAAGGTTTTAGTTTATTAAAATCTTTTAGACTATTTATATTTTTGTAAATTGATAAGAAGGTGTCCTGCAGCACATCTTCTGCATCGTCTTTGTTTCCCAAAAGGAGAAGTGCAGTGCGATATAATATTAAATTGTACTCTTTATACAGGAGGTCAAAGGAATATTTATCACCATTTTTTAAATTTTCAAAATTTTCTAAGGTAAAATTATTATCTTGATTCATTTTATCCTCCTTTGATGCATCTAATTATAAGACTATTTAGGATGCAAAAAGGTTCATTAAAAAAACAAAAAATCCCCACAAAAGTGGAGATTTAATTTAAAGTTTTGTCAGAGATCCAACCAGTTGTATTTTCGCCTGAAACTGTACTTTTAACTTCTACATGGCACCAAATTCTTTCGCCTTGTTCGATTTTTGTCTCCAAGATGTAGAGTTCAGTTCCCTTTTCCAAAATTTTTATTATTTCAGAATCAACACTGGGTTCTTTCCTTAAGTTTGCCTTTTCTGTTGCTACATTTCTATAAGTGTGAAGTAGTTCAGAAGATTTTTTTGCCGTCTGTGCTGCATCTGTGTAGTCATTTTCTTTTTCAAAATTTTCCCTTTGAACGCCCTTTTTATTCAAATCAATGGCGTTTTTGCTCTCAATTTCTTTTTTTAAAGTTGTCGCTTTTGCAGATTCAGGCACCACTTCAAGATAGGAATTTAAAAGTGAAAGTGCATTACTAATTTTGTTTTCCGTGTATAAACTTTTTACATTAGTCAAAATTATATTGTCAATGGAGAGGAGTTTATCTTGTGCTGAACTATAGTTTTTATCGTCTTCTTGAATTACTTTTTTAAAATTAGAGGCAGAGTCAATATAATTTTTTTCTCTGTAAAATTCAATACCTTTTTGATAAAATTCGTTAGATTGAACTAATTTCTTTAATTTTTCAATTTCCTTTGAAATTTCTGGAGTTGTTTTTTCCTTTGTAGCTTCTTTGTAAACCTCAAGAGCTTCATTATATTCGCCGCTTAATGCCAAAGCTCTTGCATCTTCAATTTTATTTTCATTTCGAGAAACTACTGTAAAATTAATTATAAGTATAGAAATTATTGACAAGATAAATATTAAAACTAAGGAAAAGAAGATGATTTTTCCTGAAAATTTTCTTGGCTTTTTTAAGCTAACATCGTTAGTTCTGTCGCTTTTTAGGCTCTCAATATTGGGGGCAATCTTTGATAAATTTGTTTGAGTTAAGTGAGTTTCCAAAGTTTTTAAATTAATATCCGATGTAGACCTCGTGTTTTCAATTACATTTAAAATTTTTGAATTTATAAGTGGTTCAGTCAAATTGTTTAGCACAAAACTTTTATTTCTGCCACAAAAATCACACTCGGTGTTTTCCTTTTCATTTATAAAACCACAGGCACAGCGCCAAAAATCAATTTGATTTTCTCCGTAAGTTTTAATTCCTTCGCCAAGGGTGTCCTTTATTTGGGCACGTTTTTTTTCTGGTATTACAGGAAGATTGATTTCATATTTTTTTTCTGAACAAGGTATAGTTTTGCCATCACAAGTGTATTTTGAGATGTAAATATCTATTGCCCTTGCATCATAAAATCTCTCGTCCAATAAAAAAGGATCTAAAAAATATCTCGTGTAAGGTTTTATGTTTACTGATTGTGCAAAATAAAATTCTTTGCCATTAAACAAATAAAATTTATCAATAGATTTAAACTTTACAGCAAATTCTATATTAGTTACATAAGAGTCTGTTGCATTTAACATATCAATTGCTATTGCAAAATCACCGCTAGTGAGTTCGGCATTAGCAATTTGAATTTTTTCATTTGTATTAAAGCTAAGTTTTGTGGGTAAGGTTCTAAAAAAACTCATAAAGACTCCTTTCTATTTATTAATTAATTATAATCTACTTGAAAAATTTTTACAATATGGCTCTATTTACTAAATTATGTCTTTATCATATAATCTAATCATAGAAGAGAGGTGGAAGATGAATTTAAAAAGAAATTATATGGATATAAGGGGCGAAAAAATTTTTTACCTAGAAAACGAAGGTAAATTAGACAAAAATATTTTATTTATACATGGAAATATGTACTCATCTTCTTGTTTTATAGAAGTTATTAAAAGTTTAGGGGATTACAAAATTTTTGCGCCAGACATGAGAGGATATGGTAATAGTTCTTATAACAACAAAGTTACATCAATAGATGATTTTGCTTTGGACATAAAAGAATTTATTTTAAAACTTAATATAAATAATTTTACCCTGGTCTCATGGTCTCTTGGCACTGGAGTTGCCCTTGAACTTTCAAAGGATAGGGAAATAAATAATAGAATAAAAAATCAAGTTTTCTTAGCTCCAATTGGCTATGAACCTTATAGTGTTAATGGTGCAGACGTTCTTACAAGTAATTTTCAAGAATATTTGAGCAATTTTGACTTTATTAATCCTCAAAAAAACTTGGAAATCTTTAAAGGACTAATGACCTTTAATATGGGCTTAATTGAAGATAGTTTTGCAAGCATAGGCATGAAGGGCGATGAATTAAAAAAAGATAATATTAGAATTTTATTTAAAACCTTTATATACAATGTGAATATGCCAGAAAAGGAGGAGTTTGAGAGAAATATAGACTCTGCAATTAAACAGAGAAATTTAGAGGAAGTTGCGAAAATTTTAAGGAATTATAAATATTTTGGTGGAAAGTTAAACAAAAAGAGTACAGTTTTGCACGGCTATGATGATAGGGTAATTTCATACATGGACGGAAAATTTTTGGCAGATGAATTAGGTGCAAAATTTGAAAAATTAAATAATTGTGGACATTCTGTAATGACGGATAAAAAGAATTTTGTAGTAAAAATAATAAAAAAATTTGTGGAGGAATAAATGAAAGTTTTATTAAGCAAAGGTATGGCAAGAAAATACGGCGACACAATAAGAAAATTGGGCTATGAAGTAATTGGTTACGATGAAAAAAATCCCAATGAAGTTGAAGATTATGGCGAAGATATTTTAATTGGTGACATTAATTTAAAAAATATAAATTATAAAAATCACAAAAATCTAAAATATATATTTTTAGCATCAGTTGGAATTGATTTTTTGGATTTAGATTACATTAAAGAAAAAGAAATAATTTTGTCCAATAACAACGGAGCATACGATGATCCTATTGCAGAGTGGATAGTCTATGGACTCCTTCAAATTGACAAAGAAGATAGAAAAAACATTGAAAATCAAAATAAAAAAATTTGGGATAAGAGAAGTTTTGCCTACAATTTATATGGCAAAAAGGCTCTTTTCATGGGTACTGGAACAATTGCGATAGCTGGAGCAAAGAGATTAAAGGGATTTGATATTGAGTTAAATGGATTTAATACAAGTGGTAGAAAAGTTGAACCCTTTGATAATGTCTATTCAATAGAAGAACTTGATGAAATTCTTCCGAACATGGACTATATTATAATGTGCCTACCAGTAACAGAAAAGACTCACCACATACTTGATAAAGAACGCTTTGAAAAATTAAAGGAAGGCGTAGTAATAGTAAATATATCAAGGGGTGCAACAATAGATGAAAATGCACTTGTAGATGCAATTAAATCTGGAAAAATAAGAGGAGCGGCACTTGATGTATTTGAAGAAGAACCATTAAGCGAGTCATCACCACTTTGGGAAATGGAAAATGTCTACATCTATCCACATATTTCCTTCTCCTGCGAAGACTTGGGCAAAAGGCAATTTGACACAGCCTATCAAAACCTAAAGGCATTAAAAAATGATGGAGATTTTAAAAATATAGTGGACTTTGAAAAGGGTTATTAATTTAAATAAAGAGTTTCTTTATTTAAAGCGGAGAAAAATCCTTTGTGCGTAAAAAATATTTGAGATGTTAAATAATTCTATTGTAATTTTAAAGGATTGTGGAAAAAACAAGAGTAATAAATATTTGTTTAAAGAATATGAAGTAGAAAATAGGGTTAAAATCCAAATTTGTTTTTTATAAAAATTATCAATTTTTCTTGTATTAGCAAGGGTTAAATTGATTTTATGGCTAAATTCAGTTATAATTATTTTAACAAAGATAACAGTTTATCGAAATTTTGACAGATTTTGCCAAGACCTTATCCTACGGGATTAGGTTTTTTTATGGAGGTTTTATGAGTAATAAGAAATTTTATGTTACAACGCCAATTTATTATCCAAGTGATAATCTTCACATTGGGCATACTTACTGCACCGTGGCAGTTGATTGCGTTAAGAGATTTAAAAAAATTAAGGGCTATGATGTATTTTTTACTACTGGTACAGATGAACATGGTCAAAAGATAGAGGAAAAGGCTAAGGAATTTGGCATGAAGCCAAAGGATTATGTCGATGGAATTGTTAAAAATATAAAAAAACTTTGGAAAATCATGGATATTGACTATGACTATTTTGTTAGATCAACTGATGAGGATCACGAGAAAGATGTTAAAAATATTTTCCAAAAACTTTATGACAAGGGCGATATTTATAAAGGCGAATATGAAGGTTATTATTGTACTCCTTGTGAATCTTTTTGGACTGAGGCACAACTTGGCGAAAACAAAACTTGTCCTGACTGTGGAAGGGAAACTCAGTTAACTCACGAAGAATCTTATTTCTTTAGACTTTCTAAATATAAAGATAGACTTTTAAAATATTATGAAGATCATCCAGAATTTATTGAGCCCGCTTTTAGAAAAAACGAAATGATAAAAAACTTCTTTGAAGGCAAAGATGGTCTTGAGGATCTTTCTGTTTCTAGATCTACTTTTGATTGGGGAGTTAAGGTTCCCTTTGACGACAAGCATGTTGTCTATGTGTGGATTGACGCTCTTGCTTGCTATTTGACAGCTATTGGCTATGGCACTGATAAGGAAAAATTCAATTCTTATTGGCCAGCTAGTGTCCACTTTGTTGGAAAAGAAATCATGAGATTTCATGTTATTATTTGGCCTGCTCTTTTAATGGCACTTGATTTACCGCTTCCCGAAAAAGTTTTTGGTCATGGATGGATTTTATTTGACAACGACAAAATGAGCAAGTCTAAGGGAAATGTCATTTATCCTGAACCAATTATCAAACTTTACGGTGTTGATGCTCTTAAATATTTTTTACTTCGTGAATTTTCTTTTGGTTCTGACGGTTCCTTTAATATTGAAAAATTTATGCAAAGACTTAATTCTGATTTGGCAAATGACCTTGGAAACCTTCTTTCAAGAACTGTTTCCATGATTGACAAATACAATGAGGGTTTAATAAATGACATGGGCGTAAGAGAAGATGTTGACGAGGATTTAGAGAACCTTGCCGTTTCTGTTGTGGATGAAGTTGAAGCAGCAATGGAACACTATCAATTTTCTGTTGCTCTTGAGTCAATTTGGAAACTAATTAGAAGATCTAATAAGTATGTTGATGAAACTGAACCTTGGAAATTAGCTAAGGATGAAGATAAAAAGGATAGACTTAACACAGTTTTATATAATTTGGCAGAAAGCTTAAGAATAGTTTCTATTTTAATTTATCCTTTTATTAAGGATACTTCTCTAAAGATTAGAGAGCAACTTGGTTTAAGTGATGAAATCAATTGGGAAGATTCAAGAGTTTTTGGCTTGTTGAAAGACGGCACAAAGGTCAACAAGGGTGAAGTTATTTTTCCAAGGCTTGATATTGAGGCTGAAATTGAAAGATTTAACGAAGAGAACACCGCTCTTTTAAATTCAAGAACTATTACTGAAGCTAAAGAAGAGGATAAAGAAAGTATAAAAAAGGAAGTTAGTATAGAAGATTTTGCAAAACTTGATATAAGAGTTGCAGAAATTGTTGATGTTGAAGATCATCCTAATGCAGATAAACTCTATGTTCTAAAATTAAAAATAGGTGATATTGATAGACAAATTGTCTCTGGAATTAAGGAGTACTACAAAAAAGAAGATTTAGTTGGAAGAAAAATTTTAATGATTTTAAATCTAAAGCCAATTAAATTAAGGGGCGTTGAATCTAATGGTATGTTACTTGCAGCGGAAGATGACGAGGGAAATTTAACACTTGCATCAACTTTATCTGAAATTAAATCAGGAGCAAAAATTAGTTAGGAGAAAATATGATAGATTCACATGTACATTTAGATGACGAGGCCTTTAATGAAGATCGTGATGATTTAATCAAGGGTTTAAGTGAAAATGGAATAGAACTTGTAATAAATAATTCTTCAGACTTGCCATCTTCAGAAAGGTCAGTAGAACTTGCTAACAAGTATGAGAATATTTACGCAGCTATTGGAGTGCATCCTCACGACGCAAAAACCTATGACGATAATGTAGAAAAAAGACTTATTGAGCTTTCAAAGGATAAAAAGGTTGTTGCAATTGGAGAAATTGGCCTAGATTATTATTACGATAATTCTCCAAGAAATGTGCAGAGAGAAGTTTTTAAAAGACAAATTGAGCTTGCAGTAAAGTTAAAGAAAAACATTGTAATTCACTCTCGTGATGCAGCTAAAGATACCTTTGATATTTTAAAAGAAGCTCACGAAAAATACGATTTTAAAGCATTGATTCACTGTTTTTCTCAATCTGTGGACATGATGAGAGAGTATATAAAAATGGGCGACTACATCGCTCTTGGCGGTGTAGTTACTTTTAAAAATGCAAAAACGCCTAAGAAAGTTGCAAAGGAAGTACCACTTGATAGACTACTTCTCGAGACGGATTGCCCATACATGACGCCAGTTCCCCATAGAGGAAAGAGAAATGAACCCAAGTTTGTGAAATTCGTTTGTCAATATATTGCCGATCTCAGACAAAGGGAAGCGGCTGAAATTGAAAAAATCACAGCAGAAAATACAAAGAGGTTTTTTGGAATATGAAAAGGACAATTAAAGAAGTAATTGTCGCAGAAGGTCGTGATGATGAGATTGCCATCAAAAAGGCTGTGGACGCTGAGATCATTACTACTTGCGGTTTTGCCTTTGGCAAAAAATTAATTAATCTTTTAAAGGATATAGAAAAAAAGAGAGGGATAATCATCTTCACAGACTCAGATTATATGGGTTCTCAAATTAGAAAGAGAATTGCAGATGAAATTCCAAGTGCAAAGCACGCCTACCTTTCTCAAAATGTTTCCACAAAACATGGAGATATTGGAGTTGAAAATGCCTCTCCTGAAGAAATTTTAAAGGCATTAAAGGCGGCACGAGCTACAAAAATTGAGGTAGTCAGCGAATACACTATGAGCGATTTAATCGAAAATCGACTTATAAATTCAGAGGATGCAAGTGCTAGACGTGAAAAGCTTTCTGAAATCCTAAAAATAGGATATGGAAATGGAAAAAAGACTCTACACAAATTAAATTCCTTTGGAATTACAAGGGATGAATTTGAAGAGGCTATGAAGGAAGTGAATTCTCATAGATAGATTATATAAACCAAGCAAACTTTCAGAAATTCTTTCAAAGTATGGATTTAGGTTTACAAAGTCTTTAGGGCAAAACTTTTTAATCGATGGAAATATTGTCAGAAAGATTGTTGACGTAGCAGAAATAAGTGAAGAGGACAATGTAGTTGAAATTGGTCCTGGAGTTGGAACTTTAACAGAAGAGCTTGCCCTTCGTGCAAAAAAAGTTGTGGCAGTAGAAATTGACGAAAAGTTAAGAGAGCTTCATAAGGAAACTCTCAATATTGAAAACGTAAAAGTAATCTACGGAGATTTCCTCGACTTAGATCTAAAAAAACTAACAAAAGAGGAGTTTGGAGATGAAGATTTTAAAGTAGTCGCAAACCTACCTTATTACGTTACAACACCTATAATAGAAAAATTAATTTTAGCAAAGGTAAATTTAATTTCCATAACAGTAATGGTACAAAGGGAAGTTGCAAAGAGACTTTCGGCAGAGCCTGGCAGCAAAGACTATGGTTCGCTATCTGTTTTTATAAATTATTACACAGATTGCAAATATAAATTTCAAGTGCCAAGTTCAGTTTTCATGCCAAAGCCAAATGTTGACTCAGCTGTAGTTAACTTGAAGATGATAAATAGAGAAGAAATTGATACAGAATTCTTATTTAAAGTTGTTCGTGCATCCTTTAATACAAGGCGAAAGACTATTTTGAATTCTCTTTCCAATTCAAAATTAAATTACACTAAAGAGGAAATAAAAAGAGCTCTTGAATTAAGTGGCATTGATGAAAGAAGAAGAGCAGAGACTCTTAAACTTGAAGAGTTTATTATTTTAAGTGTAAATTTTAAAAGTGTGGGGTAAATAAAAATGAATGATAAATATATAGATGAAATTCCAAAAGAAGTGGAGCGGGAGATTTCCATTTTTAACGAAGAAGAGGATTTAATAGAAGTAATTTCTCAAATATTCAAAGCTTTATCTGATCCTACGAGGATTAAGATTATTTATGCGCTTATGAATGGGCCATTATGTGTATCTGATATTGCAGTTTTACTTGATATGAGTCAATCTTCAATATCACATCAACTTGCACTTTTAAGAAATCAAAACTTAATAAAAGTGAAGAGAAAGGGTAGAAGAGCATACTATTCCTTAGACGATGAACATGTTCTATGTATTTTTAAAGATGGATTAGATCATGCAAAGCATAAATTATAAAATTAAATCTTTGTAAATAATTTTAAATTATTTGATTCACCTATATTATTGGAGTATAATAAAAGAACTAATGAGGAGGAATAAAATGAGTAAAGTAACAGTTTATACAAGTAATACTTGTCCTTATTGCACAATGGCAAAGGACTATTTAAAAGAAAGAGAAGTTGAATTTGAAGAAAAGAATGTCCAAACAGACAAAGAAGCTAGAAATGAATTAATGGCAATGGGCTATACTGGAGTGCCAGTAATCTGCGTTGACGATGAACAAATTGTTGGCTTCGATAAAAATAGATTAGACGAATTATTAAAATAATTTTTTAAAATTAGAAGTAGATGCTGAAAAGCATCTATTTTTTTGGGAGTGAAGATGAATTTAGTATCAGTATTTTTAATTGGAGTTGGACTCTCTATGGATGCCTTTGCAGCGGCAATTTGTAAGGGACTCTCCATAAAAAGAAATTTTTTAAAAAAATCCTTTGTGATTTCACTATTTTTTGGTTTTTTTCAAGCACTAATGCCCTATATAGGTTATTTATTGGGCTCAATTTTTGCAGAAAAGCTTCAAGCAGTAGATCACTGGATAGCTTTTGTACTTTTGTCAATTATTGGGGTTAATATGATAAGAGAATCAAGAGATAAAACTTGTGAATTTGAAGAAGATAGACTAGATCTTAAAAACTTATTAATGCTTTCTATTGCAACATCAATTGATGCACTTGCAGTGGGAGTGTCCTTTGCTTTTTTAAAAATAAAGATATTTATTGCTGTACTTGCAATAGGCCTTACAACTTTTTTAATTTCATTTTTGGGAGTGAGAATAGGAAGGGTATTTGGAATTGCCTTAAAGGACAAGGCACAGGTAGCAGGAGGATTAATACTAATTCTGCTTGGCTTAAAGATTTTAGTAGAACATCTTGGACTTATTACATTTTAATCAATAGTAGACTCTCTTTAGTTTTTAAACTAAGAGAGTTTTTATTTGCAAAATTTTATCAAGCTAAAAATTTTACAGCACTAATTAAAATTAGAAAATTTATAAATCACAAAATAAATAAAAAAAGCATAGTAAAAAATCAAGGTTTCATATAGTCAAAGATTTTCCTTTAAAAATTAATTTTTATAAAAAAAAGGATTATAATTATAACTTTTTTTAACAAATGTAATTATAATTAAAAAATAGTTAGAATTTATTTATTATAAAGAATAAATAAGCAGGCTTTCCTTTATTTTACTCACTTTTTCATGTATAATTAACCTTAGAAAAGATTTAGATTAATTAATCATACATAGATATTTTAATTGAATTAATCTTAGGTCTTTGTTATAATAATCTTAAAAGCTGGAATGGATTCCGCAATATGAAACCACATTGGGAGGTGTTTTAATGTTAGGAGATGTTACTCTTACCCTTGGAGAAGCTTTTGGTGTAGCATTGACAGGACTTACAGTAGTATTCTTGGCCCTCATATCTTTATTAATAGCAATAAAAATAATTAGTAAAGTAGTTAACAGTATAGAAGGTAAAAAAGAGTCAAGTCCAAGTGTAGCGCCTGCAAAGGCAGCACCACAAAAGAAAGTAGTTGATAATTCAATGGATCCTGCACTATTAGCAGCAATCATTGGAGCTATTAATATGGAAGAAAGATCAAGAGTTGAAAGTTTTAGAATTGTTTCTATAAACGAAAAAAAATAAACGAAAAAATAAATTAAAAATTATTCTATTATTTATGAAAAGGAGAAATTAATGAAGTATCAAGTTAAAGTAGATGGAAAAGTTTTTGAAGTAGAAGTTGAAAAAGTTGGTGGAGGTTACCAAACACTTACACCGGGCTCACTTACAGCAGCACCAGCACCTCAAGCAGCACCTGTAGCAGCCCAAGCTCCAGTAGCTCCAGCTGCACCAACACCTCAAGCAGCACCAGCACCAGCGCCTCAAGCAGCACCTGTAGCATCAGGCGGAAGTGGAGATGTAATTTCACCTATGCCAGGAACTATTCTTAAAATAAATGTTAAGGATGGAGACACTGTAGGAGAAGGAGATGTAATTCTTATTCTTGAAGCTATGAAGATGGAAAATGAAATCGTAGCTCCATGTGCTGGAAAGGTAACACTTAATGTAAAAGCGGGAGAAACAGTAGATACTGACGCATTACTAGCAAGTGTTCAATAATAGGAGGTCGAAACATGTTATTAGAAACATTACAAGGGATTCTTAGTGAATCGGGGTTTGCAGGATTACAGTGGCAAAATGTAGTAATGTTTATCGTATCTTTTATTCTTCTTTATCTGGCAATAAAAAAAGAATTTGAACCACTACTATTACTTCCAATTGCCTTTGGTATGCTTTTAAGGAATTTACCATTAGCAGGTTTAATGGACGTTGGGGATCCATGGCAAAGCTCTGGAGTTTTAGCTATCATGTATAATGGAGTTAAGTCAAATTTATTCCCATGTCTAATTTTTATGGGCGTAGGAGCAATGACTGACTTTGGTCCACTTATCGCTAATCCAATTTCATTACTTTTGGGTTCAGCAGCACAGTTTGGCATTTATGTTGCATTTATTGTTGCTGTAAAACTTGGATTTACTGGACCAGAAGCAGCGTCAATTGGAATTATCGGTGGAGCAGATGGACCTACAGCTATATTTACAACATCACAACTTGCACCACATCTATTGGCACCAATTGCAGTAGCAGCCTATTCATATATGGCACTCATTCCAATGATTCAACCACCAATTATGAAGGCACTTACTACTGAAAAAGAAAGAAAAACTGTTATGACATCATTAAGAAAGGTATCTAAACTAGAAAAAATAATTTTCCCAGTTGTAGTAGTACTTTTCACATCACTACTTCTTCCAGATGTAGCACCACTTCTTGGTATGCTTATGCTTGGAAATTTATTTAAAGAATCAGGAGTAGTTAATAGATTATCCGACACTGTACAAAATGCGTTAATGAACATTGTTACTATAATGCTTGGTACAACAGTAGGAGCGACTGCAGATGGAACAACTTTCCTACAACCTGCAACTATTAAAATTATCGCTCTAGGACTTATGGCATTCTGCTTTGCAACAGCAGGCGGTGTTATTTTTGGAAAAATTTTATACATTGTAACAGGTGGTAAAATAAATCCGCTCATTGGGTCAGCTGGGGTATCAGCAGTTCCAATGGCAGCACGTGTATCACAAGTTGAAGGTAGAAAATATAATCCTACTAACTTCTTATTAATGCACGCAATGGGACCTAATGTTGCGGGAGTTATTGGCTCAGCCGTAGCGGCAGGTGTATTCTTAATATTATTTAGTCACTAATTAATTTATTCAGCTCCACCGTGGGCTGAATATTTATGCAATCAAGTTATATTTAACAAAAGGAGGTTTTAACTTGAGTAAAGTAATGAAACTTAAAGACGCCATAGCAAAATATGTAGAAGATGGCGATGTAATTTCACTAGGGGGATTTACAACTAATAGGAAACCTTACGCAGCAGTAAACGAAATTTTGCGTCAAGGTCAAAAGGATTTTATCGTTGAAGCAGGACCTGCAGGAGGAGACTGGGACACATTAATTGGAGCGGGCAGAGTAAAGGCATACATAAATTGCTATACTGCTAACTCAGGATATACAAATGTTTCAAGAAGATTTAGAGCAGCAGTTGAAAAGGGAGAACTTCTTATGGAAGACTACTCTCAAGACGTTGAAATGCAAAGAATTCACGCAGCTGCACTTGGCCTTCCATACTTACCATGTAGATTAATGATGGGTTCAAGTTTAGTTGATGAATGGGGAATATCCAAAGAAGAAAGACAAAAAATCGACAAACTTCCAAACGACAAGTATATATATGTAGAAAATCCATTCAAAAAAGGCGAAAAACTTGTTGCAGCACCAGTTCCCGAAATTGACACAGCAATAATTCACGTACAAATGGCTTCTCCAGATGGAACTACAAGAATTCTTGGAAACACATTCCACGATGTTGACATTGCAATTGCAGCTAAAAAAGTTATTGTAACTTGTGAAGAACTTGTTTCTGACGAATACATCAAAAACTTTGATGCAGCTGACAATAAAATTCCAGGATTTTGTGTTGATGCAGTAGTTCACGTACCTTTTGGAGCTCACCCTTCACAATGTTATGAATATTATGATTACGATGCTGATTTCTACAAGATGTACAATGTTAAATCAAAGACAGAAGAAGATTTCAACGCATTCTTGGACGAATGGGTTTACGGTGTTGAAGATCATGATGAATACCTTGACAAACTTGGAGCTACAAGAATAATTGGTCTTAGAAATGTTCCAGGATTTGGCTACGCAACAGACGTACTAAAGAAGGGAGAAGATAAATAATGGCTAGATATGATAATTATACAAATAAGGAAATGCAAGCAGTAACAATTGCTAGACAAATCAAAAATGGTCAAATAGCAATTGTTGGAACAGGATTACCTCTAATTGGAGCTTCTCTTGCAAAAGCAGTTTACGCTCCTGACTGTTACCTAATCGTAGAATCAGGACTTATGGATTGTGATCCAATTGAAGTTCCAAGATCTGTTGGTGATAATAGGTTTATGGCACATTGTGCAGTTCACTGGACAAATGCAACTTATGTTGGCTTCCAAGCTAATGAGTGGAGACATGACAAGAAGAGAATGATTGCATTTATTGGTGGAGCTCAAATTGATCCCTTTGGAAATGTTAACTCAACAGTAATTGGCGATTACCACCATCCTAAGACTAGATTTACTGGTTCAGGCGGCGCTAATGGTATTGCAACTTATGTAAATACTATTATCATGATGCAACATGAAAAGAGAAGATTTATTGAAAAAGTTGATTATGTTACTTCTCCTGGTTGGATAGATGGTCCTGGTGGAAGAACTAGAGTTGGAATTCCTGAAAATGTTGGTCCACAAATGGTTGTAACTGATAAGGGTATATTAAAATTTGACGAAGATACTAAGAGAATGTATCTTGCTGGATATTATCCTTCTTCTTCACCAGAAGATGTTCTTGAAAACACAGGATTCGATATCGATGTATCTCGTGCAGTTGAACTTGAAGCACCAGATGAAAATGTAATTAAATTAATAAGAGAAGAAATAGATCCAGGCGAAGCTTTCATTAAGAGACCTGTAGAATAATAAGGAGGATTTATGACTCAATATTCACTTGCTTCATATTTTCAAAATATGAAGACAATTGGAAAGCCATTAAGAGCAGTTGATGAAGACAATTTTAATCAATTAAGAGAAATTGAAGAAGAAATTAGAGAGTTTGCAGAAAAAGCTCTTGCTGCTGGAAAACCAGATGAAAAAGTAAATGAACGTGGAGAAATGACAGCACTACAAAGAATTGCTGGACTTATCGATGAAGGCACATGGTGTCCACTTAACACGATTTACAACCCTGGTGATAACGACCACGGTACAACTGGCGTTGTTAAAGGGCTTGCAAAAGTTGACGACAGATGGGTATATATTGTTGCCAGCGACAATAAAAAACTTGCGGGTGCATGGATTGCTGGACAAGCTGATGATCTTTTAAGAGCATCAGATACAGCTGAAAGGCTTAGAATTCCACTAGTTTATATACTAAACTGTTCAGGCGTAAAACTTGATGAACAAGAAAAAGTTTATCCAAATAGACGTGGAGGCGGTACTCCATTTTATAGAAATTCAAGACTAAACCAATGTGGAGTTCCTGTAATAGTTGGAATTTATGGAACTAACCCTGCTGGTGGTGGATATCACTCAATTTCACCTACAATTATAATTGCACATAAAGATGCAAACATGGCTGTTGGTGGAGCTGGAATCCTTAGCGGTATGAATCCTAAGGGATATATAGACGAAGAGGGAGCAAATCAAATTGCAGATCAAACTGCAAATGCTAAAAAAACTACTCCTCCAGGATCAGTTGGCGTTCATTTTGCACAAACTGGTTTTATGAGAGAAGTATATGTTGAAGAAGAAGGAGTACTTGAAGGAATTAGAAAATATCTTTCAATGCTTCCAAAATATCAAAGAGAATTCTTTAGAGTAGACGATCCAAAGAATCCACTATACGATCCTAATGATATGTATTCACTAATTCCTATTAATGGCAAAAAAGCTTATGATATATATGATGTAATCGCTAGACTTTTTGACGGTTCTGAATTTATGGAATACAAAAAGGGCTATGGCAGAGAAATGGTAACTGGACTTGCAAAAGTTAATGGGCTTTTAGTTGGTGTTGTTGCCAATGTTCAAGGTTTATTAATGGGCTATCCAGAATACTATAATGATCCAAAACATATTTCTATTGGTGGTAAACTTTATAGACAAGGTCTAATAAAGATGAATGAATTTGTAACACTTTGTGCTAGAGACAGACTTCCTATAATCTGGCTACAAGATACTACTGGCATAGATGTAGGTGATGATGCAGAAAGGGCTGAACTACTAGGACTTGGTCAATCACTTATTTATTCAATACAAAAATCTGATCTTCCACAAATGGAAATTACAATGAGAAAGGGAACTGCAGCTGCTCACTATGTACTTGGTGGACCACAAGGAAATGATACTAATGCATTTTCACTAGGAACTGCCGCAACTGAAATCAATGTAATGAATGGAGAAACTGCCGCTACTGCAATGTACTCTAGAAGACTTGCAAAGGATAAGAAAGCAGGAAAAGATCTTCAACCAACTATTGACAAGATGAATGAATTGATTCAAGATTATGCAGAAAAATCAAGACCTTTCTCTTGTGCTAAATATGGTTTAGTTGATGAAATTGTAAATATGAATCTTTTGAGAAACTATATTATTGCATTTACTGAAAGTGCATACCAAGATCCAGATTCAATTTGTCCAGTTCATCAAATGCTTACTCCAAGAATTATTAGAGATTACGACAGATTAAA
This sequence comes from Peptoniphilus faecalis, assembly GCF_012976305.1. Taxonomy (GTDB): domain Bacteria; phylum Bacillota; class Clostridia; order Tissierellales; family Peptoniphilaceae; genus Peptoniphilus_A; species Peptoniphilus_A faecalis. The sequence goes on from NZ_JABDSR010000002.1 coordinate 138,244, forward strand.
TAACATTAAATAATACAAAACACGACATTTTATTGGATAATCTGTAAAGGATTATCCAATATTTTTGTATGCGATATATTTGTTTACTATAAGTAAATTTTACTTTTTAAAAGTAATAAATAGTAAAACATAAAAACTCTTAAAACATTGGAAATTCAAGTATCTCGGCTTGTAAATTTTGACAAAGATACATAATTATAGTAGAATTAAATAGAGAAAGATATTTTTGTTAAATTAAAGAGGAGATTGTATGGCAGAAGCTATTTATACAATGGGAGTTGACATTGGCTCAACTGCCTCAAAGAGTATTATTTTAAAAGATGGTAAAGAAATTATTTCAACTTCTGTTATTGATGTAGGAGCTGGAACAAGCGGTCCATCAAGAACAATTAGTGAGACTCTTAAAAAGGCTAACATGAAAAAAGAGGACATTGCCTATGTCATGGCAACTGGTTATGGTAGAGCTTCTCTTGAGGAAGCGGACTTCCAAATGTCTGAACTTTCTTGTCACGCAAAGGGGGCTTACTTCTTATTTCCTAATGTTCGCACAATTATTGATATTGGTGGACAAGATGCCAAGGCTTTAAAAATTGGAGACAATGGCATGCTTGAAAACTTTGTTATGAACGATAAATGTGCCGCAGGTACTGGAAGATTTTTGGATGTAATTGCAAAGGTTCTTGAAGTTGATGTTTCTAAGCTTGAAGAGTTAGATAAATTGTCTACAAAAGATGTAACTATTTCTTCTACTTGCACAGTTTTTGCTGAATCTGAAGTTATTTCGCAACTTGCAAGTGGAACTAAGATTGAAGATATAGTTAAGGGGATTCACGACTCCATTGCTGCAAGAGTTGGTTCTCTTGCAAAAAGAGTTGGATTAAATGACGATGTAGTATTCACAGGAGGTGTTGCTCTTAACGAGGGTATGGTTAGAGCTCTTGAAGAAAACACTGGACATAAGATATTGACTTCACCACTATGTCAGCTAAATGGTGCACTAGGAGCGGCACTATTTGGATATCAAAAATGTAAATTGCAAAAAATAAAAGAAGAAAAGGCTAATGCATAATTTATTTTAGGAGGTAAACTATGGCTGAACAAATTAAAAAGATACCTGGTAAAAAACCAAGACCAATCGAAGGACATATCCCAGCAGCTCAAGCTCTAAGAAATGTTGTTGATAGAGTTTATGGAGCAGCATGGGATGCAAAAAAAAGAGGAGAACTAGTTGGATGGTCATCATCTAAATTCCCTATTGAACTTGCAAAGGCTTTTGGATTACACGCAGTATATCCAGAAAACCATGCAGCTACTACTGCAGCTAAAAAGGACGGTCTAAGACTTTGCCAAGCTGCTGAAGATATGGGATACGATAACGATATTTGTGGTTATGCAAGGATTTCGCTTGCTTATGCAGCTGGAGAACCAACTGATTCAAGAAAGATGCCACAACCAGATTTTGTACTTTGCTGTAACAATATTTGTAACATGATGACTAAATGGTATGAAAATATTGCAAGAATGCATAATATTCCAATGATAATGATCGATATTCCTTTCCAAAATACTGTTGATGTACCTGAAGAAAAAGTTGACTATTTAATGGGACAATTTGAATATGCTATTCACCAACTTGAAAAATTAACTGGAAAGAAATTTGATGAAAAGAAATTTGAAGAAGCATGTCAAATTGCTAATAGAACAGCTGCTGCATGGCTTAAAGCTTGCTCTTATATGGCATATGAACCATCTCCACTTTCTGGATTTGACCTATTCAACCACATGGCAGATATAGTTGCTGCAAGATGTGAAATTGATGCAGCTGAAGGATTTGAACTTCTAGCAGCTGAATACGAGCAATCTGTTAGAGAAGGAACTTCAACTTGGGAATATCCTGAAGAACATAGAATTCTATTTGAAGGGATACCTTGTTGGCCAGGACTTAGACAATTGTTTGAACCACTAAAACAAAATGGAGTTAACGTAACTGCAGTTGTATATGCACCTGCATTTGGATTCCAATACACTACTGTTAGAGAAATGGCTGCAGCTTATTGTAAAGCACCTTGTTCAGTATGTATCGAAGATGGTGTTGAATGGAGAGAAACAATGGCAAAAGAAAACGGAGTTTCTGGAGCACTTGTTAATTACAACAGATCATGTAAACCATGGTCAGGAGCAATGCCTGAAATCGAAAGAAGATGGAGAGAAGATCTTGACATTCCAGTAGTTCACTTTGACGGAGACCAAGCTGATGAAAGGAACTTCTCACAAGAACAATACAAGACTAGAGTTCAAGGCTTAGTAGAAATTATGAACGAAAGAAAAGCTGATAGAATTGCTAAAGGCGAAGAAGTCTACACTAATTTCGAAAACACTAAAGAAACTGACTGGTCTAAAACTACAATTTAATTGAGGTGCAAGATGACTGATATAAAAGAATTATTAAAAGAATTTAAATATATTGCAGAAAATGGAAGAGAACAAATTGACAAATACCTTGCTGAAGGCAAAAAAGTTGTCGGCGTATTCCCTTACTACGCACCTGAGGAAATTATTTATGCAGGTGGACTTGTACCTTATGGAGTATGGGGAGGACAAGGTCCAATTGACAAAGCTAAAGAATATTTTCCAACATTCTATTATTCACTAGCTCTTAGATGTTTAGAAATGGGACTTGATGGATCTCTTGATGGACTTAGTGCATCAATGGTTACAACTCTTGACGACACTTTACGACCATTCTCTCAAAACTATAAGGTTTCTGTTGGTAGAAAAATTCCAATGGTATTTTTAAACCACGCACAACATAGAAAAGAAGACTTTGGTAAAACTTACAATGCAAAAATCTTTAAACAAGCTGCAAAAAGATTAGAAGAAATTTGTGATGTTAAAATTACAGATGAAAATCTAAAGAAAGCTTTTGAAGTTTATAATGAAAATAGAGCTTTAAAGAGGGAATTCATCAAATTAGTTGGAGATTATTCAAAGACTATAAAAGCCTCTGACAGATGTAATGTTCTAAAATCTTCTTACCACATGTTAAAAGATGAACACAATAAAATGCTTAAAGAGCTTATAGAAGCCTTAAAGGCAATGCCAAAAGAAGAATGCACAGGACCAAGAGTAGTAACTTCTGGTATTATCGCTGACAACCCAGCACTTCTTGAAGTACTTGACAACTTTAACATTTGTGTAGTAGCAGATGACATTGCAAGTGAATCAAGAGGACTTAAAGTTGATGTAGATACATCAATAGAAGATCCATATATGGCTCTAGCAGATCAATTTGCAAGAATGGACGAAGATCCAATTCTTTACGACCCAGATATATGGAAGAGACCAAAATATGTTGTTGACTTAGCAATTGATAACAATGCTGATGGATGTCTAGTATTTATGATGACATTTAATGATACAGAAGAAATGGAATATCCATCACTTAAAAATGCTTACGAAAAAGCAGGCATTCCTCTAATTAAAATGGGTTATGACCAACAAATGACTGACTTTGGTCAAGCTAAAACTCAACTTGAAACATTTAGCGAAATGGTTGAGCTTAACAGAATGTAATAAAAATTAAAATAAATTTTTGACGTCGAGTAATCGACGTCTTTTTTATTATTTTTAAACTTTACGTTTCATTTGTTATAATAAAAGATATAGAAAAAACTTTGGAATACTAAAATAAAAAATATTTGGAGAGAAGGTTGAAATGGAAATTTTAATTTTAAAAGAAAGAGATATTTTGGATGCTGTAAATATAAAAGACATTATTGAGGCAGATAAAGAGGCACTAAAAAATTATAGTGATGGAAAGTGCGATATCCCTCTTAGGACTGTAATAGACGTTGATAAGAAAAATTCTAGCACGGCAATTTTTATGCCAGGGCTTGTAGAAGATAAGAATGCCCTTGGCATAAAAATAATCGACATATATCCACAAAATATTGAAAAAGGCTTAATTACATCACCATCAACAATGATCTTAATAGATAAAGAAAATGGATTTGTAAAGGCAATTTTAGACGGAACGATTTTGACTAGACTCCGCACTGGAGCAGTCTCAGGTGCTGCTACGGAAATTTTATCAAATAAGGATGCAAATAAATTTTTGCTCATAGGAACTGGAGGACAAGCAGAAAGGCAACTTGAAGCAGTGCTATCAGTTAGAAAAATTAAAAAAGCTTATGTGTACGATTTAAATTTTGAAAGAGCAAAAGAATTTGCAAAAATCATGGAGGAAAAATTAAAAAATTATGGTGCGGAAATTATTGCAATAGAAAATTCTGAAGAAGTAATAGGAGATGTAGATATCATCACAACTGTTACTACTTCAAAAAAACCAGTTTTTGACGGCAGAAAAGTTAAAAAAGGCGTTCATATAAATGGAGTTGGATCTTACACACCTGATATGCAAGAAACCCCAGAAGAATTTTTAATTCGTGCCGATAAAATTTTTACGGACACAAATGAAGGGGTATTAAAGGAGTCTGGCGATGTAATAATTCCAATTAAATCGGGAAAATTAAAAAGAGAGAAAGTTTCACATGAACTTGGAAGCTTAATTTTAAGTAGAGAAGTTGGTAGAGAAAGTGAAAAGGAAATCACTTGGTTTAAAACTGTAGGATTTGCAGGACTTGATTTAGTAGCTGCTGAAAGAATTTATGAATTAGCACTAGAAAAAGGAATTGGGACAAAAATAAAAATGTAGTTTTAAAATTTAATTTAAAATAAAAGAACTGCCACAGTTTGAACGGACCCCAAAAGTTGGACTAAAAAACCAACTTAAGGAGGTCACCACAGTTCAGTGTGACAGCTCTTTTATTTTAAAACTGATATTTTTAAAGCAAGAGTTAAAGATAAATTTTATTATACTCTTTTAACAACAGTATTTTCTTCGAATGCTCTTTCGTCAAATTTTTCCATATCAGCTGGTACTTCTACTTCCATTATATTATTTTTTCTGAAAGCATACATGTCAATTTCCTTGATATTTTTAGGTAATTTAATTTCTTCAAGTTTGTTTTTGTAGAAAGCACTTACGCCAATAAATTCAACTGAATCAGGAATTTCAATTTCTCCAATTTCATTTAGAGAAAAAGCATTATCGCCAATGTATTCTAAATTTTTAGGTAATTTAACATCAGTCAATTTGTTTCTATAAAATACAAAAGCATCAAGTTTTTTAACTGAATCAGGAATTTCTACTTCAGTTAAATTATTAACTCCAAAAGCTTCATATTGAATTTCTTCAACAGTATCTGGAATTACAATAGAATTAAGCTTTCTTCTGAAAAAGCATTGCTCTCCTATAACTCTAATTTTAGTTCCATCTGGTCCTTCTGTAGGCACTACCATATCAAATAATTCTTCATTTTTGATCTTGTCTTTGCCCTTTCTCGTCATGCCCTTAAGCACATCGCCATCAAATATAAAATCGTCAAACTCCCAAGGTTTTTCCATAATATGTATCCCCCTCTACATAAATTTTTCTTAATTATATTATAACATAGTGGCGAGAATTTATAAAGGAAGGTTGTAAAATAGAGAAAGGATGAACATTTTTCATAAATAAAAAGAAGTTTTTTACTAAAAGATTGAATTAAATAAAATTTGTTACTAAATATAAATAATAGATTGTTTATTGGGTAATATATCTTATATAAGAAGAAATTAAATTTAATTTGTGTCAAGAAAATGTAAAATTTAAAATATTTTTAAGGAAAAGGTAGTCATAATTTGACTATATAAAAAAATGTCGTTATAATTTATCTAAGTAAAATATTAAGATAATAGTGGAATAGTGTTTAAAAGGAGGAAAAAATGGAAAACAAAAATTTTTTTGAAGAAATAGTGGATATGCAAAAAAATATTTTTGAAAATCAAAAGGAAGCTTATAACAAATTTATGGAATCTTTTAAGTTCGGAGACTTCAAGCCCTTTGGTACGAATATGTTTGTAAATAATTTTAAAAATCCAATGGAATTTTTCAATAATTATAAGGAAATGAATGAGAAGTTTGAAAAAAATTTTAAAGAATTCTTTTCAAAAGTGCCGGGATATGAAGATTCACTGGAAAATTACAAGAAAAACATGGAATTTTTGAATAAACTTTACTTTGCTTACGACGATTTTTACAGAGATTTTGATCTTGTGGCTGCACAAAATAAACTAATTGAATTGTTTAAATTATATAGCGATGAATTAGTTGAAATGTCCAAAAAATATTTTTATAAATTAATTCCAGATAGTTATTACAGAATTCTTGAAAACTTTAATTTCGAAAAATTCATTAAACCAGTTATTGAAAATTCAAAGAGATCTATTGATTTTTATGAAAATGCCATAAAAAACAGACCAGAACTTTTAATTGCAGATGTAAGAGATTTTTATCAAGGAATTTTAGACAAAATCTTTGAAATGCCAACTATTGGTGTAAGCTCTGAAGAAAAGGAAAAGTCAAAGAGGGAATTACAAAATTATATTGACCTTGAACTTAAACTTTTAGAATTTAACTTATTCCTTGAAAAGAAAAATCAAGAAACAGCATTGAAGGCACAAAGAACTTATATAGATGGACTTGAAACTGAAGCTTCATTAGAGGATTTTGCAGATTTTTACAATTTCTATATTAACAATTTTGAAAAAGCTTATAAAGAACTTGTTAATTCAGAAGAATACAAGGAAAAAGCACAAGAAATTTTAGATATAGTTGAAAAGAACAAAGAAGCTTATAAGGAAAGACTTGTTGAAAAATTAGCAGATCTTCCAATTGTTACTGAAAAGGACGCAGAAAATTTAACTAGTGAAGTTGAAGGACTTACTAAGAAATTTGACGATGAAAAAAGAGCAAAAACAAACCTAGAAAGAAAAGTTACTAAGATTAAAACAGATTCTGAAAAAGAAATTAAAGCTCTTAAAGAAGAAGTAGAAAAATTAAAAGAAGAAAACGCAAAGAAAAAAGTGGAAGCTGATGAAGCAGTTAAAAAAGAAATCGAAGAATTGAAGAAAGAAATAGCTGCTCTTAAAAAAACTAAGTAAAATAATCAGTAAAATAATCAAATAGAAAAAATCTTCTCCTAAAAAGTCTGTGGAATAATTCTGCAGACTTTTTTTATTTCTATTTTTACAATATTTTTATCGAAAAACAACAAATATTTATTGTAAAACATAAAACACCATGATATACTTATGACAAAGGGAGGTAATTATGAAATCGCTTAGAGTTAAATTTATAGAATTACTTTTAATTATTGCAATTGTAATTTTGACTATGGCATCCTATGGAATTTTTAAATTTGCAAAGCTAATGGGACAAATATATCCCATGTTTATGAACATGAAATATCCCATGTTATTTTTGTGCGAAGGGATAATTTTGGCATTAATTATTGCAATTTTATTTGGACTTTTTGCTCTAAAAAAGTATGAGAGGAATAGTGTTTTTGAAAAGGGAACACTATTTGACCTCCAAGTTATCGCTTTATGTTTTATTGGAATTTTTTTCCTTTCAATTCTTTCGATAGTTTACACGAATTTTAACCTAGATGGCTCGATCACAAATTTAATTTTCATTGGTTGTGGGACTTTATCCATGTTAATTGCACAAATTTTTCTCCTTTTATGTGATCTGATAAAAGAAGGTATTGTCTTAAAAGAAGAAAATGATCTTACGATTTGAGGTGAATCATGGGTAAAATAGTTGTTGATTTAGATGTTGAACTTGCAAAAAATAAAATGACTCTAACAGAATTATCTGATCGTATAGGTATAACTATTGCAAATTTATCTATTTTAAAGACGAATAAGGCAAAGGCAATAAGATTTTCCACTCTTTCAGAAATTTGTAGAGTTTTAAATTGTGAAGTTGGCGATATTTTAAGGTATCAAGGTGATAAAGATGAGTGATAAAAGGTTTAAAAGAGTTTTGATTTTAATCTTTGTGATTTTTCTCGGATTAATTCCTGTTTTATTTTTATTTTCCGACAATAGAGAACAGTCTGTGAAAGAAGTGGAAAATGAGTTTAAAATAAAATTTCCACCTAGCGTAAAAAGAATTAGAGAACTTAAAAAGGAACCGAGTTTTCACGGAGATGGCGAAGCTGCAATTTTATTTTCTGTAGATAAAAATGATATTGATAAAATAAAAAGTGAACTGAAAGATTGTAAAGTTGAAGGGGAGGTCGAAAAAATTGATGCGATAGAAACTTGTTATAATAGTGTTAAGAGGAGAGGATTTGATACTTCCATAGATTTAAGTAATGAAAAATATTTTAAGTCAACTAATAATACTAATCCATATGGAAATTACATCGTCCTTGTAATCGACAATGAGAAGTGCGAGATTTTATTTTTAAAAGGGGATACTTGATAAAAAAGACCGACATGGTCTTTTTATTTTTATAAGTTTACATTTTAACAAAAATTTTTCCACAGTGTAAAACATCGTTAAAAAATAATCTATTATTAAAATATAAGCATTATGCGTTTTAAATTAATTATGAGGGGTATTTTTTATATGTAAGCTTTTTATGATGTATTAAATTAAAAGTAAGGAGTGTATTATGAGTAAACCAAAAATTAATTTAGATAAAAAATATGGACTATTTATTGGTGGAGAATTTGTCCAAGGAGAAAGTGGAGAAATGCTTGATGTATATTGTCCAGCTGATGGTGAACTTTTATCAAGCATTACACAAGCATCTGAAAAGGATGTTGACAATGCAGTTGAAGCTGCTTGGGAAGGGTTCAAAGAGTATAAGAAGACTAATAGATATGAAAGAGCAAAAATTTTAAACAAAATTGCAGATATAATTGATGAAAATGCTGAACATCTTGCAATGGTTGAGACATTAGACAATGGCAAGCCAATTAGAGAAACTCGAAATATAGATATTCCACTAGCATCTGAACACTTTAGATATTTTGCAGGTGCAATTTTAGCGGAAGAGGGAACTGCAAATGCAATTGATGAAAACACGCTTTCAATAGTTCTTCGTGAGCCACTTGGAGTTGTAGGTCAGATTATTCCATGGAATTTTCCATTCTTGATGGCAGCGTGGAAATTATCCCCAGCTCTTGCAGCGGGAGATGCAGTTGTAATTAAACCATCTTCAACAACTTCACTTTCACTTCTTGAGTTAATGAAGTTAATTAAAGATGTTGTGCCAAAGGGAGTTATAAATGTTATAACTGGCTCTGGTTCAAAATCTGGCGAATATTTGCAACATCACAAGGGACTTTCTAAACTTGCTTTTACTGGTTCAACTGAAGTTGGATACAAAATTGCAAGTGCCGCAGCAGATGGATTAATTCCTGCAACATTAGAGCTTGGTGGAAAATCAGCAAATATCTTTTTTGATGATTGCGACATGGATCTTGCAATAGATGGACTTGCTATGGGAATTTTGTTTAATCAAGGTCAAGTATGTTGTGCAGGTTCAAGAGTTTTTGTTCACGAAAATATTTACGATGAATTTATTGAAAGGGCAATTAAAAAGTTTGAAAATATTAAAGTTGGACTTCCTTGGGAAGAAGATACTCAAGTTGGTGCACAAGTAAATAAAGCTCAAATTGAAAAAGTTTTAGGCTATGTTGAAATTGCTAAGAAAGAAGGCGCAACAATTGCTGTTGGTGGCGAAAGGGCTACAAAGAATGGTACAGAAAAGGGATACTTTACAATGCCAACTCTTATAACAAATGCAAGTAATGATATGAAAGTTGCAAGAGAAGAAATTTTTGGACCAGTTGCTGTTGTAATTAAATTTAAAGATGAAGATGAAGTTATAAAAATGGCAAATGATTCAGAGTATGGTCTTGCAGGTGCTGTTTGGACTAAGGACATCAATAGGGCAATTAGGGTTGCTAGAGGAATTGAAACTGGAAGAATGTGGGTTAACACTTATAACCAACTTCCTGCAGGAGCACCTTTTGGTGGATATAAAAAATCTGGCATAGGTAGAGAAACCCATAAGATGATGCTTGATGCTTATTCACAAGTTAAAAATATTTTCATAAATATTTCTGAAAAGCCATCAGGACTTTATTAATACAAAATAAAAAGTAAAATATAAAAGGGGCTAGTAGTCTAAACTATAGCCCTTTTAAAATGTTTTAATTTAATTTTATAAATATAATTCTTTAATTACATACCTGCACCCATTTTTGTAGCTATGTCTAAGAAAGTAGTAATAATAATGGCATTAGATAAGTTACTTATAAATCCACCTATTACTGGTACTACAAAGAATGCTAGCCTTGAATATCTATATTTGTCGCAAACAGTTTTCATCGTAGTCATAGATACGGGAACTGCACCAAGGCCAAAGCCTAAGTGACCTACTGCCATAACTGCAGCATCGTAGTTTTTACCAAGTAATCTAAATGTTAAGAAGTAAATAAATATTAGTATTAGGATAACTTGTGCAATTAGTAGAACCATTAATTGTGGACCTAAATCTGCAAGTTGCCATAACTTCATAGTTACAATTGACATTGATACGAAAAGAGCTAGAGAAAAATCTCCAACTGTATCAATTGCTTCTAGCAAGCTATCATTAACTCTATGGCTTTTATCTAGAAACAATCTCACTAGTATTCCCCCGAGCATACAACAAACATGTATAGGAATATTCACACTTGTTTGTTTAAGTGCTAAGAAGAATAATTGTCCAATACCGCATGCAAGTACTAATAGATTTACAGCTGATATAATATGATTTTTTTTCATAAAAAGTTCCTTTGCAGTATCAACTATTGATCCAGTTTTAGTTTCAGTTTCTTGCCAATTAAGGTTAAATTTTTTAACGAAGAAATTACCAACGGGTCCTCCAAAAGAAATTTATATTTAGATTTTGTAATTAAGGATTATACATATATTAATGAAACACACTTTTCTTTAATAATTAACAAAAGTACAAAAAGCAAAGATTATGTGATAAAATAAAAATTATAAGAAATACTAATAATAAAAAGAGGAGTGATATCATGAGTATAGTTAAACCTTCAACCCTTCCGGGATTTATGGAACTACTCCCAAAGGATCAAATGCTTTTTAACGAGATGAGAGATATAATAAGAGAAAATTTTGAAAAACATGGTTTTTTGCCAATAGACACGCCAGTTATAGAAAAATCTGAAGTTCTACTAGCAAAGGGTGGCGGAGAAACTGAAAAACAAATTTATAGATTTAGCAAGGGCGACACTGACATGAGCCTTAGATTTGATCTAACAGTCCCATTAGCGAGATACACCGCAGAACACATGAACGACCTATCCTTTCCCTTTAAAAGATATCAAATAGGAAAGGTGTATAGAGGTGAAAAAGCTCAAAAGGGACGTTTTAGAGAGTTTTACCAATGCGATATTGATACAATTGGAATGGGAGAGCTTTCTCTTGTAAATGATGCAGAATTTCCAGTTGTAATATATCATACATTTAAGGATTTAGGATTTACTGATTTTACAATTCACATCAATAATAGAAAGATTTTAAAGGGCTTTTTTGCTTCTCTTGGCATTGAAGACTCAATGAATGTTTTAAGAGTTGTAGATAAAATCGACAAAATTGGCGAAGAAAATGTCTTATCTGAACTTACAGAACTTGGCGTGGAGAAAAAATCCGGCGAAAAAATTTTAGATTTTATAAAAATTAGGGGAAGCGTAGACGACATTATTAAATCATTAGAAGACTTAAAGATTGAAAATGAAATTTTTCTTGAAGGGCTTGACGAAATAACACAAGTAATTGGTTATATGAGGGATTTTGGAATTGATGAAGATTGTTTTGACATTGATTTAAAAATTGCAAGGGGATTAGATTATTACACTGGCACAGTTTATGAAACTACCCTTGATAATTATCCAAATATTGGATCAGTTTGTTCTGGTGGAAGATATGAAGACCTTGCAAGTTACTACACAGATAAAGTTCTTCCTGGAGTTGGACTTTCCATTGGGCTTTCAAGACTTTTCTATCAATTAAATGAAGCAAAAATTATTTCTAGTGAAGAAAAATCTCTAGTGGATCTTTTAATAATTCCAATGGACGACTGTATACATGAGGGAATAAAATTACTCAGTGAATTAAGGGAAAAGGGACTAAAAGTTTCTGTATACACAGAATTTGCAAAGTTAAAGAAAAAATTCAAGTACGCCGATCAAACTAAGGTCGATTATGTAATTGTCCTTGGCGAAGAGGAAGTAAAGAGTAGAAGATACAGTTTAAAAAATATGAAGAGCGGAGATCAAGTTGAAGTTTCCTTTGATGAACTAGTTGAAAAATTTAAAAATTAATAGGGACTAATTTTAATAGAATCCCAAATTATACAAGAAAAGCTGCAACTTTTGTTGCACTTTTTTTTATTTAAGATTAAAATAGGATAGAAGTTTGAAGAAATGAGATGAGATTTTGAAAAGAGAAGATATTAGAAATATAGCAATTATTGCCCATGTCGATCATGGCAAGACTACACTTGTAGATGCACTGCTAAGACAATCAGGAATTTTTAGAGAAAATCAACAAGTAAACGACAGAGTTATGGACTCCAATGACATTGAAAGGGAAAGAGGTATTACTATCCTTTCCAAAAATACTGCCGTAAATCACAATGGTGTTAAGATCAACATAATTGATACTCCAGGACACGCTGACTTTGGGGGAGAAGTTGAACGTGTGTTAAAGATGGTTAATGGCGTAGTTTTATTAGTTGATGCCTTTGAAGGTCCAATGCCACAAACTAAATTTGTTCTGAAGAAAAGTTTTGAGCTAAACCTTCCGGTAATTGTCTGCATAAACAAAGTGGATAGACCAGAAGCGAGACCTCTTGAAGTGGTAGATGAGGTTCTAGATTTATTTATTGAACTTGGAGCAGATGGAGACATATTGGACTGTCCCTTTGTATTCACATCAGCAAAACAAGGTGTGGCTGCACTTGATTTAGATGATAAGATGGAATCCATGGATCCACTTTTTGAAACTATTATTAAGTACATTCCAGCACCAGAAAATAGAGATGATGAACCTTTTAAACTATTGATTTCAACAATTGACTACAATGAATACGTTGGAAGAATTGGTATTGGAAAAATTGAGCAAGGTGTTATAAAAGAAAATGACAAGCTTGTTAGAGTAAATAAATTAAAACCTGACTTCAAAGAAAATATTAAGATTGCACAAATTTATGAATTTGAGGGTCTAAATAGAGTAGAGGTTAATTCATCGAGATCTGGATCCATTGTTGCAGTTACGGGAATAGAAGGAATCAACATTGGAGATACTATTACATCAACTGAAGACACTGAAGGACTTGAATTTGTAAAAATTTCTGAGCCAACTATTTCTATGAATTTTTCTGTAAATAATTCACCTTTTGCAGGAAGAGTTGGCAAATTCTTGACATCTAGACAAATCAAAGCTAGACTTAATCGAGAACTACAAACGGATGTAGGACTAAGAGTTGAAGAAACTGATACTACGGATTGTTTCAAAGTAAGTGGTAGAGGAGAACTTCACCTTTCTGTACTAATTGAAAATATGAGACGTGAAGGTTACGAATTTCAAGTTTCTAAACCACAAGTTCTCTATAAATATGACGAAAAGGGTAAAAAACTTGAACCAACTGAAAGAGTTACTATTGATGTAGATAGTGTTTATGCTGGAACTGTAATAGAGAAGCTTGGAAGAAGAAAGGGAGAACTTGTAAATATAGTTGAACCTAATGGTGGCTATCAAAGACTTGAGTTCATAATTCCGTCAAGAGGACTTATTGGTTATAGAACAGAATTTATGACTGATACAAAGGGAAGTGGAATTTTAAATTCTATATTCGAAGATTATGTACCCTTTAAGGGCGAGATTCCAAGAAGAGTTAATGCATCAATTGTATCCTTTGACACAGGTGTTGCGTCAACTTATGGACTTAATAATGCACAGGAACGTGGAACTTTATTTGTAGAGCCAGGCGAGAATGTATATGAAGGTCAAGTTGTCGGCGAATCTCCAAAGGGAATTGAAATAGAAGTTTCTGTTACAAAGGCAAAAAAACAAACTAATGTCAGAGCTTCGGGTTCTGATGATGCCTTAAGACTTTCTCCAGTTAAGAAGATGAGTCTTGAAGAAGCCCTTGAATTTATTGAGGATGACGAATTAATAGAAATAACGCCAAGGGAATTTAGACTTAGAAAGAAAATTTTAGATTCACAACAAAGATATAAATCAAAGAAAAATAAATAATAGAGGTGTTTTATGCTTAATACCTATTTTGGAATGTTAAAAAACTTTGCTCAGGTTTATTCATTCCTATTTATAGCAAATGTATTAATTTCAGCATTCATAGTTTTATACGACAATAAAAAGCCAGTTTCCACACTACTTTGGGTAATGGCTATAAACTTTTTGCCAGTAATAGGATTTATATTATATCTATTTATAGGGCAGGATATTTCAAAATCTAAGATATTTGCTGGAAAAAGCACAGCCGATAAAATTTTGGAAAAGGAATCAGTGGCACAACTTAAAGTTATAAAAGATGGTACCTTTGTTTACTCAAAGGAGAGGACAAAGAATCACGTTGACATGATTGAAATGTTTAATCGTGCAGAAGGGGAAATTCTTTACACAAATAATAGAGTAAAAAAATACAATGAAGGTAAAAGCAAATTCAAAGATTTATTTGAGGATTTGAAGAATGCAAAACACACAATTTATGTACAGTATTATATTTATAAGTCTGATGAACTTTCCACTGAATTTACAAATATACTAAAAGAAAAGGCAATAGAAGGTTTAGACGTCTATCTTTTAATTGATGGAATGGGCATTAGAAAGATGAAACTAAGGGATAGAAAAGATTTAAAAAAAGCAGGAGTAAAGCTTGCTATATTCTTTCCAGGGGTTTTTTATAAAATTAACACCCATATAAATTATAGAAATCACAGAAAAATTGTAGTAATAGACAAGAGAATTGGCTATGTAGGCGGTTTTAATGTCGGGGATGAATATGTATCAAAGGGACCAATGGGATTTTGGAGAGACACACATCTTAGAATTGAGGGGCCAGCAGTAAATGGACTTGCATGGAGATTTTTTTTGGATTTTAAATTTGCATCAGATGATTATACAAAGGGATTTACCACAGAACTTTTTCCCGAAATAGAAGATGGAATTGACATAAATATTGTAACAAGTGGGCCAGACACCAAGGCAGATTCCATAAGAAATGGATACGAAAAGTTAATAACATCAGCTAGAAAGGAAATATATATTCAAACACCATACTTCGTACCCGATGAAGGACTTTTAAAAGCCTTAAAGGTTGCGGCATTAAGTGGAGTTCAGGTACATCTAATGTTTCCAAAAAAGAGAGATCATATCTTTGTACATTGGGCATCTCTTTCCTTTATGGGAGAACTTTTAAAATGGGGAGCACATGTATATCAATATGAAGGTGGATTTCTTCACACAAAAATAGTTATATCAGACGATTATCTATCAAGTGTTGGTACTGCAAATTTCGACATAAGATCCTTTGAATTAAATTTTGAAGTAAATGCCTTTTTATATGACGAAGAATTAAATAAAAAATTAAAGGAAGACTTTAAAGAAGATTTAAAATCTTGTATAGAAATAACTCCAGAGATGTATAATAATAGATCGAGATTCACTAAGTTTAGAGAGTCAATATCAAGACTATTGTCTCCACTTTTATAAAATGGAAATAGAAATAAATAGAAAAGACATAAAAAATCTTCGAATAAAAGTAGAAGATGGTATAATAAAAGTATCAGCACCAAAAAGGACAAGTGAAAGAGAAATAAAGAGTATTATAAAAAATAATTTAGATACAATTGAAAGACTAAAGGAAGAGGACTCATATAAAAAGAGGTACAAAAATCACTTGTTTGGCGAAAAAATAGAAGTAAAATCTGAAAAAGAAATAGAAAAAATTTATCGATTAGAACTAGAAAAAGCACTAGATAATATTTTTGAAAAATATGAAAAAATTACGGGACTTTCGCCAAAAACAGTTCAAATAAGAAAGATGAAAGTAAGATGGGGTACATGTTATCCAAAAAGTGGGGACATAAAGATAAATTTATATCTTGCAGAAAGACCAATTGAACAAATTGAAGCTGTGGTGCTACACGAACTTGTGCATTTAAAATATTTTTATCACGATGAAAAATTTATTAATGAGTGTAAAAAGTATATGCCAAATTATGAAGAAATTGAAAGAGAGCTAAAGAGATAGGTGATAAAATGAAAAAGGCATTGAAAATATTAGCAATAATTGCAATAGTGATAATACTCATGAAACTATTTAATATTTCAATATTTATTGGCAATCAAAAAATAGATAAACACCTAATTATTCAAAGCGTAAGGAATTTTAACCTTGGTGACCTCTTTGACAAAATATCAAATTTTTTAAATGAACTTGTATCTGGTATAAAGAAGGCAGTAAATAGTTTATAAAAGAAAGCCTTTGAACTGACCGCCAAAAGTTGGACTAAAGCCAACTAGGGAGGTCAGTTTTTTTATGGAAAATATATTAATAATATAAATTTATAAAAAAATTTTAAAAATCAAAGGTTTTCATGAAAATTTAGCCTTGTCTTTTGCAAAACTATTCATTATAATTAATACAATTTACTTTTTTACTTAAGTAAATAATTTTGAAAGAGGAGGACGAAATGAAAAAAATTTATAATTTTTCTGCAGGGCCATCTACTCTACCAGTAGAAGTTCTAGAAAAAGCACAAAAGGAAATGTTAGACTATAAAAACTCAGGAATGTCAGTTATGGAGATGAGTCACCGCTCCTCCCTTTATGACGAAATTCATAATGAAGCTAAAGAGGACTTAATGAAATTAATGGGTCTTGATGAGGACTATGAACTTTTATTCTTGCAAGGTGGAGGGTCAACTCAATTTGCAATGATTCCTATGAATTTGTTAAATAAAGATGATATTGCATCTTATTTAATCACTGGTTCTTGGGCTGACAAGGCTTATAAAGAGGCTAAAAAATTTGCAAAACCTGAAATTCTAGCATCTTCTAAGGAAGATATTTATACCTATATTCCAGAAATTGATGAAAGTAAAATGAATGAAAAGTCAAAATTTTTATATCTTTGTGTTAACAACACAATTTATGGAACGAGAATTTCTCCAGAAAAAATTGGGAAGCTAAACAAGCCACTTGTTGCAGATATTTCTTCAAATATCTTGTCTGAAAAATACGACTATAATAAATTTGATTTAGTATTTGCAGGTGCTCAAAAAAATCTCGGCCCTGCAGGCGTTACAATTGTAGCTCTAAAAAAAGACTTAATTAAAGAAACTAGGGAAGAGATTCCTACAATGCTTTCTTACAAAACTCATGCCGACAAAAACTCACTTTACAATACGCCTCCATGTTTTGCAATTTATGTTACAGGACTTGTGGCTAAGTGGATTAAAAAAATGGGTGGAGTGGAAGCAATGGAAGAGATAAACAAGGAAAAGTCAAAACTTCTCTATGATTTTATAGATAATTCTTCTCTTTACAAAAATAATGTTAAACTAGAAGACCGCTCACTTATGAACATTGTATTCGTAACAGGAGATGCTGAGCTAGATGCGAAATTTGTCAAGGGAGCAAAGGAAAAAGGTCTCGAGAATCTAAAGGGACATCGCACAGTTGGTGGGATGAGGGCAAGTATTTATAATGCCATGCCAATAGAGGGCGTAAAGGCTCTTATAGATTATATGAAGGATTTTGAGAGGGAGAATAGGTGATAAAATTGGGACAAATTTATAAAATTAAAACAATAAATAATATTTCTAATAAGGGACTTAAACTTTTGCCAGAAAATTTTAAATATAGTGCAGAGGAAGAAAATCCCGATGCAATATTAGTGAGAAGTGCCGACCTTCACGATGTAGAATTTCCTAAAAGCGTGAGATACATTGGTCGTGCTGGAGCTGGAACAAATAATATTCCAGTAGATAGATGTGCTGAAGAGGGAATTGTAGTTTGCAATGCTCCAGGTGCTAATGCCAATGCTGTAAAAGAACTTGCTCTGACGGGAATGCTCCTTGCATCAAGAGATATTATTGGTGCTGTTAATTGGGCAAATAATCTAGAGGGTCATGAAAATATAAAAAAAGATGTGGAAGCTGGCAAAAAGGCTTTTGCTGGGCCTGAACTAAAGGGCAAAACACTTGGAGTAATAGGACTTGGTGCAACGGGACAACTTGTTGCATCAGCTGGTGTTGAAATGGGAATGAAAGTAATTGGATACGATCCCTTTCTTTCAATTAAAAACGCACTTCATTTAGACACTAAAGTTAATTATACAGAGGACATAAAGGAAATTTTTAAAAATTCAAATTATATTTCTCTTCACATTCCTTATAGCGAAGCAACTAAAAATATAGTAAATGGAGAGCTTCTTGAAATTGCAAAGGATGGTCTAGTGTTACTTAATATTGCGAGAGGTGGACTTGTAGATATTACTGCTCTTAAAGAATATTTGGAAAATGGCAAAGTTAAAAAGTATGTATGCGACTTCCCTGACGAGGAAACAATTACACTTCCAAATACAATTAATCTGCCTCATATAGGTGCATCAACACCAGAGTCAGAAGAAAATTCTGCAAAGATGGTTGTTGAAGAATTAATAGACTATTTAGAAAATGGAAATATAAAAAATTCTGTAAACTTTCCTAATATGGATATGGGAACTTGTAACAGTGTCCACAGGATTCTCGTGCTTCATAGAAATATACCAAGCATGATTGCACAAATTACTACAATTCTTGCAGATGAAAAGGTAAATATTTCTGATTTATTAAATCGCCACAAGGGGAAATTTGCAGCGACAATGATTGATATAGATTCAGAGGTTGATGAAAATCTTAGAAAAAAACTATATGCAATTAAAGGCGTCCTTAGAGTTAGGCTAATCAAGTAGGTGCATAATGGAGATAAAAGCATTTAAAGCCATTAGACCTAAGAAGGAATTGGCAAGTGAAATTGCAGCACTTCCCTACGATGTCTATTCTGTAAAAGAGGCTAGAGAAATAATAAAGAAAAACCCAAAATCCTTTTTGCAAGTGGATCTTCCGGCGGCAACTGTAGATGATGAAGTTAAAAATTTAAATGAAATAGCCCTTTTAAATTTTAATAATTTAAAAAAGAAGGGATATTTTTATAAAGAAGATAGGGATAAACTATATATCTATTCTCTTACAATGAAGGGAAAGACTCAAGTTGGACTTGTCGCCTGTGCATCAATAGACGAATATTTAGAGGGCAAGATTAAAAAACACGAATTTACTAGAAAAGACAAGGAAGCAGATAGAGTAGATCATGTTGACAAGCTTGATGCAAATACGGGACCAATATTTTTGACATATAAGTCTTTAGATGAAATAAATAAGATAATATATTCAGAAATTAAGGAAATACCTGAAATAGACTTTAGGACGGAAGATGGCGTAAATCACAAAATTTGGACAATAGAAGATGAAGATACAATAGAAAAATTAATCACTTTATTTAAAAATGTAGAAAATTTTTATATCGCAGATGGTCATCACAGATGTGCTTCTGCCGTAAAAGTTGGACTAAAAAGGCGTGAAGAAAATAAGGATTACACAGGTAATGAAGAGTTTAATTATTTTTTATCTTTAATATTTCCTTCAAAGGAAGTTGAGATTATGGACTACAATAGAGTTGTAAAGGATTTGAATAATTTCACTGAAAAGGAATTTTTAGAAAAATTAAGGGAAAACTTTGAAGTAGAAGTAGCGAAGACTTCGCCATATAAGCCAGAGGGAAAGGGTTGCTTTGGAATGTATCTCAGTGATAACTGGTATAAGTTAAAAGTAAAAGATGAACTTGTAAAAGATGACATAATAGAAAGGCTTGATGTTTCAATATTACAAAATCTAGTTCTAGATAAAATTTTAGGGATAAAAAATCCAAGGACAGACGAGAGAATAGACTTTGTTGGAGGAATAAGAGGACTTTATGAACTTGAAAAGAGGACAAGAGAAGATATGCAAATAGCATTCTCGCTATACCCTACATCACTTGAAGAACTATTTGAAGTTGCAGATGCAGGTGAAGTAATGCCGCCGAAATCAACATGGTTTGAGCCAAAGCCTCTCTCAGGTCTTTTCATACACGAATTAAAATAATAGAATTAGAAAGGTAACTGACCTCAAAAGTTGGACTAAAAAACTAACTAAGGAGGTCAGTTTTTAAATGCAAATATAGCACAGAATTTAAAATCAATAATCCACAAAGGATAATATATAGCTAAAATATATTAATATCACAAGGAGTAAAGAATAAAAATAGGATATTTAACAAAATAGAATGTGGTAAGAAAAGTGTGGCAAAAAATATTAGAGATCGCATAAGATTTGCTAATGTACTAGGTTAAATTTTAAGGCATATTATTGTCGCCTTTTTTGCATAGAATTTATTAAAATTATTTTTTCATGGACTATGTTATAATAAAAAAAGGTGAGAAAATGAATTTAACTTTTATTATCCTAGGCTGTATAGTGCCAGGACTTATGACGGGGATTGGTGCAATCCCAATATTTTTTGCAAAAGATGTTAGCCAAAAAGTATTAGATGTGCTTCTTGCAGCAGCAGCGGGAGTAATGCTTGCGGCGACCTGCTTTTCTCTTGTAATACCAAGCCTTGAAATAGGAGAAGGGGAAAGGGCAGTTCTAATAACTGGACTTGGAATATTTACTGGTGCACTAATGCTAGATCTTATAGATAAATATGCCCCACATGAACATTTAATTGACAAGAGATATGAAGGAAAAGATGTAAAAAATCTTTCGAAAATTTGGCTCTTTGTAATTGCAATTGCGATTCACAACTTTCCAGAAGGACTTGCCACGGGAGTTGGCTTTGGAGGAGAAAACATGTCCAATGGGCTTTCTGTTGCCTTTGGAATTGCCCTTCAAAATATGCCAGAAGGGTTGGCAGTAGCCCTTGCCCTTGTGCGTGAAGGCTATTCTCGCAAAAAAGGTTTTGCAGTAGCAGCATTAACTGGACTAGTTGAACCAATAGGAGCCTTTATGGGAATTGGACTTGTGTCGATTTTTTCTGCAACACTTGGGTTTATCCTTGCCCTTGCAGCGGGAGCGATGCTCTTTGTAATTAGTGATGAGATAATTCCAGAAACTCATTCAAATGGTTACGAAAGATTGGCTACTTATGGCGTAATTTTTGGATTTATACTTATGATGTTTTTGGATTCTTTAATTTAAATAAAAATTATTTTATTTTAACATTTATATTTATTTCAAAGGAATTTTCATCTAAAAATTCTTCCCGAAGTTCCACTGATTCTGTGAAATAAATTTCTGCACCATCTATAAAATATATTGGATGGATGCCGTCGACAAATTTTAATTCTTTATTTATTCTCACATCGGCATAGGAAATTATATCTCCAACTGCGTGGTATTTTAAGAGAAGAGTTTCGCCAAAATTTTTTATGTAGCTTGGTTTTTTATAGTCAATGGACATTTCCTTTAGCATCGCAATTATTTTTTCGTCTAATTTTATATCCACAGTCTCTAAATTTTTCATAAACTCTTCTGTTCTATAATTATTTACATTAATCATATAAGAGTCAAAATTAAAAATCATTTTAGCACCTCAATCATTAATTAAAGTTATTATAATTTTTCTAAGGAGTCATAAATAAGTTCCAATTCATTATTGTAAAAAATTTCAAGAGATGCATTTTGCCATTCTTCTTTATCATCAAAGCCTGTTACTATCCCGTAAAATCTCATGTAGCCATAACCAAAGGACTCGTTAATTATTTCAAAATTAAGTTTTAAAAATTCTTCAATTGAAATTTTTTTGTAGACTCCATCTTTAAAGAGAATTATCTCCACAGAATCCATTATTCCCCCTTCAATATCATCTATTTCAATATTTTCATAAAAATCAGAATCAAAGGAATGGATAATATTTTCTATAACTTCTTCAAGTTCTACCTTTGTAAAGCTTGTATCAGTTTTCTCTAGGATGAGTTTGGGATTTGTCATTACATAATCTATTTCTTTGTCGTCCTTTTTTTCAAAATAAATTCCTCCATCAAAGGACAAAATAAATTTGTCGTCAAAAACTTCAAGATTTGTTAAATGAAAATCGTGAAGGGAAAAAACTTGATTTAATAAATTTAGTTTCATATTTACCTCATTTGTGATAAGGGTGATTGTTTATTATTCTAAAGGCCCTATAAATTTGCTCCATTAAAATTACACGCATAAGTTTGTGTGGGAAGGTCATCCTTGAAAAGCTAAGTTTGTAATCGGCTCTATTTAAAACTTCTTTAGATAAACCGAGACTTCCTCCAATTATAAAAGTTATATTTGAGTAGCCGTCAATCATAAGTTCATTTATTTTATCGGCAAAGGCGACAGAGTCAAGGCTTTTTCCGTCAATAGCAAGGGCGATTACATAGGCGTCATCTTTTATCTTTGATAAAATTTTTTCGCCTTCAGTATTTTTCACTCTCTCCATGTCTTTTTCAGATAAATTTTCGGGGCAAGGTTCGTCTATAATTTCAAAAATGCTTAAATCGGCATAGGATCTAAGCATTTTTTTATACTCATTTATGGCATCTTTAAAATAATTTTCCTTGATTTTGCCAAGTACGATTAGATTGATGTTTATCATTTTTAGCTTAATTTTTTAACTTCTTCAAGAGCCTTTTCAAAGTTTACTTCGTGAGTTACTTCAGGAACATATTCAACGTATGCAACTTTTCCATCTCTATCGACAATTACAACGCCACGAGCAAGAAGTTTAAGCTCTTTAATCATGAAGCCATATTTTTCGCCAAATTCTCTGTATCTGTAGTCGGAAACGATGTCTGCGCTTTCGATTCCCTTTACTGAACAGAATCTTTCTTGTGCAAAAGGAAGGTCAACTGTTACAGTTACAATTTTTACATCGTCAGATAATTTTGCAGCTTCTTCGTTAAAAGTAGTTGCTTGAATTGCACACACAGATGTGTCAATAGATGGAGCAACTGAATAAACTACGATTTTGCCCTTTAAATCTTCTGAATTAAAATCAGATAAATCTCTTTTAACTGCCTTAAATTCTGGAGCCATATCTCCAACCTTAATTTCTTTACCTTCAAGAGTTACTTTATTTCCGCCAAATGTTATATCCATTTTAATTCCTCCTAAAATTATTTTTGTTTTAATTTACATTATATTTATATCCAATTATTTATAATCTTAACAAGTGATTGCAATAAAATGAAACTTAATTAAAATATAAGTAAGAAAAGTTTTGCGAGTTAAAGGAATAAAAGGAGGGGGAATATGAAAAAGTATTTGAAAAAATATATAAATTTTTTAATATCATTATTCTTATTTCCAATATTAAATCTAATCTGCATAAAAGTTTTTGGATACATCAATGGGAGAATTCAAGCGACCTTTGACATAAAATATATGATTATCTTAGATATTGTAAAAATTTTAATGATTTTATTTTTGGGTTTTATGCTCGCCTATTATATTAATTTCTCATGCAAACTATCGAAAAAGACTCTTGGAATATTTTTATTAATTGAAATTTTTATATTTGCAATTTATATAGTCATAAAAAAATATTATTTGCAAGAAAATTTTGTCTACCTTTATGATTTTAATGCCTTGTATTTTTTCTTGCTTATAGGAGAAAATATTTTTTTGTTTTTACATCAAAATCATGAATTATAGTAAAAATCTATTTTAATACTAAGGTTTTGTTTTTTTGTTACTAGGAAGAACTTTTGCGGATTCTGGTTATGAAACACAACAAAACTCTTATTTTAAAAAAGCTGATGTGTGGAATAGATTTATCTATCTTGCACATCAGCTTTTTTTAAAATTAAATTTATTTTTCCTTAAAAACTTTTAGCATTATTTTTGTAAAGATGTAGAAAAGTATTAGGACTGCAAAAACTCCAACCAGTCCCCAAAGTGCGACTTCCACTCCCTGTATAAATACTGTCATATCCATTTTATCACTCCTACATAAACATTGGCACGAGAGCCAAGATCATTGAGCCTGCAACTACTGAGCCAAGTTGACCGGCAACATTTGCTGACATTGCTTGCATAAGGATAAAGTTAGTTGGGTCTTCCTTTGCTGCCATCATTTGCACAACTCTACCAGACATAGGAAAAGCTGAGATGCCAGCAGCTCCAATCATTGGGTTTACCTTGTTCTTTAAAAATAAATTTAAAAATTTTGCAAAAAGAACACCACCTGCTGTATCGAAGATAAAGGCAACAAGTCCCATGGCAAGTATCATAAGTGTGTGGATGTTTAAAAAGGCATCGGCAGACATTGTACCACCAATTGTTATGCCTAGCAAAATTGTAACTAAATTTGAAAGTTCATTTTGTGCAGAAGTTGAAAGTCTTTCAAGAACTCCGCAGACTCTGATTAAATTTCCAAACATCAAAGCACCAATAAGGGCAACAGACATTGGTGCAATAATTCCAGCTATAACTGTAATTACAATTGGAAATAAAATTTCAACTTTTTTTGGCACGTGAACTGTAGTGTACTTCATTCTAATCTTTCTCTCTTTTTCAGTAGTTAAAAGTTTTATAACTGGTGGCTGAATTATTGGAACGAGAGACATATAAGAATAGGCAGCAACAGAAATTGGACCAAGGTAATTTGGAGCAAAGACCTTTGCGACATATATTGATGTAGGGCCATCAGCTGCTCCTATTATTCCAATTGACGCTGCTTCGGGAAGAGTGAATTTGCCTGTTGAAATTGCAAAGAGCATAGTTGCAAAAATTCCAAACTGTGCCGCTGCACCGAAAAATAACATAAAGGGCGATGAAATAAGTGGTTTAAAATCAATCATAGCACCTACTGCGATAAAAATTAATACTGGGAAGAGTTCTGTTGCAATCCCAGCATTGTATAAAATTGTCAAGAAACCCTCCTCTCCAACTGCAGATGATAGTGGAATATTAGAAATAATTGCTCCAAAACCAATGGGAAGAAGAAGTGAAGGTTCATATTGTTTTTCAATGGCAAGATAAATTAAAATTCCACCAATGACAAACATAATTAAGTGTTTAACTTCGAGATTTAAAATTCCAGATAAAAGTGTTTCCATTGTGCCTCCTAAACTTTTTAGATGACAAGTAATATAACATAAATACTAAAAATATTCAATAAATCTAGAAATTATAGAGAAAAACAAATTCAAATTGTAAAATAATGTGAGTTAAAACTATAATATTTTCTTGATAAAAAAAGTTTTATGTGGTAAACTCAAATCACATAAGATCTTATTTGATTTGAAAACGTTATCTTTTGTGATAGGAGATATCTTATGAAAAAATTAGTAAGCTTGATACTTTTGTTTTTTGTATTAATCAGTTTATCTTGCGTTTACGCAAAAAGTACAGATGTGGATTTTCAAAAATTCATGGACTCTCCAGCTCTAGATTTTTCGGAATTATCCAAAATGCAAGGTTCAAAAACAATTAACGAATTTGATGCAATTTTATCGACTAAAGGATTAAGTGCGGAAGATGTTTCAAATGACGTTGCAAGAAGAGCAAGTGCAAACTTCAGATTCAACATGTACGAGAATAGATTTGAATATGGAGATTACGCAGTTGTCGATGCTTATTGGTCATGGGAGTCTTCTCCTATTTGGGCAGGAAGAGATACTGTTGTATTTGGATGGAGCGAGGGATTTACAGTTAATTTAAATAGAACAGTAATGAAGGTAACATATAGAGATTTAGATGGCAATTACAAAGGTGAACAATATTATTATCCAAGTGGTTTAGTTCAAGGTTGTAGATTTGATTTTGAACAAAGCTATGCGCCAGGTGCCTTAAGATCTTTAAGTAGTGGAAAAGTTTATTTAGTTATAGATAATAGAGAAAACAAGGATTATGTTGAAGTTCATGGTAAATATCTTCACAATTATATGGGGGTATTTCCAAGTATAAATATTTCAAGCTCAGGAACAATTTCTGTTTCTTTAAGTTCAAGTACTAGAGAAATGGGCGATGATATATAATTATGCCATAATATTAAGGAGACAATGATGATAGAAAATATTTTTAAATTTTTAATAATTGCATCTGTAGGTTTTATATTAATTTTCTTTTTACCGTATCCCGAATTATGGATATTGGGGACACGATTTGGTATTTCAATGTATGTAATGCTAATAATTCAACACATTATCTTTAACAAAAAGTTTGACGATATGTTGAAAAAGCTTGATAATTTAGAAAAAGAATTAAATGCCAAGGATGATGAAAATATTGAAAATTAAAAGTGATGGTAGATATATTTATAATTTTTCATTTATCATCAAAATTGTAATACTTTAGCATTACAAAGTATAAATTTATTTTAAACAATTAAAAACTCGCAAATAAGGCTCTTCTCACGATGAAAAGAGCCCTTTACTTTGCAAAATATTTGTAATTGAATTTTATAAAATCCTTTGCTTACATAAGTTTTGATACATTTCTAGCATAGGAGATTGGGTCTTTTATGTCGAGACCTGCCATTAGTCTTGCGCCATCGTAAAGCAATTCTGTGTAATTTTTAAATTCTTCTGAATCTTTGTCCATGTCCTTTAATTTTTTTACTGCCGGGTGATTTGGATTTAGTTCTAAAACTTTGTCTGCTTTAAAGCCTTGGTTATTAGGCATATGGCTTAGAGTTTTTTCCATTTCTATTGAAATTTCACCTTTGCTTGATAGATAAGCTGCGTCATCTTTTAAATTTGGATTTTCCCTTATTGATGAAACTTCACCAGATAAAAGGTCCTTCATTTTCCTTAAATAATCATCAAGATTTTTTTCATCTTCTTCTTTTGTAGCATCAGTTTCTGAAATTGATTTGAATTTTTTGTCGTCATATTCTTCTAGCATTTTTATGACAAATTCATCAATTGGATCTGTTAAGGCAAGGACTTCTATGTTTTCTTCCATAAAGTGCTTTATTTGTGGAAGTTTTTTCACGCTTTCTATGGAATTTCCATTTGCGTAATAGATGCATTCTTGGTCAGGCGCCATGTCCTTTCTGTATTCATTAAAGGTTATATTTTCTCTTTTTGTAGTTGTATATATAAATAGATCCTTTAGCTTGTCTTTATCTGCTCCATAATTTTCATAGGCACCAGATTTTAAGCTTATGCCAAAGTTTTCGAAAAATTGGGCGTATTTTTCTCTGTCATTTTTAAGGATTTTTGCAAGTTCTTCTAGGATTTTCTTTTCTATATTTTTCTTTATAAGTTGTAATTCACGAGTTTTTTGTAGCATTTCACGAGAAATATTAAGAGAAATATCTTCGGAGTCAACTACACCTTTGACGAAGCTTAGATAATCGGGAAGAAGGTCTTCACATTTTTCCATTATTAGAACTCCATTGGAATAAAGTTCAAGTCCGCCTTTCCTATCTGGATTTAAGAAATCAAAGGGTCTTCTTGAAGGAATGTATAAAATAGCCTTAAAGGAAATAACGCCTTCTACACTAATGTGTATGTGAGCTAGGGGATCTTCAAATCCAAAATGTCTTTGTCTAAAGAAATTGTTATAGTCATCCTCCTTTAGTTCGTTTTTATTTTTTCTCCACATTGGCACAGATGAATTTAATATGTCATCTTCTCTATAAGATTCAAATTTTGGGTCATCTTCTGTTGAGTCAGCTGCAGGTCTTTTCTTTTCAACTTCCATTTTTATTGGATAGCTGATGTAATTTGAGTAATGGCTTACAAGTTCTCTTATTTTGTATTCATCAAGGTATTTGTCATAATCTTCATCCTTAGAATTTTCTTTTAAGTGAAGAGTAATAATAGTTCCGTGAGAATCCTTTTTTCCACTTTCTATTGTGTAGCCCTTTGCACCCTTTGACTTCCAAATATGAGCTTCATCTTCTTTATAGGATCTTGTCAAGACGCTAATTTCATCTGCAACCATAAAGGCAGAGTAAAAGCCTACGCCAAATTGTCCAATAATTTCGTGTTCTTCATTTTTTTCATTTAATTTTTTAAAATCAAGGGAGCCTGACTTGGCAATTGTGCCCAAGTTTTCTACTAATTCATCTTCAGTCATGCCCACTCCATTATCTTCTATTGTAATTGTTCTTTTTTCCTTATCTGGAGTGATTCTAATATAATAGTCCTCGTGGTTAAATTTTACATTGTCGTCATTAAGGGCGATGTAGTACATTTTATCCATTGCATCAGATGCATTTGAAATTAATTCTCTTAAAAATATTTCTTTATTTGTGTAAATGGAATTAATCATTAAGTCCATTAATCTTTCAGTTTCGGCATTGTATTTTTTATTTTTCATGTAATCACCTTTCCTTATTAGCACTCATTCTATGCCTCTGCTAATAATATATATCTTTTCTAATAATTAGTCAAATTTAAATAGTAAAGTTTTATTAAAATCTTTATGTTTTTAAAAATATTTTAATTAAAAATTTAAAACAAAACATAGCTTTTAACTCATTAAATATAGATTTCCAAAACTTATGAAGTAAAAAGTATTTTGCAATTGTTTTCAATTTTTTGCAATTGATGTATAATATAATTGGTCTTTTAGAAGGGAGGAGAAATGTATACAGAAGTAGAAACAGGCAATAGAATAAAAATTATTACAGGACACTTTGGCAGTGGAAAAACTGAATTTTCAATTAATTATGCTTTATATTTAAAAAAGTATTTTGACAATGTTGCAGCGGTTGACCTGGATATTATTAATACATACTTTAGACTGAGAGAGAAAATGGATCTTTTAAGCGAAAAGGGCGTGGAATCATTTTCATCTAGTATGCGTGAAAAAAATGCCTTGGACATACCAGCAGTAGATCCAGCAATTTTAAAGCCACTTGAAAATAAAAATTACATGGCTGTATTAGATGTTGGAGGAAATCCAAAGGGCTCTCTTTCTCTTGGAAGGTATAGAGACATTTTGAAAAGAGAGGGTTATGACCACTATTTTGTAATAAATAGAAATAGACCAGAGACTAGGGACTTTAAGTCCGTGCGAGAATTTATCGGACAAGTGGAAGGCCATTCACAAACTAGGGTTACGGGGATTATAAACACTACTCATTTTTTAAAAGAGACCACAGCCGATGATATTTTGTATGGTGATGAGCTTGCAAGGGAAGTTTCAGAGAAATTAAATCTTCCCTATGTATATGCAGTTTGCCTAAGGAGTATTGAGAGTGAAGTTAGAGCTTTAAATTTAGCGGCGGAAGTTTTTCCCATTGACTTATTTTTTAGAGAAGATTGGATGTTATAGGAGGTAAATAATGGCTAAAGGTAGAGTTGAGTTTGAAAGTGACAGATGTAAGGGTTGTGGACTATGTGTAACTGTATGTCCTAAAAATGTAATTGAAATTGACATTGACACTATTAATAAAAAGGGTTATGCACCTGCAATGGCAAAAAGACCAGAAGATTGTATTGCTTGCCAAAACTGTGCAATAACTTGTCCTGATTCAATTATTACAGTTTATAAAATTTCTTAAGGGGTGTTTACATGACAAAAGTACTTATGAAGGGAAACGAAGCAGTTGGTGCAGCAGCTATTGAAGCTGGTTGCAAATATTTTTTCGGTTATCCTATTACTCCTCAATCTGAAATTCCTGAATACTTATCAAGGGAACTTCCAAAGATTGGCGGATGTTTTTTGCAAGCGGAGTCTGAAGTTGCAGCTATAAATATGCTATATGGTGCTGCGGGATCTGGAGCGAGAGTTATGACTTCATCTTCTTCTCCGGGAGTTTCACTAATGCAAGAAGGTATTTCTTATATGGCAGGGGCAGAACTTCCTTGTGTAATAGTAAATATGATGAGAGGTGGTCCAGGACTTGGATCAATTCAACCTTCTCAAACAGATTACTTTCAATCAACTAGAGGCGGCGGAAATGGTGATTATAGAACTATTACTTTAGCACCATCTTCTGTGCAAGAACTTGTAAATTTAATTGAACTTGGTTTTGATTTAGCGGACAAGTATAGAAATCCTGTTGTAATTATGAGTGACGGTGTACTTGGACAAATGATGGAACCAGTTGAGTTTGGCATGCAAGAAAAAATGGTTCTTCCTGAAAAGACTTGGGCAACAAGAGGCAAGGGCAAAAATCACGGAGAGAGAAATATTATAAACTCACTTTATCTTTCTGCTGATGAACTTGAAGAACTTAATAAACATTTAATTGAAAAGTATAGACAAGTTACTGAAAATGAAATTAGAGTAGAAATTGATGGCATCGAGGATGCAGATCTTGTAATCAGTGCCTATGGAACTACAGCTAGAATTGCAAAAAGTGCAATTGAACATTTAAGAAAAGAAGGCTATAAAATAGGGCTTATTCGTCCAATTACTTGCTGGCCATATCCATATGAAGCTTTCAAGGGAATAAATCCAAATTGCAAAGACATTTTAGTTTGTGAAATGAATCAAGGTCAAATGACTGATGATGTTAAGATTGCAGTTGAAGGTAGACAAAGGGTTCACTTCTTTGGAAGACAAGGTGGCGTAATTCCAAATGTGGAAGAAATTAAAGAAGCTGCTCTTAAAGTTTTAGGAGGTCTCAAATAATGGAAAAAACTAATGAACAAGTTTTATATAAA
Organism: Peptoniphilus faecalis; assembly: GCF_012976305.1. Classification (GTDB taxonomy): domain Bacteria; phylum Bacillota; class Clostridia; order Tissierellales; family Peptoniphilaceae; genus Peptoniphilus_A; species Peptoniphilus_A faecalis. Next base: position 168,930 of record NZ_JABDSR010000002.1, read on the forward strand.
TATTCAGAAGGTTTGACTAGAACTGAAACTCACTATTGTCCAGGTTGCACTCACGGTGTAATCCATAAATTAGTGGCTGAATCCTTAGTTGAACTAGGAGTTTTAGACGAAGCAATTGGAGTTGCACCAGTTGGTTGTGCAGTTCTAGCATATAAATATTTTAACTGTGACATGCACGAGGCAGCTCACGGAAGAGCACCTGCTGTTGCAACTGGAATAAAAAGAGTACATCCAGATAATTTAGTATTCACATACCAAGGCGATGGCGACTTGGCATCAATTGGTACTGCAGAAATAGTTCAAGCAGCACATAGAGGAGAAAATATTTCAACAATTTTCATAAACAACGCAATTTACGGAATGACTGGTGGACAAATGGCACCTACAACTTTAGTTGGTCAAGTTACAACTACATCTCCTTATGGAAGAGATGAAGCATGGTGTGGTAAACCAATTAAAGTTTCTGAAATGCTTGCTACAATTGATGGAGCAAAATTTGTAGAAAGAGTTTCAGTTGATACTCCAGCAAATATTAGAAAAGCTAAGAAGGCAATTAAAGAATGTTTTAAATATCAACTAGAAGGCAAGGGCTTTGGAATAGTTGAAGTATTATCATCTTGTCCAACAAACTGGGGACTTCCTCCTGCAGATGCACTTGCATGGTTAAGAGAAAATATGATTCCATATTATCCACTTGGAAACTTTAGGAGGGATGAATAATGGCTACAAGAAATATTATTGCCGCAGGATTTGGCGGACAAGGTATCATGGCAATGGGTCAACTTATAACTTATTCAGGAATGCTTGAAAATAAATTTGTATCATGGCTTCCAAGTTATGGTCCAGAAATGCGTGGAGGTTCAGCAAACTGCTCAGTAGTAGTTTCAGACGAACCTGTTGGCTCTCCAGTAATTTCACAAGCGACAGATGTAGTAGTAATGAACGAACCATCTCTAGAAAAATTTGAACAATATGTTGCACCAGGTGGAAATTTATTTATAAATTCATCCCTTGTTAAAAAAGCATCAACAAGAGATGACGTAAATGTTTTTTCTATTCCAGTAAATGACTTGGCAAATGAACTTGGGAATGCAAAAGTAGCAAATATGGTAATGCTAGGTGCATTTTTACAAGTTACAAATACAGTTAAGACAGAATCAGTTATAAAAGCTTTTACAAAAGTTTATGGAGATTCAAAGAAAAAGCTTCTTCCAATAAATGAAAAAGCAATTGCCCTTGGACAAAATTCAATTAAAGAAGCAGGTTGCGTAGGTGGAGTATGTCAAATTCTTCCAGAAAAGACTAATTCTCAAGTTAAGAGTTCTTATTCAAGACAAACTGCAGCTAATGTTGAACTTAGTGGAACAGATCTTGAAAATATTGAATACCTAAAGACGATCAAAAAATATTCAGCAGAAGATGATGAAAAGATTTTTGAAAATGAAATGACAATTGTTGATGAAGCACTTTTTATAGAAGAAGAATCTATTAAATTTTGCAACAAGGCAGCTGAAATGTTAAAGGGAGACGATGCAGGAAAAATTTTCGCATCACTTTCAAAGCAATCAGAAGAACATATATCTTATTTAAAGGGGCTAAAAGAATCTTTGAAGTCAAAGGACGAAACGTCTTTTGTAGATAAAATCAAGGCAAAACTTACAAAGAGAGAAGAGTACGATTGGGGAAAAGTCGACCAAGAAAAGGCAAGACTTGCACTTAATGTATTTGCCATTGCAAAGGACATCAAAAACTCTTCTATTGCTTTTTATAAAAAGGCAAAGGAAAATACAAAGGATAAAAATGCAAATAAACTATATGATGAACTAGAATATTGGGAAAATTTCCAATTAGAACAAGTAACAGGTCAGTACGAAATCTATAAGGAAGAATGGTGGGCTGACCAAATGTTCTCAAAAATGTAATAGTTTTAAAAGTTATAGAAATAGTGTTGGTGATAAATCATCAGCACTATTTTTATTTGGAATATGAAATTGAAAGGGGTGTATAAAAGTTATTTTATTGGGTGTGTCATAAATGTTTGACTTCTATACACTTACAAATTATAAAAAAAACCCTTGACAAAGTTTTTAGATGAGTCTATATTATTATATAATAAACCGATAAGGAAGAGTAGTAACTTCTTATGAACATCAAAGAGAGCGACTTAATTGGTGAAAGAGTTGTATGTGATTATTAAGTGAATGGACTTCTGAGGGCGGGAAGAAATAAATTTTTTAATTTAGAGTAATGCCCGACGGGACTTAGCCGTTAAAATAAGACCAATATGTTAGTATTGATGAGAGGGTGCTTTATGCAAAATTGGGTGGTACCGCAGAAGTTTAGACTTTTGTCCCATTAGGGATGGAAGTCTTTTTTTATTTCCATCCTTCTCTCATAGTTTGATGAAAAGGAGAAAAAAATGAAAAAAATTTTGTTAGTATTGTCATTATTGTTGTTAGTGGGTTGTGCAAAAGGCGAAAAAGGTGAAAGTGCTTCTAGTGGCGATGATGTTTTAAAAATTGGGATACTTCAGTTTGCGCAACATCCATCGCTAGATAATTGTAGAGAAGGTTTAATTGAAGGACTAAAGGAAGAAGGATTTGTTGAAGGTAAAAATTTAAAAATTGATTACCAAAATGCGCAAGCAGACATGGGGATTTCTGCCCAAATTGCAAACTCTTTCGTGTCAAATAAAGTTGACATGATAATTGCAATAGCGACACCAGCTGCCATGAGTGCTTATAATGCGACATTAAACACAGATATACCCGTTGTATACACAGCACTTTCTGATCCAGTAGCGGCACAAGTTGCAGATGAAAATAAAAATCCAGTGGGAAATATTACTGGCACAAGTGATATTCTTCCCGTAGAAGAGCAGCTAAAAATGATTAGAGAAATTCTTCCCGATGCAAAAAATATTGGAATTCTCCACACATCAAGTGAGGCAAATTCTGATTCAATGTTAAAAATTTACAAGGATCTTGCAGGAAAATATAATTTTAAAATTGTCGATGAAGCGATAAACACAACAGCAGACATACCACTTGCCACAGATAATATTTTGTCAAAGGTTGATGCAATTACAAATCTTTTAGACAACACAGTAGTAAATTCACTTCCAACTATTCTTGACAAGGCAAATGAAAAGAAAATTCCTGTATTTGGTTCAGAAATTGAGCAAGTTAAAATGGGCTGTCTTGGTTCAGAGGGTATTGAGTACATCTCTCTTGGAAATCAAACTGGTAAGATGGCGTCAAAAATTTTAAAGGGCGAAAAAGAGGCAAAGGAAATGCCCTACGAAACAATTTTAGAACCAAATTTATATCTTAATTCAAAGGTTGCGGAAAATCTTGGAATAAAAATTCCAAAGGATCTTCTTGATAGAGCTGTGGAAAATTTTTCTGAAATAAATTTAGCAGAAGGTAAATAAATAAAATGGATATTTTAATGGGAGTAATTGAACAAGGGCTAACTTATAGTTTTTTAGCTTTTGGTCTTTATATAGCTTATAGTATTTTAGATTTCCCCGATTTAACTGTGGACGGCTCCTTTCCACTAGGTGCTGCCATAAGTGTTTTTGCAATTTTAAAGGGAATAAATCCAGCACTTGCACTTTTAATAAGTTTTTTTGGAGGTGCAATTGCAGGTTCCCTTACTGGACTAATCCACATAAAATTAAAAGTAGAAGACCTTTTGGCAGGGCTTATAATGCAAACTGCACTTTGGACTATTAATTTAAAAATTGCAGGCAAAGCCAATGTTCCAATTTTTAGCAGCGACACTATTTTTACTACGGGAATGGCAAATTTTATTCCCAATGAATTATCGAAGTTCACAGTATTATTTGTTATGATTCCCACGGTTATAATCATAAAAATTTTATTGGACGAATTTTTAAAGACAAAGGCAGGATTTATCTTAAAAGCATGCGGTGACAACGAGATTCTAGTTAGGACTATGGCAGTGGATCCAGGGACGGTAAAAATTTTAGGACTTTCCTTTTCAAATGGACTTGTGGCATTAAGTGGCGGATTAGTAGCTCAGGAACAGAGATTTTTTGAAGTTTCCATGGGAACGGGCTCCATGGTCATGGGACTTGCGGCAGTTGTCCTTGGAATAAAACTTTTAGAAAGTTTTAATTTTATTAAAGATTCCACAAAAGTTTTAATTGGATCAATTTTATACAAGGCGTCCATTGCCTTGGCAATTGCAATTGGATTTTCAGCAAACTCAATGAAACTCATAACGGCAATTATTTTTCTTGTAATTTTAATCGCTGGAAGAAGTAGGAAGAAGGTTAAAAATGCTTGAACTTAAATCAATTGACAAAACCTTTAACATTGGAACAATAAATGAGAATAAATTATTTAAAGATTTTAATTTAAAGGTTGGGAAGGGAGAATTTGTATCCATAATTGGTTCCAATGGTTCGGGGAAGTCCACTCTTTTAAATATTATTTGTGGTTCCATAAGAGAAGATAGTGGAGAAATATTAATAGATGATGAAAATCTTAAAAAAATTCCTGAACACAAAAGATACAAAAAAATTGGAAGAGTATTTCAAGACCCAAAAGTTGGCACATCTCCAAATATGACAATATTAGAGAACTTGTCTATGGCAGAAAATAAAAATAAATCATGGAATTTAACTCGTGGAATAAATAAGAAGAAAAAAGAAGCTTATAGAGAAATGTTAAGTGAAATTGGACTTGGACTAGAGGACAAGTTAGATGACAAGGTTGGACTTTTATCTGGTGGTCAAAGACAATCCCTTGCACTGCTTATGGCGACTCTTGTACCCATAGATTTTTTAATCTTAGACGAGCATACAGCAGCACTTGATCCAAAGACTGCAGATATAGTCATGCAAATCACAAATAAAATAGTGCGAGAAAAAAACTTGACAGCGTTAATGGTAACTCACAATTTAAAGTATTCCTTAAAGTATGGAGATAGGCTAATTATGATGCACAAGGGAAATAAAGTCATGGATAAATCTAAAGAGATTAAGAAAAATTTAAAATTAGAAGATATACTAGATAAGTTTTACGAAATAAGTATTGAAGTTGGAAACTCTTTATAAAACATAAACAACTCAAATAAACCTCTCAATCACAAAGAAAAGAGAGGTTTATTATTTTATCGGAAGACTAAGGCATATTTTAGTGATTATTAGATTGAGGATAGCTAACAGTTATTATTAGCCCATCATAATCATTATAGGAATTATGGGATAAAGTAGAATCAAAATCATTTTCAAGAAGTTCTCTGCACTTTGAATCTAATATTTTGTCTATCTCTTCAATAGACTTATCGCCAAAAATTTTTGATTTATCCTTTAAAGAATAACCAACAGTAACAATTTTCTTTACTTTAGGACTTTCTGCATTTTTATCTTGAGCAAAAGCTATGAAAGGCACACTAATTAAAAGCACTAATAAAAAATAGAAAAACTTTTTCATACTACCACCTCCAATAAAATATTTTTTGCATTTCTAAAACATAGAATTATGAATCGACTTTTAAATTTTTCATAAATTTTTCTAATTTGTGGAATTCTTCTTCGCTATTTTTAATATCATCTAAACTTTTATTACATTGAGCAGATAAAAACACATTTGCTATTTTTTTATCAACACCAAAAAATGAACCTCTTTTATTTTCGTAAATTATATCTTCGGCATTTGTCAAGATCAATAAATAAACTCCATTTACAAAATAAGGTTTTAGATTGGCATTAAAATAATCTATATTATTGTCAAAAATTATAGTAATTGTCTTATCTTTTATTTCTATTTTGTAGGAATCCTTATTCTCCCAATCTAATTGATTGATTAATTTCTCGACATTTTCCTCGTGGCTTAAGTCAGTTTTTAAAGAATATAAATTAGCTTTTGAGCAAGCCATTGTAAAGATTAAAATAAAAGTCAAGATGAGAACTTTTTTAGTCATATAATGCTCCCTTGATAAAAATTTAGCAGTTTATTCAGGTAAATTATAACGCTTTCACAAGTTTTTATCAATCATTTTTAAGCATATCCATAAAAATGCCCTCCTTACTATTTTCCAAGTAAAGAGGGTAATCAATAAATAAGAGACACTTATATTAAATTTTATAGAGGGATGTATTTTTTATTTTCCTTGCCCAATATGCGTTGCGCCATAGTTGATACAACTGTGTAGACTAAAATTGAAGCTAAGTTAGCAGTTACAGAGTCGTGGTCAAACCTTGGAGAAACTTCACATATGTCAAAACTAATTGGCTTTCCAGTTGAAAAGACGTGTTTTAGAAGAAGTATTACTTTTTCGGGGTCAACTCCAAGTGGTTGTGGTGCAGATACTCCCGGTGCAAAGGAAGATGTGAAACAGTCCATACAAATTGTAATGTATAGGTGATCTTGTTCGTGGATGTATTCGTCAAGGTTGTGAATTATCTCAAAGAAATTTCCATTGATTAAATCTTTTCCTAATACATATTTTACTCCTAAATCATCAGCGGTTCTAAAAAGCGCAAGAGTGTTGGAATGTTTTTGAATTCCAATAACATAATATGCGTAATCAGTTCCCTTTTCACGAGTATAGTCGGCGATTTGTCTAAACATTGTTCCACTTGTTCCAGTTCCCTTTTCGTAAGGTCTTAGGTCAAAGTGAGCGTCAAAATTTAAAATACCCAGTTTATTGTCTTCTTTATCGTCGAGATATGTGCTAATTCCCTTGTAATGACCAAAGGCAGTTTCGTGTCCGCCTCCTAAAACAAGTGGGAATAAATTTAATTCTAAAACTTTTTTTACAGCCTTTGCAAGTTCATCTTGGCTTGCTTCAAGAGTTGTGTTTTTACTTGTAACATTACCGCAGTCATAAATTTTAAGGTCTTTAGAAAACTGACAAGGAAGTTTTGCAAGTTCCTTTCTTATTGCAGCAGGACCTGCAGCAGCACCAAATCTACCCTTATTTAGTTCAATACCTTGGTCTGATTCAAAACCAATTATTCCAAAACCAAGCTTGCCGTCAAAGGGAGTTAGGCTATCGTCATTTAAGTCAAGGGGCTTAACCCATTGATGCCATCTAAAGCTTTCATAATCATTTTCGTCGTCAATTCTACCTGACCAAATTTTCATTTCTTGGGGACTGTAATAATTTATCATTTTACACCTCAGTTTACTTTGTTCTTTGGAGTTTTTCCATTTTTAAAATCAATTAAATTGTCCTTTGCATTTTCACCCATTTCTAGTCTTGCTTCAAAAGTAGCATTGCCAAGGTGAGGAGCAAGGATTACATTGTCTAGGTCTATTAGTTTTTCATTTACCTTAGGTTCTTCTTCATATACATCGAGAGCAGCTCCCGCTATTTTTCCTTCTATTAGGGCATCAGCAAGGGCATCTTCGTCTACAACTGGACCTCTTGAAGCATTTATTAATATAGCACTTTTTTTCATCATAGCCAGTTCGTTTTTAGAAATCATATGATGTAGTTCAGGCACATAGGCAGTGTGAAGACTCAAAAAGTCAGAATTTTTAATTACATCATCCTTTGTTCTATATTCAATATTGTATTCACTCTCAAAATCTTCTTTTCTAGTGCGTGAATAATAAATTACATTCATCTCAAAGGCTCTTGCTCTTTTTGCTAGATTTTTGCCAATATTTCCAAGACCAATTATGCCAAGAGTTTTTCCCTTAAGTTGACTTCCAAGGTAAAAAGTTGGTCTCCAACCATAGAATTCTCCTCTTCTTGTAACTTTGTCGCCTGACACAATTTTTCTTGCAGCAGCAAGCATTAGTCCAAAGGCAAGTTCCGCAGTGGAAACGGCAGATGCAGGTGCCGGTGCATTTGTAACAACAATATTTTTTTCTCTTGCGTAGTTTATGTCTATATTGTCAAAACCAGCTCCGTAGTTTGCAATAATTTTTAAGTCACTTCCTGCGTCAATTACATCCTTATCAATTTTATCAGATAGAGGACACAAAAGTGCATCTTGACCCTTAATTTTTTCAATAATTTCTTCTTTTTTTAAAGGCATATTGGAGTCGTGATAAGTTATCTCGAAATTTTTATTTAGTTCGTCATAAATTTTTTCAGGAATATTACTCGTAATTAATAATTTCATTTTATTCACCTCATAATCTTATTTTAACATATTTAAGGAATATATTAAAAGATGATAAAAATTTTATAAAGGGGAAAAGTCTAGGTTCATCAAACATTCGTGACAAAAAATAGTATAAAAGAAAAATAGGAAAACGTATTGACTAAAAAACAAGCAAATGTTATATTAAGCTAAAAGAGAAGGGATGTTTCCAATGTTCATATTATATTAATAAAAGAGATTAGTGTAGACATAGTTTTTATTAATAAAAAGGAGATTACGATAAAAAAATTATTATTTTGATGTAGAATTATTAGAGTCAGTTGGATTTTCTGTAACAAAATCAGAAAGTTGGTTTGCTAGAAAATTTTATAATTTCAACATAACCTTAGGAGTATAGCATTTTATGCATAGTGATAGCCTTGAATGAGGAAAAACATAATATGGAAAAAATTTATAAAATATTAAAATATTTTTTATATTTAATTAGTTCGATAGTAATGATGCTATTTGGAAGTAGGGGATTAGGTTTTGATTCTATAATTTATTTTATAAATCATATTAAATGGAAAATCACAGGAGATATAAGTCAAAGCATAAAGTATTTAGCTTTTTTTCAAATTGTTGAAAATATAATAAGTCTTATTGGTTTAGCCTTATTTATCTATACTATTACGAACATATTATTACTGTTAAAAGAAGAAAAATAAATAGAGAAAGATAAAATGTATTGACAAAAAAACTAAAGTGCAATATTTTTAAACAAATAATTTAAAGTGTTAAAAATATAAACAAGTAAATAAATTAAACATAGGAGGTGTTTTCAAGGTTTATAGGTTACCTTTAAAAACCTAAATGTATTATATAAGGAGATTATTATTAAAAAAATTATTTTAATATTAATAATATTAATTGGAACTATAAATGTTGTATGTGCGGAAAAATTACATACAGATTATACGGAAGAATTCTATGACATAACTTCTTCTAAATATTTAGAAGAATATAATTATGATGGGTATAAAGAAGGATATATAATTGAGTCTGATATAAATAGTAAGTCATTTATCCCCGATATAGCATTAGCTTATTCTGGTTTTAATGTAAATAGATTTACTAAGAAAATAAGAGGGTGGGCATCTACATCAGCACCTGAAAAATATGAAGTAAGTGTAAGAGGAGATATGTTCAAAAATTATCATTCAATAAATTTAGCATCTTCTACAAGAGGTTATGGAAATGTTAGGTCCAACTCTCCTTATATTGATTATAAAAAAGGAGATGTTTTTGAATTTAGAAGTTTCCATAACTGTTGGAATTCAGCGGGTGTTAAAGTTTTTAATGATAGTTTGTATATATCCAGAAACTTATAGCTATGAATCAAAAAGAAACTATTAATATTTGTTTTTCTCAGTCGTTAGAAGGAGTTTTAAAGGATTTTAATAGAGAATTAAAAATATTATCCATACCAATTTCCTTTGACATTGGAAATTTACAAGAAATAGAAAACCTTGAGTTTCAGGTATGCTTAGATCCTTATGTGGAAAATGAAATAAATATAAGAAGTATTTTAGACAAACTTGAGTATTTAGTAGCGAGTACTACTTTAAAGAATTTTGTGATTTGGTATTCAGAAGATTCCAATGAGTACTGTGGAATGCTATATGTTCTTTATAAGTTAAGAAAAACTAATAATAAAAATATTTATTTAATCAATGGTAGCGATGTATTGTATTTAAATAATCTTATTATAGATATAAAAAGGACTTCAGAGATAACAAAAGAATTTATACCTTTAACAATGAAAAAAATTAAAAGAATAAATAACATAGAAAAACAAAATTATATTGCTGAATTTAAACAAAATTTTAATAAAAAAGGCACTATTAGATTATATAATAGTAATTATAGGAGGATATTAAATTTCAGTTATTCAGAATTGGTTCCAGATGTATATTTTGCTTTAGAAACAAAATATAATCTAGAAGAGAATATACTTTTAATCAGAGATAAGCTTTCCTATAGTTATAATATTGCGGCTCACATGATAGAATTTCTTGAAAAAAATAATATGATAGAAATAAGAGAAGGCATGATTGTAAAAATAATATGAAATCACTTAAAAAGCTTATACTAAGTGGAATTTTATTGACCGTTTTGTTATTTTTAAATTTTTTTGAATTTTATAAAAATGAAGATTTAGTTAATTATGAATGCACCAATATTCAAATATTAGGATCAGAAAATAATATCAGAACGATAGCATTAAACGACAAAGGAAAAAATGTAAATAATGAAATAAACTTAAACATTAACTTCTCAACAAATAAAGAATTGTTATTTAATACGGTGCTGATTAACAATTTCGAAAATAAAAGATTTTCGATTAATGAATTAAAGAGTTCAAATATACAGAGAATAAAGTTCCCAGAAACAAAGAAAGCATCTTCAAACAATTTAATAAAAACAGAAAATACTGGTTTAAATTTAAATGATTATATTTTGATTTTTTTGGGAACTAAACAAAATAAAATTGACATAATTAAACATTTTAGATTCACAGTTCAAGATTATGGAACAAAGTCAATACAAAAAATAGAGCCGACATATACAAAAAATTTATATAGAAAAATAAAAAAACAAACTTAGATGGGATAGAAAACTTAGCACTATTAGATTATAAATTTAATGAGTTAGATAAAAATTTCAAAAAGAAAGATGATCTGAAAAAAACATATATATTTATAGATATAGAAAAAGAGTTAAATAATTCACCATATTTTGATAAACTAATAAATGATATTAATTTTGAAGAAAATATACTAGTTAGTTTAGCTATATTTTTTATAAAAGATAATCAAGGACAGATAATAAGAGATAGAGTATTTTATATAAATACTGAATTAGACAAGAAAATTTTAATAGAAAATCCATGTACAGATGAATTAAATAGTAAAGGAGATTTTCGAGTAATGGCTGTATTTTATCCTATGGAAAAATCAGATGATAAATTATATTCTTATAAAATATCTCTGTGGGACGTTTTATTTTATTCTAAAGTTTTTATCAGATATAAGAATTAAGTAAAAGATGAAAGAAATTATTGAAAAGATATACAAATATTTTTTTATTTTTAATAACATCATTGATTATAATGTTATTTGGAAATATTTCAAAATATAAAGAGTCTGAATTTAGGAGTATAGTTGTTTTATTAAATGACATTGTATTTCTTATCGGTGTAGAAGTAATCAAAAGTCAAAAACCTATAATTTTTTGTAAATACATATAGAATTTTATAAGATTAGTGGACTTAATACTAATTAATTATTATTGTTTTCAAAATATAATTACTTGTAAGTGAAAATAAAATATAAATTTATAAGAAGTTGGGAAATTATAATTTCTAACTTCTTTTTAAATTGCATAAGCTTTAAAAATTTTAAAATCTAATATATAATAGATAGGCTTATAAAAAAGTTAGGGAGTGATTAGGTGCAAAGTAATGAAAATAAATTGGGGACAATGGCAATCCCAAAGCTTTTATTTCAAGTATCCTTTCCCATTGTAGTTTCTATGTTTATACAATCTATGTATAACTTAGTGGATTCTTATTACATTGGAAAGATCAACGAAGAGGCCTTTACAGCAATTTCAATTGCCTTTCCCATTCAAAATATAATGATAGGAATAGCAGTGGGAACTGGTGTAGGAATGAACTCTTTGATATCAAGGTACTTGGGAGAAAAGAATTTTGAAAAATCAGATAGGGTTGCCGAGACAGGTTTATCTCTTGCAATAATTTACGGAATAATACTTCTAATAATTTCAAGGTTTCTGCCAAGACCTTTTTTGTCAGCACAGACGACAAACGAGAATATAATAAATTATGGAGTAGATTATCTCCAAATTGTAATGGGTCTATCTATGGGAGTTTTTATGCAAATTTTTCTCGAAAGGCTCTTACAGTCCACGGGAAGATCAATATTCACAATGCTCACGCAACTCATTGGGGCAATATTAAATATAATCCTTGATCCAATTTTTATATTTGGATATTTTGGACTTCCTGCCATGGGAGTAAAGGGAGCGGCAATTGCAACTGTAATGGGACAAATTATAGGAGCTCTCTTTGGATGCTTTTTCGAATATAAATTTAATGAAGAGATAACAATTAAGAAACCAGTTTTAGATTTAGATATAGTGAAGAGAATATACGTAGTTGGAGTCCCTTCTATGATTACAATTACAATTCAATCCTTTACAATTTATGTGCTAAATAAAATGCTTTCAGCAATATCAACTTCTGCAATTGCGGCACTTGGAGCATATTTCAAAATACAGTCCTTTGTATTTATGCCAGTCTTTGGAGTGAATAACGGATTGGTGCCAATAGTCGCCTACAATTATGGTGCAAAAAATAAAGAGAGAATTGTAAAATCAATAAAACTCGCCTTTTTAGCAGTAACAGGAATGATGATAATTGTATCGGCAATTATAATAATTTTCCCACGAGAACTACTTTCCATATTCTCAGCAAGTGGCAAGATGCTCGAAATTGGAATACCAATGTTAAGAATATGCGCATTATCATATATATTTGCTGGAATATCAATCGTTGGGGTAGCAGTTTTTCAAGCCCTTGGCAATGGAATTTTAGCACTATTTGATTCTATATTAAGACAAATAATTGTGCTCCTACCAGTAGCATATATTGCAATAAAATTTTTCACAGTCAATGAAATATGGTGGGGATATGTAATCGCAGAATTCGCTTCAATATTATTTGTAATATATTTTATGAACACTTTTGTTAGAAAAAAATTAGAGCATATTTAAGTCTTAAAATGGCTTAAATGTTGAAAAAAATTTAAATTTGATGTATCATGAAGTTAATTTAAAAAATCCTAGGAGGAATAGCATGGCTAAAGCAAAATTTGAAAGAAATAAACCACATGTAAACATTGGAACAATTGGTCACGTTGACCACGGTAAAACAACACTAACAGCAGCAATCACACTTGTAATGAACAAGAGATATGGCAGCGGAGAATTCGTAGATTACGCTCACATTGACAAAGCGCCAGAAGAAAGAGAAAGAGGAATCACAATATCCACATCTCACGTAGAATACGAAACACCAAACAGACACTACGCACACGTAGACTGCCCAGGACACGCTGACTATGTAAAGAACATGATCACAGGAGCAGCACAAATGGACGGAGCTATCCTAGTAGTATCAGCAGCTGACGGTCCAATGCCACAAACAAGAGAACACATTCTACTAGCACGTCAAGTAGGAGTACCAAAGATAGTAGTATTCCTAAACAAAGAAGACCAAGTAGACGATCCAGAACTAATAGAATTAGTAGAAATGGAAGTAAGGGACTTGCTATCAGAATACGATTTTGATGGAGACAACACACCAATCATAGTAGGATCAGCACTAAAAGCATTAGACGATCCAGACGGAGAATGGGGAGACAAGATCGTAAAACTAATGGAAGCAGTAGACGAATACATTCCAACACCAGCAAGAGACACAGAACACCCATTCCTAATGCCAATAGAAGACATCTTCTCAATCACAGGAAGAGGAACAGTAGCAACAGGAAGAGTAGAACAAGGCGTAGTAAAAGTAGGGGACACAGTAGAAGTAGTAGGCTTAACAGAAGAAAAAAGACAAGTAGTAGTAACAGGTGTAGAAATGTTTAGAAAACAACTAGACCAAGCTCAAGCAGGAGACAATATAGGAGCACTACTAAGAGGAGTACAAAGAGAAGAAATCCAAAGAGGACAAGTACTAGCAGCACCAGGAACAATACATCCCCACACAAAATTTGAAGCCGAAGTATATGTACTAACAAAAGAAGAAGGCGGAAGACACACACCATTTTTTAACGGATACAGACCACAATTTTACTTCAGAACAACAGACGTAACAGGAGATATCCAACTAAAAGAAGGAACAGAAATGGTAATGCCAGGAGACAACTCCACATTTACAGTAACACTAATCACACCAATAGCAATGGACGAAGGACTAAGATTTGCCATTCGTGAAGGTGGAAGAACAGTAGCATCAGGAGTAGTATCAAAGATTCTTGACTAATCCTTGGCTTACAAAATAAAAAATTAGAGCAGGTTTATACCTGCTCTTTTTTGTTGGGCTTTTAAAGCTGTTATTAAGAATTGTAAGAGAATAATTTACTTTTAAGTATATGGGGCGATTTTTATAAAGTTGTGATAAAAAGGAATTGAGGTTTTTAAATATAAATTTTAATTAGCTTAACATATTTATTATATCTCTAAGAATTGATGCAGAAGCTCGTATTGGACCAGATTCTCCACCTATAATAACTAATTCTCCAATGGTGTCTGTTTTATATTTAACGCCTTTATTTTTTCCGTTAATTGAATATAAAGTGTCATCTTCATTAACTAGTTTTAAGCCAACTTCAGCTTTTATCTTATCGTCATTTCTGATACAAGATCCCACTAGTTTATATCGCATATTATTATTTTTTGCGGCAATAACTTCTTCGGCATCTAGATTTTCTATTCCATTAGAACATCAATATCCTTATTAGACATCAAAAAATCAAAATTTATTTTCTTGTCATAAAGTTCATTAGACTTTAGGCTTTCGGAAATAATCACGTTATCAAAGTCAATTCCATTGGAATTATAAATTCCGCCTTTACTATCAAGTACATAAGTCAAGATAGGATTTATGCCCAAAGTCTCAAGATATTTATTTTTTATTTTTAAAAGCTTAACAAAAGCCTTTCCAACATTTCTATATCCTATAATTCCAATTCTCATAAATTATCTCCTTATAAAATATTTTATAAGATTAAATTAGCATGAAAGAAGGATGACTTCAAGGGATTGACCATAGGAATAATTGCATATTTTTATATGATTTATTATATAAGAAATTAAAGTTGAAAACTTTTTAGATATTTAATAAATTCTTTCTCCTTGTCAGAGAAGACTTTATTTTTCAGATAAAATAAGTTAACACTTCTTTTTGCATTATCACTTTTCAATTTATAATAAAGTAGTGAGTCATTAAATTTATCCTGTTTAACAATACGATCTCTAATGAATACTATTCCCTTGCCAGATTTTGCTATGTCGTAGGAAGTTTGGAGCTGATCCATATAAATTAAAATATTTGGTCTAAAACCATACTCGTAGCAAATGTTCATAGCACGATCATGTAAATCATTACCTTCTTTCAAGAAAATAAAATTTTCATTTTGAAATAATTTTAAATCAACACACTTTTCTTGGCTGACATTATCCAAATTAGTTATGTCTTCATAACTTAAAGCGAACTCAAGTAAATCATCATTTATTGAATTAGACTTAGGTACGGCCAAAATTAATTCTTCATTGAACCAAACTTTTGAGTTAAATAATTTTGGATTTAAATTTTCAACACAGACGCCTAAATCGGCCAAGTTAAATTTTAAAAAGTCATCAATCTCACCTGTTCCAATTTCTATTATTGCAATTTTTAGTTCGGGATCAATATCAGAGTATTTTTCAATAATCTCAGGGAATACTTGGGTGCAAAAATAAGTTGATCCGCAAAGAGTAAAAATATTTTGTTTAGAGTCAGTTAATTTTTTTAAATTTTCAGAAGTTATTTTTTCTAACTCCATAACTTTTTCTATTGCGTCTATATAAATTTTTCCAGCTTCAGTTAATTGAATTGGGTTTGACTTCCTATCAAATAAGACAACTCCCAAATCATCCTCAACTTTTTTTACAATGTTACTGAGAGAGGGCTGAGAAACAAACAATGATTTTGCTGCATTAGAAAAACTTTTATGCACATAAACTTCATAAATATATTCATTATAATCAAACATAATATCTCCTATAATCAAACTCATATAATCTTATACAAGAATACGTATTAGACAGTGAAAAGGTTTTACTGTTATGATTATATCATATTATATAGGTAAATTAAGGAGGTATATTATGAAAAAGTTACAATTATGGCAACAGATAGTAATCGCCATAGTATTAGGTGCATTGGTTGGAATATTTAGTCCAAGTGTAGTGCCTTACATAAAGTTTATGGGCGAAATATTCTTGAGACTTTTAAAGATGCTCATTGCACCACTTGTTTTAACTACTCTAATTAGTGGCGTAGTAAAGATGGGAGATATTCAACAACTAAGAACTGTAGGTATAAGAATAGTTCTATTTTACATTATTACATCAACAATAGCTGCAGCTATTGGAATGGGTTTTGCACTAATAAGTCAGCCGGGTAAAGGTGTTGTTGATTTATTAACTTCAGAAGTCGGTCAGGCTCAAGAGTATAGTTTCGTAGAGAATATGATAGGTTGGATTCCGACAAATATATTTGAATCTTTAACAAATGGAGATACATTACAGATAATAGTTTTTGCTTTATTCAGTGGAGTTGTACTTTTAATATTAGGTGATAGTGCAAAGACTTTAGTTAAGGTTATTGAACAAGGCGCAGACTTAATGTTAAAAATGACAGAACTTGTTATGAAGATTTCTCCTTTTGGAATATTTGCTTTAATAGCTGATATGATGACAAAACTTTCTGGATCAATGTTAATGCAAGTATTAAATATGATAATTACGGATTGGGTTGCTTGTTTAGTGGTAATTTTTATACTTCAACCACTACTAGTAAAAGCTTTAGCAAAGATAAGTCCTTTCCTTTTCTTGAAAAAAATTGCTCCAGCAATGATTGTAGCAGCATCTACAACATCTTCAGCTGCAACTTTACCTGTATCTATTGATTTATCGAAAAATGAATTAGGAATACCAGAAAAAATATATGGATTTACACTTCCTTTAGGAAACACTTGTAACATGAATGGTATGGCAGTAGCGTTAGGTGTTATTTCTGTATTTGCATCAAATTTATATGGATATGATATTACTGCAGGAGCATTAATACAATTTGTATTTATGGGTCTTGTGCTCTCTATAGGAGCTGCTGGTGTTAAAGGCGCTGGAATTGTAATGTCAACTGTTTTACTACAAACATTAGGAATGCCATTGACTTTGGTGCCTATATTAGCAGCGATATGGCCTGTAATTGATATTTGTCACACTACAGCAAATATCACAGGAGACCTAGCCGGAACTATAGTTGTAGCTCACTCAGTTGGTGAACTAGATAGAGAAGTATTAAATTCATAATAAAATATAAGGAGATAAAAAATGACTAGAGTTGAAGAAAAATTTAAAAAATTAGGTATTGATAATGCCCCAGGTCAAGAAGGGCTTCAAGCTGAAGAAAAACTTGAGCTAAGGGGTGAAAAACTTGAAGGAGAGTTTGTTGATTTTTCACATGGTGATGTAGATGCTCATCCGCCTATACCAGGTTCCTTAGAAAGATTCATTGAGTCCTATAAGGCTGGTGGAAAGCAAGCTTACTCTGAATATAGAGGTCACAAGTTTATTCGTGAAAAAGTTGCTAAGAATATTGAAGATTTCACAGGAGTAAAAATAGATCCTAATGATAATATAATTATAACTCCAGGCACGCAGGGAGCATTATTCTTAGCTATGAGTTCTCTAATTGCTGCAGATGATAAGGTAGCAATCTTAGAACCAGACTATTTTGATAATAGAAAATTAGCAGAATTTCTGGAAGCAGACATTTATCCAATCCAATTAGACTATCTAAATGCGCCTTCAGGAAGTTCAGGGATTGACTTTAATGCTCTAGAAAATGCTTTTAAAGATGGAGTAAGAGTTTTCTTATTTACAAACCCAGGTAATCCAACTGGTGCTGTTTACTCAAAGAAAGAACTTGAAGAAATAGCGAGATTAGCCAGGAAGTATGAAGTTACTTTACTTGCTGACGAATTATACTCAAGACAAATTTTTGATGGACGTGAATACCACCATATGATTAATGAAGATGTAGATTTTGACAAGCTAATAACTATTATGGGACCATCAAAGACTGAATCAATGAGTGGATTTAGACTTGGTATAGCTTATGGATCTAAGCAAATTATTGATAGAATGGAAAAACTTCAAGCTATAGTATCCCTTAGGGCTCCAGGTTATAACCAAGCAATGTTAGATTTATGGTTTGATGAACCTGAAGGATGGTTAGAAGATAGGATAAGGGCACATCAAGAAATCAGAGATGACTTAGTTGCTAAATTTAGAAGTGTTGAAGGAGTTAAGATTAGACCAACCGAAGGTGGATCTTACATCTTTCCTAAACTACCTAAACTGGATGTAAGTATTGGAGATTTTGTTAAGATTTTAAGAGCTCATGCAAATGTAATAGTAACAGTTGGTACTGAATTTGGACCACAGTTTGATGATTGCATAAGACTTAACTTCTCTCAAGATCCTAAAAAAGCATCAGATGCAGTAGATAGAATCGTAGAAATGATAGAAAGGTATAGGTCAAAATAATGGAAAAAAACCCAATTCCTCAAGGAAAATATATACCAGCTAAGAAATCACAAAATTTAATTTTTTCAGCAGGTATGACACCAAGATTAGATGGAAAATTAATTATAGAAGGTAGGATTATGCTATCTGATGATCTCAATAAGTTCAGAGATGGAGTGAGACAAGCAACAAAAAATGCACTCGTTGCTATAAAAAATACACTTGAAGAAAATCAAGAGATAGACTCTATTGTAACTATGACAGTTTATGTAAACGCTGAAGAAGACTTCACATCACAATCAAAAATTGCTGACTTTGCATCTGAATATATTGTAGAGAACTTAGGAGAAATTGCAATTTGTTCAAGAGCTGCAATTGGAGTATATTCACTTCCTGGTAATGCGCCTGTGGAAGTCCAACTTGTTGCAAGTTATAGATAAAAAAGAAGTTAGTAGAAATTTATTAAAGTTAGGAGTGGAAGTATGTATAAGAATGTTTTTTCTGATGAGTATTTAGATAAATTGAGATCTAAATTTGCTTATTTAAACTATGACCCAAGATATGGCAAGAGATTATTCATGGATAATGCAGGTGGATCTCTTAGGTTGACAGAATCAATTACAGAAAAAGTTTCTTGGGACCTTTTCCCTGATTGCCCATTGAGATATCATGAGAGGGCTTTAGACTTAACTAAACTTGTCAATGGCACAATGGAGGATCTTTTGAAAACCGTTTTTGGTGCAAAAGATGGATCTATTATGACTGAAATTTCTGCTTCATCATGTTTCTTTAAAGCAACCAGAATTATCTGTGAAAATATTAAAGGTAAGAACGTTGTAACAACAAATGTTGAACACCCTTCTGCTTATGACTCTTTAAAGATTGCAGCAGAAAAAAATAATCTTGAATTTAGGGTTGCAAAGGTAAATCCAAAAACTGGTTTTGTTGAGCCTGAAGAAGTAGCCAAGCTTGTAGATGAAGACACAGTAGTAGTAAGCGTAATTGCGGCTTCAAATATTTCTGGAAACATAATGGATTTAGAAAGAATTAATGAGTTAATTAGAGAAAAGAAAAACGATGTTTACTTCATCTCTGATGCTGTTCAACACGCACCTCATGGTGTAATTGATGTTGTAAAAGACGGATTAGACTTCACTAACTTTGCTCCTTATAAATTTTTTGCAAATAGGGGAGTAGGTTTTGGATATTGTTCAGATAGGTTGTCAAAATTAAATCATGATAAACTTCTTGCTAAACCTTATGACGAGTGGACAATAGGGACACCAGCTCCAACAGTATATTTGTCAATGAGGAAAGTAATAGACTATGTTTGTGACATTGGCAAAGAATTTATAAATACAGAAAATAGGAGAGAACAATTTGTAGAAGGAATTAATAAAATTGCAGCACAAGAAAAGGCTCTTCTATACTTCATGCTAGAAGGTGATGAAAAAATATCTGGTTTGAGACACATAGAAGGTGTTACAGTATTTGTCGATGATGAAAATCTAGATAATAGGGACCTAATAAGTGCTATTGAGATAAAGGGAATCTCTTTCCAAGATGTAGTTCTTGAGTATGCGGAAAGAGGAGTAACACTATTTAATAGGACTAACGATTCAATGTATTCTAAGAGAATAGTTGAAGCCTTAAATCTCACAGGGGCAATTCGAGTATCTCCACTTCACTGCAATACCTTTGATGAAATAAGAGAATTCTTATTGATTACAAAGGAAATAGCAGAAAAATTTAATTAAGCAATCTCTTTGATAAAATCTCAGCTGTATAAAGCTGGGATTTTTTTATTTATTAAGTCCTTTGATTATCTTTTAAATATCTATATGTTATAATGGAAAGATGGAGGATTTATGAGTATATATAAAGGACTTAATAAATATAAAATTAGAATAATAGTAGTTATTTTGCTTACCTTTGGCAATGCTTTAGGTGAACTTTTTTTGCCAAAACTTATGAGTCTTGTCATTGACAAGGGCGTGGCTTATGGCGACACAAGTTATGTGCTAAAAATTGGTGCAGTTATGATTTTTGTTGTGATAATCACTGTTATGTGTAGAGCTTCTGCTGCCTATCATTCTTCAAAAACTGCTATGGCTTTTTCGCGCGATCTTAGGTATGAACTTTTTAGAAAGATAAATTATCTCAGCTTTGATGATGTGGAACATTTTTCCATTTCATCACTTATAACGAGAACTACGGATGATGTCGATCAAGTGGAGCAAATGGTTTTAATGGGACTTAGACCGCTAATTAGAGGTCCACTTATGTTTATTGGTGGACTTATTATGGCACTTTCTACAAATGTGAAGCTTTCCATTGTGTTTCCTATTACCATTCCCTTTATTGCTATTGGAATTTTTTATGTTTTTAAAATAGGACTTCCCTATTTTCCAATTTTGCAAAAGAGACTTGATAAACTAAATGAACTTTTTAGAAGAAGACTTACAGGTCTTAGGGTCATAAGAGCTTTTTCAAAGGATGAATATGAAGAGAAAATTTTTGATGAGGCAAATATATCTTATCAAGAGATGGCTATTAAGGTAAATAAGCTTCTTGTAAATGTTAGACCGATGCTTGGCACTATTTTAAATTTTGGAATTATTTTTGTGCTATTTTTTGGTTCAAAATTAATTGACATTAGAGATTTAGGCATAGGAGAACTCATGGCTTTTATTCAGTACATTACACAAGTTTTATCCGCAATGATTATGATGAGTTTTCTTTTAACGCTTTTACCTAGAACTTTTGCTTCTATGGAGAGAATCAACGAAGTTTTAGACTTTAATTCTACAAAAACTGGTGGCGAAAAAGATTTATCAGGTGAAATTTATGAGATTGAGGCAAAAAATTTGTCCTTTTCTTATCCTGATGCAAATTTAAAGGTGTTAAAGGATATAAGTTTTAAGGTCAAAAAGGGAGAGACTCTTGGCATAATTGGTGGAACGGGTTCTGGAAAATCAACTCTTTTAAGACTTTTGCTTCAATTTTATGAGCCGGGAGATGGTGAACTTTTTATAAACGGAATAGACATCAAGAGTTTAAATAATTATGGAGTAAGAGATAAAATCTCATATGTGCCACAGGAAAATTTCTTTTTTTCAAAAACTGTTGCAGAAAACTTATCCTATGCAAAGGAAAATGCTGAGGAAGAAAAAATGCTTGCGGCAATAAAAAATTCTGATGCAGATGGTTTTTTGGGCGAAGATCCATTGAACAAAAAAATTGCAAGGGGAGGAAAAAATCTTTCGGGAGGACAGAGACAGCGACTTGCAATTGCAAGATCACTTACTCGTGATGCGTCAGTCTATATTTTTGACGATTCCTTTTCTGCATTAGATTATAAAACTGATTATGAACTTAGGCAAACTTTAAAGAAAAATTTAAGGGATAAAATTGTAATTCTAGTTGCACAAAGAGTTGCTACTATTTTGAATGCCGACAAAATTTTGGTATTAGAAGATGGTGAAGTGGTGGGCTATGGAAATCATTATAGTTTAATGAAGACAAATGAAATTTATAGGGAAATTGCGACAAGTCAGGGGCAAGCATATGAAGAAAAATAATACAATTTTAAGGATAACTTCATATTTAAAAGATTATAAGGGGCTTTTATTTCTCGCCATTTTTCTAACTATTGGCTCTTCTGTTTTTGAGATAATTTCACCAAAGTTAATGGGAAATATCACTACGCGTATTTTTGAAAATTTGAAGATGAATACAGCTATAGAATTTGATTATGTAATAAAAATTTGTATAATTATGGCAGTGGTCTATTTATTGCAAGGTGCCTTTGAATTTTTTAAGGGCAGGATTTTAGTAGATGTGACGCAGGATTTAATTGCAAAATTTAGGAGGGAAATTTCTGAGAAAGTTAAGTACATCCCCACAGCATATTACGACAAAAATAAAACCGGCGACCTTTTATCTAGGATGACCAATGATGTGGAGACTCTCGGCAAGAATTTGCAACAGACGATTTCTTCGGTTTTATCTTCTATAGTTTTAATTGTAGGAATTTTGGCTGTGATGATAAAAATTTCACCAATTTTAACTTTGGTATTTTTATTTACTCTTCCTATGACTTATTTTTCTACAAAATTTATTTCTAGCAAATCTCAAGGATATTTTAGAAGAAAGTCAAGGGGTATAGGATCTATGGTAAGTTTTGTCGAAGAAAACTTTTCTGGTTCTGAACTAATTAAGGCTTTTAATTATGAAAGTAGGGCTGAGAGAGAATTTTTAGAGATAAATGAAAACCTCTATGAAGTAAGTTATCGAGCTTCCTTTATGACGGGCATCATGCTCCCTATAATGACCTTTATTTCAAATATTGGATATGTAATGCTTTCAATAGTTGGCGGGCTTTTAGTGCTATCTGGCAAGTTATTTGTGGGAGATATTCAAGCTGTGATTCAATACGTAAGAAGACTTGCAAATCCTATTGAGCAGCTTGCGGAGATGGCGTCAATTTTTCAAGCATCTATTGCAGCTGCTGAAAGGGTTTTTGAATTTTTGGATCAAGAAGCTGAAGTTGAAATTGTAAAAGATGAAATAAAAAAACCTGTGGAGGATATTGAATTTAAAAATGTATGTTTTTCCTACGACAAAGAAAAACCTGTAATAAATAATCTTAATCTTGAAGTTGAAAAAAATAAAACTGTTGCCATAGTAGGTTCTACTGGTGCAGGCAAAACTACTATTGTAAATCTTCTCATGAGGTTTTATGATATTGATAGGGGAAGTATTAAGATAAATGGAAGGGATATAAGGGATGTTTCGAGAAAAAACTTGCGCTCTCTTTTTGGAATGGTTCTTCAAGATTCGTGGTTGTTTCACGGCACAATTTATGAAAATATTTTGTACGGACGTGAAGATGCCACGCTAGATGAAGTTATTGATGCAGCAAAGAGGGCTTATTGTCATTCTTTTATTGAGAAACTGCCCAAGGGTTATGATACAGTTTTAAATGAAGAGGCTACAAATATTTCTCAGGGACAGCGACAACTTATTACTATAGCAAGGGCACTTTTGTCCGACCCAGAAATTTTAATTTTAGATGAAGCGACTTCATCTGTTGACACGAGAACAGAGGCGCTAATTCAAAAGGCGATGAAAAATCTTCTGCATGATAGGACAAATTTTGTAATTGCACATAGGTTATCGACAATTGTAAATTCAGATTTAATTTTAGTTTTAGACAAGGGGGACATTGTTGAAAAGGGTAGTCACAGTGACTTAATTGAGAAAAATGGAGTTTATGCGGAATTATACAATTCACAATTTAAGAACTAGGAGGTTATTATGAGAGATTTTATTTTTAATGTGAGTACGAAAATTCTTTTTGGAAGGGACCAAATGAAAAATTTGGCAAAGGAAATTAAAAATTATGGCAGCAGAGTTCTGCTTTCCTATGGAGGAGGCTCTATCAAAAGAAGTGGGCTTTATGACGAGATAATAAAAATTTTTGAAGAAAACAATATTTTCTACAAAGAACTTTCTGGCATTGAACCCAATCCAAGAGTTGAGTCAGCAAGAGAAGGCGTAAAAATCCTTAAAGAAAATGATTTGGACTTTATTTTGGCAGTTGGAGGTGGTTCTGTAATTGATTTATCAAAATTAGTTGCGGGAGCAGTATTTTTAGATTGTGATCCATGGGATATTGTGATTAGAAAGGCAAAAATTGAAAAGGCACTCCCTATTGGCACTATTCTTACACTTGCAGCAACTGGTTCTGAAATGGACGCCGGAGGGGTTATTACAAATCCCGAAACTAAACAAAAACTTGCATTTGGGTCACCTTACACTCTTCCAAAATTTTCAATTTTAAATCCAGAAATAACTTACACAGTTAATGCAAAGCATACAGCTGCAGGTGTCGCTGACATAATGAGTCACACAATGGAAAATTACTTCACATTAAAGGATGGAGCTTATATGCAAAATAGACTTGCAGAGGGAATTTTAAAAACTTGCATTCACTATGGACCAATTGCCATGGCAGAGCCAGAAAATTACGAAGCAAGATCAAATATTATGTGGGCATCAAGCTGGGCGATAAATGGACTTCTATCAACTGGAAAGGCGACACCTTGGTCAGTTCACCCAATGGAACACGAGCTTTCTGCCTTTTATGATATTACTCATGGCATTGGACTTGCAATTTTGACTCCAAGATTTTTGAGCTATATTTTAAATGAGGACACAGTAGATATGATTAGAGATTTTGGAGTGAATGTCTTTGGAGTAGAGCCAAGCGAGGACAAATTTAACGACGCTAAAAAAGCTATTGCTAATCTTCACAAATTTTTTGAACAAGACATGAATATTCCAATGACTCTTGGCGAAGTGGGAATTGATGATAAAAAATTAGAAGAGATGGCAGAAGCGGCAGCAAGGCATTCTGGCGGTTCAATAAAGGGTGTTGTTGAACTTAAAAAAGATGATATCTTAGAAATTTATAAGGCTTCTCTTTAATTTGAATACAATAGAATAGAAATAAAAAAGAGCTATGATTTTAAGGTCATAGCTCTTTAAAATTAAATTATGCTTCTACTGAATTTTCCCAAAGTCCATGGATATTGCAATAGCTTAGTGCGTAAACTTCTCCGCCTTTGTCAGTCTTCACAACAGTTTTAACACAAGGAACTGTAAAGATTTCACCTTCGCCATGAGCCTTAAATTCATAAGAACCAACTTCAATTGGGAATTTTTCTCCTTCTGGTTTGAAGAATACCTTAATCCATGCGATGTGGTGTTCTAAAGTATTTGGATGTTCTATTTCCTCTCCAACAATTGCTTTTATCTTTAAAAGACCATCAGCCTTTTCTACGTGGATTACAGGAACGTGTTTTTCAGATTTAAAATCAGCAGTTTGTACTGTTTCAGTTAATTTCATTTTTATTACCCCCAAATTATATTTTTTTACTACATAAAATAAATACCCTTTTTAAATTAATTAACTCATTAATTTTAAACAAAGAAAAAATTTTTCATATCTAGTATAATAAAAAAGAGGTGTAAAATGGAAAAAATAAAATTAATCGCCACGACAAATATGGGTCTTGAAGCAGTTACCAAAAGAGAGCTAATTGACTTGGGTTACGAGGACATAAAGGTTAGTGACGGAAAAATTGAAATAAATTGTGAGCTAAAGGATATAGCAATTTTAAACTTAAAACTTAGGACGGCAGAGCGTGTTTTACTTTTAATTGATTCCTTTAGAGCAGAGACCTTTGAAGAACTTTTTGACAAGGTTTTTGAAATAAAATGGTGGGACTACATCGCTAAAGATGACAACTTTATCATCCAAGGAAGAAGTAGGAAGTCAAAGTTATTTTCTATTTCCGACTGTCAAAGGATTACTGAAAAGGCGATAATCGAAAAATTAAAGATGAAATATAAAATATCTTGGTTTGAAAAAAGTGGACCAAGAGTAAAAATCGAAGTTTCATTATTAAATGATATTGCAGAAATTACCATGGACACATCGGGCGATGGACTTCACAAGAGAGGTTATAGAGAAGTAAATTACAAAGCGCCACTTTCCGAAACTATTGCAGCAAGTCTTGTAAAGTTAACTTTTTGGAACAAAGATAGAATTTTATCTGACCCCTTCTGTGGTTCAGGCACAATTCCAATTGAAGCTGCGATGATAGAAAAAAATATTGCACCGGGACTTATGAGAAAATTTGACTTTGAAAATTTTACTTTTTTTGATCCAGATATATTTAAAGAAGAAAAGAAAAAATGTTATTCAGAAATAAAATACGATGTAAAATTGGAAATTTTGGCTTCAGATGTATCTTACAAGGCAATTCAAATTGCAAAATCAAATGCAGAGATACTTGGGCTTGATGAAGATATATCCTTTTTCCAAAAGGATATAAAAGATATTGACTTACCAGATGATTATGGTGTAATAATAACCAATCCACCCTATGGTGAGAGAATTGGAAAAGAAGATGTTGAGGAGCTAAACATAGAATTAGGCAAACTTGCAAAGACGCTAAAGACTTGGTCCTTTTATATAATTACTGCAAATGAAAATTTTGAAAAAAATTTTGGTAGAAAAGCACATAGAAATAGAAAACTATACAATGGTAGAATTAAAACTTATTATTACCAATATTATGGACCAAAGCCAAAAAGATAATTGTTTACTTAATTTTAATTTGTTATACTGTAAACAATAATAGGTGGTGAATATGGAAAATTATTTAGCTGAGGAAATAAATGATGACAAAATTGACTTTCAGGTTCTAAATGCCATTGCAGACTTAGTGCGAGTTTTAGATTATAACGAAAAAGTTGTCTTTGTAAATAAAGCTATGGAGGACTTGCTTGGGTATGACAGCGACAAAAAAGTTTGCATTCTGGGCGAAGATCTCTTTGACCCAGAGATAACTAGGCGTGCACTTTTAAGTGGCGAAGTTATTCAAAGGGAAGAAAATATTGGAAATATGATTTTTTCTGTAAAATGTTCACCAATTACCAATAAAAAGGGAGAAATCAAAGGCGTAGTTGAAGTTTTTAGAAATGTTACTATGGCAAGAAAGCTTCAAAGGGAAATTATCGAGAAAAATAGATTTATGACTAGCGAAACTGTGGCTGCATCACTTATTCAACAGAAAGTTTTGCCAGAAAAGGGATTTATAAAAAATCTAAAGGTAAATTATATTTACAAACCCTCCACTATTTTAAGTGGCGATATGTTTGATGTATTTGAAATTGACGATGAGAATATAGCAGTCTATATAGCTGATTCCGTTGGTCACGGTTTTGCCTCATCTATGGTAACTATGTTTATAAAATCTGTGATAAGAACTTTAGATAAATTGACACTATTATCTCCTAAAAAAACTTTAACAGAACTTTGTACTAGGTTCACAAGTCTTAGACTTGAGATAGAAAATTATTTTACCTGTTTCTACGGAGTTTACAACATAAAAAAGAAGAAAATTATTTTTTCTAATGCAGGCCACTTGCCGTTGCCGATAATGGTTCGTGACCGAGAATATATGAATTTAGAGTCTAGGGGATATCCAATTTCTAGATTTTTTGCAAAGCCAGATTATGAAGAAAAAGAGATAAAACTTTATTCAGGCGATTATATTTTATTTATGACAGATGGAGTTGTAGAGGCTAGAAACTCAAAAAAAGAATCCTTTGGCTACGATAGAATTTACAACATTATATTAGAAAATAATAAAGATGTGCTAGAAATTTTAAATAGTAAATTAGAGGAATTTAACGATGGAGAACAAACTGACGACATTTCCGTGTTACTTATAAATATTTGGTAAAATTAAAAAAAGCTCACCAATTGATGAGCTAAAAATATGAATCATATTCAGGCAAATTTTCTTTTAGAGAAATTTTTGCCTGATTTTTTATTGCAGTTGAAAGAAACATTGCCAAGGCTAAATAGAAAGTAGCTATAAACTTAAAAACAATTATTGAGCCTAAATTCTTAAAAATCAAATAAAATAAAAAGGCATTGAGTGCTATTGCAATCATGTTAAGTATTCCAAAAATAAACACTGGGAAATTTCTCTTAACAGCATCTTGTGGATTTTCCCAATTGAGTTTAGGGTACTTTATCCCAAAGAAAATTCCAAAGCTTGAAGAAGCATAGGAACCCAATATGGCACCACACAGCATAGATAAAATATATAGTATATTAAATTTTGTAAGGTAGGATAAAAATATTATTATGGGAAGAGTTGATACAACTTGAAAAATAGTTGAACCTAAAAGTCTTCCACTCACTTGATCTTCGTAGGCTATGGGAAGAGTCTGCATAATATAAATATTTTTGCCTTCACGAGTAATACTTGTTAAAGACAGTGGAGTCATAAAAGCTGCATAGAAAAATACTGTAAGCATAAAGGCAAAGAATAAATTAATTTTGTCAAAGCCATAAATTTCTATATTGTCGAAGAAGTTTTGAACAATACTTATATTTTCCCTTCTCTTAAAAAAAGGAAGTGATATAAAAAATGGAAGCATAAAGGAAGCAGATGCCAAATTAAAAAAGTAAACAGGCGTCCTTAATACATTGACGACATCTTTTTTTGCCAGTGAAAGAACAATTGATGTATTTTTATTTTCTCTACTGTGCCAAACCCTTGAACTTTGCACATTAGTTTTTAAAACTCCAGCAATCATTATCTTTGAAAGAGGGAAACTGAGTACATACAAAATTATTGCCATTGCAATAAGTATAAAAAAGCTTAAAGAAAAGGCAGGCAAATCACTCATTCCGTAAATTTTATTTAATAAATGAACTTGAGGGAAGAGGAGTTTTATAAAATGTACTAAATTATTTTCATTAAATATACTTGAATTTTCTGATCTATTCATAATTTGTGGCAATAAGGTTACACAAATAATTATTATAGAACCAAGGGTTTGCAATAAATTTTTCAAACCGCCAATACCTGCGAAAGCCCTCATAAATAAAATTAATAGAGTAGACAAAATTAAAATAGTAAAAATAATATTTGATAAATTCAAAAAGATAATTGAAAAAAATTTTAAAAAACTTAAATTCGCAAATCTTATTAAGGGAAATACCATTGGAACAAAAATTATAAAACTAATAACCAAGGAAGGAAGAGCAGAGCCCAAAATTTTTGAAAGATAAATATTATTTCGCCTAATTGGAAGGGGAAGAAGTATTTCCACATCTTTTGAATAATAAATTTTAGAAATAATATTTGCACTTGTAAAAATTAACACTCCAATGGAAACAAATCCAAAAAATGCCATTAACACTGTACTTGACATGCCATTTTTAGCCATAGGTATTATAAAGGCGAGAATTAGCATTAAATATAGAAATCCAAGGTAGATAAATAGAATTGCAAGTCCAAATACTGACAAAGCTTTAAAAGATCCACCCCTTTTTGATGGCTTTTTAAGGGGAGCAATAAAATTCAAATAGAGATCTTTTTTTAAAAGAGTCTTTAATTCTAAAAATTTGTCCATAAAATCACTCCGTAAGTTCCAAAAATATTTTTTCAAGACTTCCACTATCCTTTGCAGAAGCCCTAATCTCTTCGAGAGTTCCCTTTGCAATTAATTTGCCCTTGTTGATAATTGCGATTTCGTCGCACATTTTTTCTGCAACTTCCATGACATGAGTGGAGAAGAAAACTGTGCCGCCCCTTTCTGCAAATTCTCTCATAATATTTTTTAGTCTAAAGGAACTTTTTGCGTCAAGTCCCACCATGGGCTCGTCTAAAATTAAAAGTTTTGGCTCGTGAATAAGTGCGCCAATTAAAACTATTTTTTGCTTCATTCCATGTGAGAGAGCGGAAATTGTCGCATCTAAATTTTCTTCCATCTCAAAAATTTCTGCGTATTTTTTTATGTTTTCATTTCGCTTTTCTAAACTAAGTTTAAAGACATCGGCGATAAAATTTATATACTGCCTCGCAGTCATATTGTCGTAGATGTCAGGATTGTCTGGAACATAGGCAAATTTTTTCTTTGCCTCAATTGGGTCATCTAAAGTGTCGACACCATCAATTTTAATTTTTCCTTGGTCCTGTCTTAACATGCCAACTATCATTTTAATTGTAGTAGTTTTGCCTGCACCATTGGGGCCTAAGAAACCATAGACAACACCATTGGGCACCTCTAAGTTTAGATCATCAACTGCAATCTTTGTTGCAAAAAATTTCTTTAAACTTTCTATTTTAATCATATTGCCTCCTTGCTTTTATATCTTCAAAAATTTAAACTCCAAATTCAAATTAATATTATAATAAATTCAAGGCAACGTCAACTCTATTTTGAAAATATTCTAAATAGTCCTGTAAAATAATTTATAGAATAATGAAAATTTTATGAATACATCAATATATTTTTAAAATAACTGAAAGCTCCTATATATAAACGATAAATATAAATGGAGAACTTGACTTTAGTTAGTTTTCTTGATTTTCTAATAAAGAAAAAATGAATTGCATAAAAACTTTTATGTTGATGATGGAGGGCTATGTTTAATTGAATAAAAAAGAAAAAAGTATTAGAATATTAAAACTTTTATTATTAGCTAATATATTGAGAATACCCTTAGCATTTATAAAAAGGGCTATAGAAATTAAAATACATTCTCCTTTATTTACGGGGATAAGCTCATCCTTAATAATAACAATAAATATAATAGTAATTTTAATTGCTGTTATTACGGCATTTGCAGAAGACTAATATATAAAAAAGAGTACAAGTAATTTTGCGACTTGTACTCTTTTTTGATATTTATTTTATTAAAAAGTTAATGTTAGTTATTAAGCACCAAGGTAAGCTGCCTTTACAATAGGATCACTTAAAAGTTTCTTTGCAGATCCGCTCTTGACAATTTTTCCAGTCTCAAGGACATAGGCTCTATCAGAAATTTTAAGAGCTAGGTTTGCATTTTGTTCCACTAATAGAACTGTTACTCCAATCTCTTTGAAATTT
The DNA here is from genome assembly GCF_012976305.1 of Peptoniphilus faecalis. Classification (GTDB taxonomy): domain Bacteria; phylum Bacillota; class Clostridia; order Tissierellales; family Peptoniphilaceae; genus Peptoniphilus_A; species Peptoniphilus_A faecalis. The sequence continues at coordinate 199,933 of NZ_JABDSR010000002.1, forward strand.
TTTATTACATCAAAAATCTTTTCAACAAAGAGAGGAGACAGTCCCATAGAAGGTTCATCCAATAAAATTAATTTTGGTCTAGTCATCATGGCACGACCCATGGCAAGCATTTGTTGCTCGCCACCAGAAAGTGTGCCTGCTCTTTGATTTTTTCTTTCTTCAAGAATTGGAAATCTTTCGTAAATAACTTTTAAAATATCTTCGTCGCTTTCCCGTGGATTTTTCACAGCAAAGGCACCAAGCTTTAAATTATCTAAAACAGATAAATCTGTGAAGACTCTTCGACCTTCAGGCACTTGTGCAATTCCCATTTTGGTAATTTCATGAGCCTTTGCCTTAGTAATATCTTTGTCTAAAAATCTAAGCACACCACTTTTTTTGGGGATCAATGCCGATATACTTTGAAGAGTGGAAGTTTTTCCAGCACCATTGGCGCCGATTAAGCAAACTATTTCACCTTCCTTTACTTCAAAACTTACGCCCTTTAGTGCGTGTATATTTCCATAAAATACATTTAAATCTTTTACATTAAGCATTGCTACCTCCAAGATAAGCTTCTATAACTCTAGGATCATTTATAACATTGCGAGGGAGACCTTGAGTTAGCATCCTTCCATAATTTAACACAGCAATCCTTTCACAAATGCCAAGTACAAGTTTCATATCATGTTCAATCAATAAAATTGTAATATTAAATTTGTCACGAATAAGTCTAATTGTCTCCATAAGCTCTTCTGTCTCTTGAGGATTCATTCCGGCGGCAGGTTCATCTAAGAGAAGAAGTTTTGGATTAGATGCCATGGCACGGGCGATTTCTAATTTTCGTTGATCGCCATAGGACAAAGTATTGGCAGAGAAATTTTTAAACCTATCTAAATTAAAAATTTTCAAAAATTCCATGGCACGAGTGATGCCTTCGTACTCTTCTCTCCAGAATTTTTTTGTCCTAAACATTCCATCTAATAATCCATATTTTATTTCATCATTTTGAGCAACACGAACATTGTCAAGGACAGACATATAGCCAAAGAGCCTTATGTTTTGAAAAGTTCTTGATATTCCCTTTTTCACAAGTTTGTGAGGTTGAAGACCATTTATTCCTTCGCCCTTTAAAAGGATTTCACCTTCAGTGGGAGAATAAACGCCTGTTATCATATTAAATACAGTAGTCTTGCCAGCACCATTAGGTCCAATTAGTCCAAAGAGCTCGCCTTCATTTATTTCCAAATTAAAATCGTCAACAGCTTTAAGGCCGCCAAAATTTATTCCAACATTATTTAATTTCAAAACAGAAGTCATTAGTCCTCACTCCCTTCATAGTGTTTATCTATCTTTAATAATTTGTAAACGAGTCCAGTAAGGGTAAATTCTTTTCTTCCAAGTAAGCCATTAGGTCTAAATATCATGACAATAATTAAAGCTAGAGAATAGAAAATCATTCTGTACTCTGCAAACTGACGAAGAAATTCTGGAATTATAGTTAGAACTATTGCAGAAAAAATTGCACCAGTAAAGGAACCCATACCACCAAGGACAACCATTACCAAGATGTCAAAACTTCTATTGTAGTCAAAAACTTTTGCACCAATTACACCTATGTTGTGAGCATACATTGAACCAGCAATACCCGCAAAGAAAGCAGATAGTGCAAAGGCATAGGTTTTAAAATAAGTTATATTTATACCAGAAGATTCAGCTGCAATTTCATCGTCACGAATAGATAAAATTGCTCGACCATGTTTTGATGTCATAGTGCTAAACATTATAGCAACAGAAATTATTGTAATTATATAAATAACTAAGAAGTTTTGCATAACGGGAATGCCAGATAAACCTTGTGCACCACCAGTGAATCCAAAGTATTCAATTAAAACCCTTATTATTTCACCAAAGGCTAAAGTTACAATGGCTAGGTAGTCGCCCTTTAATCTAAGGGCAGGAATGCCAATTAAAATTCCAATGATAGATGCAAAAATTCCACCTAAAAGCATTCCCATGATATAACCACCAAGTCCTGGTATAATTCCAGCTTTTGTAAAAAGGGCAGCAGTATAAGCACCTATTGACATAAAACCTGCGTGCCCCAAAGTTATTTGTCCAAGGTTTCCCACGGTGATGTTAAGAGAAACGGCGAGGACTATATTTATTAAGACAAGTCTTAAAACACTCATGGCATATCTATTTAAGATGCCGACATAATTTAGACCAATAACTATAAAATAAAATAGTGCAAGAAGTATTACACTTAAAACCATTATTCCCTTTTTTTCTCTAGTCATTATACTTTCTCCTTTTGATTCTTGCCAAGTAAGCCATTAGGTTTAACAAGTAACACTACAATTAAAAGACCAAAGACAATTGCATCAGCAAGTTTTGAAGAAACATAGGCCTTTATAAGAGCTTCCACAATTCCAATGATGATTCCACCAATAACGGCACCGGGAATAAGACCAATGCCGCCAATGACTGCGGCAGTAAAGGCTTTTATGCCTAACATAGATCCCATTAAAGGATAAACTTGTGGGTAGGCACTGATGTATAAAACAGAGGCCACTCCAGCAAGGGCAGATCCAATTGCAAAAGTAAGGGACAGTATAGTGTCAACATTAATTCCCACAAGACTTGCAGCACCATAATCTTCACTAGTGGCAATCATAGCCTTGCCATATTTTGTATTTTTCATAAATAATTGCAAAACAACAGTGAGTATGGCTGTGATAATAATAGTTACATAAGTAGAAGGAGCAATGTTTATTTCTCCAATATTAATAATACCTGATTTAAAAATTGGAGGAACAGATTTTGCACCTGCACCAAAAATTTTCATAAAAGAATTTTGTAATAGTAAACTCACGCCAATAGCAGTGATTAAATTTGCAATTCTAGGACTATTTCTAAGCGGTTTATAGGCAAGCCTTTCTATTAATACGCCAACAACAATGCAGACTAATATTGATGGAATAATAGCAAGATAAAAGGGAAGACCAGCACTTAGAAGAAGACCAGAGATAGCATAGATAGCAGTATAAGATCCAATCATTATAATTTCGCCGTGAGCAAAATTTATAAGTTGAGCAATGCCATATACCATTGTGTAGCCAAGCGCAACAAGAGCATATACAGAACCTAAACTAAGTCCATTTAATAGTTGATTTATAAAACTCATAGAGCCTCCTTAAAAATTAATAAAAAAGACAAGCATAAGCTTGCCTTTGCTTTTATTATTCAGCTGAAACTAAACTGTTAAAAGTATATGAGCCGTCCTTAATTTCTATAATAGTTGCAGATTTTACAGGGTTGTTGTTTTCACCAAACCTCAAATCTCCAGTAACGCCACTAACTTCTACAGACTTTAGAGCCTTAACTATTTCAGCAAAGTCCATAGAAGCGGACTTTTCTATTGCCTCTTTATAAATATAAACTGTGTCATATCCAAGAGCAGAGAATGCAGAAGGATCTTCATTATATTTTTCCTTGTAAGCATTTACAAAGTTTTGAACCTTTTCGCTAGTATCGTGAACTGAGTAGTGATTAGTGAAGTAAACACCATTTAATAAGTCTTTTGAACCTTCGTCAATAACAGCAAGCACTCCATCCCATCCATCAGGACCAATAATTTTAGACTCAATGCCAAGGTCTCTAGCTTGCTTAATAATTGAAACATCTTTTTCGTAGTATTCAGGCACTATAATTACATCAGGTTTTTCTTTATCAATATTTGTAAGTTGAACCTTGAAGTCAACATCACTATCGCCATAACCTTCATCAGCAACAACCTCAAGTCCCTTAGATTTTGCTTGCTCAATGAAAGCATCAGCAACACCATTAGAGTAATCGTTAGAAGTATTTCTAAGGATTGCAACTGTCTTTGCCTTCAAGTTGTCACAAGCAAAGTTTGCTAAAATTTTTCCTTGAAGAGGATCAGTAAAGCAAGTTCTAAAAACATTGTCTTTATTTTCTGTTATAGGAGCACTAGTTCCTGTTGGAGTAATTATAGGAATTCCATCTTGAGAAGAGTTTTCTGCAACTGCAAGGGAAGGTTTCGAAGTAATAGCGCCGATGATGACATTATTACCACCTTCAACTAATTTGTTGTAAACAGTAACTGCTTCAGTTGGATCACCCTTGTCGTCTTCAGAGAGGTATTCAATTTGTTTTCCGCCAATACCGCCAGCTGCATTTATTTCCTCCACTGCCAGCTTAACACCTTTGTCAGCAGAATTACCATAGACAGCAGCAGAACCAGTCTTTGGAATAATTCCTCCAATTTTAATAACATCTCCATTGTCGGGAGCAGTAGAAGTCTTTTCAGCTCCGCCTCCACAGGCTGTAAGTAATGCAGCAAGTGAAAGGACACATAATATTTTTTTCATCGTCGTCATCTTTCTTACCTACCTTCTTAAAAAATTTTCATCTCAACTAATAAGTGTTTAACATATATCAACTGTTTAATTAAGATATTTTTTTTATTATAACAATTTATGCAAAAAGGTCAATAGAAAAAGATAAATTTATTGTAAATTAATACATTTTTAGTTATCTAATCATATTATCAGCTTAAACAAAATTTAAGATTTGAAATTAATTGTCTATAGATTTTATTTAAGTAATGTTACAAATATATTAAATTTATTAAAATTTCATAAAGTGCTAAAACTTTTTGTTGATATTGGGTATAATAGCACTAAAGAAAATGTTTTTATATCATTTAATTTTATAACGAGGAGGAGAGTTTATGAAAAACAAGAAAGTACTTAGTCTATTACTTGCGGGAGTAATGATTACGGCAATTCCATTTAATGTATTTGCAGATACTAAAGAGGTACAAGAAGGACCAAATACTGAAGTAACAGCGTCTGCTGAAGAACCTGAAAAACTTGAAGTTGGTGAAGAAGAAGTTCCTGAAGCATTAAGGGCACCAGCGGAAGATTCTTTTACAGTTACTTTTGAATTAAATGGCGGTACGGGAACAACAAGCACAGCGGTTCAAAATGGAGGAACAGTTAGTGCACCAACACCAGCACCAATAAAAAAAGATTATGATTTTGCTGGTTGGTATGCTGATGAAGGTCTTCAAACAAAATTTGACTTTTCAACAACAATTACAAAGAAAACTACTATTTATGCTAAATGGACAGAAAAAGTTACAAAATTCACTGTTACTTTTAATTCAGATGGTGGAAGTGCAGTAACTTCTCAGACTGTTGAAAGTGGAGAAAAAGCAAATGAACCATTAAAACCAAAAAAAGAAGGCTATACTTTTAAAGGTTGGTACGATGGAGATACAAAATTTGATTTCAACACTGCTATTACAGGAGACAAATCTTTAAAAGCAAAATGGGAAAAAGATGTACCAGTTACAAAAGTTCTTTCTATTTCTGAAAGATATTATGACAAGGGAAGATTTTATGGCAAAGTAACTGCGGATGGAGATGCAGTAAAAGGCGCTACTGTTAAATTATATGATTATGACGGAGACTATACAGGAAAATCTGATGTAACAGATGCTAATGGATATTTTGATATCTATGTAGGGGATTACTACTATGGATATTATGATGACGATTATTATGGATATTACCGCTATGATAGCATAAAAGATAAATACTATTACTATGATTCTAAGGGAGACAGACAATATATAAATTATACTCCATATAATTATAGATATTACAATGATAGATACTATAATGGCAGATATTATGGTGGATATCTTTTAGCAACTAGCGATGATTATGAAACATCTTCTAAATATTATCTAAATGACGGAAGATATTGGGACGGATATTACAGAGATTATAAATATTATGACAGATACGACAAAAAAGTTTATCCAACTGATATCTCTAGAACAAATTATTCAACTAGTGGATATCTAAAGGGATATAGCAACAGTACTGTATATGTATATGACGATGGAACTTATCTCGGTAGCGATGTAATTGACTCAAAGGGATACTTTAAAGTAACTTGGAATAGTCCTTATGTTTCTACTGGAAGAACTTTAGACTATTATGTAAATGGAACTTACAAAGCAGATAATGGATATTCAATTATTCCAACTGTTAACGCAGTTTCAGCTGGAGCAAAATATGTAAGAGGTAATGCAGGATTTAATGCAACTGTAACTGTATATGATGCAAGTGGAAATACACTTGGAAGTACAACTGCAGGAGATACTGGCATTTACAATGTAGTATTAAACAGAGAATTGAGAGCTGGAGAAACTATTAAAGTTGAATCTAAGGAAGCCGGCAAAGTTTCAAGAAGTACTGAATATAAAGTTGGTGGAGTAGCTGTTTCTACAGAAAAAGTTAACCAACCTTCATATATCGCAGGTTTCCCAGATGGAACATTTAAACCATCTAAGGAAGTTACAAGAGCAGAGGCTGTTAGAATGTTTGTTAAACTTGTAAATAATGGAGAAGAACTTCCAAGCAATCCAAAGACAAGTTTTAAAGACGCAAACAATGCTTGGTATTCAGATGAAATTAACTACGCAGTTTCTAAGGGCTTTATCAAGGGTTACTCTGACAACACATTTAAACCAAATCAAGCAATCACAAGAGCAGAATTTGCACAAATGATTTCTGTATTTGTTAAAGATGGTTATCCAGGAACTGGATCATTTAAAGACGTAAAAGGTCACTGGGCATCTGATGCAATCAATGAACTTTACGGAAATAAGAACATCAAAGGTTACTCTGACGGAACATTTAAGCCAGATCAAAAGCTTACGAGAGCAGAAGCTGTAACAATTTTAAACTCTGTATTTGGCAGAAATACTAAATCAACATCTTTCACAAAGATTAGTGAAAGCGGATTAAAGAAATTTACAGATGTACCAAAGAGCCACTGGGCATATTATGAAATCCTAGATGCTTCTAATGGACACAATGCAGCTAAAACTGGAAGTTCAGACGAAGTAAGTGTATGGCAATAAATTAAGTTTTAAATTTAAAAATTAAAATTTAATAAAGAAAGCGGCAAGATATCCTGCCGCTTTTTTTGCTTTAAACATATTTAATGGATAAATGCAAATAAATTAAATTGATATAGATGATAAACTAGAAAGTATTTATATTTTAAGTGAGTGTAAGTTAAATTATTTTAAATAGAAGATAAAAGAAGATAAAAGTTTTAAAATTTTAATTATTTCCTTGGCATCAACACATTATAGAAATAAAAATCACAGAAAAAGTTATTGATATATGGTGATGTTAAATATATTTGAAAAAGCTTAAAAATCAAAGAAATTTCAAAGTTAATACTTTATCTTTATAAAGAATTACAAGAGTTTTTAAAAGCATCTATTTTTGGGTATAGTATAGATAACAAATACTTATAATTTATATTTTATAGGAGGTAATTATGAAAATATTAGTGCCAATCGATGGATCAAAGAGTTCAAAAAAATCAATAGAGGTAGCAAGAGATATGGGACAAAAACTAGGGGCAGATCTCATTATTTTGACTGTTACTCCAGAAACTTCTATCTTTGAACAATATCCAGCCAATTTTAATTTTACACTTGAAATAGACAAGGCTAATGTTGAAAGAGCAGAGATGATACTTAAAGATGCAGAAACGGATTTAAGCGGATATCCAAACAAAGTTGAAACTTTTTACACTTCTGGAAATCCTGGTGAACAAATTTGTAAGTTTGCTGAGGAAAAAGATGTTGACTTTATTATAATGGGCAATAGGGGACTAGGTGCTTTTTCTAGGACGCTTTTAGGTTCTGTATCCAATAAAGTAATAAATCATTCAAAGAAATCTGTACTTGTAGTTAAGTCAGATATTTAATAAGGGGCGGTTATCCGCCTTTTATTTTTTTGATTTTTAAGAGAGAAAATAATTTCAATTAATATTTTGTAAAATTTTATAAAAATACTATTGTTATTTATATTTTTTTCAAACTCAAAGTTAGTTTGATATACTTTTAGTTAAACAATGATAAAAAATACCTTGTATTTTTCGTTTTTATTAGAAAAAGCTTACTTTATTTTCAATTTCAAATTTATGGCAAATTTATTTATGTGCTTGTTTTTTTAGTTAAAGATGCCTTGAAAAACAAGCACATAATGTTATAATAGAAATAACGTATGTTAATTAAATAACATTCTTTATAATAATTGTTAGGGGGATTTTAAATGGATTTTAGAATGGACAAGGAACATCTATTGTTACAACAAATGTATCGTGCATTTGCTGAAACTGAAGTTGAACCTGTTGCTGCTGATGTAGATGCAACAGAAGAAGTTCCTATGGAAAATGTTAAAAAAATGGCCAGATATGGTTTCTTTGGAATACCATTTCCTAAAGAATATGGTGGACAAGGTGCAGATTATTTAGCTTACGCTATGGCAGTAGAAGAACTTTCAAAGAAATGTGCTACTACTGGTGTAATTGTTTCTGCTCATACTTCACTATGCTGTGCTCCAATTTATGAAAATGGAACAGAGGAACAAAAGAGAAAATACTTACCAGATTTATTAGCAGGTAAAAAAATCGGTGCTTTTGGTCTTACTGAACCAGGTGCTGGTACTGATGCAAGCGGTCAAAGAACAACTGCTGTACTTGATGGTGATGAATATGTACTTAATGGATCAAAGATCTTTATTACAAATGCAGGATTTGCTGATGTATTTGTAATTATCGCAATGACTGATAGATCTAAGGGAAATCACGGAATTTCTGCGTTCATAGTTGAAAGAGGAACTCCAGGATTTACAGTTGGTGAACCAGAAGACAAGATGGGTATCAGAGGTTCTTCTACTTGTGAGCTTATCTTTGAAGATTGTAGAATTCCTAAAGAAAATCTTTTAGGAAGAGAAGGCAAAGGATTTAAGCTTGCAATGAAAACTCTTGATGGTGGTAGAATTGGTATCGCATCTCAAGCTCTTGGCATTGCAGAAGGTGCAATTGACGAAACAGTTAAATACACTTCTGAAAGAAAACAATTTGGAAGAAGAATTTCTCAATTCCAAAACACTCAATTTGAACTTGCAGATATGAAAACTACTGCGGAAGCAGCTCAATTATTAGTTTATAGAGCAGCTGATGCTAAAGGTAATGGCGAAGCTTACGGACATTATGCAGCTATGGCTAAATTATTTGCAGCAGAAGCAGCAAGTGATATAACTAGAAGATGTCTTCAATTATTCGGTGGATACGGCTACACTCGTGATTATCCAATTGAAAGAATGATGAGAGATGCTAAGATCACTGAAATTTACGAAGGTACATCTGAAGTAATGAAGATGGTTGTATCTGGCTGGATGGGCGTTAAATAATCGGAAGGAGTATTATAGATGAATATAGTAGTATGTATTAAACAAGTACCTGATACTAATGAAGTTAAACTTGACCCTGTTACTAACACTCTTATTAGAGAGGGCGTGCCAAGTATTATAAACCCTGATGATAAATCAGGACTTGAGGTTGCACTTAGACTTAAAGATGAAAATCCAGATACCCACGTAACAGTTTTATCAATGGGACCGGGACAAGCCGAAGTTGCATTAAGAGAAGCTCTTGCAATGGGAGCAGATGAAGGAATCCTTGTAAGTGATAGAGCCTTTGGTGGAGCTGACACTTGGGCTACATCTTGTACAATCACTGCAGCACTTGAACACTTAGATTATGATTTAATTATCTGTGGTAGACAAGCTATCGATGGAGATACTGCACAAGTTGGACCACAAATTGCTGAACACATTGGAATTCCACAAGTTTCTTATGTTGAAGAACTTGAACTAGACAAAGATATGAAGGGTATAACTGTTAAAAGACAATTTGAAGATAGATATCACATAATCAATGTTAAATTCCCATGCTTAATCACTGCAATTGCAGAATTAGCAGAACCTAGATATATGACGATTGGTAAAGTTTTTGAAGCTTACCAAAAAGAAATCAAAGTTTGGGGTCTTGAAGATATTAAAGACAAACTCGATATGGCAAACATAGGACTTAAGGGATCACCTACTAAGGTTAAAAAATCCTTCCCTAAACAAGGAAAAGGTAAAGGTGTTCTTTTAACTGACCTTACTGCTGACGAAGCAGCTCAAGCTATCGTTGCTAAACTTCAAGAAAAGTATATTATCTAATTGGGGGTTTAAAAATGAGTAAAGATGTATTTGTATTTGTAGAACAAAGAGACAATAAACTTGAAAAAGTTGGAATAGAACTTTTGGGAAAGGCTAGAGAACTTGCTGACGATCTTGGACAAGATGTCGTTGCAATGTTGCTTGGTGAAAAAGTTAAAGATCATGCTGAAACTCTTATCAGACATGGAGCCGATAAAGTTATTGTAGTAGAAGATGAAATGCTTAAAGAATATGTTACTGAACCATATGCTAAAGCAATTACAAAAATTATAAAGGAAAAAGACCCTGAAATTGTAATTTATGGGGCATCATCAATAGGCCGTGACCTTGCACCAAGACTAGCAGCAAGAATTCACACAGGACTTACTGCTGACTGTACTAAACTAGAAATAGATGAAGAGTCTAAAAATCTTATGATGACAAGACCTGCCTTTGGCGGTAACTTAATGGCAACAATCCTTTGTGAAGATTTTAGACCACAAATGGCGACAGTTAGACCTGGAGTTATGCAAGCACTTGATTCTGACAATTCTAGAAAAGGTGAAATTGAAGAAATCAAAGTTGACTTTACTGATGCCGATATGAATATTGAAATTAAAGAAATTGCTAAACAAGAGTCTCATAAGAAAGATATCACAGAAGCTAAGATATTAGTATCTGGTGGTCGTGGAATTGGTGGACCAGAAGGATTTAAACCTCTTCAAGAACTTGCTGATAAATTAGATGCAGAAATTTCTGCATCAAGAGCATCTGTAGATTCAGGCTGGATAACTAAAGATCACCAAGTTGGACAAACTGGTAAGACAGTTAGACCAGAACTTTACTTCGCAATGGGAATTTCTGGAGCAATCCAACACGTTGCAGGTATGGAAGATTCTGACCTTATTATCGCTGTCAACAAGGATCCAGAAGCAGCAATTTTTGAAGTTGCAGATTTAGGCGTAGTTGGCGACATTAATGCAGTTGTTCCAAAGCTTATTGATGCAATTGAAAGAGAACAAAGAATTAAAGCTGAAATTTAATTTTTAAATAAATTTAGAGGTTACCTTTTTGTAACCTCTTTTTTATTCAGATTATAAAAGTTGAGGAAAAGATATATTAAATACTTAAAAGCACTTGGATTTTGCGTGCAAAAGTGGTAAAATTTATTTCAATAATTTTTATTTTAGTGTAACAAATGGAGGGAAGATAATGGATAAGTCTTATGTTTTTTATAATGGGGAAATCGTTGAAGAGGAAAAGGTATCAGTAAGCATTAGATCTAGAGTTGTAAACTATGGACTAGGTGTTTTTGAAGGTATTCGTGCTTATTGGAGCGATGAAGATCAAGAACTTTATGGATTTAAATTAATTGAACATTACAAAAGATTTTTACAATCAGCAAAGGTAGTTAATTTAAAAATAGATTATACTGCAGAAGAACTTGCAGACTTTACAATTGAACTTTTGAGAAAAAATGGATATAAACAAACCACTTATATAAGGCCTATTGCTTATAAAGATACTAAAACAGTTGGAGTTAGTATTGAAGGACATGAAGATGATGTAGTGGCAATTTATTTGCAACCAATGGGCAAGTACATGGAACAAGAGGAATTTAGAGTTAAAGTTTCGTCATGGGTAAGAATTGCAGACAATATGCTTCCACCAAGAACTAAGGCTACGGCAGGTTATCTTAACTCAGCACTTGCATCGCTAGAAGCTAAGAGAGCGGGATATGATGAGGCTGTATTGCTAAATAGAAATGGATATGTATGTGAGGGTCCAGGTGAAAATATCTTTATTTATAAAAAGGGAAAACTAATTACACCACCTGCTTCAGACGATATATTAGAAGGTATTACAAGAGATGTAGTAATGCAGCTTGCAAGGGAAGAACTTGGAATTGAATGTGTAGAAAAGTCAATAGCGAGAACTGAACTTTACAATGCAGATGAAGTTTTCTTCTCTGGAACAGCAATGGAAGTTGCACCTGTAGTTGAAGTCGATGGTATAAAAGTTGCTGATGGCAAATCAGGCGAAGTTTGTATGAAGTTAAAGGAACTTTTTGCAGATATAACACATGGTAGAAATGAAAAATACAAAGATTCATTGAGACCAGTTTATGGCAAATAAAAATTTTAAATATTTATATAAAATGATTTTTATTTTATAAACTTATAGAAATCGGTGTAGCTTATTGTCTATGCCGATTTTTTGTTGAAAATATTTATTTAAAAATAAAAGATACAAAATTCAAATATGATATAATTCTTTTAAAATAGTCTAATTATAGTTTTAATATTTTTGGGTAATTTATTACATAGAGAGGTGATTAAGTGGCGAAGCAATACACCAAAAATTTAATCAAGAGGGAGTTTTTGAAACTACTTGAAGAAAAAAGTTTTAGCGGTATTACGATATCTATGCTTTCAGAAAGATGCGAGATAAATAGAAACACGTTTTACTATCATTATGAAGATATATACACTCTAGTGAAGGAAATTTTAAGTGATGAACTAGAAAAAGTTGATGAAGAATTTAATGAAACCTTTTCTTGGGAAAAAAGCTTGATTCACGCCTCTTCTTTCTTAATGGAGAACAAAAAAGCAGCACAGAATCTTTTCAAATCTATTGAAAAAAGTGACAGAGACAATTACCTTTACCAAGTTTGTGAGTCTGTAATGGAAAAATATGTGGAGAACAAATGTAAATCTAAAAATATTTATGCAAAGAAAAGAGACAAAAGACTAGTAACAGATTTTTATCGTGCAGCGCTTGTTGGATTATTAGATAATTGGATTCAGGATGGAATGAAGGAGTCGCCCGAAGATATGATTTATCGCATTGGCAAACTCTTTGATGGAAATATTGAGAGATCTCTTCGAATTAGCGAGGATCTAGATGAAGTTTAATAAAATTAAAAACTATAATTGCTTGAGAATGTACTGAGGACATAATCATTGTTCGGGTTTAGAAGTTTAGTACACTCTCAAGCTTTTTTATTTTTTAAATTTTATAGTGAGAACTTGTGCAAAATATATAATTTGTCTAAAAACTAGTCAATGCAACTTTACTATCTTAAATTAATACAAAGCAGAAGTATTATCTGATGTGAACCAAATATTTCCAGGGTAGAATAAAGATAAAGAAAAAGAAATAAAATTAATGGAGGTAAGTTATGGAAATTAAGACATTTGACGAAAGACTAAAACTTGGTAATGGAGATTATGACAGACTTGTAAACTCTAGAAAACCTAAGGGAATTGATGAAAAGAAAGCTTATATCATAGGTACAGGAATCGCTGGATTATCAACTGCTGGCTTTTTAATTAAAGATGCAAAAATGGATCCTTCAAAGATCGTGTTTTTAGAAAAAGATGATATAGCTGGTGGAGCACTTGATGGTAAAGTTCTTCTAAACAGTGGCTATGTTGCAAGGGGTGGTCGTGAAACGGGTAACCGCTTTGAAACATTGTGGGATATTTTAAGTGTAATTCCTTCAAGAGAAAATCCTGAGATGTCAATTTTAGATGATCTATATTACACTAATCTTGACGATCCTAACTTTAGCAATTGTCGTATTACAAAAAACAATGGTCAACGCTATGATAATGGAAAATTTAATCTTTCAAAAGATGTAATTAAAGAAATTATTCATTTAATTTTGACACCAGATGAAAAATTACAAGGTATATCTGTTGAAGAAGTTTTATCTGATGAATTTTTAGAAAGTGATTTTTGGACATATTATAGAACGATGTTTGCCTTTGAAAATTGGCATTCAGTACTTGAATTAAAATTGTATATAAATCGTTTTATTCACTTAGTCGGTGGATTGCCTAACCTTTCAGCATTACAATTCACAAGATATGATCAATATGAATCTATTGTAGTACCTATGATGAAATGGTTAAAGGATAAGGGTGTTAAAACTGAATACAATTTTGAAGTTAGTGATATAGAATTTAATATTACAAAGGATAAAAAAGTTGCTACTAAAATTATCGCATCTGATTCAAAGACAGGTGAAGATAAGTCAATTTCACTTACAGAAAATGATCTTGTATTTGTAACTACAGGTTCTTTAGTAGAATCATCAGTTTATGGCAACAATAATAAGGCACCAAGCATTGACATTGATACAGAAGAAAGCTTTAAATTGTGGAAAAATATTGCTAAAAAATCTGATGATTTTGGACATCCAGAAGTTTTCACATCAGATATTGACAAAACAAATTGGGAATCAGCAACAGTAACTGTAAAGAGCAAAGAAATTTCATCTTATATTGAAAAAATAACTAAGAGAAGTCCTTACACGGGAAAAGTTGTAACTGGTGGAATTGTATCTGTACTTGATTCAAATTGGTTAATGAGTTGGACAATTAATCGTCAAGGACAATATATTGGACAACCAGAAGATGAAATAGCTGTTTGGGTATATGCACTCTTTACTGATAAAGAGGGAGATTATATTAAAAAACCTATGAAATTCTGTACTGGTGAAGAAATTGCAAAAGAATGGCTATACCATATTGGAGTACCTGAAAGCGACATTGATAGGCTTGCAAAAGAAACTTCAACTGTTCCTGTATTCATGCCATATATTACAGCACAATTTATGCCAAGAAGTTTTGGAGACAGACCTTATGTTGTTCCTAAAAATGCAGTTAACTTTGCTTTTCTAGGACAATTTGTTGAAACACTTGACAATCCAGGTCGTGATACAGTATTTACAACAGAATACTCTGCAAGATGTGCAATGGAAGCAGTGTATGTATTAACAGGTGTAGAAAAGAAAGTACCAGAGGTATTTGCATCAAGATATGATATTAGATATTTATTAGCAGGAGTAAGCGTATTAAATGATGGTGAAAAGCCAGAATTAGATCTACCTTTTGGTGCAGATGCGATTGTAGGAAAGAAAATTGCAGGCACAGAAATCGAAAAAATGCTTAAAGAATATAATTTGATTTAAAAGATAAATTAAAAATAAAAAATAATAAAAAAGAAAGAATACCAGTTCTGAAAAGGACTGGTTTTCTTTATAATAGTTGTAATTTAATTTTGTCTAATTAGCACTTAAAAATGTAGATATTTATAAAGAATATTGATATGAAAAATTATAGCATCATATGAAAATTTATTGTTATATAGTTTTGAATTATAAATTTTTGAAGTATGTATGAAGCAATAAATATTGTAAAAACATGACCTTAAATGGTATCATATAGAAGGTGATACTATGAAAAAGATAATACTTGCCTTGGCTTTGGGAGGACTTTTAATTTTCTCTGGTTGTGGCGATAAAAATGTTAATAATAAAAATTCAAATCAAAAAAACAATAATTCAATTTCTCAAGAAGTTAAAAAAGATGGAGAAAAACACGAACTGGAATTTTACGATACCTTTGACACTGTTATAAATATTGCAATTTTTTCTGATTCCGATGATTTTGCAAATGAAAATTTGGGATATGCAAAGGAAAGGTACGAAGAACTCCACAAACTTTTTGACAATTATAAAAATTACAATGGTATTGTAAATGTAAAAACTATTAATGACAACGCAGGTGTCAAGCCAGTCGCTGTAGATAAGACATTATTTAATCTTATAAAAAGCTCCATTGACGATTATAATAATATTTCTCACAAAACTAATATCGCCCTTGGGTCTGTAACCAAACTTTGGAATGAGTACAGAGATCTTTATGAGTCTGGAAAGACTAAAGAAGAAGTTATAAAGCTAAAGGGAGAGGCAATTCCCAGCGATGAGGAGTTGGAAAAGCTACGTCCTTTCATAAAGGTAGAGAACATAAAACTAAATGAAGATACAAGAGAAGTCTATATTGACAAGGGTATGAAACTTGATTTAGGTGCAACTGCCAAGGGATTTGCAACTGAGATTGTGGCAAAGGAACTTGAGGAAAGAGGAGTTAAGTCGGCGGTAATTTCTGCTGGTGGAAATGTTAGAATAATTGGAAAGCCAGTTGATGGTCGTGATAATTTTAAAATTGGGATTCAAAATCCTGATATGGAAAGCGAAAATTCAATTATTGCCGTTGTAAATGTAACTAATACTTCTATTGTAACTAGTGGCGATTATCAAAGATATTTTGATTTAGATGGCAAGAGATATTGTCACATAATAGACCCTGACACTTTAAAGCCCGCAACAGACTTGAAATCTGTAACTATTATTAAGGAAGATTCAGGACTTGCTGACTTTTTATCTACAGCTGCTTTTAATTCCACAGGTGAAGGTATAGAGTCTTTGTCAGAAAAAACTAATTCTGCAATTATCTGGGTGGATAAGGACATGAACTTAAAGATGACAGAAAATGCAGCTAAGTACATTGACCATTAGGAGTTATCATGAGAAATAACACTAGAGGTTTAATTTTTCACATCTTAATAATTTTTATAACTTTTGCCATGGCTGCTATAATTAATATAAGTAGCAGCGTGAGAAGTTTAGTTTATGGGAATATTTTTTTTAAATATATTTTAGTTGCCGCAATTTTGCTGCTATATTACAATTTTGGAAAATTGCTTTCAAAGAGAAATGCAAGGAGTATTGATTTTTTTGCAGGTAATTTAATATTCTTAATAGGATTAATTTTATTTGCCTTTGGTTTTTTAGGGCTTGGAAGAAAAATTTTTGAAGCTTCAGTTGGAGGAAGTTATTGGAAATTTCCTCTGGAATTCTTTTTGATGCCAGAAGTTTATGCTATTAAGGTATTGGGAATAAATTACAATGCCATAAGTCTTCTTATTGCTACGTTAATACCGAGTTTTATTTATGGAATCAGCATAAAAATTTCTAGAGCAAAGATAATTAAAAGAAATAGACTTAAAAACAGAAGAAAATAGGAGGATACATGAAAAATTCAATTTACAAATACGACAGTGAAGAGCTTTACAATCACGCTGTCAATAGATTAAGGGATTTTGGTGTTGAACTAATAGAAATTGCAAAGTTGGTACAGGAATTGCAGGGCGAATATATTGAGAATCTTGATCTTGATAGATGTCTTGACAGTGTAAAGAGCGTAATAAAAAAGAGAGATTCCGTTCATGCAATTCTAACTGGACTTGCCCTTGATGACTTGGCAAATGAAGGAAAATTACCGGAACCAATTCAATCAATAATTCACGACGACGAAGGATTATATGGAGTTGATGAGATATTAACTCTTGGAATTGTGAATATGTATGGCACAATTGGTCTTACAAACTTTGGCTATCTCGACAAGAAAAAAATTGGGATAATAAAAGAACTTGATGAAAAGAAAAAAGCGGAAAGAGTAACTACCTTTGCAGATGACTTGGTGGCAGCAATTGCTGCAGCTGCATCTGCAAGAATAGCTCATCAAAATAGAAAATAATTATAAAATGCGGAAGGTTTTATTGTGATAATCGATGAGACCTTCTTTTTTTAGTTTAGAAAGTTCACGGGAGAGGGAGGAGCGGTTTAAATTTAAAAATTGTGCTAGTTCTGTTATGTTAAAGTCAATGGTAAAGTATTTTGAGTGACTTTTACGGGCTTGCGTTGACAAGAAATACAAAATTTTTGCACGAGAAGTGGGAAGGGTCAAAAGATTTAATTTGTCGCGCATAAATAAATTTTTGCCAGCAAGAATTTTTATTAAATTATCCTTAACTTTTTCCTTTGATTTTAAATTTTTACTTGAAAAAGAATTGTAGTCGAAGAAAATTATTTCTGTATCCATAGTTGTAACCACGGATAGCGGAATTTCCCTTACGCCCTTGATTAAAATTGACTCGGCAAAAAGTGCAGGCGCAGATAATTTTGATAAAATAGTTTTGTTGCCAAAGACATCGTCCATTTCTAGATCCACTTGTCCCTTTAATAGTATGCCAAAGTAATTTATGTGATCTCCCACGCTAAAGATAGTACTTTTATTTTTATAAACTTTTATATCTGAAAGATAATTTTTAACTTCATCAAGTTCTACTTCATTTAAATTGTTGAATAATTGTAGATTTGTAAGTATATTTGAAAGTTCCATATAACACCTCATCTATATTTTAACATTAAAGGGATAATAATATTAAAAAAATCACATGATTATTGAAGAAGTGATTGTTAAATGTTAAACTATCTATATAGAAATCTTTAGGAGGATATATGAAAGTTACTATTTGCATGGGTGCTAGGTGCACTCTTATGGGAGCTAATGCTATATACGACGCAGTAGAGTACTTACAAGACCATTTGTGTGGACCTGAGTCTGAACTTTGTTCTGCAGAAAATTTGGAAGTTGAATTTGCACATTGCTTAAATTATTGCAAGATTCACAACAATGAAGCATCGCCAGTTGTTATTGTAGATGACGAAATTATGCTAAAGGCTACCGCTCAGGAAGTTAGTGCAAAAATTATTGATAAATTAAGGATATAGTAAGGGGAAGAGATGAAAGAAACATATGGAACACTTGTCGATATCAGAAGAAAAGTTTTTGCTGAAGTTGCAAGAATTGCATATAATGATATAGATATTTCCGCCCTAGAAGAGTCCAGCTACAAAATTGTGCCTGGCGAAGTGGCGAGATATAGAAGTGATATTTTTAGAGAAAGAGCAGTTGTTGACGAGAGACTTAGGCTAGCTATGGGTCTAGATGTTAGAAAAATTGGCGTATTTAAAAATGTAACTGATGGTTTTGACAAAGTAGACATAGACACAAATGCTTATGAAAAACCTCTTATAAATGTAATAAAATTTGGTTGTGAAGCTTGTCCAACTAAGGCATATTACACTACGGATAATTGTAGAAAATGCCTTGCACATCCATGCATAAATGTATGTCCAGTAAATGCAATTTCTATGGGAAAGGACAGAACTATAATTGACAAGGACAAGTGCGTTAAATGCGGCAGATGTCAAGATGCCTGTCCATATTCTGCAATTGTAAAGTACGAAAGACCATGTGCAGCAGCCTGTGGTGTAAATGCAATTGATTCAGATGAATATGGAAGAGCTGAAATAGATCAAGATAAATGTGTTGCATGTGGAAGATGTATTGCAGAATGTCCCTTTGGAGCAATTTCTGACAAGACACAAATTTTCCAATTGATAAAGGCAATAAAATCTGGCAAAAAAGTTTATGGAGCTATTGCACCTTCATACATAGGACAATTTGGTGCTAATACAAGTGCAAAACAAATAATTGAAGCAATAAAATTACTTGGTTTTGAAGATGTAGTAGAAGTTGCTCTTGGAGCGGATTTGACAACTCTTCATGAAGCAAAGGAATATCTCGAGAGGGTGCCTGAAGATATACCATTTATGGGTACAAGTTGTTGCTTTTCATGGACGCTTATGATAAAAAATGAATTTCCAGAATTTTTTGATCAAGTTTCTGACTCCGGTTCGCCAATGAGGTACACGGCAAATCATATAAAGGCAAAGGATCCCGATGCAGTAGTAGTATTTATTGGACCTTGCACTTCGAAAAAATTAGAGGCAATTGATACAAAAGTAAAATCCGATGTTGACTTTGTAATAACTTTTGAAGAACTTATGGGAATGTTTGTAGCAAAAAATATTGAACCATCAGAAATAAAAGTTGAAGAAAAGGTTGAAGATGGTTCAGCACTTGGGCGAGGGTATCCAATTGCAGGTGGCGTTGCCGAATCTGTAAAAGTTGTCGCAGAAAAAATTGCTCCAGACAGGGATATTCATATTCAAGGAGCACACACACTTTCTGAATGTATGAAGATGCTAAAAATTGCAAAGGCTGGAAAGTTAGATGGATATTTACTAGAAGGTATGGCATGCCCTGGCGGATGTATCGCAGGTGTGGGGACTATTGCATCCGTAAATAGAGTTAAAAAGCAAATTGAAAAATTCAAAAAAGAATCAATTTATCAAACTCCTTTAGAAAATGTAAATATAGAAAAAGAGAGAGAAAATATATAGGAATTTAGGTATTTAATTTTACAAACTATCTAATCCAAAAGCTTGTAAAAATAAATAAAAAAATCCACCATAAATATTGACAAACTAGGCTACGTAGTCTAAAATATAGGTCATGTTTAAAAAGCCCCGGAATAATTTTTTAAACTATTTAGGAGGAAAATTCATTGAAAAGCTACATGGCTAAAGCAAATGAAGTTGAAAGAAAATGGTATGTAATTGATGCAGAAGGCAAAGTCCTTGGTAGATTAGCATCTGAAATTGCAAGCGTACTAAGAGGAAAGAGAAAACCTATCTTTACACCACATGTGGACTGTGGGGACTTTGTAATTGTAATTAATGCGGACAAAGTTGTATTGACAGGAAATAAATTAAATCAAAAAATTCACGCATATCACACAGGATATCCAGGCGGAAGAAAAGAAATTGTCTATTCTGAAATGATTAAAAAAAGACCAGAGAGAGTTATTGAACTGGCTGTTAAGGGAATGCTTCCTAAAAACAGACTTGGTAGAAAGATGATCAAGAAACTTAAGGTTTATGCTGGAAGCGAACATCCACACGAAGCGCAAACACCTGAAGTATACGAATTTTAATTGGAGGTAAGAATGGATACTATACAATATAGAGGTACTGGAAGAAGAAAAAAATCCATCGCCCAAGTTAGACTTCTACCTGGCAATGGAAAATTTACAATTAATGGAAGAGATATTGAAGAATACTTTGATTTTGAAACTCTAAGAACAGTTGCAAAAGAACCCCTTGAACTTACTGATACAGAAGGATCTTTTGATGTAATTGTTAAAGTAATCGGTGGCGGTTACTCAGGACAAGCAGGTGCTATAAGACATGGTGTTGCAAGAGCACTTCTTGAAGTTGATCCTGAATACAGATCAGTTCTTAAAAAAGCAGGTTTCTTAACAAGAGATCCGAGAATGAAGGAAAGAAAGAAATACGGTCTTAAAAAAGCAAGACGTTCTCCACAATTCTCAAAAAGATAATTTTATATTATTTTACAAAAGCCTTGGAAACAGGGCTTTTTTGTTTGCTCTAATTTAGGCTCTATGTCAAACTTTGGGAGGCTCTATAGTATCTGTTGGGTGTAAAAACTCTAATAGATATTATGGAGCTTATTTTAAATATAGTAGTTAATTATTTAATTGCAAAAGAAGAAAAGCAAGAATTTATAAAAGTGATGAATAAGTTATCTGAATAAAAAATTGAACTTTGGATACTTATTGCAAGTTTAGGGAAATTCAGATTTTTATTTGCTGATTCTACACTTTAGTCTATATTTGATGTATAATATGTAAAACTAAAGGGAGGATATTATGAAGAAGTTCAAAAGAATTTTAGTGGCAAATCGTGGTGAAATTGCAATTAGAATATTTAGGGCTGCTAGAGAATTGGGGATTCGCTCAGTTGCAATATATTCTGAAGAAGACAAGCTTGCACTTTTTAGGACTAAGGCTGATGAATCTTATCTAATTGGCAAGGGAAAGTCGCCCCTTGATGCCTATCTCGACATCGATGAGATAATTAGTCTTGCAAAGAAAAAGGGCGTAGATGCAATTCATCCGGGATATGGATTTTTGTCTGAAAATCCTGAATTTGCTAAAAAATGTGAAGAAGAAGGAATTACTTTTATAGGTCCAAGATCAGAAGTAATGGAAAAGCTTGGCGACAAGATAACTTCAAAAATTGTTGCAAAAAAAGCGAAAGTTGCAACTATTCCTGGTATTGAAAGGCCAATAAAAAATGAGGAAGAGGCAATTTTGTTTGCAAAGTCTTGCGGCTACCCTGTAATGATAAAAGCTGCTGCTGGTGGTGGCGGTAGAGGAATGAGAATTGCTGAAAGTGAAGATGAGCTCTTGGAAAAATTTGAATCTGCAAAGGATGAGGCGAAAAAAGCTTTTGGTGACGATTCGATGTTTATAGAAAAATATCTTCACAAGCCAAAACATATCGAAGTGCAAATTTTAGGCGATGAATATGGAAATATTGTCCACCTTTATGAAAGGGACTGTTCAATTCAAAGACGACATCAAAAAGTAATTGAGTACACTCCAGCTTTTTCGCTACCAAAGGTGCTTAGGGAAGAAATTTGTGAAGATGCCCTAAAAATTGCTAGATCAATTGGTTATTCTAACGCAGGTACTGTGGAATTTTTAGTGGATTCAAAGGGAGATCACTTCTTTATAGAAGTCAATCCAAGAATTCAAGTTGAACATACTGTTACAGAGATGTGCACGGACATCGACATTGTGCAGTCGCAAATTTTAATAGCCATGGGATACAGACTTGACAGTGAAGAAATTGGAATAAAGGGACAAGATTCAATTGAACACAGAGGATTTTCTATTCAATGTCGTGTTACAACGGAAGATCCGCTAAATAATTTTATGCCAGACACGGGACAAATTAACTTATATAGATCATCATCTGGGTTTGGAGTAAGACTTGATGGCGGCAATGGGTTTACTGGTGCAGTAATTTCTCCTTATTACGATTCACTTCTTGTAAAAGTCATTACTGAAGCAAGGACTTGGAAGGATGCAATTAGAAAGGCAAAGAGATCCTTATCTGAGTTAAAAGTTGGCGGAGTAAAGACAAATATTGGATTTTTGTTAAATGTTTTAAATACAAAGGAGTTTCAAGAGGGAATTTGTGATACAGGTTTTATCGAAGAGCATCCAGAACTTTTTGAAATAAAATCCTCAAAGGACAAAGAACTAAGGCTTATGAAGATTATTGGCGAAAGAGTTGTAAATGACAACAAAACTTTGGAAAAGAATTTTGATGTGCCACAAGTTCCAGAATTTGAAAAGAAAAATTTTGAAGGCTACAAGCAAATTTTTGACAAGCTTGGTGGGGACAAATTAAAGGAACATATTTTAAAGGAGAAAAAACTTCTTCTCACTGATACAACTATGCGTGATGCTCATCAATCGCTTATGGCGACTAGAATGAGGACTATTGACCTTGTGAAGATTGCTGAGGCACTAAACTACAACATGGACAAATTATTTTCTGTGGAAATGTGGGGCGGAGCAACTTTTGATGTTGCATACAGATTTTTGCACGAAGATCCATGGGAAAGATTAAAAATTCTCCGTGAAAAGATGCCAAATATGCTTTTACAAATGCTAATTCGTGGCAACAACACTGTTGGATACAAAAATTATCCTGACAATGTAGTAGTTAAATTTATAAAGCAATCTTCAAAAAATGGAATTGATCTATTTAGAATTTTTGATTCCCTTAATTGGCTACCGGGTATGCAACTTTCTATTGATGAAGTTCTTAAAAATGGGAAAATTGCAGAGGCAACTATGTGCTATACAGGCGATATTTTAGATGAATATAGAGACAAGTATTCTATAAAATATTATGTGGACTTTGCGAAGAAACTTGAAAAAACTGGTGCACATATAATTGGAATAAAGGATATGTCAGGACTACTAAAGCCTTATGCAGCTAAGAAGTTGATAAAAAATTTGAAAGAAGAAATTGGACTGCCAATTCATCTTCACACTCACGACACTACTGGAAATGGGGTTGCAACAATTTTACAAGCAACAGAAGCTGGCGTCGACATCGTAGACACTGCGGTAAACTCCATGAGTGGACTTACTTCACAACCTGCGCTAAATTCTGTTGTAGCTGCTCTTAAAAATACAGACAGAGATACAGAAATTGACCTAGATAAAGCTGAAGATATTTCAAAATATTGGGCAGCAGTAAGACCTGTCTATGAAAATTTTGAATCTGATTTAAAATCTGGAACTACAGAAATTTATAAATATGAAATTCCTGGTGGACAATATTCAAACTTAAAACCGCAAGTTGAAAGTTTCGGACTTGGCCACAAATTTAAAGATGTAAAGGAAATGTATAAGCGTGTAAATGAAATGGTAGGCGACATTGTAAAGGTTACTCCTTCGTCAAAAATGGTAGGCGACTTTGCAATTTTCATGGTACAAAATGATCTTACTCCAGAAAATATTTTGGAAAAGGGCAAAAATCTAGACTATCCAGATTCTGTAATGACTTATTTTAGAGGAATGATGGGTCAACCTTATGGTGGTTTTCCAGAAAAACTACAAAAGATGATATTAAAGGGAGAAACGCCAATTACAGTTCGCCCTGGTGAGCTTTTGGAAGATGAAGACTTTGATAAAATCAAAAAGCATTTGGAAGAAAGGGGAATAGAACCAAGGGAAGAAGATTTAATTTCTTCTGCACTTTATCCAAAGGTATTTGACGATTATATCGACTATATAAAAGAAAATGGCGAAGTTACAAAAATTGGTTCAGATGTATTTTTCCACGGACTAATGGAAGGTGAAAGTACAGAAATTTCCATTGAAGAGGGCAAAACTTTGATCGTAACATTAATTGAAGTTGGAAAACTTTTGGACAATGGCACTAGAAATTTAACTTTTGAAATAAATGGCTCAAGGAGAACTATTAATATCAAGGACGAAACTGTTAAGGACAAAGAAAATTTTGGAGAAGAAAAAATTTATGCCGATCCAAAAAATGAAAGGGAAGTTGGGTCTTCTATTCCAGGTAAAATTGTAAAAGTCTTGGTAAAAGAAGGCGATGAAATTAAAAAGGGCGACAAACTATTTATCGCAGAAGCCATGAAGATGGAAACTAATATTGTTGCCAATATCCATGGGAAAGTAGCCAATGTTTTTGTAAAAGAGGGCGACATGGTGGAAAGTGGAGAACTGCTTTTGTCCTTTGAATAAAAAATTTCTTCTTGGGTAATTAAAAAAAAGGATTAGTTTATTTAATGTACAAAGGAAGTGTAAAATGAAGAAACTATATAGATCTAGAGATGATGCTATACTCGCAGGGGTATGCGGTGGTATAGCAAAGTATTTAGGGATTGATTCGACAATCGTAAGAATTATTGCCTTCTTATTAATTGTGCCAGGTGGACTTAGCATTTGGGTTTATATTGCACTTGCAATTATTATTCCACCGGAACCTCATGGAAATATAATTGATGAAAGTTATGGGGAGAAATTTAGCGAACCAAAGACGGATTCTTATGAAAAAAATTACAGAAATACCTATGAAGAACAAAAGAAAAAATCTGATGAAGATTTTTATTAAGAGAGACCTGATAGACCTTCGGGTCTCTTTTTATTTTGTAAAATACTCTTAGTTTTATTTTAAAAAGTTTTTATAATAGCATATTATATTAAAGTCTGTGTTAATATCTGTATTTATTTCTGTATTTAATCGCAAATTATTGATACAATAATCACGAGGTGTTTTAATTGATTACTCTTGAAGGAATTGTGGAGAGAATTATTTTTAGAAATGAAGAAAATGGATACACTGTTGCAAAAATAAATTCAACAGATGGAGATCTTGTAATAGTTGGTTCTGCTACTATTTTAAAAACAAATTTAAAATATAAATTCACGGGAGATTTTACATATCACAACAAATATGGAGAGCAGTTTGCCTTTATAGAAATGGAAGAAATTATGCCAGAAGGCGAAGCTGCAATAATAAATTATCTTTCAAGTTCAATGATACCTCATGTCGGTGAAAAAATGGCAGAGCGAATTGTAAATAAATTTAAGGATGAAACCTTGGACGTAATAGAAAAGAATCCAGAAAGACTTTTGTCTGTGGAGGGAATTGGAAAGAAAAAATATAAGGACATAAAGGAAGCGCTAGATAGACAATATGCAATGCGCAAAATTTTCCTATACTTTTCTAAGTATAATCTGCCGGCAGCTATAATTTTAAAAATTTACAAGGAATATGGCGACGAATCCATAGAAATTGTCATGAGAAATCCCTATGACTTAATCGGAAGAGTTAGGGGCATTGGATTTAAAAAGGCTGACGAAATTGCAGAGAGTATTGGTGTAAAAAAGGATTCTGATTTTAGAAAGATTGCAGGGTTAAAGTACGCCCTCATGCTTGCAAATAGAGATGGACACACTTATTTGCCGCTAGATAAATTAATTAGAGCTTCAGAAAATATTTTAGGTTTAAAGTTTGAAAATACAGACGAAATTGCGAAGACATTAACTCTTGAGAAAAACTTTTTCGTGGAAAGAGATGGCGAAAATTACAACTGTTATATTGCGAGATATCTTGCCGCAGAAAATTATGTTGCGGGAAAATTAAAGGACTTAAATATTTCCTTTGAAGAAGAAATTGACATAGATAAAAAAATTATTGAGACAGAGAGGTTTAGAGAAATTGAACTTTCGAAGACGCAAAGAAAGGCCGTTAAAGAGGCTATAAATAGAGGAGTTTTTGTAATAACTGGTGGGCCTGGAACAGGCAAGACCACGACTCTAAAAGTGTTAATCGACATCTTTGAATCCATGGACAAAGTCATTAAACTTGCCGCTCCAACGGGACGTGCTGCAAAGAGAATGAAGGAACAGACGGGACGAGATGCTTTTACAATTCACAAGCTACTTGAAATTGGATTTGCAGGAGACATAGGATTTTCAAACATTGAAGAGCTTGAGTGTGATGTGCTAATCCTCGACGAAGTGTCCATGGTTGATATTATTTTAATGGAAACTTTATTAAAATCAATTGAGAGTCCAACTAGACTTATTTTAGTTGGAGATAAGGATCAACTTCCATCTGTGGGTGCAGGAAATGTTTTAGCGGATATTTTAAAATCTGGCATAATTGAATCTGTGAACTTAGAGGAAATTTTTAGACAATCAGAACAATCCATGATAGTAAAAAATGCCCATTTAATAAATAAGGGAGAGATGCCAATTTTAAATGAGGGCGACTTTTTTATGATTTCTGAAAGAGGAGAGATGAAGGGTCTGGAAATTATTAAAGACCTAGTAAAGACTAGGCTTCCCAACTATTTTAATGTAAGTGAAGCAGATGTGCAGGTGTTAACTCCAACTAAAAAGGGAAATCACGGTACAATTAACTTAAATAAAGTGCTTCAAGACCACTTAAATAATAGCGAAGAATTTATAGAAATTCTCGGGAAAAAATTCAAGGTTGGCGACAGAGTTCTTCAGACAAAAAACAATTATGAACTTGAGACAAGAGTGGAAAATGAGTTTTATCAAGATATACAAAAAGGCGTTTTTAATGGCGACTTAGGCTATATTTCGAAAATTGACAAGGAAAACAAAAAAGTAACAGTAATTTTTGACGATGTGAGAAGCGTGGAATATAATTCTGACAATCTAGATGAATTGGCACTTGCCTATGCCATGACTATTCACAAATCTCAGGGGAGTGAGTTTCCAGTAGTTGTAATTCCTCTTTACCGAGCGGCACCAATGCTACTTACAAGGAATTTAATTTACACGGCAATTACTAGAGCGTCAAAGGCAGTTGTCCTTGTGGGCATGAGTGAATATTTAGTAAAAATGATTGAAAACAATAAAACTGTGAAGAGATATTCCAATTTGGCAAAAAAATTGAGGAGACAAAATGAAATTATTGGAAAATAATTGTCCTATTTGTGGGAAAATTGTAAATAATTATGGACTTTGCAGTGATTGTTTTGATTTAATCAATAAAGACCCAGTATTTTATTATAATATTGATGGTTTAGAGGATTTAATTGTATCTTCAACTTATTCTGGAATAATGAAGAAGCTTATAATTGACTTTAAGTTTAAGGGAAAGCTGGCATATGGAGAAATTATTTCTGAAATTATGATAGAAAAGCTTTTGGAGAAAAATTTAAGTAGTGAAGTCTTGACTTATGTTCCCATGCATAAATATAAGGAAAGAGAAAGGGGATACAATCAATCTAAAATATTGGCGGAAGATATTGCAAAAAAGTTGGATTTAAAATGCGAGGATGTCTTCGAGAAAGCAATAGATACAAAATTTCAAGTTGGTTTAAAAAAACATGAACGTGAAGAAAATTTAAAAGATTCCTTTAAAGTTATAAAAATTCCAGAAGAAATTATTATTGTAGATGACGTAATCACAACGGGTGCAACAATAAAGGAACTTACAAAAATCGCAAGGGCTTCAGGCGTAAAAAAAGTGACTGCACTTATTGCAGCCACAGAAATTGCTTAGTTATTAAAATTTTTAAATATGGAATCATGTCTTGGCCAATGATTTAAAGATTTAAAGTTTTTCATTGAGTAGAGGGTAGAATTTATCTCTGCGCCAATTAATATAATTATGGAAAGTAAATATAGCCAAACCAAAAATATAATAATACCCCCAAGGGAGCCATAGGTTATGGAGTATTTCCCAAAGTTTGTTACATAAAAACCAAATACAATGGAGGCTATTATTACACCAATTGTAGAAAAAATTGCACCTGGAAGGACACCCTTAAAAGTAACCATGTTTTCGCCACTCTTAGAAGGTGAAAACTTATATAATAGGACAAAGGTAATTAACATATATAAAATAGGTATTGCGTTTTTTGCTATTCGCCACATTTTGTCAAAAAATTCATTTTTTATGCCAAGATAATTCATCACATTTACATAAATAATTTCGCCGAAGATTTGAGTAAATATTAATAAAAAAAACATTATAATAAGTGCTATTGTAAAAAACAGTGCAAGAAGTCTTAGTTTAATAAAACCTCTTTTTTCAGCAAAGCCATAGGATAAATTTATAATATTTATTAGCTTAAAAACTGCAGTGGACGCAGTGAAAAGACCTACTACAAAGGAAATTGTGAAAAAAGATCCTGAAGATGAATTTTGAATTTCAATTAAAAAATTTGACACAATATTTTGTATGTCAGTTGGCAAAACTTTTATAAGTGAAAAAATATAATCTGGATTTAATATTCCTGAAAAATTAATTGCGTTAATCAGGGAAATTAAAAATGGAAAAATTGATAGAACTAAAAAATATGAGAGACTTCCTCCATAGGAAAAAGTGTCGTGATTTATTATTCTATATATTAATTTGTCAAAGAAAGTAAAGACCTTATTGTCTTTAACTTTATCTATGTAATTATTTAAGAATTTCATTAAACACCTCTTCTGTATTATATATTAATTTTTGTGTGATAACAATTCATTACATGATAAAATAGAGTAAAGGATGATGATTATGGATTATAATATATTAGTTTGCGACGATGAGAAAGACATCTTAAATGCAATAGAAATTTATTTAAAGGCAGAGGGCTACACAGTTTTTACTGCTGAAGATGGAGAAACTGCTCTTGAAATTGTAGAAAAAAATGAAATACACCTTGCTATAATAGACATAATGATGCCAGTGATGGATGGTATTACACTTATTATGAAAATGCGTGAGATTACAAATATTCCAATTATTGTGCTTTCAGCAAAAAGTGAAGTTACAGATAAAATTGTTGGCTTAAATGTAGGTGCAGATGATTACATAACTAAGCCTTTTAATGCGGTGGAGCTTACTGCGAGGGTAAATTCTCTCATAAGAAGATATTTTTCCCTTGGTGCATCAGATATAAAGACGGGAGATTTAAAAATCGGCAGAGTTAGCATATCTGACGAATCAAAGGAAGTTAGAGTGGAAGATGAAGTCGTAAGTTTAACTCCTTACGAGTACAAAATTTTATATCTCTTAGTAAAGAATCCTGGAAGAGTTTTTTCTTCCAATGAAATTTACGAAAGGGTTTGGGAAGAAGAAGCAATTGATGTCAGAAAAATTATTTCAGTGCATATTTCTCATCTTCGCGACAAGGTGGAGATAAACCCAAGAAAACCGGATTTGATTAAATCAGTGTATGGCATGGGATATAAAATTGAGGCAAAGTAATGTTTTCTGATATAAGAGAATATATTAAGGACATTTTTATAAATATTTCAGATAAATTTTTTGTGGAAAATATTTTTGCATCTTGTGTAATTATTTTTGAACTTTTAAACATAAACAAGCACTTCATTATCTCTTGGATTGTCACGCTTTTAATTATAATTTTAAAAATTAAAAGGAAAAAGCTTGTGGATACTTGTTTCACATACAATCTTTTTAAATACAGACAATTTAAGAATTTTAGGCTCTTTGGAACCCTAAATGTGACATTATTTATTCTATATATTTTATTTTATAGTCTTTTAACAAAGGGAATAGTTCTTTTAAATGTTCTTCTTTTTATGATTCTTAGAGCAGTTTTTACTGTGGAAATTCAGTTTGCACAAAACACCTTATCCATTGAACTAGTAGAGTCAATACTCTATGGATATGATTTTGTAATTCCAGAGCCTTTTGAAAATGAATATTTGGAAAAAATCACAATTTTAATGGAAGATTTTAAAAAGAGAGACAGAAAGAGATTGGAAGAAAATTTTAGGTCGGAGAAATTAAAGATAGAGCTTATCACAAATATTTCTCACGACTTGAAAACGCCTCTTACCTCAATAATAAATTATGCAGATCTTTTGTCTAAGAAAGATGAATTTGACGACGAAGCAAAGAAATTTTTGAGCATTTTAAAGAGAAATTCAACAAGACTTAAGGATTTAATTGTTGATTTAGTTTTTGCTTCAAAAACTAGCACGAGGGACATTCCTGTGGAAAAATCTTTAGTTGAACTTAATGAAATGATTTTACAAATTTACGGAGACTATGATTCCCTCTTTAAGAAAAGAGATTTAGATTTTTTGTACAATTCCACAAGTGATGAAATTTTAATTTATACAGATGTCAATTTATTTGTTAGAATTGTGGAAAATCTTTTGTCAAATGCCGTAAAGTATTCAAAACAAGGCACAAAGGTACTTGCAGGGGTAATCGAAAGGCAGTCCACAGTTGAGTTTTATATAAAGAATATTATGGCAGAAAAATTAAATATGAATAGTGACGAACTTTTTGAAGAACTTTTAAAGGCAGATAGGTCAAGACATTCTGAGGGGTCGGGGCTTGGTTTAAATATCGTAAAAAATCTTTCTGAAATACTTGGAGGCGATGTAAAAATTTCAATTCACGGGCAGTGGTTCGATGTTCACCTACTACTTTTAAAGGATTCAGAGTGATTATATTTTATTGACAAAGAATAGTTTTTGAAATAAAATAAAAAGAAACCACAGGTTTTTCATAATGGCAATTTTAATTAATTGCCATTTTTTTATTTTCAGGACTTTTATGGGGGAAATTATGATTGAAAAATTCGGTATAAAAAGTTTTAACAAAAAAAAGATGAAGGACTCACTACCATATCCAATTTATTTAAAGTGGAAGGATGCACTTAGAAATGAAAAGGATTTAGACAAAGAAACGGCAGATGCTATTGCACACGCAATGAAGGACTGGGCTCTTGCAAATGGTGCAACTCACTTTGCTCACTGGTTTTTACCATTAAGTGGTCACACTGCAAAAAAACACGAGGCATTTATTTCTAGAACTTCTGACGGTGAACCAATAAATAGATTTTCTGGCAAGGAGCTTGTCAAGGGAGAGCCTGATGCATCTTCTTTTCCAAGTGGAGGAATGAGGTCTACCTTTGAAGCAAGGGGATATACTTATTGGGACCTTACTGCAAATTCTTTTATAATTGGAAATGTCCTCTATATTCCAACAATTTTTATGTCATACAAGGGCGAAAAATTAGACAAGAGAGGACCGCTCATTGATTCTACAAAGATTTTAAGCAATGAAGGCGTAAAAATTGTAAATTTATTTCACAAAGATGAGTATGCTTATAGGATGAGAGTGAAAGTTGGTCTTGAACAAGAATTTTTCTTAGTGGATAAAGAAATTTATAATAAGAGAAGTGACCTAAAAAATATTGGAAGAACTATTGTTGGAGCTCCTTCTCCAAAGGGACAAGAATTATCCGATCACTATTTTGGTCAAATTCCCGCTAGAGTTGAAAAATTTTATAAGGATGTGGACGAAAAACTTTATGACCTTGGAATTTATTCTGAAGCAGAGCACAATGAAGTTGCACCTAATCAATTTGAAATGGCAATTTTATTTGAAAATGTAAATGTTGCAATTGACGATAACCAACTTCTTATGAATATTTTAAAAGAAACTGCCTTAGAAAATAATTTAGTGTGCCTTTTCCACGAAAAGCCTTTTGCCACTGTAAATGGTTCTGGAAAGCACAACAATTATTCCATTGTTACAAATTATGGATTAAATGTATTTGAACCAGGTGAAGACCCTTATAATAATAATATTTTCCTATTATTTGTGGCAGCGCTTATAGAAGCAATTGATAAATATCAAAGTCTTTTAAGGGTAAGTGCTTCCTCAACTTCTAATGATTTTAGGCTTGGTGCAGATGAAGCACCTCCTGCAATAGTTTCACTATTTTTAGGAAGTGATTTAGAAGAACTTTTTAGAAACATAAAAGAAGAAATTGAATATAAAAAAGAAAATAAAAATATTTTTAGTGGCTATAATCTTTTGAGTGTTCCAAAGGATTCTAGCGATAGAAATAGAACTGCAGCTGTTGCCTTTACTGGAAATAAATTTGAATTTAGAATGCTTGGATCATCAAAGACTGGTTCTGATTTGAATATTGCATTAAATTGTGCTATTGCTGATTCCTTGTCAAAAATTTATGAAAAACTTGAACCCTATAAAGATGATTACAATAAATTAAGAGAAGTTGTCCTCAAGACTATAAAGGAAATTATGGAAGAGCACGACAGGGTTATTTGTGATGGGGACAATTATTCTGATGAGTGGAGAAAAGAGGCAAAGAGAAGAGGACTTGCTAATCACAAGACTTATTTTGATGCTTTAGTATCCTTAAAGGATTTTGATTTTACAGATATTTTCTTAAAAAGAGAAATTTACACAGAAAAAGAAATAAAGGCAAGCTACGAAGTAAACTTAGAAGAAGTTGTGATTTACCATACTTTAGAGGCTAAAACTATGATGTCCATGATTGAAAAAGATATTGTCCCAATGGGCATTGCCGAGTTAAAAGATTTGTCAGAAGTTTTGAAATTTAAAAACAATGAAATGCTTTCTGATAAGTATGATAAAATAGATAAGATGATTACAAAGTTAATTAAATGTGAAAGAGAAATAGAAATTTTGCTTTCACATTCAAAAGAAATAGATGACATTTACAAAAAGGCGGAGTATGTTGAAAGAAATATTGCAACAAAACTTCTTGCCACGAGAGAGGTTGCAGATGAAATGGAAAAATTGATTTCAAGAAAAAATATTACGCTGCCATCTTATGAAGATATCTTTAATTCACTAAGCTAGGAGGAATTATGACTAAATTTATATTTGTTACAGGTGGGGTTGTTTCAGGAATTGGCAAGGGGATTTCTGCTGCAAGCATTGGAAGACTTTTAAAGGACAGAGGTCTTTCAGTATTTATGCAAAAGTTCGACCCTTATCTAAATGTGGATCCAGGAACTATGAGTCCCTATCAACATGGAGAAGTTTTCGTAACTAAGGATGGTGCGGAAACCGACCTAGACCTTGGACATTACGAGAGATTTATCGATGAAGAGTTAACTAAGGGTGCTTCAATTACAACTGGTAAAGTTTATTCGACAGTTATTGAAAAAGAAAGACGTGGCGATTATGACGGAGCAACTGTTCAAGTAATTCCACACATAACAAATGAAATTAAAAATGCAGTATATAAAGCGGCAAAGGAATCAAAGGCTGACGTTGTAATTACAGAAATTGGTGGGACTGTTGGCGATATTGAATCCCTTCCATTTTTAGAAGCGATAAGACAAATTCACTCTGAAAATAATAAGTCCGATGTTTTATTTGTCCATGCAGTTCTTGTTCCCAATATTCCAGGTTCAGATGAGCTTAAAACTAAACCAACGCAACATTCTTTCAAGGAACTTATGAGTAATGGAATAAAAACAGATGTAATAATTGTAAGATCAAATGGCATTGTTACAAAAGATCTTAGAGAGAAAATCTCACTATTCTGTGATGTTCCTGTGGAAGCAGTCATTCAATCAACTAATGTAGATTTAATTTACGAAGTTCCCCTAGTTTTCCACGAACAGCATCTAGATGATTACATTTTAAAGGAACTTGAGCTCGAAGACAGACCAGCGTCAAAGGGCAAGTGGAAAGAAATGGTCGACAGATTTAAAGATGTCAAGGGTGAAGTTAAAATTGGACTTGTAGGAAAATATGTAAGTCTTCACGATGCCTATTTGTCTGTTATCCAAGCGCTAACTGATGCAGGTTGTGAAAATGGATATAAAGTAAATATCAAGTGGATTAATTCTGAAGAAATTGAAAAAGATGCAAGCATATTAGAAGGACTTGACGGAATAATCGTGCCAGGCGGTTTTGGTTCTCGAGGAACTGAAGGAATGATCATGGCAAGTAAGTATGCTCGTGAAAACAATGTGCCATATTTTGGGATTTGCTATGGAATGCAAATTGCATTAATAGATATTGCAAGAAATAAATTGGGGTTTAAGGATGCAAACTCAACAGAAATAAATCCGGAGACGAATTATCCTATAATCGATTTATTGGAAAATCAAAAAGATGTAAAAAATGTTGGTGGAACATTAAGACTTGGAAATTACGAATGCACAATAGAAAAAGGTACTTTAGTTTATGAACTCTATGGAGAAGAAAAGATAAAAGAAAGACATAGACATAGATATGAATTTAACAACGATTTTAGAGGAAAAATCAGATCAGCTGGCGTAGTTTTCTCGGGGATAAACGAAGACAAAGACCTTGTAGAAATTATTGAACTTAAAGACAATGACTTCTTTGTAGCTTGTCAATTCCATCCAGAATTCAAATCAAGGCCTACAAAAATCCATCCATTATTTAATGGATTTGTAAAAGCGGCTATAAAGCATAAAAATTAATGAAAACCTCATCCATACTAATATATGGGTGAGATTTTTTTGCAGAAAAATTTAAATAAAAAATCCCAAGATTTCTCTTGGAATTTTATAGAAACTTGTCCTTTAAATTATCCCAATAGGAATTATTTGAGAAGACGAGTTTTTTTATTGTTTTATTTGAAAGCCTAATGTTTACTCTGTGTAGATTGTTGAAGAAATATTCCGAACCGTCAACTAAAAGTAAGTTTGAATCCTTGTATCTCTTTTCTACAACTAGAGAAATTGTGTGAGCACCTGGAACTATTACAGAAGACCCAAGAGAACGGTAGGCAGCAGAGTTAACTGGAGATATTGGTGTCATTTGAAGCACGTGTAGGCTTGGATATACAATAGCTCCTCCGCTAGAAAAGTTATAGGCAGTGGAACCTGATGGTGTGGAAACTAGTATGCCATCTCCAGAAAATTTTTCAACGTGATTTCTGTCGATAAAGACATTCATGTGAATAGTTTTTGAGTGAGCTGCTTTTAGTACGACTTCATTAATTGAATAAAATTTATAAACTTTATTTTTTGTGTAAATGTCTGAACGAATTAATTTTATGTCATCTACTTTATAATTGCCATTTTTATATTCTTTTACAAATTTTTCAATTTCGTCGGGCTTTATCTCTTGATAAAATCCAAGATGACCTGTGTTTATTCCCACAAAGGGCATCTCGGGAAAATCATTTTTGTGGATTGCCTTTATAAAAGAACCGTCGCCACCAATGCAAATGGAAAGCAGGGCATTTTTTTTAAAACCATTAAATGGTTCGTAGCCATATCTTGTTAAAACATTGTGCAAATTCGTAGCAGTTTTTTTAGATTCAAAATTTGCATTTGTAAGTATATTTATAATTTTTGACAAGGTTAAACCCCCTTGATTTTTTTCTTTATTATTTATATTATAAACGAATAAAGTTCCCTTGACTAGAGGTGTAAAATGTATAGATTAAATCAAAAGGATTTTTTAAGCTTTAGAGCAACTAAAGAAGTTAAGATAAATGAATACCTAAAGGAGTGTGGAGTATCCTCTCGCTTGATTAGAAAATCTGTTAATAGTGGAAGTATTTACCTAAATGGTAAAAGTGTTAAAACAAATAAAAAAATAAAATTAAACGATATAGTTTCCCTTAGATTTGAAGATGAAGTTCCAAATGGAAAAATTGAAAATAAAAATCTAGATATTTTATATGAAGATGAGGATTTGATTTTAATAAACAAGGAACCCTTTATGGTAACACACACTGCCAAGGACGACAGCGAGGGTACACTTCTTAATTATCTATGTGGATATTTTAAAGAAAATAATATAAATAGAAAAGTTAGATTTATAAATAGATTGGATAGAGATACATCGGGTATAGTTGTGGTCTCAAAAAATTCCTTTTCACAAGATAAAATCTCAAGGGAATTTAAAGAAAGCGTTGAGAAAAAATACTTGGCTATTTGCGAGGGTACTTTCAAGGAAAAAGAGGGAATAATTGACGCCCCTATTGCCAAAAGTGAAGACAATATTAAGCGAGAAATAAATTATGTAATTGGCAAAAAGTCCCTTACTTCCTATAAAGTTCTTAGAGAGTATAAAAACATGAGCCTTGTAATGTTAACACTCCACACGGGAAGAACACATCAGATAAGAGTGCATTTAAGTTATATTGGTCATCCAATTCTTGGAGATAGTCTTTATGGCAAAGGATCAGAACTTATAAATAGGCAAGCACTTCATTCCTACTCTTTAAAGCTTAAACTTCCAAGGAATAATAAAGAAATAGAAATATTTGCAAAGGTTCCCGGAGATTTTCATTTTTTTCCTGCTCTTTATTGAAAAAACAATTTCATTGAGTTATAATTTAATTAGGTAAATTCTGCGATGTGCGAAATAATCCTTTTTAATTCAACCGACAAATAGAACACGGGAAACTGTGTATCAGTGAGATATGACAAGCCGTCTTTGAGCGGAAGTCAGAAGACACTATCAAGTTTTTGACCCACCATGAAAATGGGCGGGGTGAATTAATCAGGTAACGGCATTGCGGTTTTTACTATTTATTTATAAATTTATTGTTTTTGAACACATTTTGATTGACTTTTAAATAAAAGGGGTAAAAAATTAGTAAATCAATAAATGAGGAGAGTTATTATGGGATTATTTGATTATTTAGAAGAAAAGCGCAACGAAGCAGCTAGAAGAAGAAGATTAAAGGATATTTCTAAAATAAGTACAGGTATTGCACTTGGAGCAATTGGTGGAATTTTATTTGCACCACAAGAGGGCAAAAAGACTCGTGAAGATATTGTGAACAAATCCAAGGAAGCAGCTAATCAAGCTATAAATGCAGCTAATGATGCAAGAGATACCATTGAATTTAAGGCATATCAAGCTGGCGAACAAGCTAAAAAAACTTACAATGATTTAAGAGATAGAGCTGTCCTTAAAAAATATGAATTTGACGAAGATGTTGAAGTAGCAAAAGCAAAAGCAAAGGCAATTGGTGAAGTTGTTAAAGCTGGAGCTGAAGATATTAAAAAAGATGTAAAAAACACAACTGAAGAAGTTAAAGATACCGCTGATGATGTTAAAGAAGACTTAAAAGAAGGTGCAGAAGACATAAAGAGAGAGGTTAAAAAATCTTCTGAAAATGTAAAAGAAACTGTTGAGGAAACAAAAAACAAGGCAGAAAGAGAAGTTAATAGAAAATAAGATGGGAGGCATAAAATGTTAGAACAAGCATTTACAATAGGTGGCCTACTTAGTTTCTTATTATATGTAGCTGGGATAGCTGCACTTGTTGCACTATTTTTAGTGCTAATAAATGTTTTTAAAATTCTAAAAAATATCAATGAAATTGTTGAAAGAAACCAAGGTGAAATCGATCATACTATAAAAACACTTCCTTCAATAATGGACAATGCAAAGGATATTTCTACAAATGTAAATTCAATTTCAACTGATGCCACAAAGCTCGTAAATGACGTGAAGCCAGAAATCGAAAAAGTTGTAGCTACAGTTGGATCAGTTTCAGATACTGTCAATGGAATTACAAGAAAGGTCGATGATACATCTTTAAAAGTATCAAATACTGTTATGAATGTTTCGGATGTTATTTCTGATACGGCAAAAACTATTTCACTTAGTTCAAATAACGCCATCGACTATTTTTATATTATAAAAGAAGTTGCAAAGACACTTAAAGAAGTCTTTTTAAAATGATCTAGGGGACGGAGTTATTGCTTCGTCTTCTTTTATTTTCAAAGTATAAGAATCACTATGTATCTTATTTTGATATAATGATTCTTACATAAAAGGAGAAAAATGAAAAGAGTTAAGGTAATTGCAAATCCCAATTCAGGGAGAGGTGCAGCTCTTGGCAAAATTTTAGAATTAGTTGAGTTAATGAGCCATGATAAATATGAAATTGAATTATTATTTACTCATGAAGAAGGTGATGGCAAGAACTTTGCCGCAAATTACACAGGAGAAGATTTTGTAATATGTAGCGGTGGCGATGGGACTGTAAATGAAGTTGTAAATGGAATATATCTTTCAAAGAGAGATACTCCTCTTGCAATTCTTCAAAGTGGAACTGTAAATGACTTTGCCAACGCACAAGGACTTCCAACTTCACCTTTTAAATTTTATCAAATGATAAAAAACTACAATGTAAAAACTATTGATCTGGGGCTTGCTGGTGATAGAGCTTTTATTAATGTAGCAGCAGGAGGTATGTTAACTGAAATCGCCTACACTGTTACAGCTGAAAAAAAAGCAAGTCTTGGCAATATGGCATATTATCTTGAAGGCGCCAGAGAGCTTTTGGAAAAGAGAATTTTCAAATATCAAAAGTCAATGAATTTGAGAGTTGAAAGTGAAGAAATGTCAGGAAATGTGGATGCACTTTTATTTTTAATAACTAACTCAACTTCAGTTGGTGGATTTAAAAAAATGGCGCCCTTTGCTGATGTTTCTGATGGATATTTAGATGTTTTAATTTTTAAGAAGATAAAAATTTCTGATGTGCCTGAACTTTTTGCATCCTTAGTAGGAGGAAAGCACTTAGATAATAATAAAATAATTTACCTAAAGACAAAGAATATAAGAATAGAATCAACGGACGATGTAACAATAGACGTTGATGGAGAAAAAACTTCAACACTGCCAATGAATTTCAAGGTGTTGGAAAATAGATTAAAAATAATAGTACCATAAGGAGGAAAATATGGCATCTACAATTAAAGATGTAGCAAAAATGGCAGATGTTTCCATTTCTACAGTATCGAGGGTAATTAATGACTCAAAACCCGTTAGCCCAGAGGCCCGAAGAAGAGTTTTGCACGCCATTGATGTTTTGGATTACAAGCCAAACGAAGTGGCTAGAAGTTTAGTCACAAAAAAATCTAACTTAATAGGCGTAATTGTAGAAGACATTGGCTCTAACTTTATTTCGCAGATTTTAAGAGGAGTGGAAGAAGTTGGAAGAATGTATAAATATGACATACTTTTATCAAGTTCCTATGGCGATGCTGAATCTGAAATGAAATTTGCAAACCTATTGGCACAAAAGCAAGTAGAAGGGATAATTGTAATTTCAAACCTTCACAACCCAAAACTTGAATACAAATTGGAAGAAAGCAAAATCCCTTATGTCATCATTAGCAATTTCTACGACGTAGAAAAATTCTCTGCAACAATAGATTACGAAAAAGCTAGCTACGACATGGTCAATTTGTTAATTGAAAAGGGTCATAAAAACATTGCATCTCTAGGAATTAGGAAGGATTACGATAGAACCTTTGAAAAGAAAAAAGTTGAAGGTTACAATAGAGCTATAGAAGAACATGGCTTAAAGAAAATCAATCTATTTGTAGAAGGTCGCAAAGCAAGCGATGTTGAAAAGGAAGAAGCACAAATTATTGAAGCAGTTAAAAAAGAAGGGGTTACAGCTTTTTTCACATCCTATGACACAATTGCAATTCACCTAATTAATTTGCTTTTAGACAATAATTATAAGACACCAAAAGATATTTCAGTAACAGGCTTTGGAGGATCTTATATTTCAGATATCTATAGACCAAAACTAACAACTGTAAAAATACCTTATTATGACATTGGCGCAGTTTCAATTAGAAAAATTTTAAAGAAAATAGCAAAAGAAGATAGCGACTTTTCAGAAAATGTAGTGCTTCCATTTGAAATTCTTGAAAGAGAAAGTGTAAAAAATTTAAATGACTAAAATCGCTATTGAATCAAATTGTGAAATTGTAAAAAGAGGACTTCAAAACATTTTAAAGGATTATGAAGTCCTCGATTATTATGAGGGAATAGACGAAGTTTTTGACCTTTTATTTTTTGAAGATGAAAACTTAGCCAAAAGAAGAGAATTAAAAATCAGAATAGTAAATGAAAAAGACCTTCCAATTAACATTGACTACTCTTTAATAAGTATAAGGACAAGTGAAAAAGAAATACTTGAAGCAGTAGAAAAAACTTTAAAGGGATATAACTATATAGAAAAGAGCCTTGATGAATTTAAAAAATATAGAAATAAAAAAATTAAAAACATAGAATCTCTTACAAAACGTGAAAAATACTTATTAGAAGAAATCTTAAAGGGCAAAACCAATAAGGATATTTCCAAGGAAATTTATATTAGCGATAAAACTATAAAAAATAATCTCACAGGACTAT
Organism: Peptoniphilus faecalis; assembly: GCF_012976305.1. Lineage (GTDB taxonomy): Bacteria > Bacillota > Clostridia > Tissierellales > Peptoniphilaceae > Peptoniphilus_A > Peptoniphilus_A faecalis. The sequence continues at coordinate 240,442 of NZ_JABDSR010000002.1, forward strand.
ACAAAAAATTAAAAGTCAGTGGAAGAAGAGAAATTTTAAAAAAATATAGTGAAATTTAATAAAAGTAATAGAGCATGAAAAAAGAAAATATTATTTTTAAATAGATAAGAGGAGAAATGGAAAAATATTTTTTATTGTACCTAATGTATTACTTTATCTATGCCTTTGTAGGTTGGGTTGTAGAAGTTAGTTATCACGCAGTAACAGTTGGAAAATTTATAAATAGAGGATTTTTATCAGGACCCTATTGCCCAATTTACGGCTTTGGCGCTATATCAGTAATATATTTTTTAACAGACATAGCAGAGAAAAATAAATTTGTGCTTTTCTTGGGTTCAATGTTAATTGCTACATTAATAGAGTTTTTGTCAGGATTTTTGCTAGAGAAAATATTTCACGAAAGATGGTGGGATTATTCAGACAGAAAACTAAATATAGGAGGTTATATTTGTCTTGAATTTTCGGTGATTTGGGGGATGTTTTGTTTTTTATTATACGAAGCAGTTCATCCAGTTGTAAGAAATTTAGTGGATTTAATACCTTTTGTCGCATTAAAATATTTGGATATAGGATTAGCGATAATAATGACAATAGATTTAATAGCTACAGTTAATACTATTATAGGATTAAACCAAAAGATGAAAACCATAGATAAGATTAGCAAAGATATAAGGAAAATATCAGACATGATAGGAATAAAAGTTTACGATAAAACTGTAGAGATCGAAAATAAACAAGAAGCCTTAAAAAATAAAGCAGAAATAGTAGAAATTGAAAGTAGAATAAAAGAACTAAGAGAAAAGAAAAAAGTATTAGGAGAAAGAAGACTATTAAGAGCCTATCCAAATTTAACTAAAAGACTAGAGGATACACAAAGAAATTATGAAGAGTTAAAACAAAGAATAAAGGATCAATACAGCAATACTAATTAAAGGGAAAATTAAAAAAAAGACATAAAAATTTAGAAAAAATATTGACAAGTAAAAATTAAAATAGTATTATATAGCAGTTGTCGAAAAAATAACTGTTATTTTTTTAAATAAAAAATATAAAACGGTTGACAAGATAGTTTGAAAATGATAAACTATAAAAGTTGTCACTTGAGGCAACAAAAACTTTTGTAAAAGTTGAGTAAAAAAGAATTTAAAAAAAATGTAAAAAAATACTTGACAAAAAAACCTTACAAGAGTACAATAAATAAGCTACTTCAAAAGTAGCAAGAAACATGATAATTAAATAGTGTGAAGATAAAAGATTCATAAAGAATCAAGATTCGTAAAAGAATCACAAAGCAAACCAGAAATTCGTTTAGTTGAAAAAACAAATGAGTCATACAAATTTTAATTGAGAGTTTGATCCTGGCTCAGGACGAACGCTGGCGGCGCGCTTAACACATGCAAGTCGAGCGATGAAATTTTAGCAACTTCCTTCGGGGAGAAGCAAAAATGGATTAGCGGCGGACGGGTGAGTAACACGTGAGTAACCTACCTTAGACATTGGGATAGCCTCGGGAAACTGGGATTAATACCAAATAAAATCATAGAAGCACATGCAACAATGAT
>NZ_JABDSR010000003.1 GCF_012976305.1 Peptoniphilus faecalis
CTACAGCAATCTTTCTTTTTACATCATTAGATATATTAGAATACTCATTAACTATATTGGTTTTAGCACTAAAGGTAGAACCGCACTCTTTACATAAAAATCTTTGCTTTTTTAGAAAAAGAATAGTTGGTATATTAGAAACATCAGGAAGTTTAATCTTACAAATCTTAGTACCATATTTTATAATATTAAAAGATTCATTAACATGACCACAACATGGGCAAACCTCTGGTGTATAAGTTAATTTTCCATAAATAAATTTAGTATCTATGTACTTAATTTTTTTGACAATAATATTTTCAGTATCAATTACTATATTTTTATCTTTAATATTCAACAAATCTTTTATATAATTATTAATAGACATAGAATCACTCCTTGGTATTTGGTTGCAACTATATTTTATAGGAATGTGATTTCTATGTCTATTTTTTATACATTTCCATACAAAAATAGTGCTGATGATTTCTCACCAACACTATTTATTATAGAACCTTTTTTATTTACTATATTTTAATTACTTAATTGTAATTTTTTATAAAAATATACTTGAATTAGTAAATTAATTAATATATAATACCTTATATAGTTAAGCAGCTTAACAATTAAAACAATTTTAAATTAGGAGGGTATATGCTAAGTAGAGATATTATTTTAAATGAAATAGACAGTATGAAAGATTATATATTTAAAACTAGAAGATATTTTCATGAAAATCCTGAACTTTCAGGAGAAGAGTTTGAAACTTCAAAATTTTTAAAAGAAGAAATAAAAAAATTAGGACTTGAAATTATAGAAGTAGAAAAAACTGGATTTTATGCAACTTTAGATACAAAAAAACCAGGAAAGACAATAGGTATTAGAGCAGACATAGACGCTCTTCCAATTCAAGAAAATGAAAGGAATTTAGCTAATAAAAAATTAGCAATCTCAAAAAATGATGGGGTAATGCATGCCTGTGGACATGATGGTCATATGACTATTTTACTTACTTGTGCGAAATTTTTTGTGAAACATAAATCTGAACTTAAGGGAAAGATAATTTTTATATTTGAAGAAGGAGAGGAACAAGGAACAGGAATAAATGCAATGATAGATGCATTAAAAAACATTGACATTGATGGTATTTATGGTACACATCTTACATCTTTTATGAATGTTGGAGAAATTTCTGTAGATCCGGGCCCAGTAATGGCTGGAGCTGGCAGAGTATGGTTTGATGTAATAGGAAAAGGTGGACATGGTTCAAGACCTGATTTATCAATAAATCCTATATTTGCTGCTTCTAATATTCTAAATGGACTTACTAGTGCATGGTCAAATCAGATTGATGTTACTAAAACTGTAACATTAGGTATTGGATCAATAAATGGAGGTTCTAATTTAGCACCTAATGTAATTCCAGATAGTGTAGAAGTAACAGGAACTTTTAGATTTTTTGATATGGAAGAAGGTATTAAAGCACTAGAAATCATAAAAAAAGTTGCGGAATTAACAGCTAGAGCTCATAAATGTAAAGTAGTGTTTAGCGAAAAAAACTCCATTACTGTTGGACCTGTTGTAAATGATGAAAAATTATCGTTAATTGCCAAAGAGGCTATCAATAACTTATATTCAAAAGCATTAGTAGAAAATAAAACTTGGTTTGCTTCAGAGTCATTTTCTAAATATGGTCAAATAGCACCAAGTTTATTTGCTTTTGTCGGAACAAAAAATGATAAACTTGGTTCAGGGGCGGAACATCATAATGAATATTTTGATATAGATGAAGAATCTATGATATATGGATGTTGTGCAACAATTGGATTTGTAAATAAATTTTTAATAGAGAATTAATTTTAATGGAGAATTAATATGGATAAAAAAAAGAAAAGAAGTTTTAAAATGCCTCATCTTCTTTATATAATGCTTGGTTTGTTAGTGATGATGTCTTTACTTACATATGTTATACCAGCAGGAAATTTTGGAAGAGATGCTAGTGGTAAAGTTGACGCAAACGTATTTAATTATCTATCAAGTCAAACTCCAGTTAGCTTAGTTGATTTGTTTTTTATGTTACTTGGAGGACTTGTAGCAGCTGGGACTACTGTTTGGGTAGTTATGGTTAGTGCAGCAAATATGAATGTAGTTATGGATACAGGCGCTATAGATGAAGTTTTGGAATATGCGACAATAAAATTAAAAAAATCTAGTACAAAAGTATTAGTACCTATATTATATTTTTTAATATTATATATTGCAGCATTTGCAAGTACAGATGCACTGATTGCTGTTGTGCCAATAGGTGTTTTATTCGCTAAAAGGTTAAAAATAGATCCTCTATCAGCATTAGGAGTTTCATTTTTTCCATCAATGATTGGATTTGGATTAGGCCCTACTTTAAGAGTTATTATTCCCCAAACGATGTTAAATCTTCCACCTCTTTCTGGTTTTGGAGTGAGGATGTTATTGTTAAACATATTTGGAATAGTTGGACTTTTATATACATTTAGGTATATTAAAAGAGTTCAAAAAGATTCAAATAATTCATTAATGAATAATGAAGATTGGAAAAATGAGTTAATTGTAGATGATGTAGATAAAAGTAATATGGATATGCCAAAAAGATCTGTAATAGTTTTAATTTTAATGATTCTTCAATATGTAATATTAGTAGCATACTTTTTAATATTTAAAGAAAAACCAATGGAATTTATTGTAGGATTCTTTTTAATAGGAGCTATTTTTATAGGGTTAGTTGGAGGTATGGATGCAGAAGAAGTTGCAAATTCCTTTGTAAGAGGGCTTGCAAATATGGCGTTTGTTGTATTTATTATAGGTCTTGCTACAACAATGCAAACGGTTATGGTACAGGGAAATATATTGGATACTATAATATATTCTATAACAAGACCTCTTATGAATTTAAACAGGTCAATATCGGCTATTGGAATAACGGCAGTTATAACATTGATAAATCCATTTGTGCCGAGTGTAACAGCTAAGGCAGCAGCTTTAATACCAATAATAGAGCCTCTTACAAATGCACTGGGTATACACCCTCAAATTGCATGTCAAGCTTTTTTAATGGGAGATAGTTTTACAAATATGATATCGCCAGCACTAGGATGGACTATGGGTGCTTTAACTATAGCGAAAGTACCATATGATAGATGGATAAAATGGGTTATTAAACCTATGTTATTATTTGTTTTTATGTCATTTATAGTAATATTTATATTAAATACAATTGGATGGACAGGAATATAGAAGGTAAAATATATGTAAAATTAATAATCAAATATTTAGAGTAAAATATAAAATAGGAGGAATTATGAAATACGATTTTAAAACTAGAGTAAATAGAAAAGGACAAGGTTCCTTAAAATGGAAAGATATGTATGAGAAAAAAAGAGATGTAAGTGATGGTGTTGTACCTTTATCAGTTGCCGATATGGAATTTAAACATCCTGAAGAATTAATTTCAGGGTTAAAAGAGCATATAGAAAATACAGTATTGGGATATACTGGACCTACTGATGAATTTAAGCAATCTGTTGCAAATTGGATGCAAAGACGTCATAATTTTAAAATAGAAAAAGATTGGATAGTAAATACATCAGGAGTAGTACCAGCATTTTTCAATGCAATTCGTGAATTTACAAAAGAGGGAGACGGAGTTATAATCATGAGTCCGGTATATTATCCCTTTTATAATGCTATTAAATTGCAAAATAGAGAGATTGTGGATTGTCCTTTAGTTGAAAAAGATGGATACTATACAATAAACTATGAGCTTTTTGATGAGTTATCAAAAAATAGTAAAAATAAAGTTTTATTATTTTGCTCCCCTCATAACCCTGTTGGTAGAGTATGGAAAAGAGAGGAGCTTGAAAAACTTGCATATATTATTAAGAAAAATGATGTGTTATTGTTATCTGATGAGATACACTTTGATTTGATAATGCCAGGTTATGAACATACTGTTTTTCAAACAATAGATGAAGAAATTGCAGAAAGAACAATAACTTTTACAGCACCTTCAAAATCTTTTAATATTGCTGGCATGGGAATGAGTAATATAATTATTAAAAACAAAGAGCTTAGAGATAGATTTATAAAGGCACTTGAAAGTATATCTGTTATTCCTACAACAGCTGTGGGATATAAAGCTTGTCAAATTGTATATGATAAATGTGAACAATGGCTTGATGAATGTATTGATGTCATTGATGGAAATCAAAGGTTGTTAAATGATTTTTTTGAAAAAAGATTTAAAAATATAAAGGCACCTTTAATAGAAGGAACATATTTACAGTGGGTGGATTTTAGAGCTTTAGGATTAGATAAGGAGAAACTAGAAAAATTCATGATAGAGGAAGCAGAATTATTTCTAGATGAAGGATATATATTTGGAAAAAATGGAGAAGGTTTTGAAAGATTTAATCTAGCGGTCCCAAAAGAAGTGCTTGAAGAGGCTTTGGAAAGATTAGATAAAGCTTTAAATAGATTAAAAAAATAGTATTAAATAAAAATAAGATAGGTACTCTTTACAAAATATAATCTATAAATAAAGGGCTGTTGTGAAAGTCCTAAAAAAAGGCGAGGATAATAAAAAATCTCGTCTTTTTTGATACAATTTATACATGAAAAAATAAACATTAAATTTTCTAAAATCATAATTTATATTGACTATGTTCTGGTATCAAAGTGTAAAAAGTGTTGTAATATATATATTGATAATTAAGAAAGAGTAAAGATCAATGTAAAATAAACAATTGATAATTTTAACGCATTATGTTATACTTTTATCCGGTAACTAATACACACATTTTTTGATATCTAAGGAGTTGCCAATTTGGTCCCTATGATAGATGATAAAAATGGAGGAAAAAACACGGAGGTGGCTTAAATGTCAGTAATTTCAATGAAAAATTTATTAGAAGCAGGTGTTCACTTTGGACACCAAACTAGAAGATGGAATCCTAAGATGAAGAGATTTATATTTACTGAAAGAAACGGTATTTATATAATCGACCTTCAAAAGACTGTTAAAAAAATTGAAGAAGCTTATGATTTTGTAAGAGAGATTGCAGCAAATGGTGGAGAGATCCTTTTTGTTGGTACAAAAAAGCAAGCTCAAGATGCAATTGAAAAAGAAGCAATTAAATGTGGTATGCCTTATATTAATGAAAGATGGTTAGGCGGTCTTTTAACTAACTACAAGACTATTAGCAAGAGAATTGAAAGACTTTACAAATTATTTGAAATGGAAGAAAATGGGACATTTGATGTTCTTCCAAAGAAAGAAGTTGCTCAATTACTACATGAAAGAGAAAAACTTGAAAAATTCCTTGGTGGAATTAAAGAAATGAAGGGAATGCCTCAAGCACTATTTGTAGTTGATCCTAAAAAAGAAAGAATAGCAGTTAAAGAAGCACATATTTTGGGAATTCCTGTTATCGGTATCGTTGATACAAATTGTGACCCTGAAGAATTAGATATTCCAATTCCGGGAAATGACGATGCAATTAGAGCAGTAAAACTTATCACTGAAACTATTGCAAATGCAGTTATCGAGGGAAAACAAGGAAGTCAAATTGAAGATAACGATAGTGATGATTATGATGAATCCACTCAAGATGTTTCTGAAGAGTCTATTGAAGTAGAGTCCATTGAAATCGAAGAAACTGTTGAGGATGAAAAGTCAACTATAGAAGACTAAAGATATTTCGAGAGTTCTAAAGTAATCCTTTAAAACTCTCTTTTTTTAAAATAAATAAGGAGTGAATTAAAATGGCTATTACAGCAGCATTAGTTAAAGAATTAAGAGAAAAAACTGGAGCAGGTATGATGGACTGTAAGAAAGCTTTGTCAGAAACAAATGGCGATATGGACAAGGCAGTTGATTTTCTAAGAGAAAAGGGTTTAGCATCTGTTGCTAAAAAATCTTCAAGAATTGCATCTGAAGGTCTTGTTGATTCTTATATTCATGGTGGAAGAATTGGAGTTTTAGTTGAAGTTAACTCTGAGACAGACTTCGTTGCTAAAAATGAAGAGTTTAAAAACTTCGTTAGGGATATTGCAATGCAAGTTGCTGCAGTTGCTCCAAAATATGTTAGTCGTGAGGAAGTTCCTGCTGAAGAGGTAGAGCACGAAAGAAACATTCTTACGGAACAAGCGAGAGGAGAAAATAAACCGGAACATATTATTGAAAAAATGGTAGAAGGTAGACTTGAAAAATTCTATGAAGAAATTTGTCTGCTTGATCAAGATTTCATTAAAGATCCAGATAAAAAAATCAAAGATATTTTAAATGATTTAATAGCAAAAATTGGTGAAAATATTAAAATCAGAAGATTTGTTAGATTTGAAGTTGGCGAAGGTCTTGAAAAAAGAGAAGAAAACTTTGCTGAAGAAGTAGCTAAACAAATAGGTTAACAAATTGGAGGAGTAAATGCCAAAATATAAGAGAATTGTTTTAAAACTCAGCGGTGAGGCACTAGCAGGTTCAAATTCCGTTGGAATTGATATTGATTATGTCAATTTAATTGCAAGGCAAGTAAAGAAAATTTATGAATTAGGTGTTGAGACGGGAATTGTCGTAGGTGGCGGAAACTTTTGGAGAGGACGTGACGAAAATAATATTGATCGTGCTACATCTGATTATATGGGTATGTTAGGTACTGTTATGAACGCTTTAGCATTACAGGACTCTTTAGAAAAATTAGGCGTTATTACTCGTGTGCAAACTGCTATCGAAATGAAGCAAGTTGCAGAACCTTATATTAGAAGGCGTGCTATAAGACATTTAGAAAAAGGTCGTGTTGTTATATTCTCAGCTGGAGTTGGAAATCCATATTTCTCTACTGATACTGCTGCTGCTCTTAGGGCTGCGGAAATTGATGCGGATGTTATACTTTTAGCTAAAAAGGGTACAGATGCAATTTATGATTCTGATCCAAATATAAATGCAGATGCAAAGAAATATGACCACTTAAGTTATAGGGAGATTTTAAATAAAAATTTAAAAATAATGGATGGCACTGCGACTACACTTTGCATGGACAACAATATTCCTTTAAGGGTTTTCGGAATTGATGAAGAAGATGCAATGTATAAAGTTGTGTGTGGTGAAGAAATTGGTACAAGTGTTAAATAGGAGGATATTATGATATCTGATTTAAAAAATAATTCTGAGTCTAGAATGAAAAAAACTGTGGGATCATTAGTTGAATCACTTCAATCTATAAGGGCAGGTCGTGCGAATACTACTTTACTTGATAAAATTTATGTTGAATATTATGGACAACAAACTCCAATTAATCAAGTTTCTAGTCTTTCTGCTCCAGAGCCAAGACTTCTTACAATTCAACCTTGGGATTCTACTTTAATTCCTGAAATTGAGAAAGCGATATTAAAATCTGATTTAGGGATAAATCCTTCAAATGATGGAAAAATTATTAGACTTGTTATTCCTCAACTTACAGAAGAGAGAAGAAGAGATCTTACAAAATTAGTAGGCAAATATGCTGAAGAAGCAAAAATTTCCATTAGGAATATTAGAAGAGATGCTATGGAGGATATTAAAAAAGCTGAAAAAGCTAAAGAAATTTCTGAAGATGATAAGATTTCATATGAAGAAAATATTCAAAAGTTGACAGATAAATATATTAAAGAAGTTGACAAGGTAGCAGAAAACAAAGAAAAAGAACTTATGGAAATTTAAATTTTAGCCTTAGATTATTCTAAGGCTTTTTTTTAAGGAGTTTTATGAACTATTACGAAGAATTGGACTTAAACAATATTCCAAAACACGTTGGGATAATTATGGATGGAAATGGAAGATGGGCAAAAAATAGAAATATGCCAAGAACTTTTGGGCACAAAGAGGGAACTAAAAGAGTAATAGAAATAGTTGAAGCAGCTTATAAAATAAATATAAAGTCTTTGACTTTATATGCTTTTTCTACAGAAAACTGGAAGAGGCCTGATGAAGAAATTTCAAGACTTATGGATTTATTAGCCTTTTATATAAAAAGTCAGTTAGAAAAAATTAAAAAAAACAATGTTAGAATTAAAGTGCTAGGCGATTATAGTGTCTTTCCACATACAATAGTTAAACTAATTGAATATGCATTGCAGGAAACAAAATCAAATGATAGAATGATATTAAATATTGGATTAAATTATGGTGGTCAAAGTGAAATAGTTAGAGCAGCAAAAATGATATGTAAGGAAGTCATTGCAAATAAAATTAATATTGATGATATCGATACAGAAAACTTTAAGAATTATTTATATACAAAAGGACAAGATGATCTTGATTTTTTAATTAGACCTAGTGGAGAACTTAGAGTTTCTAATTTTTTACTTTATCAATTAGCTTATAGCGAATTTTATTTTTCAAATGTATTGTGGCCTGATTTTCATGAAAATGAATTTTACAAGGCAATTTATGATTTTCAAAAACGAAATAGAAGGTACGGAGGACTATAATCTTGAAAGATTTACAAAAAAGAGTTATCACTGGAATATTGGGTATTCTTTTATTAATTTTAATTTTTTATTTAGGAATAAATGCAATAAAAATTTCAATTTTTCTTTTGACTCTTGAAAATGTAAGAGAAATTTACAATGCTCTTCACAATAAAGGTATTAAGTTATGTTTGCCAGTTTTATTTTTTGGTGCAATTATAACTTTTTTGTGTTCCTTTTTTGATAAAAATTTAATTTATTCTCTTGTTCTTTTTTTTATTATTAATTCATGCCTTTTAGTACTATTAGAAAATTATGATATAAGTAATTACGCTTATACTTCTTTTACTTATTTTTATGCTATATTTTTATTGAATTTACTAGGTAGTATTGATGATATTTATTTAATTATTTCTGCCTTTGTAATATCTTTTTCAACAGATACTTTTGCTTATTTTGTTGGTTCAACTTTTGGAAAGCACAAGTTAATAGAAAGAGTAAGTCCCAATAAATCTGTGGAAGGTGCAATAGGTGGCACATTTTTTTCACTTGTCATCACAACAATTTATTTTGTTATTTTAAATAGATATAATGATATTTACAGTATAAATGCTTTTGTAGTATTAATTATTTTTTTAGCTTCCATATCAGGACAATTTGGAGATTTGTTCGCATCTAAGATTAAAAGATATACGGGAATAAAGGACTATGCCCAAGTACTTCCTGGACATGGAGGTATACTTGATAGATTTGATAGTTTAATTTTTATTAGTCCCTTCGTATTTATTTTATATAATTTTATTTGAGGAGGATAAATGATTACTTTAATAAGTTCTGTTGTAGTTTTCCTATTAGTTGTAATGCTCCATGAGTTTGGACATTTCACTGTTGCAAAACTTTCAGGAATAAAAGTTAATGAGTTTTCCATTGGTATGGGTCCGAAACTTATCCAAAAACAAAGGGGCGAGACTTTTTATAGCCTTAGAGCACTTCCAATAGGTGGATATGTTGCTATGGAAGGCGAAGAAGAAAACTCACATGATCCAAGAGCTTTTAATAATGTTTCTATTTTAAAGAGAATGGCAGTTGTTTTGGCTGGAGCTTTTATGAATTTTGTTCTAGGATTTCTTGCCTTTACTATTATTTTCTCTATAGTTGGCTATGGGTCAAATGAAATAGAAAATGTAATAAAAAATTCTCCAGCCGAAATTTCTGGTTTAAAACCTGGAGATAAAATTATAGAAATTGACCAGATTAAAACTAGAGATATTTACGAAATTAATTCTCTGATTAGAGATAAAAAAGAGGAAAATATACATTTAAAAGTAGATAGAGAAGGTAAAAAATTAAACTTTGATTTAAAACCTAAATATTCTCAAGAAAATAAAATGTATTTAATAGGTATTACATCTAAGTTAAAGCATTCTTTTTTTAAATCAATAGAAATTGGTGCAAAAAGAACTCTAGATATGTCCATTGTAATTTTAAAAAGTTTAAAAATGATATTTGATGGCTCTTTTAAAATGGAATACCTTTCTGGGCCAGTTGGAGTTGTACAAATGATAGGGTCGGAATCGTCTAAAGGATTTTTAAATTTTTTACAAATTTTAGCTTTAATTTCAGTGAATTTAGGTGTGTTTAACTTATTGCCAATTCCTGCACTTGATGGTGGAAAGTTTTTATTTTTATTAATTGAAGCAATTAGAGGAAAGCCAATTGATGAAAAAATTGAACAAAGACTTTCTTTAATTGGGATGAGCCTTTTGTTTAGCTTAATGATATATGTAACTATATTTAACGATATTGGAAGGTTGTTTAATAAATGATAAACAGAAAAGAAACAAAAAAGATTTATGTTGGCGATGTTTCAATTGGAGGAGATTCTTTTATTTCTATTCAATCAATGACAAACACTAATACTAAGGATGTAAAGTCAACTGTTTCACAAATAAAAAGATTAGAAGATGCAGGTTGCGACATTATAAGAATGGCAGTAAATGATTTAGAGGATGCAGCTGCTATTAAAAAAATAAAAAAAGAAATTAAAATTCCAATAATATCTGATATTCAATTTGATTATAAACTTGCAATTGCTGCAGCGGAAAATGAAAGTGATGCAATAAGGCTAAATCCTGGAAATATTGGTGCCTCATGGAAGATAAAAGAAGTAACGGAATCTTGTAAATTTCACAATATTCCAATAAGAGTGGGCGTGAACTCTGGTTCTATTAAACAGGAATTTTTAGATAAATTTAAGGGAGTTAATGCATCTTCGATATGTTTAAGTGCAATGGAAGAAGTTGAAATTCTCGAAAAAAATAATTTTTTTGACATTGCAGTCTCTTTAAAGGCTTCAAGTGTAAATTTAACCATTGAAAGTTATAGAAAATTTTCTCAAATGTCAAAATATCCACTTCATCTTGGAGTTACTGAAGCAGGAACGCCAAAAAAGGGAATAATTAAATCTGCTATTGGAATTGGGACTCTTTTATCTGAAGGAATTGGCGATACAATAAGAGTTTCATTAACATCTGATCCATTAGAAGAAGTTATAGCAGCAAAGGATATTTTAAAAGCATTGGACCTTCGTAGAGAAGGAATAGATTTGATTTCTTGTCCTACTTGTGCAAGAACTAAAGTTAATTTAATTGAAATGGTTAAGACTGTGGAAGACAAACTTTATACAATGGATAAGAATTTAAAAGTTGCCATTATGGGTTGTGCAGTAAATGGACCTGGTGAAGCAAGGGAAGCTGACATTGGAATTGCATGTGGAAATGGGGAAGGACTTATTTTTAGTAAGGGTAAAATAATTAAAAAGGTTCCAGAAGATAAACTTTTAAGTGAGCTATTGCAAGAAATCGAAAAAATTAGGTGATGATTTGATTTTATTAAAGGATATTTTTAAAAAATTAGAAATTACTTCTATAGATATTTCTGAAGATATTTATATTGAATCCATTAAAAGAAATAAAGATAGTGGAGAAGTATTTTTTATAATAACATCTAAAGATGAATTAGAAAATAATTTAGAGAAAAACATAAAAGAAATATTTTCAAGGAATTTAAAAGAATATAAGGTTTATATTGAGTTTAAATCATCTTCTCTCTATAAAAGTGAAGATGATTTAATTTGTGCAGAAATTTTGAAATACAACCCTTCCTCAAAAATTTGGATTGATGAAATTGATATTAAAAAAGAAAATTCTAAAATCGAAATAAAAGTGCCAACGGAAGAGGCCTATTATACATTAACTAAGAATGGTTTTGGAGCTTATTTGGAGAAAGAACTTAAGGTTTTTGGTTCTTACATAATAAATTTTGATTTTGTAAAGGAAATAGTTGAGGAAGAACATTTGGAATCTTTTATTTCACAAATTGATGAAGCGGAAGAATTTATTTCTGCAAAACAGGAGTTGGAAATAAAGGCAAAAACAGCTAATAATGAAAGGGAAAACAAGACAAAAAAAATTAATTGTTACGGGAAAAAAGACATTGGCAATATACAAAGGCTTATAGATGTAAATTTAAATTCTCAAAAAGCAACTGTAGAAGTTGATATATTTAATGTTGAGAGCAGAGAAATAAAAAATGGCAACTTTTTAATTTCCTTATCTATAACTGACTATACAACATCAACTCTTGCAAAAATATTTTTAAAGCCAGAAAAAGCTCGAGATTTTTTAGAAAGTTTTAAAAATGGAGAGCATGTTTTAATAACAGGAAATGTAAGCTATGATAATTTTTCAAGATGTGAAACTATTATGATTAGATACATTGAAAAAAGAGATAAAGCAATTCGCATGGATTATTCCAAGGAAAAAAGGACTGAACTTAGAATTCACTCAAAGATGTCTCAAATGTCAGGAGTAACTTCCTTTACTGATTTTGCAAAGAGGGCAAAAGTATGGGGTCATGATGCCTTAGCAATATCTGATACTAACGATGTTCAAGGATTTCCTGAAGCAATGGAAGCAGGAGAGGCAACGGGACTTAAAATTTTATATGGAGCAGATATAAATTTTGTAGATGATGAAGAAAAAATAGTAACAAATTATGATTCAAATAAAGATTATAATTCTTATGTTGTTTTTGATATAGAAACTACTGGATTATCATCAAGAAATGATAAAATTACAGAAATTGGAGCCGTAAAAATTGTTGATGGTGTAATAGTCGATAGATTTTCACAATTAATTAATCCAGAAAGGGAAATCCCACAAGTTGTTGTTGAATTAACGGGAATTAGCAATTCAAAAGTAGAAAATGAGCCTACTATCGAAGAGATAATTCCTAAATTTTACGATTTTGCAAAGGACTCAGTTCTTGTAGCACATAATGCTAAATTTGATATCTCTTTTATTAGAAGGGAATATATAAACAATAATTTAGAATTTAATCATCCGATTCTCGACACATTAGTACTTGCAAGGGCAATAATGACTGATATGAAGAGATTTAATTTAGGAACTCTTTGTAAAAATTTAGGTATATCACTTGTTGGTGCACATAGAGCAGTAAATGATGCCGAAGCTACTGCTGCAATGTTTATAAAACTAATTGAAAGATTTAAAAGAGAAAAAGAATTTAATTTTGATAATTTAAATAAAGAGATTGTAAAGGTAGATTCAAAGCGTTTATTTGAAAGTTCATTGCTTTTATTAGTAAAGGATGAAGTAGGGCTTAAAAATTTATATAAGCTAATTTCAGCATCTCATATGCAATTTTATAATTTCTCTCCAAAGGTTCCTAGAACTTTATTAAATAAATATAGAGAGGGCATATTAGTTGGATCTGGAATTTCAAACTCAGAACTTTTTGATGCAGTTTATAGAATGTGTCCTGATCATCAATTGTTAGAAATTGCAAAATACTATGACTTTTTAGAAATTCAACCAGCAAATGACAATATAATTGAAATTCAAGATGGAAAATTCAGCATAAATGACATAAAGGAAATCAATAAAAAAATCATTTGGCTTGGAGAAAAATTAGGAATTCCTGTAATTGCGGATTCAAACACTTATTATCTTGAAGAGTCAGAAGATATTTTAAGGAGAATTGTTTTAAATGGGAAGCCAGGCAGACCTGACCCAAGAGCAAGTCGTGAGCAAAAACTTTATTTAAAAACTACAGAAGAAATGCTTGATGAGTTTTCTTATTTGGGAAATCAAAAGGCATATGAAGTTGTAGTAACTAATACAAATAAAATAAAAGATGAAATAAAATCAATAAAGCCAATTCCTGATGGGAAATATCCTCCAGTTATTGAAGGCTCAGATGAAAGTTTAAGAGAAATGACTTATAAAAGAGCTCACAAAATTTATGGAGATGTTCTTCCAGAAATAGTAGAAGAAAGGCTTGAAAAAGAATTAAAATCTATAATTTCAAATGGATATTCCGTACTTTATATTATTGCACAAAAACTTGTAAAAAAATCTAACGATGATGGATTTTTAGTAGGTTCAAGAGGTTCTGTTGGATCCTCTTTTGTAGCTACAATGGCTGGCATTACAGAAGTAAATCCACTTCCACCACATTATATTTGTCCTAATTGTAAACATTCTGAATTCACAAAAAATTTGGAATTTGGCAGTGGAGTTGATATGCCAGATAAACTTTGTCCAAAATGTGGGACTCCAATGAAAAAAGATGGGCATAACATTCCTTTTGAAGTATTTTTAGGATTTTATGGCGACAAGGAGCCAGATATTGATTTGAATTTTGCAGGAGAATATCAACCACAGGCTCATAAATACACTGAAGAATTATTTGGCAAAGGATACGTATTTAGAGCTGGTACAATTGGGAAGATTGCAGAAAAAACTGCTTATGGTTATGTTAAAAAATATTTTGAAAATAAAAACATTTCTCCAATTGAAATAGATAGATTGGCAAAGGAAATAACTGATGGCAAGAGAACAAGTGGACAACATCCTGGCGGAGTTATGATTGTTCCAAAGAATAAAAGTATTTTTGACTTCACGCCAATACAATATCCTGCAGATGATCCAGCTTCGGGAGTAATAACTACACATTTTGATTATAATTTTATTCATGGAAAGATTTTAAAACTTGATATACTTGGTCACGATGGTCCAACTATTATAAAGATGCTTGAGGATTTTACTGGAATTGATTCAAATAAAATTAAGCTTGACGATGAAAAGACTTTATCAATGTTTAATAGTGCAGAAATTTTTAATATGGATGAAGAAATATTCTCATGCGATACGGGAACACTTGGCATACCGGAATTTGGCACATCCTTTGTAATAGCTATGCTTGTGGAAACAAAGCCAAAGAGTTTTGCAGACCTTGTAAGAATTTCTGGATTATCGCATGGTACTGATGTTTGGATTTCAAATGCACAAGAACTTGTGGACTCTGGAAGAGCAGAACTTAAAGATGTAATAGCAACTAGAGAAGATATTATGGTTTATTTAATAAATGCTGGTGCAGAAAACAAAATGGCCTTTGACACCATGGAAAAGGTGCGAAAGGGGAAGGGACTTACCGAAGAACAAGAAAAAATAATGAAAGATTTAGATTTGCCTGAATGGTATATTGATTCTTGTAAAAAAATTAAGTATATGTTTCCAAAAGCTCATGCTGTTGCTTATGTAATGTTATCCTTTAGAATTGCATACTATAAATTGAATTATCCTTTAGCTTTTTATGCCACATATTTTACTATTAAGCTAAATGATTTTAATGGAGAAAATATTATTGAAGGACCAAACTTTTTAAAAAATAGAATTAAAACTTTAAAGGAAATTCAAAATCCAACAGCAAAGGATAAGGGAGAGATAAGAGTTTCTGAAGTTGCACTTGAAATGTATGCAAGAGGATTTGAATTTTTGCCAGCAGATTTATATAAATCAAAGGCTTCCAAGTTCACAATCGAGGATGATAAAATAAGGATGCCTCTTAGAGCCATACCTGGAATTGGAGAGAATTGTGCAAATAGTATTGAAGAAGAAGCTTCTAAGTCTCTTTTTCTATCAGTAGAAGATTTTTCTAAAAGAACTAAGGCAGGAAATTCTGTAATAACAATTTTACAAAAAAATGGAATGCTAATAGATTTAGATGAAACCAATCAAATTTCACTATTTAATTTTTGAAAGTTGTAATTTTAGCAATATGTGTTATAATTTAATAAGAAAGATATTTTAGTGTAAAGAGTGGGTTAACCCACTCTTTGTTTTTTAGTAGTGAGGTGTTAAGTGAATAAAAAAGAATTAAAAAAAGAGATTTACCCACTAGCTGAAGAGGTAGCAGAAGAACTAGGTTATGAAATTGTAGACATAGAATTTCAAAAGGGATCAAAACACGATCTTCTCTCAATTTTTATTTATAAAAAAGAAGGAATTGATCTTGACGACTGCACAGAAATGAGTAGAAATTTAGAGAAAAAATTGGATAATCTTGAAATTTTAAAAAATCCTTATTATCTTGAAATTTCTTCACCAGGGCTTGATAGACCTTTAAAAACAAAAGATGACTATAGAAGAAATATTGGCAATGAAGTTGATGTAAAACTTTACGCACCAATTAATGGGAAAAAAGAATTTAGTTTTGTTTTAGACAAATACGACGATGAAAATTTTTATTGTAAAATTGATGATGAAGATATTGTAATACCAATTAAATCAATTTCATCTATGAAACAAACTATTAAATTTTAATGGAGGATTAAATGAACCAAGAGTTTATAGACGCTTTGAATGAAATTGAAAAGGAAAAAGGAATTTCAAAAGAAATTGTCTTTGAAGCATTGGAGTCGGCTTTAGTTTCTAGTTATAGAAAAAATTATGGGACATCTCAAAATGTAGTTGTTAATATGAATCGAGAAACTGGAGAAATAAGGTTATTCGCATCAAAAGATATTGTCGAAAATGTTGAAAATGATCAACTTGAAATATCTTTGGAAGAAGCAAAAAAAATAGATCCAAATTATGAAGTTGGAGATGTTTATAATTTAGAAATACATCCAAAAAATTTTGGCAGAATTGCAGCTCAAACAGCTAAACAAGTTGTTATTCAAAGAATAAAAGACGCTGAAAGGGATATTGTTTTTGAAGAATTTGTGGAAAGAGAAAAAGAAATTATTACTGGAGTAGTTCAAAGGAAAGCCTACAATAATGTATATGTAGATTTGGGAACAACTGAAGCTGTCTTACCTTATAGTGAACAGATTAGCAATGAAAGGTATGAGCATGGCGATAGATACAAGATGTTAATTTTATCAGTTGAAAAGTCTACTAAAGGTCCGCAAATTATTCTTTCAAGATCACATCCAGATTTAATTAAAAGACTTTTTGAATTAGAAGTTCCTGAGGTTAGTGAGGGAATAGTGGAAATTTATTCTATATCAAGAGAAGCTGGTTCAAGGACAAAAATAGCAGTATTTTCTAGAGATCCCGAAGTTGATCCTCTAGGAGCTTGCGTTGGATACAAAGGTCAAAGAGTTAATGCAATTGTAGATGAAATTCATAATGAAAAAATTGATATAGTTATTTATGAAAAAGAAATTGACAAGTTTATTGCAAATTCTTTAAGTCCATCAAAAGTAGAAAAAGTTTTTGTAAATGAAGCTGAAAAATCTGCACTTGCAATAGTTCCAGATTACCAATTATCTCTTGCTATAGGTAAGGAAGGACAAAATGTTAGACTTGCTGCAAAGTTAACCGGATGGAAAATTGATATTAAATCCAATGAACAATTTAAAGCTTATCTTGAAGATAGAGGAATTACTGAAGAAGAATTACTTAATGAATTTGCAAATGCAAAGAAAGAAGTTCATGAGGAAAGGGAAAGCTCTGAGGAAACTATTGATTCTGAAGATTTTTCTAAAAATAATGAAATAAAAGAAATTCAAGAAGATGAAAGTTTAGAATTGGATTCTTCTAAAGAAGAGTATGAAGATACTGATCAAGTTGAAGAAATAGAAGAAGATAAAGAAAATGATAATTAAAAATTCTTAATTTAATGGAGTAAAAAATGACTAAAATTAGGAAAATACCTATGCGTACTTGTGTAGGTTGTCGTGAACAAAAACCAAAAAAAGATTTAATTAGAGTGGTTAAAAATAAAGAAGATGAAATCTTTATAGATAAAACTGGAAAGGCAAATGGAAGAGGAGCTTATTTATGTAATGACAAAAATTGTTTAGAAAAAGCGATAAAGTCAAAGGCCCTAAACAGGGCATTTAAGGCAGAAATTAGTGAGGAAGTTTATGAAAAACTAATTAATTCTGTGGATTAAGCTTCTTTTGAGGAGGTGTTCAATTTGTCAAAAATTAGAGTGCACGCATTGGCAAAGGAAATTGGTATTACTAGTAAAGAATTAATTTTAAAATTAAATGAAATGCAAATACCTGTAAAAAACCATATGTCAACTTTAGAAAGTGATGATGAAGAAAAAATAAGAAAATTATACACAAAAAATTCTTCTAAGAATGAATATCCTACAAAGAATGATAATTCTAAAAATAGTAGAAATACAAAAGATAAAAGTAAAACTTTAGATTCTAATAAGAAAAAACAAGCAAAGCATACTAGACATAATGAAGAAAAAAATCAAAAGAGAAATGATTATTTAGATAAAGATTCCTTTGATGTAAATAAAAAGGAAGTTCACAAGAATAAAATTCACAAAACAAAAGAAGAAGATTCTTTTGAAAATGAAAATTTAAATAAAAATAAAAAGAAAAAGTTTAAAAATAATAAAGAAAGTAAAAAGGAAATTAACAACTCCTATAATAGAGATTTAACCAAGAAAAAGCCGAAGAAAAAAGTTAAATCAAGACACAAAGTGGAAGAAGAAAGCAAAGGAGATGATCCTATAATAGTGATTACACCAATTACAGTAAAAGATTTTGCAGATCAACTTGGAGTATCTGTATCTACAGTAATTACGAAATTAATAAGCCTTGGAGTTATGGCTAACCAAAATCAAAGTATTGATGAGGATACTTGTGTTCTTTTAGCAGAGGAACTTGGAATAGAAATTGAAATTGAAGAACAAAAACTTGATGATTCAATTGAAGAGGAATATGGACTATTAAAGAAGGACAAGGAAATAGATTTAAAGACTAGACCACCTGTAGTTACAGTAATGGGACATGTTGACCATGGCAAGACATCTCTACTTGATTCAATTAAAAAGACTCATGTAACTCAATCAGAAGCTGGTGGAATTACTCAACATATTGGAGCTTACACAGTTAATTTAGCTGGAAAGAAAATTACTTTTTTAGACACACCTGGACACGAAGCCTTCACTTCTATGAGGCTTAGAGGAGCTCAAACAACAGATATTGCTGTACTTGTTGTCGCTGCAGATGATGGCGTAATGCCACAAACTATTGAAGCTATTTCTCACGCAAGATCTGCTGAGGTTCCAATTATTGTTGCAATTACAAAAATTGATAAGCCTGAAGCCAATCCTGAAAGAGTAAAACAGGAGCTTATGAATGAAAATTTAGTTGCTGAAGAGTGGGGAGGAGATACTATAGTTGTTGGTGTTTCTTCAAAAACTGGTGAAGGTATTGATGAACTTCTTGAAATGATTCTTCTAGTTGCTGAAATGAGAGAGTTAAAGGCAAATCCTAATAGACGTGCTATTGGTACAATTATCGAAGCAAACCTAGATAAGAATAAGGGGCCTATGGCCACTGTTCTTATAAAAAATGGTACTTTAAGATTTGGAGATTCAATTGTATCTGGCGTATGTTCAGGAAGGATTAGAGCAATGGAAGACGATAAGGGCAAGAAAGTTAAAAAAGCTGGGCCTTCTATGCCAGTAGTAATTCTTGGACTTAGCGATGTTCCCAATGCAGGTGATACAATTTTTGCAGTAAAAGATGATAAAACTGCAAAGGCTATTGCCGATAAAAACGCTGAAATTACTAGAGAAAAAAGACTTAGTCAAACTACAAAAATTAGTTTGGATAATTTATTCGAAAAAATTTCTGAAGAAGATGTAAAGGAATTAAATATAGTTGTAAAAGCTGATGTAAAGGGTTCTGTCGAAGCATTGAATCAATCACTTTTAAAACTATCTACAGAAGAAGTTAAAATTTCAATTATTCACTCTGGAGTTGGTGGAATTAACGAATCTGACGTAACACTTGCCTCTGCATCAAATGCAATTGTAATTGGATTTAATGTAAGACCAAACATAAACGCTATAGAACTTGCTAAGAGTGAAGACGTTGAAATTAGAACTTACAGAGTAATATATGAAATCATAAACGACATTGAACAAGCAGCAAAGGGTATGCTTGATCCAGATATTGTAGAAGAAATTCTTGGAAGATGTGAAATTAGACAAACATTTAAACTTCCTAACAATCAAATGGTTGCAGGTATATATGTTTTAAATGGTAAAATTTTAAGGAACTCCAAGGTAAAAGTTCTTAGAGATGACGTAGTTATTCATGAAGGTGATATCTCTTCTCTAAAGAGATTTAAAGACGATGTAAAGGAACTTGCTACTGGATTTGAGGGTGGTCTTGTAATCGATGGTTTCAACGATATTAAAGAAGGAGACCTTCTTGAATCCTATATAATAAAGGAAGTTAAGAGATCATAATGAACAATAAGAGAATTAATAGAATATCTGAAGAAGTAAAGAGAATAATTTCAAACATTGTCCAAAACGAATTAAAAGATCCTAGAATTCCTTCAATTACAAGCATTTCTCATGTGGATGTAACTAATGATTTATCTTTTGCCAAAGTTTATGTTTCTGTACTTGGAAATGATTCTGATAGAGATGAAGCAGTAGAAGGATTAAATTCTGCAAAGGGATTTATAAAAAAAGAATTGGCAAAAAAGGTTAAATTGAGAGCAATGCCTGAGCTTATTTTTATAAAAGATGATTCCATAGAAAGAGCTCTTGAGCTTGATAAATTAATTGATGAGGTAAATCGTGGAAATGATTAATTTAAAAGAACTTTCTTCTGAATTAAAAAAATTAATTTATGAAAGTGAAAATATTGCAGTTGCATCTCATCTAAATCCAGATGGAGATAATTTAGGATCAGTAACAGCTATGGTTGGAATGTTAAAAAAACTTGGCAAAAATGCTGTTTATGTTTTAGATGATACAATTCCTAATTCCTTTAAATTTTTGCCAAATTTATCCTATGCAAAGAGTCCTGACAATATAAACAATGTTTTTGATTTATTCATTGCATTAGACTCCTCTGACGAAAATAGAATGGGCGAGAATATTAAAAAAATTTTTAAAGCCTCAAAAAAAACTGTTAATATTGACCATCATTTTAGCAATACAAAATTTGCCGATTTAAACATTGTCGACGATAAATCTCCTGCAACCTGTGAAGTTCTTGCAAGAATTTTTGAATCTCTTGATTTAAAGCTAAACAAAGAAATTGCAACTTCGCTTTTCACTGGACTTTCTACAGATACTGGCTCCTTTAAATATAGTTCTGTAAATTCAAATACATTTTTAATTGCATCAAATTTATTTAAATATGATATTGATATAAATGAAGTAACAGTAAATGTTTATCAAAGTAGATCTAGGCAAAAAACAGATTTATTGATCCGAGCGATGAATTCTATTGAATATTTTGACAATGATAAAATAGCAGTTGTCTTTGTTACAAAGGATGATATGGAAAAGTCTAAGGCTGAAAAGGCGGATGCAGACGGCATAGTTGAATTTGTAAGAGATATTGACACTGTTGAACTTGCTGTTTTATTGAAAGAAAAAGATGACTGTATTAGATTATCACTACGATCAAAGTCTTATATTGATTGCACAAAAGTTGCATCAAAATTTAATGGCGGAGGTCATGTTAGAGCTTCTGGCGGTACAATTAATCATACAGACTTAAATAAAGCAAAAGAAGATGTAGTAAAAGTAGCTGAAGAACAATTATGATGGATGGACTTTTAATTTTTGACAAAGAAAAGGGAATTACTTCTCACGATTTAGTTTATAAAGTTAGAAAAAAGTTAGGCATAAAAAAAGTAGGACACACTGGAACTCTTGATCCATTGGCAACAGGAGTTCTAGTTATTTCCCTTGGCAAAGCTACAAAGATTAGTGATTATATTTTGTCTAGCGACAAAGTTTATGAGGCAAAAATTAAGCTTGGAATTTTGACCGATACCTACGACATAACGGGAAATATTTTGGAGGAAGAGGAAGTTAATTTTACTGAAGATGAAATTAATGAAACT
This sequence comes from Peptoniphilus faecalis, assembly GCF_012976305.1. Classification (GTDB taxonomy): domain Bacteria; phylum Bacillota; class Clostridia; order Tissierellales; family Peptoniphilaceae; genus Peptoniphilus_A; species Peptoniphilus_A faecalis. The sequence continues at coordinate 21,678 of NZ_JABDSR010000003.1, forward strand.
TTAGTTAAATTCACTGGTAAAATTTCTCAAAGACCTCCAATTTATTCTGCCCTAAAAGTTAAGGGGAAAAAACTTTATCAATACGCAAGAGAAGGAAAAGATGTTGAAATCAAAAAAAGAGATATAGAAATTTATAAAAATAAACTTATAAATTTTAACGGAAGCGATGAAATTACTGTTTTAGTTGAAGTTTCTAAGGGCACATATATAAGGTCTCTTGCAAAGGACATTGGAAAATCTCTCGGCACCTTTGGAACTTTAACTGAACTTAGGCGGACAAGAACTGGAAATTTTAAAATTGAAGATTCTATGACAGTTCCTGATTTTGAAAAATCAAGTGTTGATGAAATAAAAGAAAAAATACTATCGATGGATTTAGCTCTTAACAATTTAAAAAGATTTGATCTTCCAAGTTATTTTTGTGAAAAATTTTTAATGGGACAATTTTATAAACTAGATGAAAATCTAATTAATGAAGATTACAGAATTTATTCAGAGGGTAGGTTTTTAGGAATTGGAGAAATTAGAAAAAAAGATGGGGATATTTTTCTCAAGATGAAGAAGAAATTAATAGGTGACTTATGAAAATAATTGAAATTGACTTAAATTATATTGCAGATGAAGAATCAGTTATAGCACTTGGAAATTTTGATGGAGTTCACAAAGGACATATTGCACTAATAAATAAGGCAATAGAAAATGCTAAAAAATTAAATATTAAATCCAGTATTTTACTTTTTAACGAACACACAGATAACCTTGTAAAATTAGGGAAAAAAGAGATTATTACAAATAATAATACTAAGCTTAAAATTCTAGAAAATTTAGGTATAGATTTAATTTATCTTATTAATTTTACAAGGGAATTTATGTCTTATAGCCCAATTAAATTTTTAGATTATTTTTTAGCAAAAAATTTAAAAATTAAAGGCGTGGTTGTTGGCTATGACTATACTTATGGATATAAAAAATCTGGAAATGTAGAACTTTTAAATAAAAATAAAAATTTATTTGAATCTATTGAAGTAATAGATCAAATTTCTTATAATGGCGAAAAAATTTCATCATCTTTAATTCGCAAACTAATTGAAGGCGGAAAAATAAAAGAAGCAAATTTTTTATTATCAAGACCTTATAAACTCATTGGAAAGATTATTCATGCTAAGGGATTAGGCAAAAAAATGGGTTATCCAACTGCAAACCTGCAACTAATAGATAATTTTGTAATACCAAAGTTTGGAGTATATGACTCTGATATTATTATTAAGGGCAAAAGGTTTAAAGCATCTACTAATATTGGGACAAATCCAACTGTTGAAAATGATGGAGTAAAAATTGAATCTCACATACTTGATTTTACTAGAGATATTTATGGTTATACCGTAGAACTTGAACTTTTAGATTTTGTAAGACCTGAACTAAAATTTAATAGTGTAGAAGAGTTATTTGATCAAATTGAAAAAGATGTTTTAGTTACAAGAAATAGATCTAATTAGAAAAGATATATGTTACAGAAATAAAAAAGAGAAGAGATAAGAGTTTTAAAGAGCAAAAATATTATTGAAATTTTGGGATTTATAGAGTATAATAAACCTACATTGGCCGAAAGGCTACTCTTTTCTACGAGAGGAGGTTAAAAAATGTCCGAAATCAGGGTTGGTGAAAACGAATCTTTAGATAATGCTCTAAAAAGATTCAAAAGACAATGTGCCACAAGTGGAGTTCTCAAAGAAGTAAGAAAGAGAGAACATTACGAAAAACCAAGTGTTAGAAGGAAGAAAAAATCCGAAGAGGCACGTAGGAAAAAACATAGATATTAAAGAGGGTGTTCTTATGTCTCTAAAAGAGAGACTCATGGCTGATTTAAAAGAAGCTATGAAAAGTAAAAATAAACTTCGAAAAGATGTTATCACCATGGTTCGTGCAGCTATTAAACAAAAAGAAGTAGATGAACGAGTTGAGCTTGATGATTCTGATATTGAAAATATCATTTCAAAACAGCTAAAAGAAAAGAAGTCGTCAATTGAAGAGTTTAAGAAGGGTAATAGAGAAGATTTAGTTAAGCAAACTAATGATGAAATCGAAATACTACTTGAATATTTACCTGAGCAATTATCAGATGAAGAATTAAAAGAAATTATAAAAAAAGTAATTGACGAAAATGAATTAACATCAATGAAGGATATTGGCAAATTAATGAAAAATGTAATGCCTTTAATTAAGGGTAAAGCAGATGGAAAACAAGTTAATGTTATTGCTAAAGAATTATTAAATTAAGACTCAGGGATTCCCTGAGTTTTTTGGCTCTATGTCAAATATTGGGGAGACTCGTTAATTCGAGTCTCTCTTTCCATTAAAAAATCAATACTTAGGCGCTATTAGAATATCAAAACTAAAATAACTAAAAAATTACTAAAAATAGGTATAGCAAACAAAACCCCTAGGGGTTTTGCGAATTTTCCTGTTTTCCCAACAACTACTTACATGAAAACATAATTCTTTTTCTAAACAAATTGAAATTTTTCATACCAAAACAATTTCTTTTTAAAGTCTTTATCTTAGTATGAGTACCTTCAAGTGGACCATTAGACCAAGGATAATCAAAAGAATTACATATCTCATCAAACCAGTTATTAAAAGCAGTGATACAAGATTTAAATTCTTTTAAATCAGATTCTTCAGCTCTTCTTATCCATTCCCTTAAAGATTTAGATGCTCTAACTCTATTGGGTTGACTTAGAACATATTGGTAAAACAGTTCCTTTAACCTATATGCTAACTTCAAATCGTTGTTTAAATCAAGCATTAAAGAAACTTCTTTAGCTTGTTCAGTTGTTAAATTAGAAGCAGGTTTTGTAAGTAGACTCCTACTTCTCTTAAAATACTTTCTAAGATTAGAAGAAATATCTTTTTGAATCCTCTTTCTAACATTCTCTAAAGCCCATGAAACTTGTCTTATGAAGTGATACCTATCAACTATATGGATAGAAGTTTTAAAGAACCTATTCTTAACAGACTTAAAGGTATTGGACATATCACTTACAAAAAACTTAACTTCTTGCCTCTCCTTGTTAGGAACTTTTTTAAAGTATTTAAACAAAAAGTTCTTATCCCTAGTAGGCAAAATATCAATGACAGAGTGGTTATCACCATTAAGAAGAGAAGTCTGATACTTAAAACATCCGCTATCTCCTTTAAACTCATCTATACACAATACACTTGAAAGTTTTGCTCTTGAAACATATAAACAATGTAAAATTCTCAAAACAGTATTAGAAGAAACATTATACCTACTAGCAATAGAAGAGCTAGAATGAAGTTCATTAAATTCAGCAACAATAGCAAAAACAAGCCTATAAGCCATAGTGTGACCCTTAGCAATAAAATCAAGTTCTCTTTCAAAACGACAACCACAAGACTTACAATCATACCTAGTCTTCTTTAAATGAATAAGACATTTCTTACCATGAATATGAGTATCCTTAATCTTTTGAATCCTATGATCATGAACCCAAATCTTTGTAGAACCACAGTGAGGACAAGTATCCATCTTTGTAACAGAAGCATGAATGTGAACAAATTCCTTATCCTCACAAAAACTATCAAAAATTACATCTTTAAAACCCAACAAATTCATGTTATTATTATTTTGCACTTATATGCACCTCCTAACAAAGTTTGTTGTTATTTTAAGTTTAGGACTAAATGCGTATAAGTGCAATTTTTTTACATAAAAATATCTGTTAGAGATTTACTCCCCAACAGATATTATAGAGCCAGTTTTTTTAGATTTTATGTCAAATTTTGGGGCTCAATAATATTGAGTCTTTTTTACTGCAAAATCAAATATGTACATAAATAAGTTTACTTAAAACTAATGGTAGTATGAAAAGCATAGTGCATAATTTTAAGTAAACTTCAGATCATTTTGTTAAAGGAGAGATTAAATTTTAGCATGGCGAATAAGCTGATTAATTCAAGATTGTTTTCATAGTTTTTTGTGTAAATTTTATTGTATATGTGTTAAACTTTTATAAGTTAGTATTGTGTTATGTGTTTAGCGTTGATTTTTTTAAGCTTTTGATATATATTAAAATTATTACTTGGAGGTCTAAATGAGATTAATTTTTGATGTAAATGGCGGAGATAATAAATACGAAATTATAAGGGGAGCTATTGAAGTTTCTAATGAATGTGATATAGATATTATTTTAGTTGGTAGAGAAGATTTTATTAAAGAAAATCTCCAAAAACTAGATTACAATAAAGACAAGGTTGAAATAGTTGGTGCAGAAGAAAATATTGAAAATAACGAAGACCCTGCCTTTGCACTTAGACGCAAGAAGAATTCTTCTATTGTAGTTGCAATGAATTTATTAAAAGAAAAGAGAGCTGATGCATTAATATCAGCTGGCAGTACGGGAGCACTTCTTGCTGGAGGGCTTTTTATAGTTGGAAGGATCAAGGGAATAAAAAGAGCTGTTCTTCCAACAATTATTCCTGGAATAAAATCAAATACAATGATAATTGATTCAGGAGCAAATATGGATACAAATCCTGATCTTTTACTGGAATTCGCAATGCTAGGAGAAACTTTTTTAAGGGAGTATTATAAAATAGATCCTCCAAAAGTTGGTCTTTTAAATATAGGTGTTGAAGAAGGTAAGGGGAATTCTCTTTATAAAGAAACCTATACAAAGTTAAAAGATAGCGATATAAATTTTGTGGGAAATATTGAAGCAAGAAATATTATGAACAATGAAGTGGATCTTGTTGTATGTGATGGTTTTGACGGAAATATTTTATTAAAATCAATTGAAGGAGTAATTGATTTTGCTATTAAAAATGTTTTTTATAATATTGAGAAATCTGAACTAGATGATGAAAGTAAAAGTGCTTTTACAAAATTTTTAAAGGATAAATTTAAAAATTTAGATGCTAAAGAAGTTGGTGGCACAATCCTTTTAGGAATTGATGGAAACATTATTAAAGCTCATGGAAATTCTGATAGCAGGGCAATAAAAAATGCTGCAAAATATGCTATAAATATAGTAGAATCTAATGTAGTTAATAAAATAAAGGATAAGGTGGAAAGAAAATGAAAGAAAGAATTCTAGAGATTATTGCTGAACAATTTAACATTGATGTAAATGAACTTAATGAAGACATGAATTTTCAAGATGATCTTAATGCTGATTCCATTGAACTTGTTGAATTAGTAATGACAATTGAAGAAGAATTTGAGATAGAAGTTTCTGAAGAAGATTTAGAAAACTTAAAAACTATTGGCGATGTAATCGACTATGTAGAAGATTTGGATCAGTGATTTTATGTCCAAGGACCATCTAAAATATCTTGAAAAAAAATTAAATTATAATTTTAAAAATAGAGAACTTTTAGAAAGGGCTTTGACTCACAGTTCTTTTGTCAATGAAAATAATATGGAATTCTATGAATGCAATGAAAGGCTTGAATATCTTGGAGATGCAGTTTTAGGATTAGTTATAGGAGAATATTTTTACAAAAATTTTCCAGAGGACAGGGAAGGCTCTCTTACAAAAATGAGAGCTGAATCTGTAAATGAAAAAGCTTTGTTTTTTATTTCTAAGAAATTAAATCTTGGCGATGCTATAAAATTTGGAAAGGGAGAAATAAAAAGTGGTGGAAGAAATAGGGAGTCTACTTCCGCTGACGCTCTTGAAGCTTTAATTGGAGCAATTTATTTAGATTCAAATTTTGAAAATGCTAAAAAGATTATTTTGTATTTATTTCAAGATTTTTTAGAAAGAGATAGCTACAAGTCATTTAATATAGATTTTAAAACTAAACTTCAAGAAGAGGCTCAAAAGTCAAGTAAAAAAGCGGAATATAAACTAGTTCGAGAAGAAGGACCTGATAATAACAAAACTTTTTTTACGGAATTGTATTTAGATGAAGCTTTAGTTGGAAAGGGCAAAGGAAAAACCAAGAAAGAGTCACAACAAGAGGCTGCAAGAGATGCACTTAATAGGAGTGGTAAATTTGTCTAAGAGAAATATTATACCAATTTTTATTCCACATTATGGATGCCCCAATGATTGTGTTTTTTGCAACCAAAGAAAAATTACGGGAATGTCTACAGATATTTCAAATAGTGATGTTGAAAATACTATTTTGGAATATCTTTCTTATTTTAAAAGAAAAGATAATGTTGAAATTGCATTTTACGGAGGAAGCTTTACTGCGATACCAATTGAAAAGCAATCAGAATTTTTAGAAATTGCATATAAATATAAGAAAAGAGGTCTTGTAAAATATATTAGACTTTCTACAAGACCAGATGCAATTGATGAGGAAGTACTTAAAAATTTAAAGAAATATGGTGTGGACATTATTGAGCTTGGAGTGCAAAGTCTTGATCCAAAAGTTTTAAAACTTTCTAATAGAGGGCATGATGCAGAATGTGTTTATATATCTTCAAAATTAATCAAGGAGTATAAATTTTTGCTTGGGCTTCAACAAATGGTAGGTCTTCCCGGTGATAATTTAGAAAAATCTATTTTTACAGCAAAGGAATTTGTAAAATTAGATCCCTATTGTGTAAGAGTTTATCCAACTCTTGTAATTAAAGAAACAGCACTTTATAAAAATTTAGAAGAGGGCAAGTATAAAGCTCTTGATTTAAAATCTTCCATTAAATATGTTGCAGACATTCTTGATATTTATTATAAAAACAATATTAATGTAATAAGGGTGGGACTTCAGCCAACGGATAATATTAATTATGATGGAGATGTAGTAGCAGGAGCATTTCATCCTGCATATAGGCAGTTGGTTGAGTCTTTTTATTTTAAATGTGCATTATTAAATTATTTTAAAGAATCAGAAAATATAGATGATGAAGTTTTAATATGTGCAAGTGGAAGAAATATTTCAAATATTAGTGGGCAAAAATCAAAAAATAAAAATGAGATGATCAAAGAACTTGGAATTTCAAAAATAAAGCTTCAAGAAAAAAATCTCGGTTATTTTAAAGTTGAAGTTCATGGAAAATTTTTAGAATTTATTGATGTAAGAGATTATTATAGGTGAGTAGATGTTTTTAAAATCAGTTACTATACAAGGATTCAAATCCTTTGCAAATAGAACAAAAATTGAATTAGATAAGACTACTACGGCAATAGTGGGACCTAATGGAAGTGGAAAAAGCAATATAACTGATGCCATTACATGGGTGCTTGGTGAAACATCAGTTAAAAATCTTCGTGGGAACAAAATGGAAGATGTAATTTTTTCTGGAACTGATGAAAAAAAACCCCTTGGGCTTTGCGAGGTTACAGTTGTTTTTGATAATAGCGACAAATCTTTAAGCTTGCCCTTTAATGAAGTTTCTATTACAAGAAGAATGTATAGATCTCTTGAGAGCGAGTTTTTAATAAATAATAAAAAGTGTAGACTTAAGGATATTAAAGAACTTTTTATGGATACTGGTATTGGAAAAGATGGTTATTCTGTAATAGGACAAGGAAAAATAGAGTCTGTCTTGAGTTCAAAGCCTGAAGATAGAAGAAATATTTTTGAAGAAGCTGCTGGAATTTCTAAATATAAGTACAAAAAAGTTCAATCTACTAACAAACTTTTAAAAACTGAGGAAAATTTAGTTAGAATTGAAGACATTTTGTCAGAAATTGTACTTCAAGAGGAAAGCTTAAGAGTTCAAGCAGAAAAAGCTAAAGCGTACTTAGAAGATTACGAGACTTTAAAGATAAATGACATAAATTATTCTTGTAAAGAGATAAAAAAGGTAGAAGAAGAAAAAAAAGAACTAGAAAAAAATTCTGCAAATTTAATAAATGATTCTGAGGAAATTTCTTTAGAAAGGGATAAATTATCCAATGAATTGGAACCTTTAAAAAATGAAATTTTCGAGATTTCAAACAAAAATAATAATTCTAATGAATTATTAAATCAGCAAAAAGAAGAATACGATAGACTATATTTAGATATAAATTTGCAAAGTGAAAAAATAAATTCACTAAAGAAGGATTCCCAGAGAATTGATTTAGAAAAGGACTCTCTAAATAAAAATATTATTTTATTTAATGAGAATTTAGAAAGTTTAGCAAGGGACGAAGAAATTTTAAAGAATTCTAAAGAGGAAATTACAAAAAAATTAGATGAAAAAAATAATATTATTGCAAAACTAGAAGAAGAGTTTAAAAATTTAGAAAAAATTGGAAATTTAAACTTTGAAAATAAAAATAAAATAAAAAACGAAATTGAAAATATAAAATTTAAAAATGAAACTTTAAAGGATATTATTGAAGAGAAAAACAATAGAAAAGTAAATTTAGAAAAAAATATTGAGAGTCTTAAGCTAAACGAATCTGAATTTGAAAAACTTATTGAAAAAGAGTCAAAAGAAGTTAATAGATTAAAGAGTGTCATGGAAAAAGATAGTTTAGAGTTTCAAAAAACTGAAGATAGAATAAGAGAACTTAAAGAAAAAAACAAAGTTCTTGAAGATAATTTGATTTTAAAAAATAATAATTTAAATGAAGTAATGGCTAGATTAAAAATATTAGAAAACATGGAATCAAATTATGAAGGGTACAATAGAACTATTAAATCCTTTATGAACTTTTCTTCAAGAAATAATATTTTTAGAGACACACTATATGGACCTGTTGCGGAAAAATTTTCTGTGGAGAAAAAATATGAAAAAGCCATCTCTGTAGCACTTGGGTCAATGTCGCAAAATATTATTGTATCTTCAACTAAAGAAACATCGGAGATGCTAAAAATACTTGAAAAAAACAAAATGGGAAGGGCGACTTTCTTGCCTCTTGATAGAGTAAAGGGCAGCAAGGTGAAGATAAATACACCTGAGGATGGGATAATTGGCATTGCATGTGATTTAATAAAGTTTGATGACTTATTTAGCGAAATATTTTATAACTTACTTGGCAGAGTTATTATTGCTGATAATTTTAAAAATGCTAGTGCTATTTCAAAAAAATATAAATTAAAAGTAGTAACATTAAAGGGCGAAGTTTTCAATCCTTCTGGAGCAATAACTGGAGGTAGTTTAAATACTTATAATAGCAGTTTTATTTTGCGTAAAAATGAAATTACTGAATTGCAGTCTAAAGCAAAGGAAATAAATTCTGAAATTAAAAATTTTAAAAGAGATAAAGATATAATTGAAAGAGAAATTTTTGAGTTAAGCAATTTAGCCGATGAATTTTTAGAGAAACAAAAATCCTATAATTTAAAAATATCTGGTATTGAAAAAAATATATATAAAAATAAAAACGATAAAGATTTAAACACAAATTATTTAAATAAGTATGAAAAAGAAAGAGAAGATTTAGAAGAAAACATTAAACTTGATTTTTCAAATTTGAACAAAAATATTTCAGAGATTGAAAATAAAAATAAAATTTTAGATGATTTATTGCTTGAGGTAGACAGTGATGCAAAACTTTCTAATTTGTCAAAAGAAATTGAAATTTTAAAAAATGAAAAAATTGATATTCAACTTTTAGAAAGAGAAAATCATGAGAAATTACTTTATAATAAGAGGGAAAGGGAAAGAATTAAGTCTGAAATCTTTAATATTGAAGAAAAATTAAAGGATAATAAAAATTCCCTAGAGGATACAAATAGAAATATTGACCGAAAAGCTAATTTAAATGAAGAAAATAAAATTAAACTGTCAAATTTAAGTGAATCAATTGAAAATTTAAAGACCTCTATAAATAATTACAAGGAACTTTTAGAAGAAAAAAACAAAGTTTATTTAAGCAAAAAGGATAAATTAAGTGAGTTAAAGGAAAGGCTACTAATTATAAACTCTGAGTTAGAAAAAATCACTTTAAAAATTGATATAAATAAAAATAAAATATTAAATGAAACTTTAAGGTTAAATGAAGAATATAATATTGACGACTATAATGAGTACGTTGACGAAAGCCTTCCCAATATAAGGGATAGTCTAATTAAAAAACTTAAAAAAAAGGTTAGAGATTATGGAGAGGTAAATATTTCATCTATTGATGAACATAAAATTATTAAAGAAAGGCTTGATTTTTACACTTCTCAAAGGGATGACCTCATCAAGTCAAAGGAAGAAATAAAATCTATTTTAAGTAAATTAGATTATGAAATGAAAAAAATATTTAGCGAAGCCATGAGTGAAATCTCTACAAATTTTGCTGAAATTTTTAAAATTTTATTTAATGGAGGTCGTGCTGAAATAAATATTGAAGGTGATTTACTAAATTCTGGAATAGAAATCAAAGCATCACCCCCAGGGAAAAGACTTCAAGCCCTTTCACTTCTTTCAGGTGGAGAAAAATCTCTCACTGCTGTGGCACTTTTATTTGCCTTGTTAAAATACAGACCTGCATCTTTTTGCATTCTTGACGAAATAGATGCGGCTCTAGACGATGCAAATATTAAAAGATATGCTGATTATCTTTTAACTTTGGAGGGAATTCAGTTTATAATTATAACTCACAGAAAACTCACAATGGAGATTGCAAATACTATGTATGGTGTTACAATGGAAGAAAAGGGAATTAGTAAATTATATTCTGTAAAATTAAAGGATTAGGAGCAAATTATGTTTGAATGGTTAAAGGATAAATTTAAGAAAAAAGAAACTGAAGCTAAAGAAGAAATTCAAGAAACTGTAGAAAAAGTTTCTGAAAAGGTAAGTTTGGATGATGAAGTAAATAGAGTTATCTCTGAAGATCTAGAAAAAAATTCTGATTTAGATAAAGAAGTAAAAGATATTGATGAAGAATTATCTAGTGACGAGAAAATTAGTGAAGATTTATCAAAGAAAGTTTTTGAAGTAGAAAAATCTTATGAAGAAAATTTTATAGAAGAAAATAATGAATCTTTAGAAGTAAAAAAAGAAGAAGCTAGAGAAGATACTATTGAAGATCCAAAAGATAATTTGGATATCAATGAAGAAGAGATTGAGAGCGTAGAATCCGAAGAAAAACTCGAAAAAATTGAAGATGAAAAATTTGAAATTAATGAAGAAACTATAGAAGAACCTAAAAAGGTTTCACTTTTTCAAAGATTAAAAGAAGGTCTAGATAAAACTAGAAAAGAAGTTGGAATAAAAATTAACACAGTAATTGGAGCTTATGTAAAAATAGACGATGAAATGTTAGAAGACCTTGAAGATATTTTAATTTCAGCAGATGTTGGAATGGAAACTACGATGAAGTTAATTGACAATTTACGTGAAACTATTATAAGAGAAAAGATAAGGGATCCTAAGGAAGTCAAACCTATTTTAATGGAAGAAGCAAAGAAATTAATGAATCCTGAATTAAATACAAAAATAAAATCTGAATCACCAGTTATAATTTTGGTTGTTGGAGTAAATGGAGTGGGAAAAACTACTACAATTGGAAAACTTTCACAAAGATTTAAAGGAGAAAATAAATCTGTTTTAGTATGTGCAGCAGATACTTTTAGAGCGGCAGCCATTGATCAACTAAAAGAATGGGGAAATAGGGCAAATGTTGACGTAATTAGTCATGATGAAGGTTCTGATCCAGCGGCAGTTGTTTTTGATGCAATTGAAGCAGCAAAAGCTAGAAAAACAGATGTATTGATTGTGGATACTGCGGGAAGACTTCACAATAAGTCAAACCTTATGAAAGAACTTGAAAAAATCAATAGAATTATAACTAATAAATATCCTGAAGCAAATCGTGAAAATTTATTGGTGCTTGATGCAACGACGGGTCAAAATGCTATTAATCAAGCAAAAACTTTTAAAGAAGTTACTGATGTTTCTGCAATTGCGCTAACTAAACTTGATGGAACTGCAAAGGGTGGAGTTGTCATTGCACTTCAATCAGAACTTGGAATTCCAATTAAACTTATTGGAGTTGGAGAAGGTATAGACGACCTTCAAGATTTTAATATTGATACATTTTTAGAGACAATTTTTGGATAGAGTAATTTTATTAAAGTAGGATCTTTCCTACTTTTTTTATGCAAAATTTTGTCATGTATTTTATATGATGTTTATAAAATAAAATTACTTAAAAAATAAAAAAGTTGTTGACATATTTGAAGGTATTAGCTAAAATAATAAAGGTCAAGTAAAAAGGTTGACCTAGCTAGAAATGGTGATAAAAATGAATGAAAAATTTTTTAGGATGAACAGCTTACTTGATTTTTATGGAAATCTTCTTACTGAAAAACAAAGAAAAGCAGCGCTTATGTATTATGTCTATGATTGTACAATAAACGAAATATCGTCAGAACTTAATATTTCAAAACAAGCGGTGTTTGACAATTTAAAAAGGGCAGAAAACAATTTAGAAGGCTTTGAAAAAAAGCTCGAATTAATAAAAAACGCAAAAAAAGAAGAAGATAATAAAGAAATAAAAAGAAGAAAAATTGAAACTATATTAGAAAGTATAGAAAAAGAATCTTTAAATGAAAATAATAATTTGAAATTTAAAGAGCTTAGAAAAATACTTTTTGACTAGGAGGTGGTTTTTTGGTATTTGAAAGTTTATCCGATAAATTGCAAAGTACTTTGCAAAAATTAACAGGAAAGGGTAGATTATCCGAAAAAGATATTGACGCAGCTATGCGTGAAGTAAAACTTGCACTTCTTGAGGCTGATGTAAATTTTAAAGTTGTTAAAGACTTTGTAAAAACAGTTAAAGAGAGAGCTTTAGGAAAAGAAGTTTTAGAATCTCTTACTCCAGGCCAACAAGTTATTAAAATTGTAAATGAAGAGCTCACAAGATTAATGGGTACTAGCGAAGTTAAAATTGACTTTTCAAAAAAACCTACAGTTATAATGATGTGTGGACTTCAAGGAGCAGGTAAAACTACTACAAGTGGTAAGCTTGCAAATAAATTAAAAAAAGATGGAAAGAGACCTCTTTTAGTTGCTTGCGATATTTATAGACCAGCAGCTATAAAACAACTTCAAGTTGTTGGTAAATCAGTTGATACTCCAGTTTTTACAATGGGAGATAAAATTTCTCCAGTAGATATTTCTAAGGCTGCTCTTGAGCATGCTAAGAAAAATGGAAATGATGTAGTTATCATAGATACAGCTGGCAGACTTCACATTGATGAAAAGTTAATGAAGGAGCTTCAAGATATTCACGAAGCACTTGAACCTTCAGAAGTACTTCTTGTACTTGATGCAATGACTGGTCAAGATGCAGTAAATGTTGCCGATAAATTTGATGATATGTTAAAATTGACAGGTGTAGTACTCACTAAACTTGATGGGGATGCTAGAGGTGGGGCTGCTCTATCAATTAGATCAGTTACTGATGTCCCTATAAAATTTATTGCCAGTGGTGAAAAGATGGATAATATTGAAGTCTTCCACCCAGATAGGATGGCTTCAAGAATACTTGGAATGGGAGATGTGCTCTCCTTAATTGAAAAAGCACAATTAGCTGTGGATGATAAAAAAGCAAAAGAACTTGAAGAGAAGCTTAGAAAGTCAACATTTACTTTTGAAGATTTTTTAGACCAGATGCAGCAAATGAAGAACATGGGACCACTTGAAGATATTATAGGAATGATACCAGGTATGAATAGCAAAGCTTTAAAGGGTATTAACTTACCCGATAATGAATTTGCTAAAGTTGAGGCAATGATTCTTTCTATGACAAAAAAAGAAAGACAAAAGCCTGAAATTATAGATTCTTCTAGAAGAAAAAGAATTGCAAAGGGTTCTGGAACTAGTCCAGCAGATGTGAATAAACTTATAAAACAGTTTAAAGACATGAGAAAGATGATGAAACAATTTGGAAACATGTCCAAAAGTATGGGAAAAAGAAAATTTAAATTACCTTTTTCCTTTTAAGGTAGCTTATATATTTTAATATATAAATTTTATTGTGGAGGTGAATAATTTGGCAGTAAAAATTAGACTTAGAAGAATGGGTACAAAGAAAAAACCCTTTTATAGAATAGTTGTAGCAGACTCTAGAAGTCCTAGAGATGGAAAATTCATCGAGGAGATTGGTTATTATAACCCACTTACGACTCCTAAAAAAGTTGTTGTAGACTCAGAAAAAGCAAATAATTGGATCAAAAATGGTGCAAAACCTACTGATACAGTTGACAGACTTTTCAGAGAAAACTCAGTATATAATGCTGGTGCAAACTCAAATAATACAGCAGAAGCAAGTGAATCAGAAGCTACTGAATAACAGTATGTTTGGAGGACCAAAATGGTTGAATTAATTGAATATATTGCTAAATCTTTAGTTGACGATCCTTCTTCAGTTGATGTAACAATGACTAGGAATGATAATTCAATTGATATTAGACTTAAAGTTGCATCAAATGATATGGGAAAAGTTATTGGCAGACAAGGTAGAATTGCTAAGGCAATAAGAGCAATTTTGAAAGCTGTTTCACTCAAAGAAGATGTAAAGGTTAATTTAGAAATTGAAGAATATTAAAGATTCAATTACGTGCATTGGCAAGATAATAAATACTCATGGTATTAAGGGTGAAATTAAAGTTGAGCCTTATACTTTTGACAACAAAAGATTTTCTGAACTAAAAAGCGTATTTGTAGGCGATGAATTAATAGAATTTTCTATTAAAAAAGTTAGAGTGAATAAATTTGTATACCTTACTTTTGATGGATATGAAAATATTAATGATGTTCTTATTTTAAAGGGCAGCTATATTTACATTAAAGATGAAGATAGACTAGCTTTAGATGAAAACCAATACTATATTTCTGATATAATTGGAAAAAAAGTTTATGATACTGAAAAAAATTATATAGGAATATTAAAAGAGGTATTGGAATATCCTGCTAATGATATTTTTATAATTGAAAGTGAAGATAAAAGTATTTATCAAATACCAGCAGTTAAGGAATTTATAAAAAAAATAGATTCTACAATAACTATTAAATTAATAGAAGGAATGATTTTGTGAAAATAAGTGTTTTAACATTATTTCCCGAATTCATAAATAAGATTAGAGATTTTTCTATTGTTGGAAGGGCTATCGGCGAAGGTAAATTAGATCTTGAAACTGTGGATATTAGAGATTTTGCCATAAACAAATATCTGCAAGTAGACGATTATCCCTATGGCGGTGGACCAGGCATGTTAATGCAAATTAAGCCAATAGTAGAGGCAATAGAATCTGTAAAGAAAAACAACTCTAAGGTTTATTATATGTCTCCACAGGGAGAGGTTTTGAATCAAGATAAACTAAAGGAACTTAGAAGCGAAGAACACATAATACTTTTAAGTGGCCATTACGAAGGTATTGATAATAGAGTCGTTGAAAATTACGTAGATGAAGAAATTTCCATTGGCGATTATGTTTTAACTGGTGGAGAGTTGGCATCTATGGTAATTATAGACGGTGTATCAAGGCTTCTCGACGGCGTTCTTGCAAGCGATGAGTCTTTTAAAGAGGAGTCTCATTACAATGGTCTTTTAGAGTATCCACAATACACTAGACCAAAAGAATTTAGAGGATTTGAAGTTCCTGATATTCTTTTAAGTGGAGATCATGAAAAGATTAGAAAATATAGACTTAGAGAGTCTATAAAAAACACTTTGCAGAAAAGACCAGATTTATTAGAAAATAAAATTTTAAATGATGAAGAAAAAGATATATTGAAAGATTTACTGGAAGGAGGTAAAGACAATGGATTATATTAAAGCTATTGAAGATGAACAATTAAATGAAAATTTACCTAAATTTAATGTTGGGGACACTGTAAGTGTTCACTATAAAATTATTGAAGGCGAAAGAAAAAGAATCCAAGTTTTTGATGGAACTGTAATAAAAATTCAAGGAAAAAGCTCTAGAAAAACTTTTACAGTAAGAAGAATTTCTTATGGCGTTGGAGTTGAAAGAACTTTCCTACTTAACTCACCAAGAATTGCTGATCTTGTTGTTACAAGAAAAGGTAGAGTTAGACGTGCTAAACTTTACTATCTTAGAGATAGACAAGGCAAGGCTGCAAAAGTTAAAGAAAAGACTAATTACTAAGAGTGGGACTTTAAGTCCTATTTTTAGTATCTTTTATTTTGAACAAATAAATTAGAGAGGTGATATATATGAAAAAGATTTTTTTGGGAATTTTTTTAATTATTATTTTGGCGGCAGGCACATTTTTATTTGTTGAAAATAGAGGAACTACTAAAATTTCAACTAAATACGATAAATTTAACTTTATAACTGAAGACAAAGACATTGACAAAGAAGATTTTTGTATAGAAGATGGAATGATTTACTTATCTCTTGACTACATAAAAGAATATTTAGATGAAAATATTTTTTATGATAAATCAACTGGAGAAGTAAAAATAGAAAATGAACATGCGAATAAAATTTTAAAGTTAGATGAATATAAAGCAAAATTTAATAGCGGCACAATAGATTTAAGAGCACCAGTTATTGAAAAAAATGGAAAGATTATGCTTCCAATTGAAGCATTTATCTACGATTATAATGTAAATCTTAGATATAATAAGGACATTAGACTTTTGCTTTTAGATTATAGAGATAAAGAATATGAGTTAACTAAAACTACAAAAGATACTTTTTTAAGGGAAGATAGTTCTCGAAGGAGTCCAATTATCAAAAAACTTCCTGAAGGGGAAAAATTATATGTATATAGTGAAAAAAGTAAATACTATAAAGTTAGAATGCCTGAAGGATATGCAGGCTATGTTTTAAAAGATGATGTTGATGAAAATTTTGAAAAATTTACACTAGCATCTGCAACAAAAAACACATCTAAGAGTCCGATTAATTTAACATGGGACTATACTTATGCAGAACATTCTGATGAAAAAGTTAATCAAATAGTTGGAATTAATGGACTTGATGTAATTATTCCTACATGGTTTTCTATAAAAAATGGCAATGGCGACATGATAGACAGGGGAAATTTAAATTATATAAAAAAATATAATGATTTAGGTATAGAAGTTTGGGCTTACTTGGACAATTCTTTTGATCCAGATATTACTCATGAAGCTTTATCTAATAAGGAAACTCGCAAGAAAATCATTGATAAGACTTTAGAGCTTTGTAAAAAATATAATATGAAGGGAATAAACATTGATTTTGAACATACGAGGAATGAAGATAGAGATAATATAACTGCTTTTGTAAGTGAGTTTAGAGAAAGTGCTGGAGAAAATTTTATCTTGACAATTGATGTAACTCCACAAATTTCTTCAGATGTTACCAAAGAGCCTTACGACAGAAAAGCTTTAGCGGAAATTTCTGATTATATAGTAGTTATGGCTTATGACCAACACTGGGGTTCATCAGAAGAAGCAGGATCTGTTGCCCAATACAAATGGGTTGAGGGAAGTATAAATGTGCTATTTAGAAGCATTCCTAATAAAAAAATGATTTTAGGTGTTCCACTTTATACAAGATTATGGAAAGAATCAAAGGGAAAAGTTACATCAAAGGCAATTTCTATGTCTGAAGTTTCAAATATCATTGCATCTAAGGGTTTAAAACCAATTTGGGACAAAGAGTCGCAACAAAATTATGTTGAATATCAAGAAAAGGACTCAACTTATAAAATTTGGATTGAAGATGCAAATTCTATTGAGAAAAAAGTTTCTCTTGTAAATAAATACAATCTAGCTGGAGTTGGAAGTTGGAGACGTGGATTTGAAACTCAAAATATTTGGGATGTAATTTCAAAAGAATTAGAGAAAACAAAATAACTAAAATTGACAATTTAGTTTTTTAAGTATAAAATTGAATAGTATTAAAATATAATTTTATTAGGATGTGTTTAAAATTTTACCAGATACACATAAGATTGTGGCAAAAATAGTCCACGATAGAATAAAAGATAAATATGATATCAATTTAAATTTAGAGAAAATGCTTTGGGGTTCAATTGCTCCCGATGTTTTACCTTACTATAAGACAAAAAGACATTATTTTGATGAATCAGGGGATTATATAGCAAGAGAAATAAGTAAACTTATTTATTTTTCTAGATATTCCTATTCTGAGGGAAATGAAAGTAAATTATTTATTAACTATATTAGTAAAAAGCTTGGCATAATTATGCATTATCTTTGTGATTTTGTATGTTATCCCCATGCTTATAGAATGACTTTTGTTGAAAATCTAAGGAAACATATTAAGTATGAACAAGATTTAGCTTTATATGCTAGAGAAAATAAATATTTAGAAGAAAATTATAGAGAAGTAATTTCTTTGGAAAACATAAAAATTTTTGAAAATTTAGATTTAAGTCTTGATAAAAAAATTAAAAAATATTTAGTTAATGTAATTGATGAGTATAAGAATTCAAACCACAATTTCGATAATGATTTAAACTTTGCTTTAAATTTATCAACAAATATTTCTATTCTTGTAATTAAATCAATATTTGAATATAGTGGGGAATTTGATATACAATTTATTTAAGAAATAAGATTCTTTCGCTCTTTGGAGTGAAAGAATTTTTATAATTATGGAGGAAAAAGATGAGAAATAATTCTAGTGCCACAAAATTAGACCTTAGAGAAACACAAATAGCAATTAAATCAGTGAAAGATTATTTTCAAAGAGATTTAGCAAATACTTTGAACTTACAAAGAGTTTCTGCACCGCTTTTTGTCCGACCTGAAACAGGACTTAACGACAATTTAAATGGGGAAAAAGCGGTAGATTTTTACTTGAAACATTATGGAATAAATGTAGAGATTGTTCAATCTCTTGCAAAATGGAAGAGAAATGCTTTAAAAGAATACAAGTTTAACAAGTATGAAGGTATTTATGCAGATATGAATGCCATAAGAGCAGAAGAAGAACTTGATGAAATTCATTCTTCATATGTGGATCAATGGGATTGGGAAAAAATTATTGATAAAAGTGATAGAAATAAAGAGTATCTTTATTTAACTGTTAAAGAAATTTTTTCGGTTTTTAAGAGAACTGAAGAATACATTAATCAAACTTACCCCTATATACTTTCTAAAAAGTTGCCTGATGAAATATTTTTTATAACATCACAAGAATTAGAAGATTTATATCCTGGTAAAAGTCCTAAAGAAAGAGAAAAATTAATTTGTAAAGACAAGGGAGCAGTTTTCATCATGGGAATTGGAGAAAACTTAAATTCTGGAAAACCTCATGATCTTAGAAGTCCGGATTACGATGATTGGAAGCTTAATGGAGATATTTTATTCTGGGATGAAGTTTTAGATAATTCTCTTGAAGTTTCTAGTATGGGAATTCGTGTAGATGAAAACTCTCTAAAAAGTCAATGCGAACTTACAAATACAACTGATAGATTAAAATTAAAATATCATCAAGACATTTTAAAGGCAAATCTTCCATACACAATTGGTGGAGGTATTGGTCAATCACGAATTTGTATGTTTTTTCTTGAAAAAAGCCATATTGGAGAAGTACAAGTTGGAGTTTGGGACGAAAATAATTTAAATTATTGTAGAGAAAATAAAATAAAATTATTATAATTTTAAAAAATTTACAAATTGGATACAAATCCTTCGGAATATATAGTATAATATTTTTATACGAAACCGGAGGATTTTTTTATGGACTTGGCACAAAAATTAAATCAGAAGCCTTTTAAAATTGCCTTTAAGGATATAAAAAAATACCTAATTGCAAACTTCTTATACAATGGCGATTTGGATAGCATAAATATTTTACTTAACTTATACAATATTTATGAGTCAATCGAAAACATATACCCGAGATATGTTACTCTTGAAAATTTGAGAAAAGATATAATTAAAATTTATAGGCAAAAGGAAGGCATTGAGCTTATTGCACAGAACCTTTCTAGTCTAATACATGATGATATTAATAGATTAGAGCTTTATTTATATTTAGAAGCTTATAGGTTTGGGTTTAATTCAAAAAAACATATTAATATGCTTGAAATAATTACATTAAAGTATCTAACTATTGATGAACTTTATAATAGAAAAAAACTTTTTCAATATGAATTTCGAAATGAGGAAGTTTTGTCTTTTAAAAAGTTAATTTTTAAAGAAATTAGAAAAGATAAGCAAATTAGGATTTTTATAAAAAATACACTTTCAGATGTTAAGAAAAAGTTGCTTAATGAAAAAATTAATAGTATAAACGATCATCTTGATTTACAACTTTTTTTTAGGAGTGAAAACGACGATGTTAAAATTAGAGAGGTGGATTCATATCTGACTGAATCTGAAATTATTGCTCTAAATAATAAAGTTTCCAAGTTTCTTTACATAGATGGATTTAGGATTTTTAAAAATGGTTTTTGGGATGGAGTTAACGATAGAGTTTTAAAGAGATACAAGTAAGGATAGTTCTACACTATCCTTTTTAAAGTGGTGATAATTTGGTAATAATGGGTATTGACCCTGGAATAGCAATAGTTGGATATGGTTTTTTGGATTTAAGGGGAAATTCTTATAAAGTTTTAGATTACGGTGCCATTACTACAATGCCCAAGGTTCCACTTGCAGATAGATTAAATTTAATTTACGAAGAAATGAATGAATTAATAGAAAAGTATAAGCCTATTGATATTGCTTTTGAAGAATTGTTTTTTAACAAAAATGTTAAGACGGCAATTACTGTTGCTCAAGCTCGTGGTGTTGAAGTTTTGTCGGCAAAAAAAAGTGGTGCAGGTTTATATGAATACACGCCTTTGCAAGTTAAACAAGCTCTTGTAGGTTATGGTCGAGCTACAAAAGCACAGGTACAAGAAATGGTTAAGATCATTTTAAATTTAAGTAAAGTTCCAAAGCCTGATGATGTAGCAGATGCACTTGCAGTTGCAATAACTCATGGAAGTTCAATTAAGTTTAAAGAAAGTTTTAGGATGATATAATGATAGAATTTTTAAAGGGCAAAGTACACTCAACAGATAGGGGGTATTTAGTTCTTGAAGTTAATGGAATTGGTTATATAATCAATATGATTTCAAGAGAGCTCCATACATTTTATAAAAATGAAGAAGTCTTTATAAATATTAGACTTATCTTAAGAGAAGATGCTGCAATTTTATATGGATTTAAGGATAGCGAAACAAGAGATGCCTTTGATCTTTTGACAACAGTATCTGGAATTGGGCCAAAACTTGCCATGGGGATTTTAGATGGAGATGATGTGTCAAATATAGCAAAATATATTATATCAAAGGATGACAAATCTCTTGTGAAACTTCCTGGTGTTGGGAAAAAGACAGCACAGAGAATAATTTTAGAATTAAAGGATAAAGTTGAAAAATTAAATTTAAATCTAAATTTAGAAACAGAAGTTGTTAGTACATTTGATGAAAATGATGATCCGGCAGTTGAGGCACTTATATCATTAGGTTATAATATATATGACGCAAGAAAAGTTCTTGAAAAGATAGATATATCTTTAGATATATCTGATAGAATAAGAGAAGCACTGAAATTAATGGGTTGATATTATGGATAGAAATAGATTAGTCGAGCCAGAATTTATAGATGGAGATACAAAAGAAATTAGTCTTAGACCTAAGTGGTTAAGTGAATATATAGGTCAGGAAAAAATTGTAGATAATTTAAAAATTTTTATAGAAGCTGCAAAAAATAGGTCAGAGCCTCTTGATCACACTTTACTGAGTGGGCCACCTGGACTTGGGAAAACAACTCTAGCTGGTATTATAGCAAATGAAATGGGAGTTAATTTAAAAGTTACATCAGGACCTGCAATAGAAAAACAAGGGGACTTAGCTAGCATCCTTACAAATTTAAATAATGATGATGTGTTATTTATAGATGAAATTCATAGATTAAATAAATCTGTTGAGGAAATTCTTTATCCAGCAATGGAAGATCACGCTCTCGATATTATTATAGGAAAAGGACCTTCAGCAAGATCTATTAGACTTGATCTTGCACCCTTTACACTCATAGGAGCAACTACAAGAGCAGGAATGCTAACCTCTCCACTTAGAGATAGATTTGGAGTAATGTTAAAGTTAGATTTATATGACACAAAGTCTTTAGTAGAAATTATTATGAGATCTGCAAAAATTTTAAATATTCCAATTGAAGAAGAGGGAGCTATAGAAATAGCCAAAAGATCTCGTGGAACTCCTAGAATAGCTAATAGACTTCTAAAAAGGGTAAGAGATTATGCCGAAGTAAGAGAGGAAGGCGTAATAACTACAAAGGTAGCTATGAGGGGTTTAAATCTTTTAGAAATTGATAAGTATGGATTAGATAATATTGACAGAAGAATAATTCTTACAATGATTGAGAAATTTTATGGGCGTCCTGTTGGAATAGATGCTATATCAGCTGCTATTGGAGAAGATAAGGGAACAGTAGAAGATGTATATGAACCATATTTAATGCAAATAGGTTTTATTATTAGAACTCCTAGAGGTAGAGTTGCTACAAAAAGAGCTTATGACCATTTTGGAATAGAATATAAGGGTGATTAAAATGAAAAAAATCTTATTATTAGCAATAATATTTATGTTATTACCAATTAACCTTTTTGCTAAGGATGATTACGACAAAATTGATATTAAAATTGGAAAATCTGTAAATGAAAAGGAAAATTTAAAATTAAAATCTAAAAGTAATTTATTTATTATTACTTCAGATGACCAAGTTATAAATAAGACTAATAATAAAGAAATTGACATAATGTTTGATGGAGAAAATATTAATTTAAAAGGAAATAATTTTAAATTGGCAAATTTTCCGCAAGATGGAGCTTTTTTAATAGGTTCAGATTCTCCAATATATGTGGATAAAATAAAAAGAAATTATAGAGGTGCAATTTCATTTAGAGTTAATAATGGAAAATTAGACATTGTGAACAATGTAAAAATTGACGATTATTTAAGAGGAGTACTTCCTAAAGAAATGAGCCCAGAATTTCCAATGGAATCATTAAAGGCACAGGCTCTTTGCTCGAGATCCTTTGCAATAAATAATTTCAACAAATATATTAAAAAGGGATATAATCTCGATGACACGACAAATTCCCAAGTTTATTATGGAAAAGATGTTGAAGAAAAATCAACTGATAAAGCTGTGGAAAGTACATTAGGAGAAGTAATTAAATATGATGGCAAAATTGCTGAAACAATTTTTTGTGCATCATCAGGAGGATATACCGTTTCATCATCAGAAGCTTGGGGCGGAAATTTTGTACCATACTTAATATCCAAGGAAGATCCCTATTCTACTTATCCATGGGAGTATACTATAAAGGATGGCGACTTAAAGAAATTAGATTTAACCGATATTTTGGGAGTTGATTTTGATTTAACAAACTCTAATAGAGTTAAAAATATTACTTTTAATACATCTAAAGGAGATGTTACATTAAAGGCAAAGGATTTTCGAAATAAAATAGGAAATACAATAATTAAATCTACATTATTTGATATTAATTGCGACAATGGCAAAGTAATTATAAAGGGAAAAGGATATGGTCATGGAGTTGGCATGAGCCAATATGGTGCTGTAGAAATGGCAAAAAAAGGCAGCGATTATAAGGATATTATTGAATTTTATTTTCCTGGTACAAATATTGAAAAGATAAAATAATAATAGAAAGGCAAAAATGAAAACAAAAGATTTTTATTACGACTTACCAAAGGAATTAATAGCACAACATCCTGTTGAAAAAAGAGATCACTCAAGGCTTCTTGTCTTAGACAAAAAAACGGGAAAAATGGAACACAAACATTTTTATGACATAGTTGATTATCTTAATGAAGGCGATGTGCTTGTATTAAATGACACCAAGGTAATGCCTGCACGAATTTATGGACATAGAGAAAATAAAGAGGAAAAAATTGAATTTCTTCTTTTAAATAGAAAGGGAGATATATGGGAATGTTTATCTAAACCTGGTAAAAAAGCACAAATAGGAACTAAAATAATTTTTAGTGATAAATTGTCCGCAGAAGTAGTTGACATTTCTCATGATGGATCTAGGTTTTTAAAGTTTCAATATGATGGAGTTTTTGAAGAAATTTTAGATGAACTTGGCGAAATGCCACTTCCACCCTATATTACAGAAAAACTTAAAGACAAAAATAGATACCAAACTGTATATGCGAGAGAAGAAGGTTCAGCTGCAGCACCAACTGCGGGACTTCATTTTACAAAGGAACTTCTTCAAAAAGTTAAGGACAAAAAAGTAGAAATTTGCTACATTACACTTCATGTCGGTCTAGGAACATTTAGACCTGTAAAAGTTGAAAATATTGATGAACATGAAATGCATTCTGAATTTTATATTATGAATAAGGAAGTTGCAGATAAAATAAATGCGGCAAAAAAAAGAGGGAATAGAGTAATTGCTGTTGGCACTACAAGTGTAAGAACTGTGGAATCTATTGCCGATGAAAGTGGAAAAGTTTGCGAAAAAAGTGGATTTACAAATATATTTATTTATCCACCCTATAAATTTAAGTGCATAGATGCTCTTATAACAAATTTTCACTTGCCAGAATCTACTCTTTTAATGTTAGTGTCTTCACTTTCAACTAGAGAAATTATTTTAAAAGCGTACAAAGAAGCGGTGAAGGAAAGATATAGATTTTTTAGCTTTGGCGATGCAATGTTTATAAGGTAGGTAATATGTTTAAATTTGAGTTATTAAAAACTGCCAAGGATTCAAAGGCAAGACTTGGCAAAATTACAACTAATCACGGTGAAATTGAAACACCAATCTTTATGCCAGTAGGCACGAGAGCAACTGTAAAGACAATGACTCCTGATGAGTTAAAAGAAATTGGTTCGCAGATAATTCTTTCAAATACTTATCATTTATTTTTAAGACCTGGTACTGAAATAATAGAAAAAGCAGGAGGACTTCATAAATTTATGAATTGGGACAAACCAATTCTTACAGATTCTGGTGGATTTCAAGTTTTTTCTCTCTCAGACAATAGAAAAATAACTGAAGAAGGAGTTCACTTTAGAAGTCATATTGATGGAAGTAAGATGTTTATATCTCCAGAAAAATCCATAGATATTCAAAATATTCTAGGCTCAGATATAATAATGGCATTTGATGAATGTGCACCCTATCCGGTAAGTCATGAGTACATAGACAATTCTATGAGAAGGACTCTTAGGTGGGCAGAAAGGTGCAAAGTACATCATAAAAACACAGATAACCAAACTCTTTTTGGAATAATCCAAGGTGGAATGTATAAAGATCTACGAGAAATTTCTGCGAGAGAAATGGTTGATATGGACTTTAAGGGCTATTCTATTGGAGGTTTATCTGTTGGAGAGCCAATTGATCTTATGAACGATATTTTAGATTTCACAACTGATTTTATGCCAGAAAGCAAGCCAAGGTATTTAATGGGAGTAGGTAGTCCTGATTATTTATTTGAAGCAGTTGAAAGAGGAGTTGATATGGCGGACTGTGTTCTTCCAACTAGAATTGCTAGAAATGGGACTGTTCTTACTCACAATGGTAAAATTGCAATAAAAAATGCTCTTTACAAAGAAGATTTTTCCGCACTTGATAAAGAATGCGATTGTTACACTTGTAGAAATTTCTCTAAGGCTTATATTAGACATTTATTTAATGTAGATGAAATACTTGGAATGAGGCTTGCAACTATTCACAATCTATATTTTTTATTAGATATGATGAAAAATATTAGAGAGTCAATAAGGGGAGATTATTTTTTAGAATATAAAGATGATTTCTACAAGAAGTATGGGTATAAATAATTTCTTGTTAAGTCATGTAATTAAATGTATAATGTAATTATTAATTATATTATAAGAAAGGGGTTAATAATGAATCAAAACGCAATGTTAAATTTTATTCCTTTAATATTGGTGTTTGTTATTTTTTATTTTTTCTTAATAAGACCACAAAAGAAAAAAGCAAATGAAATAAACGAAATGCGTGAAAATTTAAAGGTAGGCGACAAAGTAATAACAATCGGTGGAATAATTGGAAAAATTATTCTTATTAAGGAAGATTATTTAGTTATTGAAACTTCATCAGACAATTCAAAAATTGAAATAATGAAGTGGGGAATTAACGGTACTTATAAAAAGAATTCAGAACTTAAAGATGTTGAAGAAGAATAGGAGAAATTATGAAGCACATAAAGACACTTACAAATAAAAATCTTAAAAAAACTTATGAAAAAGGTGGATGTGGCGAATGTCAAACATCTTGCCAATCAGCTTGCAAAACTAGTTGCACAGTTGGAAATCAAAAATGTGAAAATTCTGAAAACTAAGGCAAGGGAAACCTTGCTTTTATTTTGTTAAAGAATGGTAAAGGAGTAAAGATGGTAGAAAGAATTCACAAATTTTATTTAAACGATAGATATATAGTGCTTGATATTGCAAGTGGTTCAGTTCATGTTGTTGAAAAAATTGTTTATGAAATGATAAATGATTATGAAAAAATGTCAAAAGATGAAGTCATAGAAAAATTTTCAAAAATCTATAATAAACAAGATACCTTGGAAGCTTATGAAGAAATAGATTATTTAGTAAAGGAAGGACTTTTATTTTCTGAAGACGAACATTTTAAACTTCCAAAATATAATCCACAAAATGTTGTAAAGGCTTTATGCCTTCATGTGGCTCATGATTGTAATTTAAGATGTAAATATTGCTTTGCTTCTCAGGGAGATTTCAAGGGCGACAGAAGTTTAATGTCCTTTGAAACTGGAAAGAAGGCTTTGGACTTTTTGATAAAAAATTCTGGCAATAGAAGGAATCTTGAGGTGGACTTCTTCGGGGGTGAGCCACTTATGAATTTCGACCTAGTAAAAAAACTTGTGGCTTATGGAAGAGAAGAAGAAAAAAAACATGACAAACATTTTAGATTTACTATTACAACTAATGGAATGCTTTTAAATAAAGAAATTGAAGATTTCATTAATGAGAATATGGATAATGTCGTTCTTTCTATTGACGGAAGAAAAGAGGTAAACGACAAAATGCGTCCAACTATAAATGGCAAGAGTTCCTATGATGTAATAGTTCCAAAATTTAAAGAGCTTATTGATAAAAGAGGAGATAAGGATTACTTTATCAGAGGAACCTTTACAAATGAAAATTTAGATTTCTCCGAAGATTTAAAGGATTTTTATTCTCATGGATTTAAAAAAACTTCTATTGAGCCAGTAGTTACTGACGAAAAAGAAAGCTATGCTATCAGAGAAGAACATTTAGATAAGATTTTAAGTGAATACGAAAAAATGAGCAGGGATTACATCAACATTAGAAAAGAGGATAAGGATTTTTCTTTCTTTCACTTTATAATTGATTTATCACAAGGCCCTTGTATAGTTAAGAGAACTGTTGGATGTGGTGCAGGCTCTGAATATGTTGCAATTACCCCTCAAGGAGAAATTTATCCATGTCATCAATTTGTTGGAGAAGAAGAATTTTTATTAGGAAATGTCGATGATGGAATTTTAAACACTGATCTTAGAAGTACTTTTAAAAATTCAAATGTTTATACTAATGAAGACTGTCCATCATGTTGGGCTAGATATTATTGTTCAGGTGGATGTCATGCTAATGCTTATTATAGTAATAATGATATAAGTAAGCCTTATAAAGTTGGGTGTACAATGGAAAAGAAAAGGATTGAATGTGCAATTTCAGTTATAGCAAATGAAGAATAATTTTATTTGTGAACCCTTAGGGGTTCTTTTATTTTGTAAAAATTAAGATAGTTTTGAGTTTTGAATTTATAAATCAAGTTATTACATTTAAATTTATAGTTTTAAATTTATAGTAATGAGCATAATCTAATCTAGATGATTCAAATAGTTTTACCTTAATGATAATTTTTGATATAATAAACTTCATATAAAGTGGTGATTAAATGGAAAGATGGTTTATTAAAAATAAAAAAGATCCAGGAATAGATTATAAAAAACTGGGCATTAATAATGTTATATATAAAATTTTAATTAATAGAGAAATTAATACTGAAGAAGAAATAAAAAGTTTTTTAGATCCCATGCTTTCAAATTTAAATTCACCTATCCTTTTAAAGGATATGGTTAAGGCTTCTAATTTAATTTTGAGTCACATTGCTAAGAAAAATAAAGTTAGAATTATTGGTGATTACGATGTAGATGGCGTTACTTCCACTTATATTTTGTATTCAGGGCTTAATAAAATTGGCGCTGATGTGTCCTATGACATTCCACATAGAGTTGAGGACGGTTATGGAATTAATAATAATTTAATTGATAGGGCTTATAATGATGGAGTGAAGCTTATAATTACTTGTGACAACGGAATTGCTGCAAGAGATGCCGTTCTTTATGCAAAATCTAAGGGAATTGATATTATAATAACTGATCATCACGAAGTTCCAAAAAAATTTGAAAAGGATAAAGAGATAGAATTAATTCCAGATGCTAATGCAGTTATTGATCCAAAACAAAATTCTTGTAATTATCCCTTTGCTGAAATTTGTGGGGCAGTAGTTGCTTTTAAATTAATTGAATATCTATTTTTAATTAAAGGTGTAGATAAAGATGAATTTTACGAGAGTTTTTTGCCTTTCGCTGCAATAGCAACAGTTTGCGATGTAATGCCGCTTAAAAATGAAAATAGAATAATTGTCTCAGAGGGCTTGAAATATTTAAGAGATACTAAACATAGGGGTCTTAATGCACTAATTGAGGTTTCTAATATAAAGAAAAATGATATGGATGTATATCATCTGGGATTTATTATTGGACCAACTATAAATTCTAGCGGACGACTAGATTCTGCAAAGGACGCACTAGAATTACTACTTGAAAATAATTATGATTTGGCTCTTGAAAAAGCAAAAAAACTACGTGAACTTAATTATGAAAGACAGAAGCTTACCACTGAAGCCTTTGATATAATAGATGAAAAAATAATTAGAGAAAATCTTTTAGATAAACATAAGGTTCTTATATTATATGAAGAGGGACTTAATGAGTCTATTCTTGGAATTGTTGCAGGAAAAATAAAAGAAAAATATTATAGGCCAACAGTTGTACTAAGTAATTCCAAAGACTTAATAAAGGGTTCAGGAAGAAGTATTGAAGAATACAATATGTTCCAAGAATTTTCAAAATCTAAAGAATTTTTAACTACTTTTGGTGGGCATAAAATGGCCTGTGGTTTGTCAATGCCTCTAAAAAGCCTAGATGAATTTATTAAAGATGTAGATGAGAAAGAAAGCTTAACTAAAGAAGACTTAATTAGAAAAGTTTATATAGACGGAAATTTGGAATTAAAATATATTAGCATGAATTTAGTAAAAGAAATTGAAAGGCTCGCACCCTTTGGCAATGGGAACTCTGCTCCAAAATTTGGTTCTAAAAATTTAAAAATTAACAATCTTAATATCCTAGGGAAAAATAAAAACTTTTTAAAGATGAGGCTTTTTCAAAACAATATAAATTATACGGCGACTTTATTTGAGGATTATGAAATATTTTTAAATAATCTTGCAAAATTTTATGGAAGGGAAGAAGTGATGGCACTACTTCAAGGTAGACCGTCAAATATTTTTATAGATATAGTTTTTAATTTAGAGTTGAATATATTTAATGGAAATACATCAATTCAATTAAAAATAAACAACTATAGAATTACAGGTGAAAATAATGTTAATTGATGAATTAATTCAAAAAGTAAAATCTTATAATGAAAATGCCGATTTTGATATGATAATTAATGCTTACAAAATGGCTGAAGAGCATCATAAGGGACAAAAGAGAAATTCTGGAGAAGATTATATTATTCATCCACTTAATGTAAGTTTGATACTTGCTGATATGAATATGGATACCCCAACTATTGTAGCAGGACTTCTCCATGATGTAGTAGAAGATACTGATGTGACTCTAGAAGACGTTAAAAATGAATTTGGTCAAGAAGTTGCAGATTTAGTTGATGGCGTTACAAAGTTAAAAAAATTAAATTATAAAAATAAGGAAGAAAAACAAGCTGAAAATATTAGAAAAATGGTCCTTGCTATGGCACAGGATATTAGAGTAATAATAGTAAAGCTCGCAGATAGACTTCATAATATGAGAACTTTAGAATACATGACTGATGCTAAAAAGATTGAAAAGGCAAAGGAAACTGTTGAGATTTATGCACCCATTGCCGATAGACTCGGTATGAGTAGAATTAAGTGGGAACTTGAAGATCTGTCCTTGAGATATTTAGATGAGCAAGGTTATTACGAACTTGTTGAAATGGTAAATAAAAGAAGAAATGAAAGAGAAGATCTCATAAATCATATTATTTCCATTTTAAAAGAAAACTTGGAAAAAGTTGGAATTAAATGTGAAATTAAGGGAAGACCTAAGAATTTTTATTCTATTTATAAAAAAATGAAGAAAAAAGGAAAGGTTTTTGATGAAATCTACGATTTATCGGCAGTGAGAATCTTAACAAACTCGGTGAAAGATTGTTATGGTGCACTAGGAGTAGTCCACACACTTTTTAAACCTATCCCGGGAAGATTTAAAGATTATATTGCAATGCCTAAGCCTAATCAATATCAATCTCTTCATACAACTGTTATCGACAATAATGGAGAAACCTTTGAAGTTCAAATTAGAACTTATGAAATGCATCAGACTGCTGAATATGGTATTGCGGCTCATTGGAAATATAAAGCTGGCGTTTCAAAAGAAACTGCTTTTGACGAAAACTTAACTTGGCTAAGACAACTTTTAGAGTGGCAAAAAGATTTAAATGATCCTGGAGATTTTATGGACACTTTAAAGATCGACTTTTTTGCCGATGAAGTTTTTGTATTTACTCCAAGAGGAGATGTAATAAATTTACCAGAAGGGTCTACTCCAATTGACTTTGCTTATAGAATTCATTCCCAAGTAGGAAATACATGTGTTGGTGCAAAGGTAAATGGAAGAATTGTGCCATTAAATTATACTCTTCAAAGTGGCAATATAGTTGAAGTTATTACAAATCCTAATACTAGTCCTTCTCTTGATTGGCTTAAAATTGTAAAAAGTCCACAAGCACGTAAAAAAATTTCTCAATATTTTAAAGCTAAGGATAAAGAAAAGAATATTGAAAGAGGAAGAGAGGCCATTGAAAGGGAAGTAAAGAAACAGGGCTATGAGGTTCATAAGATTTTGCGTGATGATTGGCTAGAACAAGTTAGGGATAAATTAAACATGCTAAGCCTTGATGAAATGTATGCTGCAGTGGGATTTGGAACTATTACAACGGCACAAGTAACTGCTAAACTTATTGATATCTATAATAAATTTTATAAAAAAGATGAAAAAGATGTTGAAAAAATTGTTCAATTAAGAAAAAGATACAATAGTCAAGGAATTGAAGTTAAAGGCGTTGATGGTGTAAATGTAAGAATTGCAAAATGCTGCACGCCAGTTCCTGGAGATGATATAGTAGGATATATTACTATTGGAAGGGGAATATCTGTCCATAGAAAAGATTGCAAAAATATGCAAAATAATATTGATCCTTCAAGACTTGTTGAAGTTAAATGGCAAAATAGCAATGCCACAAGTTACAGTGCATCTATTGAGATAAGAGCCTTTGACAAACCAAATGTAATTGGAGACATTGCAAATAGAGTAAATGATTCAAAACTAAGCATTTCTTATTTAAATGCTAAAGTTATAAAAAATGGAGATGCAGTAATTAGCATAACAGTTGAAATTACTGATAGTGAAGAGCTTGAAAGATTGATGGAAAAATTAAAGAGAATAAATAATGTTCTCGAGGTATATAGAGTAAAGGCGTGATAAAATGCGAGCAGTAGTTCAAAGAGTAAAAAGTTCCAGCGTATCTGTAAAGGGAGAAGTTATTTCAAAAATAGATAAGGGACTAATGGTGCTCCTTGGAGTAGAAGCTAATGACGATGAAAGAGATCTGGACTATATTATAAAAAAAGTTATAAAGCTTAGAATTTTTGATGACGAAGATGGTGTAATGAACAAATCATTACTAGACTATGGATTAGAAATTCTTGTAGTCAGTCAATTTACTTTATATGGAGATGCAAGAAAAGGGAATAGGCCTAGTTATGTTCGTTCTGCAAAATTTAATGATGGAATTCTTTTGTACAATAAGTTTATTGAGGAACTAGAAAAATTAAATATAAAAGTTTCTCATGGAGAATATGGTGCAAATATGGATGTGGAACTTATTAATGATGGTCCTGTTACAATTTTATTGGATTCTAATAAGGAATTTTAGGTGAATTATGGAATATAAAATTATTAAATTAGTTGTTGGAGAATTACAGGAAAATTGTTTTATTCTTTTTGACGAAAATAAAAATGCTTTTGTAGTTGACCCTGGTGGTTCAAGCGAAAATATAATTGAAGCAATTGAAAAAAATGGCTTAAATATAAAATATATACTGCTTACACATGGTCACTTTGACCATGTGGGAGCAGTAGCTCAATTGGTTAAAAAATTTAATGCACCAGTATATCTAAACAAAAACGATAAAAACTTTTTGGAGAACCCAAAGGAAGTGAGAGAATCAGCCTTTGGACTTCAAATTGAGGCTTCAAATGTAGATGTATTTGTAGAAGATGGAGATGAAATTCCTTTTTCTAATGATAAAATAAAAGTTATTGCAACTCCAGGACATACAATTGGTTCTGTTTGCTATCTTTTTAAAAATTATCTATTTGCAGGAGATACATTGTTTAATGGTTCCATTGGAAGGACAGACTTTCCTGAATCTGACCCTTCACTTATGATTGAATCTTTAAAAAGACTCAAGGAACTTGATGATGAAATTTATATATTATCAGGGCACGGTGCGGAATCACAAATGATCTATGAAAAAATGTCAAATCCTTATTTGAAAAGATTATGATTACAATTGAAAATGAGAGTGAAGGACTAAAAAAGTCGATTTTTGAATTTTTTAGGATGAAACTTCCAAAGGATTATAAAAAATTAGATATTGATTTAAAAATAAAAGTCGAAGAAAAAGTTATTTATATTGAGGTTCTTGGAAATAGAATTAAAGAAAGTGAAGAATTAATAATAAAAGGGGAAAGTCCACACTTTATTATAAAGAGATTTTTATTTGATTTATTTTCAAATTATAAAGATTTTGATAGCAGCTTTGGAACTTTAACTGGTGTAAGGCCCTTAAAGCTTATTTCAAAAGTATTTGAAAGTAATTCCTATGAGAATTCAAAAAAAATTTTATTTGATAAATATAGAATAAATAGAGAAGACATAGATTTTTTATATAGAGTGTATAAGAATCAGGAAAAAGTTAGAAATAATTCAAGTACAAAAAATTACAATGTTTATGTTCACATACCTTTTTGTCCGAGCAGATGTCTTTATTGTTCCTTTGACACAACTGTGGAGAACAAGGAAAAGATGAATTTATACACAAAAAACTTAATTGAAGATATAAAAAACTACAAATTAGATTTTTTAAGTGAGCCTAATTCCCTTTATATTGGTGGAGGAACTCCCACATCAATTGGACTTAATAATTTAGAGAAAATTATCGATGTTATTTTAAAAAAATTTAAAAACACAAAGGAATTTACAGTTGAGTGTGGAAGAATTGACAGCCTTAATGTTGAAATTTTAGAAATGTTAAAGAACAATGGAGTTAATCGAATTTCTTTAAATCCACAAACTTTTAACGAAAATGTAATAAATAAATTGAATAGAACTTCAAATGAAAATATTAAGTATTGGTTTGATAAGGCTAGGGAAATTGGTTTTGATGTTATAAACATGGATTTAATAATGGGATTACCTGGCGAAAGTAAAGAAAGCATTTTAAATTCTATAAAGAAAGCAATAGAATTTTCTCCAGAAAACATTACAATTCATACTTTGGCACTAAAAAATGGATCAAAACTTTTTGAAAATAATTATATTAATAAAGAAGATTACAGCGATCTCTTGAGGGAATCTAAAACTCTTATGTTAAACTCAAGTTATGAGCCTTATTATATATATAGGCAGAAAAAATCAGTTATAAGTTCAGAAAATGTTGGATATGCAAAAAAAGGTTATTCTTCGATCTACAATATTGTAATGATGGAGGAACTCGAAAATATAATTGGATTTGGACTTGGAGCCAGCACAAAAATTTTAGATTCAAGGGGAAAATTTAATAGAAAGTTAAATTCTAAAAATCTTGAAGAATATTTAACGAGGAGATAATTTTGAAATTAAGCGAAATTTTTAAAAATATAAACATTGTTGATGCAAATTTTAAAATAGATGAAAATAAAGAAATAAAAAAGATAGCATTTCATACGGATGATGTAGTAGAAGATGCTATTTTTGTTGCCATAAAGGGATATATAACTGATGGGCACAAATATATTAAAAAGGCAAAAAAATTAGGTGCAGAAATTGCTGTAGTAGAAAACTTTGTTGATGTTGACATAAATCAAATAAAAGTTCAAAATTCTAGAATTGCCTTGGCGGATATGGCGACAAATTTTTATAAAGATCCATCAAAGGAAGTTAGAGTAATTGGAATTACAGCAACAAATGGCAAGACGACTACAGCCTTTATGGTAGATTCTATTTTAAAAGAAGATAAAAGAAATACTGCAATTATAGGAACAGTTTTAACAAGATATGCTGATGTAAAGATCCCATCAGTTCTTACTACTCCAGAATCTCTAATTCTTCAATCTTATATAAGAGATATGCTAGATAAAAACATCACAGATGTTACAATGGAAGTTTCATCATCAGCACAAGAACTTTTTAGGGATAAAAATATTGATTTTGATATAGTTACTTTTAATAATCTTGGAAGAGAACACATAGATCAACATGGAAGTTTTGAAAAATATTTCCACTATAAATCAAGACTTATTAGATATGCAAAAAGTGACGCTATTGCAATTTTAAATGCAGATGATGAAATGATTTACTCTTTAAAAGATAAAACTAAGGCAAGAGTATTATCTTTTTCTTTGGAAAATGAAAATGCGGATTTTGGAATTTCTAATTTAGATTTATCTACAGGTAAGGGAAAATATATTTTTAATATTAACAGGGATGTAGAATTAAAAGATTTTACAATAAAAAAATCTAGCATTTATGTTGAACTTGGTTCTGTTGGATATTCTTCAGTAATGAACTCTGTAGTCGCTATTATTGTGGCATTATGTCTAAAAATCGAGAAAAATGTAATTAAAGATGCCCTTAAAAATTTTAAAGGCGTGGAAAGGAGATTCGAGTTAATCTTCGACGAAGATTTTAAAATTTTAGA
This sequence comes from Peptoniphilus faecalis, assembly GCF_012976305.1. Classification (GTDB taxonomy): domain Bacteria; phylum Bacillota; class Clostridia; order Tissierellales; family Peptoniphilaceae; genus Peptoniphilus_A; species Peptoniphilus_A faecalis. Next base: position 56,946 of record NZ_JABDSR010000003.1, read on the forward strand.
CGATCACTTTGCAAATGAAAAAAATATTGACGCCACTATGGAAACTCTTAAAATGATGAAATATAATAATTTAAACATATTATATGCAATAAGGGGAAATAGAGGTGTAGAAGTCAATAGAGAAATCACAGAAAGATTAGTTAAGTGGATTAAAATATTAAGACCAAAAAATCTATCTGCAACTTTATCTAAAGATACTGTCAAGCAAAAGGACAAAGTTACAGAAGATGAATTAAATATTTTTAAATCAATCTTAAAAGAAAATAATATTGAGTGCAAAATTTATGATACTCTAGAAGAAGCTGTAAATAATTCAATAGATCTATCAAAAAATGGAGATGTACTTTTACTTGCAGGTTGTCAAGGAATGGATAAAGGTGCAAAGTTTGCAAAAGAAAAACTTTTAAATGAGAATAAGGTTAAAGATATTAAGGGATTTTCTAATAGAATAGACAACAGAATCTGTTAAAGTTGAATTTTAAAAGACCTTGTTTTATAATTAAATTAGAGATTATGAGAAACATTTAATTAAATAAATCGCAAATCGTTTTATAGTGTTAACGACTAAGCTCCAAACCATTTGAGGCTTGGAGTTTAATTTTTAGGAGGAAATATGGCTGAAAAAATGGGAAGTCTCAAAAGGAGTAATTACTGCAATGAGATTTCAGAAGAAATGATTTCAAATGAAGTCACATTAATGGGTTGGGTTGCAAAGCAAAGATCCCTTGGCTCAATTATTTTTGTAGACCTTAGAGATAGAAGTGGAATTGCACAAATAGTATTTGACGACACATCTGGTGATGAACTTTTAGAAAAGGCATCTCATCTTCGTGGTGAGTTTGTAATTGCTGTCAAGGGTAAAGTTAGAATGAGATCTTCAATAAATGAAGAACTTGAAACTGGAAAAGTTGAAGTTCTTGCAAGTGAACTTAAAATTTTAAGTGAGTCTGAAGTTCCACCAATCTATGTTAAAGACAATGACAATGTTTCTGAAAATATGAGATTAAAATACAGAACTTTGGACTTAAGGAAACCAAGTATGCAGAAAAATCTCATGATTCGTTCTAAAATTTATAAGATAACTCGTGATTTTTTTTATGAGAATGGATTTATTGAAGTTGAAACTCCAATGTTAACTAAACCTACGCCTGAAGGAGCAAGGGACTACTTGGTGCCTAGTAGAGTCAATCCAGGTAAATTTTACGCACTACCTCAATCTCCACAACTTATGAAACAACTTTTAATGGTTGCAGGCTTTGATAGATATATTCAAATAACAAAATGCTTTAGAGATGAAGATTTAAGAGCAAATAGACAACCTGAATTTACTCAAATTGATATGGAGCTTAGCTTCGTAACTGAAGAAGATGTAATGGAAATTAACGAAAAATTTTTACAAAGATTATTTAAAGAAATTTTAGATAAAGATATTGAACTTCCAATAAAGAGAATGAAATATTCTGAAGCTATGGACAGATTTGGCGTCGATAAGCCAGACTTAAGATTTGGAATGGAACTTCACGACATTTCTCATATAGTTAAAGACTGCGGATTTAAAGTATTTGAAGGAAACACTGAAAAGGGAAAAAGCGTAAGAGGCATTAAAGTTGATGGAGGAAGTGACTTTTACTCAAAGAAGCAAGTTAAAAAATTAGAATCCTTTGTCAAAGATTATAAGGCAATGGGCTTATCGTGGATTAGAGTTGAGGATGAAATCGAATCTCCAGTTGCAAAATTCTTATCAGAAGAAAAAATGAATGAAATTATTAAGGCTTTTGATGCAAAAAAAGGCGATTTAATTTTAATTTTAGCAGATAAAAATTCAGTAGTGTATAGCGGACTTGGAAATCTTCGCAATAAAATTGCAAGGGATATGGATATTATAGATGAAGATGATTTTAAACTTACATGGATAACGGAGTTCCCGCTTTTTGAATATGATGAGGAAGAACAAAGATATGTTGCTATGCACCATCCATTTACTAGTCCAATGGATGAAGATCTTGACAAATTAACTAAAGACAAAGAAAACGCAAGAGCTAAGGCCTATGATATTGTAATCAACGGTGATGAAATGGGAGGAGGAAGCATTAGAATAAATGATCCAGAAATTCAAAAGATAATGTTTGAAGCTTTAGGACTTTCTGAAGAAGAAGCAGAGGAAAAATTTGGATTCTTATTAGAAGCTTTTAAATATGGAGCACCGCCACATGGAGGGCTTGCTTACGGTTTAGATAGGCTTGTAATGCTATTTACAAAAGCTAATAGCATAAGAGATGTAATAGCTTTTCCAAAGACTCAAGCAGCTACTTGTTTATTAACTGGTGCACCAACATCTCTTACAGAAAAGCAACTTGAAGAAGTTCATATTAAGGTATTAGAAGAAAAATAAAAAGGTGATATAATGGAAAGTTTTGGAATTGTTAAGGCAAAAAAGAACAATAAAATTTTTGTTGAATTTACTAGAGAAAGTGCTTGCGGAGAAAGTTGTGAGTCTTGTAGTGCAAAATGCGCTGAATCAGAGAAGGAACTTTTTGAATTTCCAAATACATTATCTGCTGATGTTGGTGATGTTGTGAAAATTAAAACTAGGGATAGATCCATACTTTCATATAAGTTTATAGTATATGGAATTCCTTTAATTTTATTTATGTTTACAATTACACTTTCTTATTATTTAATGAGTAAAATGTTTATGAAAAACATTGAACTAATGTCACTTATTATGGGAATAATTTCTCTTTTTATTTCCTATTTAATTATAAAAAGAATAGATCACAAATTTCAAAAAACAAATAAGGGTGATATTTTTCTCGAAAAAATGTAGGTGAGAAATGTTTAGTAAAAACAGGTATAAAATATTTTATATTTTTTCAGTTATAGTTTTTATTTTATCTCTGATTTTTTTTATATACTCCTTTGCTAACAAAAAATATTCTACAGAATTGATTTCTGAGAATAAAAAAATTGAAGAGCAAATAAATTCTATTGAAAACAAATCTAAGGGCATCACTGAAAACATCGATGCCCTAGAAATTGAATTTAATTTAAAGTCACAGGAATTTTATGAAAAATATGGCTATCAATTTGAATCAAATAAATCTGAAGAAATTAATAGATTAAAAAAAGATTATTTAGATAAAAATAAAAAAATAATTTCTGAAATAAAAGAGAGACTTATTGCCTATGGAGATTATTTTGATTCAGATATTTATAAAAAAGAAGGTTACGATAAATCTGTAAGTGATTTTTTAGAACTTTCCAGCAAATCAAATTTAGACAAACACGAGAATATTTATAATGAGATTAATATAAAATCCTTGGTGGAAAATTCTAATGGTTTTGTAAAAACTATTTTAGGATTAAATAAAAATTCTAAAGAACTCAATGTCTTGATTTTTTATGCTTCAATATATAGCTCAAGTATTTATTACTACATAAATGATGAAACATCTTCTCTCAGCGAGATTTATTCAGATGTAAACAATTTATTAAATATTTACAAAGAAATTGAGAGAAAGGGTTATAAGACTGGAAAATTAAATTCTGAAAATCTAGTTTATTTAAACGATTTTATTCAAGAAAGAGTTTCTAATTACTATAAAAATCTTGGAATATTAAAAGCTTTAGAAAAGAGTGATAAAAATGAACAAAAATAAAAATATTGTATTATCAGTTATTTTCATCATTTTTTCTACAATCCTTTCCTTTCTTGGATTTTCTAATTTAAAAGCTACTGAATCTTCATACTTTAATCTATCAAGGGCAAACTCTTTGTTGTTGGAGAAAAAAACTAAAGCTGAAGAAAAGTTCAAGACTTTAAGTCAAGAAAACAATAATAGAAAATCAAAACTTAAAGTTATAAATAATGAAATAGATAAATTTGACATTATAAGAGATAAAACTTTAGAGATTGATAATATGAACAAGGGAATAATAGATTCCTTGATTTCTTTTCGTAAAAATAATTTTAATGAGTTTTATAATATAGATAATGGAAAACTATATGATTATAAGCCCTTAAAGGGAAATTTTATTAAAGATAATATAACGGAAGAGGATATAAAATCCAATCTAATTATGATTCAGTTTATTTTAAATTCATATTATAATTATGATTTAAATAAAAATATAGCAAAACACAATCTTAAAGCTTATGAAAATTTAGGGATTATTGATTATTTAAAAAATGGAGATAATTATATGCTAAAATCTATTTTATTAAATGAAACCTCAAAATTTTCACAATTAAATGAAGAAAAAGAAAATATATTAAAAGAGGAAGAAGATTTTTTTTCTATATATGAAAATGTTTTTGGCGAAAATGAAAATATAAAAATATTGAGTTCGGAAAAGAATGCAGGTATAAACGCCATCGATAAGGAAAAAGATGAACAAGAAAATAATTTTAAAACACTAAATGCTTTTTGCATAGATATTTTAAATTCATCTGTAAATTATCTAGAAAATTTTAAAATTGTTACAGAAAAGGGCATTAGCACTTTAAAAGTTTTTGATAAAACTATTATGAGTGAAAAAACTGAAGATAAAAAACTTATCACCACTTATTATAATAGAGTAAATGGCGAGACTTATACTTTGACAGAAGAAAGAGAATAACTCTTAAATTTAGGAGAAAAATGAAGGATAAATTAATTAGAATAGATTACAATGGCAAGGAGATAATTTTAATACCTACAGCTCATGTATCTCAAGAAAGTGCTGAACTAGTTAAAGAAACTATTAGAAAAGAAAATCCAGATTCAATATGTATTGAACTAGATGAACAAAGGTATGAAAATTTAAAAAAACCCGATGCTTGGAAAAATACAAATATTATAGACATAATTAAACAAAAGAAGGTTACACTATTAATTGCTAATTTAATTCTTTCATCATATCAAAAAAATATTGCAAAAAAGTTAAAAACTAAACCTGGTCAAGAAATGATTGAAGGGATAAAAGCTTCAGAAGAGTTTGGAATAAATTTAGTTCTAGCAGATAGAAGTATTCAAACTACTTTTATGCGTATTTGGAGAAAGATGGGATTTTTTGAAAAAATAAAATTATTTTTTTCTTTAATGGCAATGGATGAAGATGAAGATGTATCTGAAGAGGATTTACAAAGGTTAATAGAAAGGGATAATTTAGAACTTGCAATTGAAGACATGGGGAAAGATTATCCTCAAATTGCGGCGACTCTTTTACACGAAAGAGACAAGTATTTGGCATATAATATTAAAAATGCTCCTGGTAAAAAAGTAATTGCAATACTAGGTGCTGCACATACGCCTGGAGTTGAAGAAGAAGTTTTTAAAAAACAAGATGTAGATGAACTTAATAAAGTTCCACCAAAATCTTTTATGGGGAAAATTGTTCCTTGGTTAATTCCAATTTTAATAGTTCTTTTAATTGCATTTGGATTTAAACAAAATATGGACACCGGTATTGAGCAAATTAAATCATGGTTTTTATTTAATTCAATACTTGCTGCTATTTTCACAGCTCTCTGTCTTCCTCATCCACTTAGTGTAATTACAGCTTTTGTGGCGGCTCCCTTTACATCGATAAATCCAATGCTGGCATGTGGATGGTTTGCTGGTCTTGTGGAAGCGAGCCTTAAAAAGCCAACAGTGGAAGATGTAAATAATATTGCTGATGATATTTTTAATATAAAAAGTTGGCTTCATAACAAATTTTTAAAGGCATTATTAGTTGTAATACTAGCCAATCTTGGGTCATCAATTGGAACTATAATAGCAGGAAGTAAAATTGTTCAAAGTTTATTTTAAAAAGGTAATGGAAAAGCATTACCTTTTTTTATCTTTCATACTTTTTATTACTTCTCTTATTATTCTAACTAAACCTTGAGATAAAACTATGCCAAGAGCAAGTGCAGATGTAGTTAAAGTTGTTTTAATAACCTGTTCACGCATCAATATATAATTGGATTCAATGAAATAATACATAATATAATACATTCCAGCACCAGGTACAAGAGGTATAAGACAGGGTAAAGTAAAAACTGTGGCAGGCTTTTTAAAATGTATTGCAAAAGTTTCAGAAAATATACCAATTAAAAATGATGAAATTAAAAAGGAAACTATATAATTTCCACTTAAATCAAATAATAACTCATAGATAATCCATATGAAACCGCTAAGAGCCGATGTTACAAGTCTAACTTTTTTGGGAAGTTTAAAATAAATTGTAAAACCATAAGTTGCAAGCATTGATAAAAAAAACTGAATAAGTATCCTCATATTATAAACCTCATGATCTTTAATCCAACACCTACTCCAAAGGCAATTGCAAGTGCAATAAAAAAAGCTTTTATCATAGTTATGGCACCTGTAATAAACTCTCCACTCATAATGTCTCGAACTGAATTCGTTATAGCAACACCAGGGACAAGAAGCATTATAACGCCGATAATAATATTATCAATATTTGAACCAAAGCCAAAATATACAAATACAATAGCAAGAACTGATGTAATAAAGGCACAGATAATATTATTTATAAAAAATGAAAGTTTAAAATAGCTTAATTTTTCAAGAATTACTGAAATAAAAATTCCAATAATAAAACTAGCAAAAAAATCTTTTATACCTCCTCCAAATAAAACAGAGAAGAAAGAGGATGCAATTCCACCTGAAATATAAATCTTTAATGGATTTTCTTCTGTTCCATCAATTTGAAAAAGAATATCATAAGCCTCTTTAATTGAGATATCTTTTGAGACAAATTCTCTTGAAAAAGAATTTACAGCATCTATTTTATATAAATTTGTATCAGAAATAGTAATTTTTCTAAAATTACTAAGAGTTTCGCCTTCAAATTCCATTGAAATAAAAATTGCAGAGGGAAGGGCATAGGCGGACACATTAGAAATATTTGAAACAGACTTGCAAATTCTTTCAATAGTATCCTCAGCTCTATAACTTTCCGCTCCATTTTGAATCAATAGTGCACCTGTAAACAATGAAAGGTTCATTAAATCCTTTGCATCTTTTATATTATTTAATACTTTTGCCATTATATCACCACATAAATTATACTATGGAGTTTTTTTATAAATCCTTTTGTGGAAACTCTAATATTATTTTTTCAATTCTATTTTTTGTTTTCTTTGCTATTGTGAATTTTAAATCGGAAATATTTAAGACTTCATTTAGCTTTGGAAACCTGTCGATATTTTCTATGATAAATCCGCCGAGAGAATCAAATTCTTGGCATTCAAGTTCTGTTCCAAATTTTTGATTTATTTCGTCTATATTAACTGATGCATCGATTAAATATTTTCCGGGAGCAATATTTATTATATCTTCATCCTCTTCTGTGTCATATTCGTCAGAAATTTGTCCCACAATTTTTTCAATTATGTCTTCAAAGGTAATCATGCCTTCAGTCCCGCCATATTCGTCAGTGACTATAGCAACAGATAATTTGTGCTGCCTCATTTCATTAAAAAGTGTTCCCGTAGGTTTATACTCGTAGGTGAAAAAAGGCTTTTTAAAAAAAGATTTGTTTTCAGCAAGAGTTTTTGCCCTATCCATGTGGAAAAGTTCTTTAACATTTAATATGCCAATAATATTATCTAAATTATCTTGATAAACTGGCATTCTGGAGTAAGAATATTCAGAAACTTTTTCGATGATTTCGTCATAATCATCTTCAATATCAATTGCCACAATGTCAGTTCTTGGAGTCATAATATCTTTAGCAAAGGTATCTTTAAATCCAATTACATTTTGAATCATCATGGACTCATTTTTGTTTATAATTCCTTCTTCTATGCTAAGATCCATTGCATCTTTTAAATCATCTTCTGTAATTATTGGTTCCTTATAACTTTTGTCCTTAATAATTATTTTTATAATATTTTGAGATAAAAATGTAATTAGCATTGAAAGGGGACGCATAAAAACTATTAAGTATTTTAAAAATTTTGCGTACTTCGGTACAATTTTCTCATAATTATTTTTGCCAAGATTTCTAGGCAAGCTTTCGCCAAAGATTATTACAATTATTGTGGAGATTATCATTCCAAAAATCATGCCAATATGATGCCATTTAAAAAAGAAAAATAGGGACATAAAAATCACAGTAAGTGAATTGGAAAAATAATCTAAAATAAGCGTTGAAGAATAAATATTTTCTTTTTTAACAAGTTTTTTTATAATTGTAAGATTTTTAACTTCTAAGTCTTCTAGTTTTGATATTTTCACAGGTCCAAGGGCAAGATAGGCATTTTCTATAAGTGTAAACAAATAGGAAAAGTAAAGTGCAACAATGGATATAAAAAGGTATATGTATTCATTCATAAATTTCAACTCCGTTTATATTATATACCCGAAAAGTCCTTATGAAAACTAAAAAAAGCTGCACAAAGGCAGCTCTTATAATTATTCTACTGTTACAGATTTTGCCAAGTTTCTTGGCTTGTCTACATCATTTCCCAGTAAGACTGAAGCGTAATATGCAATTAGTTGTTCAGGTATTACTGCAAGAAGGGGTGTTAATAAATCTATTGTGTCTGGAATTTCAATAATTACATCAGAAGAGTCCTTGATAAACTTATTTTTTTCTTCTGCAATAGAAATAACTGTGGCACCTCTTGCTAGGAGTTCCTGGTTATTTGAAATTGTTTTTTCTAAAATAGAACTTTGAGTTGCTACTGATATAACTGGTGTGCCTTCTTCAATAAGGGCAATGGAACCGTGTTTTAATTCGCCTGAAGGGAAAGCTTCAGTGTGAATGTAAGAGATTTCTTTTAGTTTTAGTGCACCTTCCTTTGCCGTTATATAGTCAAGAGATCTTCCAGTGTAGAAAATTGATTTTGCATCTTTAATAGAATTTGCAATTTTTTTAAATTCATCTTTGTGTTTTAAGATTTCTTCGATTTGAGACGGAATTTTCTCCATGTTTTGAATTATATCTTTAACCTGATCTTGAGTGATTTCCTTTAGTTTTAGTGCAATGTCCATTGCTAAAAAGTAAAGTGAAATAACTTGTGTAGTGTAAGCTTTAGTTGAAGCAACAGAAATTTCTGGACCAGCGTAGCAGTAAACGACCTTGTCAGCTTCTCTTGAAATAGATGATCCAACTACATTTGTAATGGCAAGAGTTTTTGCACCAATGGTCTTTGCTTTTCTCAATGCAGCTAAAGTATCTGCAGTTTCTCCTGATTGTGATACAAAAACAACAAGGGACTTGTCATCTACAAACATATTCTTATATCTAAACTCAGAAGCAATTTCAGAAATTACTGGAATTTTTGCAAGATTTTCTATTGCATATTTTCCTGCTTCTCCTGCATGAAAGGCAGTTCCACAAGCAGTTATATAAATCTTGTTTATATTTTTTAATTCTTCAAGTGAAAGACTTCCTTCTAATGGGAGATTTATTACATAATTATTGTGTTTGATAGAAATAACTTCACGTAAGACGCGAGGTTGCTCGTAAATTTCTTTAATTAGAAAATGGTCGTATCCTTCCTTAGATGCGTCAGCTGCTGAAATATTTACTTCAGTTATTTCTCTTTCAACTTTCTTATGGTTTTTGTCGTAAATTGTATAAGAATTTTCTCGGATATCTATTATATCGCCATCTTCAAGATAAATAATTTTATTTGTATGTTCAATTACTGATGTAATATCACTTGCGATAAAATACCCATCTTTGCAAATTGCAAAAAGAAGTGGAGATGAATTTCTAACAGCAATAAGTCTATTAGGTTCTTTTTCATCGAGTATGCCAATGCTATAAGCACCCTTTAAAATCTCAGTTGCTTTAAAAACGGCATCTAAAATATCGCCCTTATAATTATCGGCAATTACATTTGGAATTACTTCTGTATCAGTTTGTGAAAGAAATTTATAACCCTTTTTTATTAAATCCTTTCTAAGTTCTAAGTAATTTTCAATAATACCATTGTGAACTACGGTAATTTTGCCGTCACTTGATAGGTGAGGGTGAGCATTTATTTCATTTGGCTCTCCATGAGTTGCCCATCTTGTATGACCAATTGATATATTTGATGAAAACTCATCTTGATCAAAGGATTCTTCCAAGACTTTTATGCGACCCTTTTTCTTAAAGGTCATTAATTTATTATCTCTTATAAAAGAAAGTCCCGCAGAGTCATAACCTCTGTATTCTAATTTTTTAAGACCTTCCAGCACTAATTTTGTTGCGTTATTTTTTCCAATGTATCCAACTATTCCGCACATATTTCTACCTCCAAATTTATTAGAGACTCACTACATCTATTTTGTTATAAAATTGCTTTTATTTTTTGTAAAATGTTTAGGCTGTGAAACCTTTAGAGCATCCGCCGATATTCGATAACTCTACCCCTCGTCAGCCACTTGGGCTCAGGCGCTTAAATTATTTTTATCTCTTCAGTTGATTTTAACACAAGGGCTATTTAAAGTAAACTTTTAAAGATAAATGACGATTTTTGTAAATTTTATTTTAAAAAATAAAAAAAGTAATGTGTTAAAATAAGTTTGGAGGTAGTGATGAATATTTACGAGAGAGAATTTGTCGTGGAAGATTTTTTGTGTAAAAAGGGAGAACTTTCACTTAATTATATAATTAATTATTTTATGGAGACATCTAATTGTCAGTCGATTAGTTTAGGCGAAGACAGCGACAATTTAATAAACAAAGGTTACACTTGGATGATTTATAAGTGGTTTATAAAAATTTTAAAATATCCAAAAGCTTATCAAAGGATAAAAGTAAAAACTTGGGCAAGTGGTTTTAAGGGTATCAATGCTTTTCGTGAATTTGAAATGTATGTAGAAGGTGAAAGAATCGTCTCTGCATCTTCTAATTTTATATTAATTGATTTAAAAAAACGAAAGCCAATAAAAATTCCAAAAGAAATTTCTAAAATTTATAGCATAAATGATGTGAAGAATTTCGATAAAATTGAAAGAGTCAATGAGCCTAAGGACATAGAGACTATAAATATTTTTGATTATAAAATATTAAAATCTGATATAGATATAAATAATCATATGAACAATAGCGTCTATGCAAAGCTACTTTATGAAGCATTGCCTGAAAGTTTTTATAATATTAAATTTACCGATGTAAATATAAATTATGTTAAGGAATTAAAATATGGTGACCATGTTTGTATTTATGTTTATTTAGAAGATGATAAGCTCTATTTTTTCTTTAAAAACAAGGAAAAAAGCGAGCTTTATGCGAGGGCTTGTTGTCACTATATTAGTTGAAAAAAGCTTTTTCAAATGGTAACATGAATTATGAGAAATCAATAAATTGATATAATTACGGAGGTAATAATGGATAAAGATAAACTTTTAGCAGAGGTAAATGGCAAGAAGATTACAGGAGTGGACTACAATTTATTTATAGATTCCCTAAATCCACAACTTAAACAATATTTTGGTGGGGAAGAGATAAATAAAGAAGTTGTAAATGAACTTGTATATCAAGCTCTTTTGTACCAAGATGCAATAGAAAAGGGAATGGATAAAAATGATGAATTTATACAAGTTTTAGAAAAAACTAAGGAAAGCATGTTAAAGACCTATGCTCTTGGAAAACTTCTTGAAAAGGTAACTGTAACAGAGGACGAGGTTAAAAAATTTTACGAAGATAATAAAGATGCTTTTAAAGAAGGGGAAAGTGCAAATGCTTCTCATATTTTAGTGGAAGAAGAAGACAAGGCAAGAGAAATTTATGAAAAAATAAAAAGTGGCGAAGATTTTGCAAGCCTTGCAAAGGACTTTTCTACTTGCCCATCAAAGGAAAAGGGCGGTGAACTAGGAACTTTCACTAGGGGACAAATGGTAAAGGAATTTGAAGATGCAGTATTTGCAAATGAAGTTGGAACAGTTACAAAACCTGTTAAAACACAATTTGGTTATCACATTATTAAAATCAACGATAAAAATAAAGGAAGAGATTTAGCTTTTGATGAAGTTAAGGATAAAATTGCTACACAAATTAGAAGACAAAAGGAACAAGAAATTTATAGCAAAAAAATAGCTGAACTTAAAGATAAATATGAAGTGAAAATGGATATCTAGGTGAAATATGAAACTCGAGCTTTTTAATTACATCGACGATGTATTAGATCTTTTTGATTATCACAAAATTGAACTTGCAGGAGTTAATAAAGAGCTTAAAAAGTATTTTTCCTACATATTTTCAGATGACGACAGACTTACAAATATTACCACGAGAATAAAAACTCAGGAATCTCTTCGTGAAAAATTAATTAGAAGAAATTTCTTCATGAGGTTTCCTGATCCTGTTCGTGGTTTTAAACAAATCCAAGATTTAGTTGGCATTAGAGTTGAATGTCGTTTTATTAAAGATGAAGAAGCACTGTATAAAAAAATTATTGAAGACTTTACTATAAAGTCTGACAGAGGCTATTACAAGTCAAGTATTAATAAAAAAATCAGATTAAAATTAGACGACCCACAGCCTCAAGCTCTTGCGAATGGTTTTACAATGTATAAATTAGATGGAGAATATGACACTGGATCTTTTATATATTGTTTTGAACTTCAAATAAAATCCTTCGTAAATGTTTTTTGGGGAGAAATAGATCACAAACTTCTTTATAAAAATTACAATTACATTATTACAGAAGGCTTTTTTAGAGAAATAATGAATTCAATTAACGATAATTTGAAGATGATCGACAAACAACTAATGATTTTATACGATCATGTGAAAAAACAAGATGCTTCGGAAACAATTTCTGCAGAACTTCAATTGAAGAAACTTCTTTCAAAAATTCTTCATGATGTTTTCACTAGGAAAATACATGAGGAGCTTGGACTTTTTATAAATATAAAAATTATCACTGATGTAGTAGTTGATTTTCTATTTATGAAATCTTCAAAAAATAAAGATTTAAGTTATGGAGAAAATTTTATTGATTTAATTAATAAAATTAATTCTGTCTCAGGGAATGAAATGAATGTTGAGGAATACATAGTTTTTGAAAAGAATCCAAAGTATTACGACAGCTTTTCCAAAGAAATTACAGAAATTCTCGGAGAAGTTATAAATAACGATTTGGATTGGAATATTCTATTTAAAATAATAAGATTAATTTCTCAAGAATCCTATGGTGAAGTTTTTACAGAATTTATTATTTTTGTGAGATACGAATACATGATATGTCTATCCAATCTTTTCGAAAACAAAGATCTTTTAAAAGAGGAACAGGATCAAGTGGAAAGTGTATTTTTATCTTCAGTAATTGATAAATTTAGAGAAAAAACTACTATTGAATTTCTTTTAGATACATCTTTAAATAAGTTTAACTCTGTTCTTTGTGAAATTAATAAAAGTGATGCCACAAGCTCAGAAAAAATGATTAAAATATTTAAAGATAATTACACTTTTTAAGCTATAAATATCCTTTACACTTATGTATAATGTAATTAGGAGGTTAAAATGAAAGATATAAACACCTTGTTGGAGAATAGAATTTTTTATTATTTTGATAAATTGACAAAAATCCCAAGATGTTCCTTTGAAGAAGAAAAAATTAGAGAGTATTTAATTGGATTTGCAAAAGAACATAATCTTGAATACAAAACTGATAAAATAGGAAATGTTGTCATTATAAAAGAAGCAACAAAGGGCTATGAAGATGTTGACAGCATAATTTTGCAAGGTCATATGGACATGGTTTGTGAAAAAACTCCTGAATGCATAATCGATTTTTCTAAGGATGCAATAAAGTATGAAATAGAGGGCGATTTTATTGTCGCTCACGATACAACTCTTGGGGCAGACAATGGAATTGCTATTGCCATGATACTTGCTCTTTTAGAATCAAAGGAGTATAAACATCCAAAGATTGAAGCGCTTTTTACAGTTAATGAAGAAAGTGGAATGACTGGTGCAGCCAATCTTGAAGGGGGAATGGTTACATCAAAAAGACTTTTAAACCTCGACTCAGAAACTGAAGGTGTGGGATGTATTTCATGTGCTGGTGCAGAAAGGGATCTTATAAAATTTAAAAAAGAATTTAAGAAATTAGACAAAGAAAAAACTCTATATGAAGTAATTGTAAATGGATTAAAAGGTGGACACTCTGGACAAGAAATTCAAGTTGGTTTAGGCAATGCAGTAAAAATTTTGGGAAGGAGTCTTTATAGAATTTTTGAACAAGTTAGTGGAGATTTAATTGAAATCGAAGGCGGAGCAAAACCCAATGCAATTCCAAGATATGCAAAGGCAATAGTTGCAGTAAAAGAAGAAGACATCAAAAAAATTCAAGATATAATCGTTGAACTTAATTCTCAATTCGTTACAGAACTTGGAAAAGTTGATCCCGATGTAAGGCTAAATTTTGAAAGAACAAAAGTTAATTTAGAAAAAGCCTTTACTGATGAATTAAAGAATAAAATTATAGGTCTATTAAACATACTTCCCAATGGTGTAATTGCTATGAGTAAAAATATTCATGGATTAGTAGAAACTTCTGTGAATGTTGGAGTAATCGAAGACAAAGAAGAATCTATAAATATTATTTCTAATATTAGATCTTCTGTACAATCCTCTAAAGAATATATTGGACTTGTAAATAAAATTGCAGCTAATAGTTTTGGTGCAGAAATAGAAATTATGACAAAATATCCTGCATGGGAGTACAAAGAAAATTCTCCACTACGTGAAGTTGCAAAAAAAGCTTACAAAGAAGTAAGTGGCAAAGAATTTAAACTAGAAGCAATTCACGCAGGACTTGAGTGTGGAATGTTTGTTGAAACAATTGGCGACATCGATATGCTTTCAATTGGGCCAAATATGAAGGGAGTTCACGCACCTGGCGAACACCTTTCTATTTCTTCAACTGAAAGAGTATTTGATTTCTTAATAAGAATACTAGAAGAATTAAAATAAATTTGGAGGAAATATGAATAACGAAGAAAAAAACTTACATGAACACGATGAAAACTGCGATTGTGGTTGTAATCACGAAGAAGGTTACCAAACTATTACACTTACACTAGATGATGACAGTGAAATGGTGTGCATAGTTCTTGGAATATTTGAATGTGAAGATAATGAATACATTGCCCTTCTTCCTGAAGATAAAGAAGAGGGCGAAGATGTATTCCTCTATAGGTACAAGGAAATTGATGAAGAAGAAGTTGAACTTGACTTAATTGAATCTGAAGAAGAATTTGAAAAAGTTTCAAAAGCTTTTGAAGAAATTTTTGATGATGAGGAAGAAGAATAATTTCCTAAATGGTTTACAGAAAATATTCTGATTTTTTAAGGGAAAAGTTTGGCGAAAAAGTCTACAAACTTCCAGTAAAACTTGATTTAACTTGTCCCAATAGAGATGGAACTTGTGGCGTTGGTGGTTGCATTTTTTGTGGTGAAGAAGGGGGCAGTTTTGAAAATAATTTTGGAACTGTTAGAGAGCAAATTTTAAAAAATAAAGATCACATAAAAAATAAATACAAGGCAAATAAATTTATTGCCTACTTTCAAAATTTTACAAACACCTATATGCCCTTTGAAGAATTTAAAAGAGTAATAGAAGAAGCTCTCATAGAAGATGTAGTTGGTGTAAGCATATCCACAAGGCCCGATTATCTTCCCAAAGGGCATTTAGATTATTTGGAAGAATTAGGGAAAAATTATTTCGTAACCGTTGAAATTGGTCTTCAGACGCCAAATTATCACAGTCTGAAAAAATTAAATAGAGGACATGGTCTTTCTGAATTTATAGATGCCGCAATAAAATTAAAAAGGAGAAATTTAAATGTTTGCACTCATATAATTATTGGTATTCCTTGGGATGACGATTTAGATATTATTGAATGTGCAAAAATATTAAATGTTCTTGGCATTGACGAAGTTAAGATTCACGCCCTTTATATCTTAAAGGATACTGTACTTGGAAAGATGTATCAACAAGGACAAATAAAACCTATTTCTTTAGATGAGTACAAGAAAAAAGTTATACTCTTTTTAAGAAATCTTAAAGATGATATAATAGTGGAAAGAATAATAGGAAGAGCACCTTACGAGAATTCTCTTTTTTGCAATTGGAATACATCATGGTGGAAAATTAGAGACGATATTATAGATGTTATGCATGAAAATGGATACAATCAAGGTGATCTAGTGAAAGGAGAAATACTATGATAAAGTATATTTTAGGGAGCAAAGGCTCTGGAAAGACAAGATGGTTAATTGACAACGCAAATGATGATATGAAAAAGGGCGATGGAAATATTGCTTTCGTAGAAGTTGACGACGATCACATCTTCAGTTTAGATTACAATGTAAGACTTATCAATGCAACTGAATACAGATTAAACTCAATTGACAGTTT
Source organism: Peptoniphilus faecalis (assembly GCF_012976305.1). Lineage (GTDB taxonomy): Bacteria > Bacillota > Clostridia > Tissierellales > Peptoniphilaceae > Peptoniphilus_A > Peptoniphilus_A faecalis. The sequence continues at coordinate 73,306 of NZ_JABDSR010000003.1, forward strand.
TTATGGTTTCATTTGTGGACTTTTTGCAATGGATTATGATTTACACAAAATTTATGTTGATGGAATCTACAAAGTGTTGACACTTAATATTGAAGATTTAGAACACTTATACAATAGAGTTTCTAAAATTCCTGATGCAGAAAATAAAGAAATCTACATAAATGTTGACTACCTAAAAGAAGATATGCCTGAATCTCTAAAAGATCACTGTCTAGAAGTAACTGGTAAATAAGGTGTTATAAGTGGATAGAAAAACAATGGTAAGAATTATTGCGCTTTTACTTGTTATTGCCATGGTAATTCCAATAGTTCTAAGTGTGATTTAATGGTGCTTCGTGAAATTTAATAAAAAAAAGGGACTTTTTGAAGATTTTTTTGAACACAGATCCTTTCTCATAATGCAATACACAAATGGCGACATATCTAAGAGAGAATTTTTGCAAAAAAATTTCGATTATTTTGCAATAAAAAATGCAAGACCTTACATTAAAGTAGATTCCTATGAAAAGGGAATGTACAATTACCAATACTATAATGTAATGGCAAAGTATTATAGAGCTCTTTCCAAAGATGTTAGGAATACAAAAAAACATTCAAAGTACTATAATTATTACTTAAATTTAACAAATAAATATTATCAACTAAAGGATAAATCTGTCTTAAATATTTTAAGGATACAAGACTTTAGAAACACTAAGGCTTATTATATTAAGTGTCAATCAAAGGCACTTAGAAATGAACTTTACGAAATAGTTTTAGAAGACAAGAAAGAGGCAATCTTTCACTCAAAGGCTCCTTGGCTTTTAAGGATTTTAAAAGAAGAAAATATTTTTGATAGTCAAATGAAGACATCCATTATAGATCACTATATAAATGAAAAATATTATTAAAAAAGGACTGTGGGAATATCCCCTCAGCCCTTTTTGATTTCTAACTTTAATTTATTTTGCATATTTTTTAATTTCAATTAAAAAGCTTTCCATAATTCTTGTCATGTCGCTTTCTTTGCATTGCAAATCAAGAGTGTACATATTGCCAGTTCCTATAAATTCAAAATAGCCCTCTAATTTTTTATAAATTTTCTTTAGGTCAAAATTTAGATTTTGTGAGCGAAGTATTATTATTTTTGACCTATCACCATTTTTTAGTCCATAAATTTGTATGAAATTGTCTTCTTTAAGAATGTAATTTGAAATTTCACGAAGCTCTTTTAAATTTACATCCTTTAGAACTTTGTAGATGTAATTTATGCCAGATACATCTGTAGCAAAACGTTTAAAAGATTCCACTGCTTGGTAGAAGATAGGAGATTTTTCCTTATTGTCATTAGAGGAATTTTGCACAAGCTCATTATTTAGTTTTTCTTCAGTAACATTTTTATTTTTTTGAGTTTCTTTAATTTCATTTTTTGAAGAATAGTCTTTACTTTTAACTTCTTTGTTTAAATTTTTAAAAGATTCTAGCTTATATTTTTCGTGGAAAAATTTTGAATCGTATTTTTCTTTTTTTGCAGATTCAATAACTCTATGTTGTTGAGGAATTTTTACAGATTTATTATTTTTTTCCTTACTCTCAAAAGTTTTATCAGCGGGAATGTCTTTCTCTAGTTCAGATGAAATTTCAATATGAGAATTTTTTACGTCTTTTAGGACTTTTTCAGGTTCACAAATTTTTTCTAATTTATCAACTTTTATAAACTCATCATTTTTTTTCAATTCATTATCCTTTTGAGAGTCTATGATTTTTTCTTGCTTTGATTTTTTTTCTATATTGTTAGCGCTTTTTGACTTTAATTTTTTTACATCGGAAAACACATTTTCTATGCTATCGCTATTAAGGTACATCTTCATATTTTCAAGAGTGTTGATGGAACTTCTCGCAAGTTTGTAGGCATTTTCTCCAGATGCAATTGTAAGTCTAATAGCAGAATTTATTTTGTCAACTGAAGAAATAAGGATCATTCCAATTTCACCAGTTCTTTTCAGTGCAGGACCCTCATAAGAAATTTTTGCAAGTCTTTCAATTGATAAATAATTATCAAAATTTTCAATTGCTAAATTAGAGAAGACTGCATAATTCGCAAGGGACTCAATATTTTTAAGGGTCATAAATTTAAAATCCTTTGATTTCACATCTATGTAAGAAGAGTTTTTTCCAACTTTATAATTTAAAATTTCTGAATTTGTATTGCTTGTAAGGAAATATCTTATTAGTGCATTGCCAAGATTTTCTTGCATCAAAAGAAGCCTAGTCTTCCAGTTTATTTCAATTTCAACTTCCTTTTTATTTTCATCTATTTTAAAATAATTTTTATTACAAGATAAAAATTGAGGCTCTTCCCCGTTTATTTTAATTTCATCAGCTAAAAGATTTTCGCTTCCAGTGAAGAAGGGTGCCTCTTCAAGCTTTCCATAAGTAATTCCCTTTCGATTTATTTTATCAATTATTTTTAATTTATAATTTTTTTTGTAAGGATTTTTGTATTTTGAATTCATAATTACCTCCTACAATATATTATCATATTTCGTGACTTCACGCTTTAAAAAGATATATAATAAGAGGGGGTGTATATGTATTTATTTGGAGCAATTTTTTTGGGAATTTTACTTTCAATTTTTACAAAAATGAGTTTGTTAAAGGCAATTCTTTTCTGGACTTTAGCCCTTGTACTTGTGATGAAAAAAGGAGATAAAAAATTATTTTTATTTCCTATAATAATTTTTGCGGTTTACATAAATTTTAATTTTAGAGATTATAAAATAGAAGATTTTTCTGGAGAAGTCATAGGAAAAGTTATTTCTTCAAAAGAAGATAGATCTATACTTAAAACAAGTTCCATAAGTGGTAAAAAACTTAACACAAAAATTCTAGTCTACGAGAAATTAGAAGGTGGAGCAAATTATAAAATTTTTGGAAAATTTAGTTCGCCACTTCCTGCAATGAATTATGGGACTTTTGATTTTGAAAAAAACAACAAGTCTCAAGGAATTTACGCTATTGGAAATATAAAAAGCTGTAAAAAGATTTCTGAGCCAAGTGTTTTTTATAGACTTTCAAATTTTTGTATTGATAGGGCGAAAAAATTTTATTCAGAGAATTTAGATGAGAGAAATTCAAATTTAATGTCTTCGATTGTCCTTGCAGATAAATCTTTAATTGAAGAAGGGGATAGAGATAGATTTAATAACCTTGGCATCAGTCACATCTTAGCCGTGTCTGGTCTTCACATTGGCGTTTTAGCTATTTTTTTGGAAAGTATAACAAAGAAAATTACAAAAAATAGAAAAATAACAGATTTTGTAGTTACAATGGCATTGCTTTTTTACATAATTACTATTGGTTTTCCAATTTCTGCTCTGCGTGCCTTTTTGTTTTTTCTTCTATACAAGGGAAATATCTATTTAAAAAAAGATTTAGACGTGAAAAAAATTTATTTTCTAAGTCTATCCATAATTCTATTTATTAATCCCATGGCAATTTATTCAATTTCAATGATTATGTCCTATGGTGCGATTTTTGGACTAGTTTTTGTCTACCCAGCATTAAACAGCAAAATGGCTGGCAGTGGAATTATTAAAAAATCCATATTGGGAACAGCATCTGTATTAATTTCGCTTTTCCCAATAATAAACTATTATTTTGATGGTTTTTCTATTTTAGTATTTATAGTAAATTTAGTGATTGTGCCAATTTATTCAGCTATAATTTCTCTTGGATTTATTCTAGGTGTGGGAATTTTACCAAGATTACTTGGCAATATTTTAAATATTTTAATGAATGCAACTTATGGTTTGGAGAGTCTATTTATTTCAAGGGGAAGTTTTTTCACAACAATAAGAGCTTTTAAATTTGAGTATATTTTTGCCTACTACATTTTACTTATATTGATTTTATATCGACACAAGTTAAAAGAAATTATTGTGCCAAATATTAAAGTAATTGAAATTTACATAGTAGTATTCTTTGTAGTAACATCTTTAGGAATACTTGAAGATTACCATACCTACAAAGAATGTCATCTTTACATAGGCCAAGGGGACTCTACATTAATTAGTTTTCGAGATAAAAATTATTTAATAGACACTGGTGGAGCGAGATATGAAAATAAAATTGCGGAAAAATTTTTATTTCCAACTTTAAAGGTAAGAGGAATTTCAAAAATCGACGGAATATTTTTATCTCACTTTGACGAAGATCACGCTGGAAACTTGAATAAACTCGTAAAAAAATATAATGTAAAAAATGTATATATAAATCATTTGCCAAAAGATCCAAAAATTTTAGAAGATGCAAAAAAATTTTCTAAAGTCATAATGCTAAAAAAAGGCGATATTATAAAAATTTCTAAGGATACAAAAATTGAAGTAATAAGCGATGTTTTAAACAGCGAAGATGAAAACGACAATTCCATGGTATTATTAATAGATCACAGAGGTTTTAAAACACTTTTTACTGGCGATATTTCAGAAAAAGTTGAAAAAGAAATAAATAGTAAAATTGATATTTTAAAGGTTGCCCATCATGGTTCAAAAACTTCAACTTCAAGTGAATTTTTGGACAATACTAAGCCAAAAATTGCTATAATTTCAGCAGGAGTCAACAATTCCTATGGTCATCCACATCAAGAAGTAATACAGAATTTAGAAAAACATGATATTATATATTATATCACGGCAAAAGACGGCGAAGTGGATTTAAAAATGCAGAGCGACAAGATTAAAATTGACACAAAAAAGGAAGAAGTAGATTTAAAATTTTATATTTTGCTAATAATTTTAAATACAACTTTATTATACATTGTAGCGAGGGAAAATTATGAATTACAAACAAATTTACAGAGACGAAACACATAGTGGAGCCTATTTATTTTTTGGAAAAGAAAAGTATTTAATAGAAAATGCCCTTAGTTACCTAATTAATAAATATGTAAAGGGTACAGAAGCCTTTAATTATACTAAATTTAATGGAGTTGATGTAAAACCAGAAGACATTATTTCTGCCTGCGAGACTTATCCTGTTATGAATGACAAAAAAATTGTCCTCGTTAGAGATGTCTGCGATTTTCTAAGCGAACATGAATTAAAGAACTCTTTTTATGATTTCTTGGACCAATTATCTGATTTTGTAATTTTAATTTTCTGGGACACTCAAAGCATTAAAAAGACTACAAAATTTTATAAATACTTTCACAAGAAAAATAGAGATATGGAATTTGACAAACTTGGTCCAGCTGATCTCAGAAATTTTATAAAGGGATATTTTATAAGAAAGGGAAAAACAATCAATAATAGTGAAGTTGCTATTTTTATCCAAGAAAGCGGATATAATTCAAAAAATGAAGATGTGAGACTTCTCGATTTAAATTCTGAAATGGATAAAATTGCAGCAGTAGCAAAAGATAAAGTTATAAAGGAAAGTGATATAAGAAGTATAATTTCAGATAATATAGACACAAATATTTTTAAATTTTTAGATGCAATGCTTAGTAGAAATACAGAAATTGCAATTGAAGAATTTCACAATCTCAACAAATTAGGAGAACCACTACCTCTAATTTTTCACATGATCATTAGACAGGTTAAAAACCTATTGTCCTATAAAATTTTATCTGAAAAAGATTTGAGCAGAAATGATATTATGAATAAAATGGATGTAAAAAAATTTGAATTTGAAAAAAAAATATTAACTAACGAGAGAAATTTTTCAAAAAAATTTTTATTAGAATTTCATGATGAATTAATTAAAGCAGATGAACTCTTCAAAACTTCTTCTGTAGATGAAATTGTAATTTTAGAGACAATTATTATAAAATATTGCAATAATTTATAATTTTGAAATAATATCAAAGTAAAAAAGTGTAACATATGTCTTGACAGTTAAGAGACTTACTCAAAAGTATGCAAAAAGAACCTTGCAATGAATGTAAATTCGTGGTAAAATAGCAAAAGCGTTAAATATGGAGGTGAAATAATGGCAAATATTAAATCAGCTATTAAGAGAATTGATGTAGCTAGAAGAAATTCTGAACGCAACAAACCTATAAGAACTGAAATGAAAAATGCAGTTAAAAATTTTAGAGTTGCACTTGAGGAAAATAGACTTGATGATGCGAAAGAACTTTTAATAGTTGCAGACAAAAAATTAAAAAAAGCTGCTAACAAAAATGTAATTCATAAAAAACAAGCTTCCAGAAAGCTAAGTCGACTAGCTAAGGAACTTAACAGTAAAATCGCTGGCTAAGAGAAATTTTCCCGGGAAAGTTTCTCTCTTTTTGTTTTAGAGAACAAAGGTGATGTTACAGAATAGACAGTCCTATTCAATTCATCACCTTTTTATTATTTATGATGCTAATTATTTAGCTTCATTGTCAAAACTTGTATAGAATATCATGTAGTACAATATCTAAAAGAAATATTATACCATTATTTTTACAGAACCAAATAATTTGAAATTCATATTATCATAAGATTTTTATTTTTAATAGATTTCTTAATTGGTAAGTTAAAAATTATGAGGGGAAAGGATTTGACCTTTGCTTAATCCTATAATTTAGCAAGTTTTTCATAAGCTTTTTTATTTTTATCTCTTGACTATCAAGACAAAAATAGACTAAAAATAAAGCAGGCTATTGACAAGGATGAATAAAAGCCATATAATATCCAATGTAGCTAAGTTTAGGCAGACTATTGTCTACTAGGATAAATATTCATAAAACTAAAAAGGGATTAAATAACTGCCAATTTTGCAAATATGTATCCTTAGCTCAGCTGGATAGAGCGTCTGGCTACGGACCAGAAGGTCGGGGGTTCGAATCCTCTAGGATACGCCATCAAATTGTTGATATATCAATAGTTATAAATAGTTGCATTTTTTGCTATATTTTTTCACATGAAAACACCGTTATCACAATGGATTTTTTACACATTTTCGTTGTTGCTTATGGTGTTTTTTATTATTTAATAACATCATAATTATTCATATTCATAAATAGGAGTGTATTGTATTATGAGAATTAATAGTAATGGTTTCATGTTAGACAAAAATCAAGAAATGTTTCTAAAAATGAAAGAATTAGAAAATATTAGTAAAAACACACTAAAAAATTACACATCATTATTTTCTAAAATGGATAAGAGAATTAATCAGAGATTAGATTATGAAAATGAAGATCATTTGTGCGACCAAGTATTAACATACTTTACAGCAATAAAAGATCACAAGCCTAATACATACAATATTTCTGTTACGGGAGCAAATTGTTATTTTAATTATTTATTACAAAGAAATAAAATAAAAAACAATCCGTTAAAATTATTAGGCATAAAAAGACGTAAAATAGAATTTAACCCACGACCTTGCAGTACAAATGATTTAAAACAATTATTAAAAGTAATTGATGTAACAGAATATGCAGGTTTAAGAGATTATGCTATAATACTTTTAATAGCGGACACTGGAATTAGACCAAGTGAAGCCTTTGGATTGGTTACAAATGATGTAGATTTTGTCAATAATACTGTAATAGTTCGCAAAGAAACTTCTAAAACTCATAAGGAAAGATTATTGCCAGTATCTACAAAAGTAATGATTTACATTAAAGCACTTTTAAAATATAATATGGATAGCGATTATGTGTTTAATACAATCAATGGAAACGAAATGACAACAGATAGATTTCAAAGACGTATGAAACATTATAGCGATTATTCAAACACTAAAATAACACCATATCAATTAAGACATTATTTTGGCACTGAATACGTCAAAAGTGATAATTGCAACATATTATATTTACAAAAAATAATGGGTCATTCAAAACTAGAAATGACAAGGAGATATATTAAAATAGATCCAGAGGATTTAGCTAGGAATCATAAATTAGCTAGTCCAATAGATAAATTAGATTAAAGGAGAAAGAAATGCTAAAACACAAACTAAAAATACAAGTAATGCTTATTCTTTTACTTCCATTCATTTTAGCAGGGTGTAGTGGGTCAAAAATGACTATGAAAGATAATGACACCTTGCGTGATATATTGTCCGACTACACTCTATTGCCACATAGCACGGATAGTGTTAGTTCGTATGCTCAACAAGATTTAAGGATGGGTTATGACAGCTGTATATCTCCATTTGTTGTTATTTCTCCTCATGGTGGAAAGGCAATAGTGGATTTCAGATATGTCGGTACAGATTTCATTGACATTAAAAATATTGTCGTGGAAACAGATAACCACAAATACAGAGTAAGCTTTAAAAAAGATGATTTAACACAAGATGTAAAATCATATCCCACTCCTTATGTTGAAGAAACAGTATTTTGCGACATAAACAAAAAACACTATAAAATGCTAGTTGATATAGCCAACTCTAGTAGCACTCGTGTGACATACACAGGTAATGACACATATAGTTATGAATTGTCTGACACAAACAAAGAAGCTATTAAAACACTAGTTTCTTGTTATGAAGAATAAAAAAAAATAGAGGGAGCTTTATGCTCCCTCTTAAATTATATAGGTCTATTCTTATTAAACTCTGCTACAACAGATTCAATCATCATGTCTAAATCTGTTTTCTTAACCTTAATACCCTTAGCATTTAATGACTTAGTAATATAGTTTAAAGCTTCTGCTTTCTTTTCCTTGCCATCCCAACCATTAACTTTACCAAGTTGTTCTATTGCATTAACACCAATTTTTACAATTTCAAGTACCTTATTAACCTTACTAACACCATACTTTTTAGCAAAATAAGTCAAAATGACAATAGCACCAGTGGAAATCAACAAAGCAATAGCTTGTAAAATTTCAGTAACATTACTTTCCATAATATCTCTCCTTTCAAAATAAGACAACCAATTACATTAGATAAAAATTAAAACGCAACCACGAACGTTTTGGAACGTCTGATAGCATTTTAAAAAACCTATACACTCTTAATGCCAATCATAGAATTTAATTTTCTAGTAGTGTGTCTGCCCTTATTATCTTTCCACAACATTTGAGTAGAACCGCCACCATCTAAAGCAACAGCACCATCAATGTTTAAATTACATATCTCTCTTCTAAAAATATTCATAGAACACTCTTTCTTAGTTATAATCAAATAAGCAGTATTTCCCTTAAAAGCAATGGCAGTATGGTGGGTGTGTCTTACAATGTCAGCAGGTACTTGCTCAAGAGTTGGATTGTAATCAGGATATAGACCAACACCACCAACAGCAAATAAAGGTTTAATAGAAGCTTCATTAATATTATTGATTCTTTCTACAATTGCCCTATTCCCGTCATAAATTAGAGTTCCTCTCTTAATGTGACTTTTCCAATGATTAACACTTGCATTCTCGCCAATAGGTTTACCATTATTCACTGAAATAGACCAAGTAGAACTAGACAGTTCAGGTCTGCCAGTGTCAAAGAATGTACCATTAATACCATAAGCACCAACTTGTCGAAGTGTTTTACCACCTAATTGAGTAACATACAATTTATCTAAAGTAGTTTTAATTACTTTTAAATAATCAGTTTCAAAATATTCATTATCATTAACTAGTTTTTTTTTAAAGCTCTTATAATCATAGAAACAACCTCTTCACGAGTAGCAGTTTTCTTTGGCATAGTACCATCTGTAATTCCAAGATTAATAGCTTCTTCCCATTCTTTTTTCGCCCAACTTGATGGCTCTGTATTTTCAAAATTTTTATCAATATCTGTCATATCATTATCCACCTTATCCTTTTCAAATTTCTTGCTTGGATTGTCTTTCACTAATCTTTCTCTTTCAGATAAAGGTTTATCAAAGTCAAAACTAGAATTTTTAGACAAATCTATTTTAACTTCCATAGGCTTAGCTACATCAAGCTTAAATTGCTTCCATTTCTCCCAATTATTACTTTTCATATGATTAGGACAGGACTTACCAGTAGCGTCAAAATGCCTAACAACTCTATCTAATGGAATATTAAATTTCACCATTAAATTTTTGACAAGTTCAACTGTATTCCTATACATTAAATTATAATTACCATCGGAGTTTACACACATTTCAATGCCAATGGAATTAGAATTAGTAACATCATTTCTAGTAGCATATCTTTTGTTCCACTTATCGCCACAATGCCAAGCAGAATAAGAATCGCCAATAATTTGAATAATACCCTTATCATCAACAAAATAGTGTGCCGAAGCATTTCTATTGCCACCACCAAAATAATTGTAGTGAGAAAGAGCATTAGCACCCTTACCATAATTTCCAGTATCGTGAATTACAATAAATTTAACAGTATTATCATGCCTTGAAGAATAATTATATTTAATTGGTTTATATTGAAAATTCAAACAATCACTCCTTTTTCATCTGTTCTATAGTATTTTTAAGTTGTGTTATTTCATTTTGTAGTTTTTTGATTTCTTCGCCGATTTTTCTCTCAGATAAACCGACATATCGAAATGCGAGTTGAGCAGTCGGTGAACACCAAATACCACCGTTATAATGACCGTTCCCTTCACACCAACGCCACGCCAACCAACCAAATGTTGTGTCAAAAATGATTTGTATTTTTGTACAGTTTTTGTTGCTATCCAAGCGAGTATCCTTTACACGATTTCCTAATTCATCTATTAAATCCACAACACTATTATGACGAATATTAATCAACAATATGGGTACATCTATTGGAGCTATCCAATCAGCTCGCCCACCCAACAGATTCTGAGGCTGGCGGAATACATAGTTCCATGTGCCAAAACGCATCCCTTGTTTTTTCTCTTCTTCGTTAGCTTCCGAAATCAAAAGTGTTATAGGGTCATCAATACTAGCCAAGTAATCTCCATGTGGGTGTTGAGTTTTAAAATCCTCTAATTCTTTTAAGGTAACATATTTAGCTTCAATGTTATGCCATGAATCTACAAATGCTTTTAACTCATTTAATTCTTTCAACTTTTCAATTCCAAGAAAATTATCTTTAACAACTCTACCAAGTTCCGCCAGACCTTTCTCATCTAAAAATGTTTTATCTTCCACTTGACACCCCCATAAACACACTTTTTATTTTCTCAATAGGAATAGCACTCACTTTTGCCATAGCAATTACCTCATTACCCGAAGATAACAAGCTCTCTCTGATTTCCAAAGCAAACCTGCCAGTAGTTAAAACTTCATCATCTTTAGAAATTCTAATCTCAATATCAGCAATACCAAAAATAGAAAGCATAGAAGAATCAAGAACAAAATTTAAAATCTTATTCTTTTCCTTTAACTCAATATCGCCATTAACAACAAAAATCTTTCTATCTGGTCGTCTAAAAACAAGCTCTACATCATAACCATCGGGAACATCAAAAGGCTTATTGCCATCTTTTAAAGTAATAGACAGAATAGAAGTATCATTGTCATATTGAACAGCACCAACTAAAATAGAAGTAGATTTTTTAATATCTAAATCCACATTAAAAACCTTTTTCATACACACCTCCAATAAAAATAGGGAGGACTAAACCTCCCAATTCATTTTCCCAAAGCATCAACCTTATTTTCAATTCTAGTTAAAATAGCCATAATCTCTGTATTATTTTGACTATTTTTAATATCTTCAATATCATTCTTCATGTCCACAATAAAGCTTTCTAACCTTTGATGATGCAATTTATTATCATTAATAGCATTAGTATTAGCTTCAACGACCTTCGTAATCTTTTCAATCATCTTAGGCGTTTGAGTTAAATACAATGCGGAAATAACAACAAGTAGACCAAAATTAACAATAGATTGGTATGTTTCTAACATTTAATCACTCCCTTTTTAATCTGTAAAATAAACTATGTTTGAAGCGAAAGCATCAATTCTGCTACTATTTCCCCCATAAACTAATAAGCGAATAGTTCCACTAGATAATATAGATACGTATGTGCCACTTCCACAGTTAAAGGCGATTTCTTTGTCACCAGAGCTTAATGATGAGGCATTTCGGAAATAATCATAAGCTGGTCTAAAATCAGAAGGTAAGGTTGGCTGATGACCCCAGTTGTAGAAATCTTGCCCATTAAAATAAATAACAACCAGTTTACCTAGTTTTGTGGCGACACATTGTAAGTTTTGTCCAAACACCCAAGTTTTCAGCTCTCCACCACCAGCATCTTTAAGTTCCCTAGTCCTCTTATCAAAATCTCCAATCCAGTCCTCTAAATCCCTTTCTGATGTAACACCAGTCCAAGCAGATGCACTAGAATAACCCTTAGTTTTGCATCTACCAATATTAGACTTATCAGCCTTATTGTCTTGCAGAACCTTACCTTGTTTAGCCGATAAAGCCTTAGTGTTATCGCTTGTCGCTAAATCATCTACAACGCTTGTAACTGTGTCCGTATATTTAGGATTGGTAGGTATGTTATCTACCTTCGCTTTAGCATTGTTATCATAATCATTAGTAGAAAGACCTTTACCATCAACTTTTTTAACTTTTCCTGCTACATCAATCGTTAAACTATTTAACTTCTGACCTATTTCTCCAATTATTTGTTTCATTTGCTCATAATTTAATATCTTCATTTTTACTTATCACCTTAATTTCAACCAAAATATAATTCTCTTATGGCTCTTACATCGTTCTCATTAGCAACTTCTAACCCAATAGTAGATAAATCGGGAATAGGATTTAATTTCTCCCATTCATCCCACAAGATGCTACTAAAGTCAGGAGTTTTAGGATTTGTTGAACCTTTTCGCATGTAAAACACATTGTCCTCACCTGTCATATTTAGTGCTATTTGTGCTATTGAATTAGAATCGCCATTGTATCGGAATACAATGGCATACCAGTTTGGGTTTTGTTGATGAGGAGCGTTCGTTGAACTTTGTATGCGGTAAAAGCCAGAATTTGCCAATTGGTTAAAATCTGTTGATGTTTCTTGATAGATAAGTTCTCGCTCATCATTAAGTGTTTTTATTTTATCCACCTTAGACTTAGATGCATCATCAAAATCGTGAGTAGATAATACTTTACCATTAACCTTGTCGACTTTATTATTTAACAATCCTTTTAATTCTTTATATTTTTGTCCTATAAAATTAAGACTATTTTCGCCTAATACTTTCACTAATTAAACGCCTCCTCTAATTCTTGTTGAGAAAACTCTTCAATTTCCGTAAACTTATTATTTATCTTGTTGTTCATTTTTTCGAATTGTCTTTGAATAACACGATTATATTCGTACAAATGTTTTGACAAAACATAACTAGCATTGTTTGTTATTATGTTACTTTCTACTTGAGATGTTTCGAATTGTTCAGTGGATATAACTGGTTCAATAGCCAACAATTGTCCATTGTAAAATAGAGCTTGTTTCCATCCGTAACTCTCCACTGTCCATTTGCGTGACTCATCATCTGGTTTTACAATGGTAAATTGTTTTTTTGCAATTGCGTTTTGAAGATCTTGATCATATTTGAGTGCACGGTTATAATCGCCCGAAAACTCATACTCCTTTACAAGTTGGTCGGAATAATCTACCAGTTTATTATCAATAGCAGTATTAACCTCTATTTTTTTTGCATAATCGCTTAAATCCACTTGTGTAGAACCAATCAGTTCATACTTACCATTAAGCCATAAATATTCAAGATAATTATTATTACCTTTGCCTTTCTCATCTTTTACCAAATAAATAACATCATCTTTGCCAGTAGTTGGTAGGGAAGTGACAACCTCTTTTTTTAATGTACTAGACTTAGAAATTAATTGTTGTATCTCCGTTTCTGTTTTAAAATTACTATCATTAGTCAGCTCTGATGTTTTAGTAGGAACATCTTTCTTTTTAGCATAAGGAGTTAAATCATAAGTAGTATCAGTGTACTTAGGATTTTCGGGAATGGCATCCACTTTAGCTTTGTCAATATTGGCGTAGTCGTTAGTGGATAAAGATTTTGCACCATCTTTTTTAACAAATTTTAGTTCACCTAATTGAAGCATGTTCAACGTTATGTATTTGCTTTCAAGCTCGTCTATTAAAGGCTTGCAAGCCCAAATATAAACAATACCTTCTTCCTGTTTACGTAAAGAACTTATCTCTTCAACACTCAACACATGACCATCTACATGTCTTACAAGCAAGCTCTCGTTTTTGGATTGCTCTTGTTGCCACGCTCCTACAAAACCATATTTTTTATACCTCTCGCTGTTCACTACTTTCTTTTCATCAAAATCGCTCTCAGAAGCCCATTGTTTTATAAAATCCAACAGTGAGGCTACAGTCATGGAGGGGTTCTCACAAATGAGTACAAGTAAACTGTGAAACAAAACTTCCAAATCACCGGCAAGCATAAGAGTATAACCCTCATTCACAAGTTTTATATATCTACGCTCATCATCAGTAATAATATCTTTCTTTTCAGCATACTTATTCTTAGCAGCATTGGCGTACGCCTCAAACCCCTCATAATCTATTAATTTATAAGTCATAAATTCCTCCAATAAAAAAAGAGATAGATATCACTCTATCTCTTAAAAAATATATTATACTAAAGCAACTACTTCTTCTGTACTTGCAAGAACAATATCACTAGCTAACACATATTTCTCCAACGCATTATTCAATTTAGGATCTGTTACATATTGAGATAAATCGGCAGAAGCAATAACCTCATCTAGTTTTTTTATAGATTCTTTAGCCTCATTGAGATTTTGAACTAGATTATTATCAGTAGACTTAGCATCTTGATTAGAACTATCTAAAGTGCTTTTTGTTTGTTTAGCATCAGTATTTAAAGCACTTAAATCTTTATTTAGTTTTGTCATATTCTCGTTTAAAGTTATTGCTTCAGCATTGGTGTTCTGCAAAGTGGGAATATTTCGCCCAGCATCATCATTTTGATTAATTAAATTAGTTAAAGTGGTATTGGCAATGTTATTCATCTCCTCTAATGCAGGCTTGATTAAATTAGCATTAGCAATAGATTCTTTTAAATCATTATTTTTGCTTTCAGCAGTAGCAGAATTAGAAGTTAAATCCGCTACATTTTTTTCAGCTCTAGCATTGCCAGAAGATAAATTGCTAATAGCTTCTTGTGCTTTAGCATTTTGTGTTTGCAAATCACCAAGAGAAGTTGAAGCATTGTGAACTGAACTATCTAAACTGTCTTTACTATTACGAGCATTGACAACACTATTGTCAAGATTGGACTTAATCACATTAGCATTAGAAATAGAGCTATCTAAAGCCTTTTTGCTTGCACTAGATGAACTAATAGATTTATCTAAATCAGTTTTAGCTTGCTTAGCCTTTTCAATATTAGAGCTAACTAAAGTATTTTGTTCACTAACATCGCTTTTTAGCTTAGTCATTTGTTGAATAATATTGTTACTAGTAGCATTTGTTGATTCAGCCTTAGTAACATTAGCTTCTAATTTACTATTTATTTCCTTAGCATTTTGGATATTTTGAACAATAGGAGATGCCTTTAATTCTTCTGTGATACCTATCGCATTATCTATTGTAGAATTTAAATCTTTAACTATTTTTTGTCCCTTATCATTAGAAGCATTTAACTTTTCAACAATATCATTTGACCTATTAACAAAACTTTCTTGTTGAGAAGCAAGAGAATTATATTCACTAATTTTACCCTCAATATCAGCCAAAGTTAATATAACTCTATTAGAATCATCAACTTTTAACCAAACCCTTGAAGCAGGGAAGTAGGCAACACCCATACCATTGTAGCTAACAGAAATTTCCTTACCATTTAAAGATTGATTAAGATAAATAAAACCATTGGTATAATCAACATAAAATTTATCAGCAGTAATTTCTTCTTCCTCACTTCTAACTTCCACTAAAGTTTGTGAACCAAATTTAACAACAACGCCTAGTTTACTATCTGGCAACTCATTTAGAGGAACACAAGAATTAGCCACTTGATGCCTTTCACTCTCAATTTTATTTGAAATCCTATCACCATTATGAGTGTATCTATAATTTGTAATAATAGGATTTGAATATGATTTATAATACATTTAACACCTCTCTTATTAACTCCCCAAAACTCTTTCATTAACTTTCTCTCTTTGTACATAAAGACATTTGTCGACCACTTTCCCAATGTCATAAATAAAATATTTGGATATAATTTCATCTTTTCTAACTGTATATGGTAAATTATCTGTCCCCAAACCAACTCTTCGACAACAACGAGCGACTGAATCTAATAGTGAGTTATACATATTGGCTGTAATAATATCTTCGCTTCTTGGAATGTAGTCACTATATTGAGTATATTCAATCGTTCCATATACTGTGGATTCTAAATAAAAACTCATATTAACCAATCTACGCCAATCTTCACTTACAGAACTCAATTGAGTAACATTCGCATTAAACCCGTTGTCATCTCTTGTTAAAACAGTATTATAAACACCCTTGTATATTGTCCAATTATTGTATTCACTCATACACAAAAAAGGTTTGGAAAAAACGTTATAATTATCACCATGCAAGCCACCACCAGAAGCCAAGTGACAAGTTCCAATTGGAACAGAGGGAAAATAGCTTAAATCAGTTCGACTTAAAGAATAAGAAACAGTTCCGTAAAAAGTGCCATCAGTCAGTTGATCTTCACGAATGTAATCGTGACCTTGAACAACATATCGGCTTGTTTTCGTACCATCAGCCCTATATAAATCCCAAGCTTTTGTCACACTTACTAAATCCACATCACCATACCCATCTGTTTCAATTTTAACTTTAACATAATTATCTTCCACAGATTCAAAACTCACCAATTCTATTCTCGTCAGCCTATGAGCAGGTGGCTTATCTCCACCACCATTCTTAATTATAATTTCACTAGAACCTCTTATTGGTATTGGATATTCTTGGTGATTATATACACCATAAATAAAAGCTTTGTAATATCCAGATTGAGTAGTTCTACCATCAGCTGTTTGAGTGATATCAAATTGAACGTGAGCTTCGTTGGAATAACTTCCAGAAGTAGGGTCTCGCCAACCCATATGAGTACTCTCAAGATATAGTCTAAAACAGTCATAATCTCTGGCTGGATACTGTAAACCACCAATAGTAACGACTACCATACTATCGTTATAGTCATCAATTGTAGCATAAGCCATTTAATCACCTCTCAACCAAATTGAACATAAGCAGGAACACGACCATTATCTAATTGACGTGCCAAAGAGTCTAATGCTTGATAAATTCTTTCTATATCTTTCATACTAGACACTGGAACACCCCCAATATACAATTGGCTACCATTCCACATTAAACCATTGTTCCCGCCAATAGTTAAAGTTCCATTGCTTGTGTTGTATTTAAAGCCATTTGATCCAAATATAACACCACTAGAGGATATGTCGATATAATTTGTTCCAGAGCTACCTATTTTTAACCTTGATGTAGCTGGCATTGATATGCCAGAAGTATTAACAACAATCTTTTCACCATTGGGAGCTATAATCGACAGATCCCCTTTCGCATTTACATAGAAAACCTCTCTGCCATCTTTTTTGATATAAAACCCCTTAGCGTTCATTTCGGTATTAACAGTAGTACCACTATTAGTGTTACTTACAGTTATGCCGTCTTTATCAATGCGAACACCATTAGAAGTTGTAGTTAAGCCATTATCACTTAATTTAGCACCACCATAGGACTTATCTTTGTAAACTAAATCAGACACTTCTTGCCAATGACAAGTTCCACTATAAGAGCCTATACCAGTCCAAGAATAAGTCTTATCCTTATTGTATCTGTAAATACCCACTACCTTGCCAGAACCATCTTCATTAGTAGATTTAAGCCATAAAGCCCCATCTGGAATTTTAATTGAACTATCAACAGTACCATTTTTAACATCTGGTGGAGTTTTTTGTCTATAAGTTTTTCCACCATTAGCTCTAACAAAATCTGCTAATTGAGATTCTTCTGTTTGGTCTGTAATCAATATTTGATTAGCATTAACAGTAACAAACTCGCCAAGTCTACCACGAATAGCTTCCGCATTAATACCATCGCCACTAATAGCAGTACCCACAGTTTCCCAATTGTCATTAGTAAAAGCTATAACATTGTGAACACCTCTAACTTGTCTATTATCAATAGTTCCATCAGGATTTTCTTTTAATAACCACAAGCCCCTATCATCTAAAATAGGTTTTTGATTTTCAGCAGACACAATAGCTTGTTTAGACAAATCTAAATTCATATCTAATCGTCTAGCAATAGTAGAATATTTTTCAATAGACTTATTCCACTCACTATCTCTTAAAGCCACTTGATGAGAGGCTGTCTGTATATTGGATATTAAATCACTTAAATAGAAAGTAGGGTCAGTAGTAGAAAACTTGTTGCCAAAATGCAATTTAATGCCCTCATTGCTATAATCAAGTTCCATTTCTAGCAATCTAACCTCAAACTTAATGTCCAAATCATCTGATTCTAAATTGACTAAATCACCAACTTTAAGTCTTGCCATAGGCTTCTTAAACCTAGCAATTTTTCTAAAGTCGTCTAAATCCATATCAAAGGAAATAATAGGGTAACATAACCTCTTAATTTCTTCTTGTGCATATTCATAGAGATTGTTCTCATCAGTTCTTTTAAAAGAATTATCTCGAACAACACTCTCTTTAATAAACCTATCATATTCTCTTAAAACATCTGGGGTAAAGAATAGGGAAACATCTACTTGTTTTTTTAAATCTTCTCTCTCTTTATTGGCAGCAATAAGATACTCTGTATTCTTTTTTATCTGGGAATGAATTTGGAGTAAATTTTGTCTTTCTTGCTTCAACTTAGCTTGATTTTCATGCATCTTGTTTGTCAACTCTGCACGAATTTCATCTTCATTATCATATTGAGAATTAGGAAGAGCTAAACCAGACACATTTTGGTCTATAAGCGTTTCTAGTCTTTTAATAGCGTTTTCTTTTTCTTGTCGTAATACATCTAATCTGCCTAATTCTGTGTTGAACTTATCTAACTTTTTAACAATTTGAATAAAAGTAGGAGTTAAGTCCTTAACAGCCTTATCGTATTTATCTAAAGCATCTTCAAGATCCTTAGACATATAATGAAAATCTTTATAAAAAGACAAATCCTCCACATAGTTTTGTCCTAAAACATTGTAATTTTGAAAAGATATAGTATCATCACCATACATATATAATCGAGTAACAATGTCGTCAGTATTAATCTTCTTGGTGATTGACTTAACAAAATTATTATCTGAAATCACAATACCTTGATTACCACCAAGAGCATTTTTTTCGCCATCAACAGTAATTACCCTTATCTCTTCTTTAACAGTGTCATATTGAAATAAACAATTAAACTTCTCCTGGCAAGTTTTAAAAGCATCTAAAATAGAAGTATCAGAGAATTTAAGTTCCCTAGTCTTGTTTAATAGCTTAGGGGCAACATAACTTACTCTCCATGATGTTTTATTTTCCACATAATTGAGGAATCCTCTTTCAACACCATCTCTATCTATGCTATTGTTAGGGTCATACAACATACTACCCTCTTTATCAAACTTTTGTACCTTTTTATAAGACAAAGTATATTCAGTAGAATAAGCAGTTATTGACTTTACAACTTCGCCACTTTCACTCTTTCTTTCCTCTGGATTTTGAATAATGAAATATTGACCCTCTTTGTCGTCTTTGCCATCATTTAAATATATAAAAAAATCTCCGTAAATAGCATCGTACAACTCATTTCTAACCTTTTTACCTCTAGCGGTTGACCTATATAGAGGAACATCAAAGGACAACTCGTCAACATTTACAAGAGATATTTTTCTATTTAAATTATTGATATTGTGTATCTCCATAAAAGGCTTTCTATCTGGCTTACAAAGAGATAATCTCATCTTCTTTTGAAAATCCACACCCTTTAAAGATATATCCATAAACACCCCCTAAACTATTGGAAATTGCAAATCAAAAATAATCTCACAATCTCCCTTTATTTCTATACGATTATTGCCACCAACAAGATAAAACCAATTCTTGTTAAAGGATTCACCATAGACATTTCTAGGATTGTCTGTCGCATATATAGTCCTATATTCATTATCTATCTGAATAATTTCATTTTTAGCAATGTCCTTTAATTTCATAGTGTATGTGTCATTGGAATAATTTGCTAAAGATATATCTCCCTTTGAGTTTAATTTCTTTACAACCATTTGAGGATAGAATTTATCATCAAACACACTCTTGTTAGATATATTTACAAACTTAGAACCATTAACAGTAAACGTCAATCTCTCTGGAACAGTCCAAGCATGATTAGCATTAGTAGTAAAGGAAAAGGGGATAGCACCATAATCATTTAACCCCTCCCAAACAACATAGTCCTTGCATATAGCATAAAAAATCTTATGAGGATCATCGCCAGCATAAAATTCTTTATAATCATCGCATACCAGCCAATTAACTAACTCATTATATAAACTTCTAGTCCATTTTCTATCTTCCGTAGGAGCAATCAACAAATCAAACTCAATAGGTTCTTTCTCAATGGACTGTAAAAAATACACACCATGATTGCTATAATTAGATGTATTAATTTTTCTAGACCCAACCAAAGGTCTTTTAGCAAGTTCAGAACCCATTCTAATATTCATAAACCCCTTGTCATAAGACTGAATTCCATTAAAGGAAAACTCGCTAGATTGCATAAGCACCTCTTTTCATAAATATAAACCTAAATGTAGGGAGGAGCATCACTTCCTAATGCCCCTCTTTTTAAGTCCAATTATTAAATTATCTAAAATCTCATCTGATCGTCTTTCAATTTCTCTAACTGTATTTTGGTCAGCGTTTCCCTCTATATTAATCAAAGTATCAATGTTAATCTCTGGAACTATACTATCAGCACCATTGTAAACACCTTTGCCATAAATCGCTGGAGCAGAAATATAATTAGCTATAATACGCCCTAGAGCATCAAATTGTGGAGTATTGAAAATATATTCTGGTGATGACTTAGTACCATGTAACATAGCCATGCCAGTGTAATCAGCTACACCACCATTAGAATAACCATTGACTTTAGGATGCCTTAAAACCTTATAATCATAAGTCCAAACACTTGGACCAGCAGGTTTACTTGGACTGTGAGCACCAGTAGTGTTTAAAGTGCCGTCTTGTGTAGCTATTTCTGTGTGATTACGCTTACCATCTCTAACCCATAAAATATCTCCACGTCTAATTTGCTCCTTTGGGATGTGTCCCAAATCTTGCCAACCGTATTGAGCAAGCTTAGGTATCATATCTCCAGTGTAAAAACCATCTCCACCATATAAACCAGCATTTTTAACAGCATAGTAAACATAAGAAGAACAATCTCTGTGAGTTGTATATCTGTTGCTACCTTGTGAATAAGGTAGACCATCTTGTGCCTTAGCCGCACTCATGAGAGCTTCCCTGACAGAGTTGTCGCCACTATCATAAGGATAATCTTGATTCATATATGAATCATCAAAATTATTCTCTAAATCTTCCTTATAACCTCTAATATAATTTAAAGCACCAACATAATCGCTCTTATCGGCAGGAGTTCTATTAAATCTATCTAAAAATTGACTTTGTTCCTTATATCTATTGTAGTAATCTCTACTAGTCCAATCTGCGAAAGTAGGTTGACTATAGGAATAGCCGCCTCTCTTAAACTGATTCATCTGATTATCAAAAAAGGCTTCACTACTACCTCTAGTATATGAACTTAACAAGCCAAAATCAGCCAATGCAGTATCTCTAGCTTCTTCTCTGCCAAAGTTGCCACCAAAAGGAGTAAATTGCCCTCCAGCTTGTCCGACTTTCATAGCAGAGCCAGTGTCTTCCACCCATGCCAACCCCAGTACTTCACCGTTGATATCTTTATTAAAGTTTTTGTTATTCCAGTTACCAGCACCAGCATACTTTGCTCTCAATAAATGGTTCTCGTGAGATAATCTCTTTTTTTCAGATGCACTAGCACTACCCCAAGCTACTTTGTTGTTAATATATCTTTCTGTGTCGTCTTTACTGAAACCTAAATAATTAGCCTTGTCACCAAGATATTGTTGATAACCCTCATCTGTCAAGCCAAGTCTAGCTTGTAAACTACCAGCACTAGCAGATGATTTTGCCATACCCATGATTTGTTGAGCTTCTTTTGCTTTTCTAATGACAGCATCAAGGTCGTTAATATATTTTTGAGCTAATATACCACTCGCATGTCCTTGTTCTTTCATGCCGTCAATCATAGCATCTCTAATAGTTATAGATGCACCAGTAGCATCTTGAACATAACCAGACAAAATAGCAGTTTTAGCTTCAGCATAAACACTAGAAGCTTTCATCTTCTCGTCTAATATTTCTAATTCGTGCTTATGTTCATCTTCAAGCATTTGTTTTCTATTGTCTAATAATTCTCGTTCATGTTTAGCATTGTCATCCATTTTCTTTTGTTTCTGTTCAATGCTATCTTCATAATCTTTTAATTGTTCTTGTAGTCCGTCTTGCGTTAGCTTCCTAGAGCGTTCCTTTTGAAATTTCTCTATCTCATTATTTTTGTCGGCAAGTTGCTTTTTGAGTTCAATACGCTTTGCTCTTCCTTCCGAAGAGTCATCAAGAGATAGGGAGTTAATGCGATATTGCAACTCATCTCTTTCTTGCATCTTCTTGTTGAGTTCTTCGTTATAATCTTCTTCTTCAGCTTCCTTGTTGAGGGCATCGATTTTCCCTTGAGTGTACTTTCTATAAGCTTCTAAAGCATCTTGTAGCCTTTTCTTTTCTTTTTCGAGTTCCTTATCACGAGCTTGAGCTTCTTTTTCAATGCTATCCATTTTAGCTTGATGATTTTTGTCTATTTGCTCTCTAATCTTTTGATTTCTCTGTTGAATATAAGTTACAAGTTTAGATTCAATTTGTTCTATGGTACTAACAGCATCATCGTATTTCTTCTGCATAGCATCATAAACTTTCATCTGTTCTTCAACTCTCAATTTTTGAAGTTCAATAATAGAAATCTTAGTTTCATTAAGCTTATTAGTAAACTCTGATTGTTTAGATGCCAAGCCTTGCAAAGTAGTTTTATAAGAACTAGAGTTAGTATCTAATTTTTTAATTTCCTCATTGATAACTTTTAACACAGACTCATATTTTTTAGCCAGAGCTTCAGTTATATAAAGCTTGTTGTTAATTACATTAATCTTAGATGCCTGCAAACTCATACCAGCAGTGTCGCCCATATTTAAAGCTTCAAAAAGAGATTGTTCGGCTTGTATTTTCTTAATAGCTAAATCAGAAACCTTTATGATATTTTCGTATTCATCGATTTGAGCCTTAAAATACTTATCAAGACCACCAACTTTAGCATCGCTAATCTTTTTTTCAATTTCCTTAATAGCCTTTGTTCCAAGTTGCGTCTTGTATCGTCTAGCCAAGTCATCTAATTTAGAGGAATAAGTATATTGGTCAATCTCGCCGTATTTTAATTGTTCCTCTAAATCATCAACTAAAACCTTAACATAAGGGGGCATAGAGTTGTCAGCTTTGCTCTTGGCGTCTTTTAACATCTTTTCAAATTTCTGCTTGCCACGTTTAGACAATGAGCCAGAATTATTCTTATAAAGATTTTCCACACCCTTATAAAATTGTTCTTCTGAAATACGACCCATTTCAAGCTCGTGTCTTAAATCCTCAATCTTATCCTCAATGACCTTTGGGACACCATTTGGCGAAGAGTTGCCAGAGCCTTTGCGATTTGAATCATTGTTTTTTACGATGTTTTGTAGCCTCTTATCGCCTTGTTTAATAGTACCCGCAGTATTACTCATCTCTTGTTCAAATTCATTATTTGCATTTTTTAATTTTTCTTTAGCCTTTTTAACTTCCTCTGAACGCTTCTTATATTCCTCTATATCTGCTTCCAAAGTAGTGCCAAAGGCAGTGCTTTTTTCCACAAGCCTGCCACTAGAAGTTGGCACTTTAAGTTTGCCATTATTTAAAGTAGTATTTATTGTAGCAGTTGGAGATAATAGATTGCCAACGGGAGTTTGTAGAATTTTATAATAATTATCCTTTGTACCTAAAGCGGCATTAACAGTGTTCATAGTCGCCATAGCAAAATTAGCTAGAGTTGATAGTTTATCCCTAATACCAATAGCCGCCTTTGCTACTTGTGCTTCTGTTAAGCCTAATTGCGTTGCAAGATTTGAAAAAGTTACTGTAACAGCACTTTTAACAATAGCATCTTGTTCTTTCACAAAGGCACTACTATCAGTTAAGCACTTTTCAGTTTCTTCTTTAGTCATTCCAGTTTTTTCCATAACCTCTGCGACAATCTTATCCCAAGTAACAGAGTTATTATCTTTCATATCACGCATCATGGCAGTAAAATCATCAGCAAACTTTGCAACTTGTTCTCTTGGAATGTCAAAATCATCATCAGCAAAAATCAAAGACATTGTAGGAGTATTCTCAAAGGCATCAATTAGACGATTATAATTATCTTTGGCATCATTTATTTTAGAAGTAGATTGGTCTAAAGCATTGGCAAACTCATCAATTTCACCCTTTTGATTGACCCATACACCATTAGCGTTTTGAGATAAATTGTTTATTTGAGCGTATAACTCTAAAGCTTCACCCTTAGCAGCATTTAAAGCACCAGCATAGTCGCCAATATCTATAAGTCCAGCATTAAATTGATTGTGAATATTATTCATGGATTGTTGCAATTGATTAGCTAACTCACCATTTAAAGCCTCTATTTGGGAAGTGTCAAGTCCAGACAATAGATTAGATAAATCCGCATCATCTTTAGCATTTTTAATCTTGTCTAAAAACTCCTTAACACTTGTCGTGCCACCCTCAAAGGTAGCTTTAACTTTATCCACACCCTTTGTAATATCATTAACCATGAGTTCAATATTTTTAGAAACATCATCAGGATTTGTTGCTTTAGCAATTGGATTGCCGCTTACATCAGTTTCCATGTCGTATTTTTCTCTTAACTTGTTAATGGCTTCGTCTGTTGTCTTATTGGCTTCATCTTGCTGTTCGTTATAATGTTCTAAAGCTCCGCTTAGCAGTGTATAGCCATCTTTAGTTTTTACAAGATATTGAGCCATTTCATTATCAGCACTTAAAAGCTTCATCACAGTACCATTGCTTATATGACCAGTGTCGTATATCTCTTGAAAGGCAGTGTCCATAGCATCAGTCTTATTAGTTAAATTATTAAACTCATCGACTAATTCTTGAATAGTTTTTGCCATTTCTTCTATTTCATCTTTAGTATCACTTGCCTTGTCGCCAATATCCCCAATTGCATCTTTCACATCTGGAGTTTTTGCCAAAAATGCATCAATAAAGTCTATTATTGGCTTGCCATTATATGATTGTCCATCAAGCATTTTCTTTAGTTCGTCATCTGTTGTGCCTGATATAGCTTGATTTTGTTTTAATGTTTGTAGTTTTTCTGTTAGTTCTAACTCTTTTTTAGTCTGTTCTATCATGGCATCATCTAGCTTTTTCAACATTCCAGCCGGATTATCGCCATTATTGATTTTCTTTCGTAAATCCTTGACATTCTTTAGGGCAATTAAATACCTTTCCACAGATTGTGTCAATTTGCTTGCACCCGTAGGCATTTTACTTGTGCCTAACCCACCAGCGGAATCCACTGTAGGTTTCACAAGATCGTGTATTGATTTTTTAGCTTCTGAAATAGCTATCTTATTATTTAACTCATACTCTTTCTCTTTTAACTCAACAGCAACCCTTAAAGACTCATTGTATAAGTCCATGGATTCTTTATTGCCAACAGTAACACTATGAGCTATACCTAATACCCTAGCCAATTCCTCTGTTGTAGACTTATAGGCATCAAGAGCATTAGAATCACCTTTCTTATAAGCATTAGTTTTAGTAATATCGTCTAGTTCCTTTTTAAGCTCTCTAATATTATTAATAGCTTCATCAGCCTTGCCAGATGTAAAATCCTCTAAAATATTAATTCTCTTTTGCCTATAAACATAATAAGCAGTAGCTAAAGCACCAATAGCTAATGTTATACCACCTATAATACCAGCAGTACCACTCATGGCGGTTTTCATTGCCATAGCATTACCTTTGAGGTTAGCCATAGCCACTGATAAAGAAGAAACAGGACTTATAGTTTCCTTAGCTTTTTGCTTCATTGCATCAAAACTATCAAAGGCTTCTTTAATATCCTCTTTCTTTACCAAAAACTCTGTGCCGCTTAATGTAGATAGAGTAGCACCCACTTTGAACTTTTTACTATAGCCATTACTAGTCAAAAGACGGAACAAACCACCAAGACCATTAGAACCAAAGACTTTTTGAATACCAGATAGACCCATCATAGCGGTCTTAAAAAGACCAATAGTGCCAACAACAGTTAGGATTTCCTTATTATACTTAGAAAAGAATTCAATGCTAACTCTAGTTCCGTCTGCAATATTTTTAAGCAAATCTAAAAAGCCATTATTGCCAATAGAAACAGCCAACTCTTGAAAAGCTACTTTTAACTGTTCAACTTTTTTAGCATAAGTTTCCATCATCTTAGCATTTTGTCTTTCAGCAAAACCTTTAGAGTTTTGAGATAAAAGAATCCTTTCTCTCATAGACGACCAGCCCTCAACCAAATTCTTTAATGTGGCTACATTACGCACACCTGACAAGTTTTTAATCATATCATTAGCCATAACATCTTTACCTTGACTTTTAAGTTCTTGGTATTTAGCCACGAGATTGTCCATCATTTCCATAAAAGGTTTCAAAGATTCAGTTCCATCTTTATTTATATTGGTAAATTCCACACCATATTGTTTTAATTTCTCAATTCTTTTACCATCAGCCATATAAGCAAAGATAGTTTTAAATTGAGTACCAAGCACATCTCCAGTTAATTTCATTCTCTCCATAACAACAGAAGATGCGGCGTTTAATTCATGCAAGTCCATTCCTAGAGATTTAGCATTAGCACCAGCACGAGAAACGACTTCCACAAGGTCATTTACATTTCTAACAGCAGTTTTATCAGCAACCTTAGTCAAAGCATCTAATATCTCTGGAGCTTTAGTAGCGTCTCCATTGTACATTTGATTAATAATAGAGTTCATAGAAGCAACAGCAGATTCAGCATCCTTAAATTCAGCAACATTAAAACCAAGAGCGGTAGTTTTAGTAGCCTCTACAAGAGCTTGTCCACCTTTACCAGCTCTCGCCCACAAACCCTCAATTTCTTGAATGGTATTGACATTTAAACCCATATTTTTACCCATATCAAAGGTAGCATCAGCAAGGGCATCCATTTCCTTTTTTGTATAGCCAGCTATACGTTGAACCTCAACAGCGTTCTTTTCAAAGGTCATGATTTCTTTATTGATATAACCAAAGGCTCTTTTAATAGCATAAGCTTGCCCTAATAGAATACCTAAAGATTTAGTAGTACCTTTTACAGACTTATCTGATCCACTAAAATTAATAGCCTTGTCCATTTTGCCCGCTTGTGTTTCAAGTTGTCTTTGCTCTTTCTTTATATCGCTTAACTGTTTCTTTAAGGCATTGGCACTTGCCTTACCCGTTTCAGTAGTAGTGCTTATGATTTTTACATTACCATCTTTAAGTATATGAAAAATTTGAGTAATCTCATTTTGAGCATCGTTTCGATATTTAGCCATAACTTGCGTAATACCACTTTTGAGCATGGATTCCTTATAGCTAATAGCGTAATCACTTTTGGAAGCTAAATTCTTAATGCCGTCAAACTCGCCTTGCGAAATTATCTTGTCGTTTGATTCTTTAAAAGTCCTAATAGCCTTACTTGCCTTATTATAATTATCCTCAATGGACTTCATGGCAGACTTATTTTGTTCAATTTGGTAATTGACAACAGACATCGCTTGTCCAAGTCGTCTTAGAGATTCTGCCTTTTCAACAGCAGAGCCACTTTTACTATTAGTTTTATAATCATCTAAAGCCATTTGAGATAAATCTTTTAAATTTAATTCTTTAACAAGAGAAGTCCTTTCCTTCGCCCATTTAGTCAACTCTTGTCTTTGCTTGTCGATAAATTTAGATAAATCTTGTGTTTGCTTATCTATCCCAGCAGTACCCATATCCATTTTAGATAGAGCATCACTAGCCTTTTTAAAAGTATCGACATTTTTATCTATGTACTTATTTAACTCATTGACATCAGATGTTAAATTTCTCATAGAATTACTCACTTGTTGATTCCCAGCAGTAATTTTTACAAGTTCATCATACATCTTTTTAAGATCTTGCTCTGATTGTTTAGAGTTAATATTTAACTTGTTATCCTTAAAAGCATTGCCTAAAGCTTTCGCTTGCTTATCTATGTCATTTAATAGTTTATTAATAGCTTCGGCATCTTGTTGAAGTTGACCATAACCAAGACCAACCTCACCAAATAATTTTAAATCTTCTCCCATATTTCACCCCATTTTAAGTAAAAAAAAATAAGGGTCGATAAACCCTTATTTAAGCATAGAAACCAATTGTTGGGCTTCTTCGACAGTCATCTTTCTGTCCTCTTGTATAGCATCACTGAATGTGTAAAGTGGGTTTGCTTCTTCATCAAATTTTCCACTCATCGCTACTGTGTAATTTTGCAAATCCCAAATTTGACTTGTCTGTATCATAACAAGCAAATCTAAGTATTGATTAATCGTTAAGTTCTTAATTTCAGAGTAGGAAAGATGAGTGTATAATAAAATTGCATGAATACCAGATTTAAAGCTTATTTTTTTTTATTATCATTCTTCTTTTTGTCCTTATTAAGAACTAAACCATTTATAGAGAATATTTTTTTAATAAAATCCTCATAATTAGTAGAATCTACATTTTCGAGAATATCTTCCACCGCTTCAACACCAAAGGTTAAAGCAATAGCATTTTTTAAACCCTCACCATTGTCAGCAAAAAAAGCGTGTGCCATATTGTCTAAACTAATGGTAGAAATGGAACGAATAAATTCTGGATAATCTTTAAGGGTAATAGGGTAGGCAGTTCGAGATCGACCGTCTAAAAAACAATCGACCTCAACACCTAAACCTAAAGCAGAAATAATATCTTTTTCATCACGAGTAATTTCGTCAACTTGCTCTTTACTCATTTAATCACCTTAGACTGTTCCAAAATCTCCGTCTTTTGGCTCGACATCAACTAAACTAATATCCCAAAGTTTCTTGTCAGGTCTTTTAGGGTCAAGAGTTTTAAGTGAAACTTGCGGAGCATAAGCTTGTTGTTGTGCTAAATCAAAATTGAAGTTGGAATCTGATTTACATTTAAAAATTGTCAATTCCATTTGTTGAACAATTTGATTAGCATCATTGTAAATAGGAATTCTGTGTGTAAATTTAAAAGGTTTAGGGAATTTGCCTTTAAGTCCAGAAACAGATCTAACATTTCCCGTTCTCTTAACCTTGTAAATACCATTTATACTTGCATTAGCATCATCTGTATGGAATGTAATTGTCTTACCGCTAACAGAATATTTGCCCTTTGCTGGAGTGTCATCTTTCGTAAATCCCTTAATTACAATTGAACCCTCAACTGGTTCTTCTTCAAGCTCTACAACACCATCAGCAGGAATTACTACATTTAAAAACTCTGTCATATCAACAGAAGCCTTAGTTTCAAATTTAGTCCCTTGAGATAGAGCCATATAATCTATATCAAATAAAGCATTTTGAGCTGTAATTGTGATATTGTTAGTTCTTGGAAACTCTGTAATAGGATATGGATCATCTCCACCTCTAACTTCGTCTGTTTCAGCAGACATGTCTATTGTTAGGTTTTGTAGTTTAGAAAAACCTATAATCTTGTTGGGATCTTTAAGGTCAGTTAAAACAGCCTCTCCAATGCCATAAATAATTGATTGTGTCATCTTTTTCCTCCTTAAATAATAATATTGCTATAACAAAAGGTTATACCATATTTTGTCCATTCTGCATTTTGAGCCTCACTATCAGGATTTCTATTGAAATAGGTAATCTCATAATCAAAAATCCTTGAATTGTGCAATAAAGCTCTTAACCTATCAGCTATCATGAGAGTTCGTCTATCTCTCACATTTTTTCTCTTTGTAACATATATATCTATTTGAATATAAGCTCTTTCCAATATAGAAAATCTAGATCTAGTAGCAGGTAGTTCGTAGATACAAAGCCTAATAAAATCTGTGTCTACTAAATCTCCTGGATTTTTTTCTTCCAAAAATTGTTTCTTCAAATCTTTCATCAAATAAACATCTTTACCATTGGAATAAGTCTTTGGAACTTCCATAAGCTCTAAAAGTTCCTTGTCCTTTGTTAGCTTAGAAAATAATTCAACAGCTATACTCTTCAACTTCATATCAACCACCACCTTTCAAATAATCTGAATAGGGGAAAGTCCTAAAAACATTGTTGATTTCAGAAATTAATCTATCTTTCGAATCAAGCATTACTCTGTCCAAGTACCTTGAGGGATATCTTGGTAGAAATCTTGGATCGCCTTTTTCCTCCAAGTTATAATTAGTGTTATTAGAGCCATAAAGTGGTTTAGTACCCTCACCAGCTTCCCAATTGGGAACTTCATGTACTCCTTTATGTCTTGGCACAATAGTCCTATCGAGCTTATCTCTTGCATCATTCCACAAAACATCATCATTCATATAATCTTGCAAAAAAGGATTGTCGCTTGCCATAGCCGAACCTTTACCATAATTGACTATCCATGAATACCAGTGAGGTGAACCAATCTTATATTTCACATAATCTTCTGACATTTCAATTAATTCCTTTTTAAAAGTGCCCGTTGCATATTCAAAGTCCTTTGAATTTAATTCAAGCACCATTTCATCAATTAAGGCAATAACTCTATAAGACAATGTTTTTTCTAAATCCCTTAACATTCCTATTAAATCAAATTTAAGTCCTAATTTATTTAATGACATATTTATCGTAATTATCCCTTGTAGTTCTTAGTTGAATAGTGCATACACCAGAGGTTAAAGTGTCGATATCAGATATTTCATAATACTTGCCCTCTACCATAACCACATCTCCAACCTTAGCCTTTATTTGACTTTGAGCACCTATAACTCTATACACAGTGTCGTGTAAAAGACCCACATCTTGATTTCTAAAATCAACCCCGATTTTTTCAATAAAGACTGGTACAGACTGTTCAAGCATAAATAAAATTTCCTTGACATCGCCATAAGTCTTTGAGTTGGGATCTTCGTCATATTCAACTCTTGGTCTAAAGAAATCAATGAAATTGTTAAATATAACAATTCTAGCACTATTAATTACAATATCATCATTGGGAATGTTATAAACTATTGCCTTTGCGCCATTGGGAAACTCAACAACAGAACCTCTTTTAGCAACTGACGTGTGTAGGAAAGTAGCATCTTTCATATTACTTTGAATATTAGAATATATTTTTTTCAAATCCGATGTAATGACAAACTCTGGACTCCCGTCAACTAGAACCTTTGTACCAATTTGATTTATCAATAAATCGTTGACATAAGTTTTAATATCATCAAGAGGTAAATCAAAAGTAGAGGGGGCAGAGTAGACAGCATCAAATATATCAGCAGTAGTTTGTCTTTCTTCTTGGCTTTTGCCAACAGTGGAATTATAATCATCAAACATACTTACACCACCTAATATTTCACAGTGTCGCCAATAATTTTCATTTCAATAACAGAGCCAGCGAAAGAGGAAGTGTAATTTCCGTTTTCATCTTCTGGATTTTGAAAAATATCCGCTTGCAACTCCTTAATTTGAGTGTCGCACCACCAGACAATTCTCATAATTTCCTTTGCTCTTTCAGTTAGTCCCTTAACTGATAAGTTATTGATAGTAAAGTTTACAGCCTTTTTAGTGTAGGTATGATGAACACTTAGAGCAAGTTGTCTATAAGCGTACCTAGACGCTAATATAATTTCTCTGTTCGACATCTTCGCACAATTAACATCTTCTAATTTAATTTCAGAACTAATAGAGTCGGAAAGGCTAATGAAATTTTTCTTAATAGCTGTACCAGCTTCCGCCACACCAATGAGAACAAAGGAATCTGTAACTTTAATGTTTTTAAAAGCAGGCTTTAACTCTTCTGATTCTTCATCAGCAACTAATCTATCTAAAATAGTTCTAATTGCAATCAGTTCCTTAGCCATAGCATCACACTAATTCTTCAATACGCTTGTTTAGAGCTTGAATATATCCCTTAGTTTTGTCTGCCTTTTCAGCTTCTTCTAATAACGCTTTAAGACCTAGCACATTATCTGTCTTTGCAATTTCATCTTCTAAAGCCTTAATAGAAAGGCTTAACATATCTTGGATTCTCCCCTTAGAGAAGATATTATCTTCCACAATTTGCTCCTTGACATCTGGCACTTCTTTAGCATCCTCTTCCAATCTAATAAGACCAGATTCTAAAATTTTAGAAGACGAGGACAAATATAAAAGTTGATCTTCATTTATATAGCCAAAACTATTAGGGAGAATTTTAACAACTCTCCCGTCAAGGTTAGTGAAATTCAAAGTGATGTTAATACCATAGTCATTAATAACTTTGTATTTTTTCAATTACAACACCCCTTTATTGTATTTGTATTACTTGTATTCCTTTAGGGTTTGTAACAGCCATACCCCAATCCATATCTATTCTTGCATTCCAAGACCAATCTTCAATTGAATTTTCTTGACCAGTCTTAGCATCTCCATAAGTAGCAGAATAGCCGATTTTATCAGAAATAACAAATAGTCTGTCCTTTGGAACTAGAGATTTGCCAAGAGCTTCATCGTAAACATCATTTACACCGATAATTCTTGCACCTCTGAAATATCCAAGAGTACCATTTTGTCTAATTTCTTCCTTAGCTTCATTAGTAAAACCCTCAAAACCCATAATTTGATTAGTTAGGATTTTATCTCCAAGTACAATAGCACTTTTGCCAGTTCGATATGTAACCTTGTCAATAGCTTCTTCAAGAGAACTTTTTTCAAGTTTAGTAGAACATACAGTTAAATAATCTTTATTAGTTTGCGTGTTATAAACTTGTCCTAATATTGTGAAGACCTTTTCCACAATAGCAGACTGTAAAGCTTCAGTACCATCTGTTAGAAGTTCCCTTAGAGAAGCAATTCTGCCAGCCTTTAACTCATCAAGTAAACATTCAGGTCTAACAGAAAGAGTTTCAAATTCCATACCCAATGTTTCTTGATAGTTTTTAGTCTTTGGAGTAGAAGAGTTTGGAGCTATCCAATAAGCCTTAATTCCTTTTTTCTTTAATCTAAACTCTGGTCTTTCACCAAAATTAAAGTGTTTAGATTCAGTCATCAATG
The DNA here is from genome assembly GCF_012976305.1 of Peptoniphilus faecalis. Taxonomy (GTDB): domain Bacteria; phylum Bacillota; class Clostridia; order Tissierellales; family Peptoniphilaceae; genus Peptoniphilus_A; species Peptoniphilus_A faecalis. The sequence goes on from NZ_JABDSR010000003.1 coordinate 106,711, forward strand.
GAGCAATATCGATCTTATTTATTTGCTCTTGAAGATAAATTCCAATAACTTCTGCAAGTTCTGCCCTGCCATCTTCCGTAGAAGCCATTTCCATTAATACATTCTCAATATCCTTGACTTCTTTACTATTTGGGTCTATTTCTCTATTTTTTAATTTTTCTGCAATTTCAAAAAAAGTATTTGCCATATTTTCACCCCTTATCCTAAATACATAACATCAACAGCAGGGAATGAACCGAAATGCGTTATCTCTGTAACTACAAACTTTCCCTCACCTTTAGCAAGCTTACCTTCTGCACCACAAGTTAATTTGTCGCCAGCTTTAAGACTGTCAATACCATCTACTTCTGTTGTAGACCATACATTGTTTTTTACCAAAGTATAAGCAACAGCCCTTGTGTCTTTAGCAATCTTATCATGGTCTTTAATATCTCCACCAGCATTTGTGTCAATTCTTAGAGTAACAAAAGCATTAGCTTCATCATCTGTAGTTGCATACTCTAATAGTCCGTCTTTTTGATTAAATTTTACAAGTCTACCCTTTGTCATCTCATCTTTAGTTTTATAAAGACCAAAAGGAATAGAACCAGTATCAATTCTTTTTTGTAACATCTTTTCCCCCTTATTTTCTTCTCAATATATCTAGCAAGGCTTCTCTAGGTTCTTTATGCTCCATTTTCTTTCTAGTGTCTATTAGCGTTGAAATAGCATCAGCAGATGTGTTTTCTTGTTCATTTTTGTTTTTGTCTAAATTTTTTGCATATTCATCGACAAGTAATTCTAATTTATTAACAAATTCTACATCGTCTAAAATACCAAGCTCTTCCACGCTTTCCTTGACTTCGCCATATTTAGAAAGTTTTTCAAGTCTTTGTTGTCCCTTTTCTTTTATCGCATAGTCCTTTGCTATCTTTTTGTATTTAGAAAGCTCTTTTGTCAAGTTATCTTTTTCTTTTTTAGCTTCGATAAGTTCCAATTTCACATCAATGAGAGCTTCTTTTTCTTTGATTTTTTCATCAGCATCATCTTTTTTTACTTCTGATGTGCTATCAGAGTTATTTGCATTTTTTTCAGTTACATCTGCACCCTCATCTTCTGCTACCATAAAGGACTTGGATTTATCCCAAGCTGGATTTGCCACCATAGCCAGTCCAGTAAAATTATTGTCAAAACATCTTCTGTCGCCATTCTTCAATACTTCTATCTTCCTTTCTGCTTCTATTGAGAATTTAAGTTCACCCTCTTTATCGAGTTCAACTAACTTTTCAGCTATTTCAGGATAATATTTTTTCCACATAATAGCTTGCACTTCTGCCTTATATTCATCATTTTCACCATCAACAATATTGGCGTTGTGAACATAACCTATATTCATAACATTTTTGTCAAAGGTATTGTTCATTCTGTTATAGCCATGACCCGTAGGCTTGCCTTTCCACAAAACCCTTAGAGGTTTACCAATCATAGTAGTAATATCCTTTTTAGCATCATCTTTAAAAATAACAGCTCCGTTGGCATTAGTTCCACTGTGAAAAGCAACACCCTCGATAACTAATAAATCATTAGCATCGTAACCTGCAAGTTCAAGGTCATGATTTTTCTTAATTTTAAATTTCACATTATCACCTCTAAAAATAGGGTAGGGAGTTTCAGCTCCCAATTGCTAAAGCATATAAATATACTCTAGTTGAGTTTTAAACTACACCCTTACTGTTTAGCAACTCTCGGTTGTTCATTATTTGATTGATTTTTGTCGGATTTTCTTTCAGATAGGTTTTTTTCTGGTCTGCCAACTTCTTTTAGAGCACTCCCTTGAAAAGGTTGATCTCTTAAAGAAAAGACATCATTATCATTGGAATTATTTTCTTCAATTCTTTCAAGCTTCATGTAATCATAATCGTAGCCGTGTTCTTCAAATAACACTCTATATGGCAGTCCTGCGTGTTCAAATAACCATTGAACCAAGTTAAGTCTTGCATTCTCATCAATGACGATATCATTAAAAGAAACCTTTGGCGTCTTGTCAGCATTAATATTATTTCTTTCCAATTCTCGCCTTATCATATCTTCGATGATAGGCGGTAGGAAAGACCTAATAGACTCAATAGTTCTAATTAGACCAGTAATATTAAGCATTCCCTCGCTGTAATTTCCGCCACCCTCTCCACGTAGAAGTGTTAAAGAAACACCAAGAGTTGACAATAAATCCTTATCAATCTCTAAAAACTTTGTTTCGCCAAAAATTTGAGAATCAGGACTAACCCATTCTAAACTAACAAAGTAGGGAGTTGTAACTCGCACAGAACCAGTCTTTCCAGTAAATAAATCAGAATAAAATAAGACATCTTGTTGGCTTGGCACATGATCCTTATCTCCAACTTTAATATGTAATATTTGATCAATAATTCCACTAGCAGTAGAGCGTTCAGCTTCCTTTAAAAGATTTTTTCTCGACAAGTCGTCAAAAGCAGGCACTAAAAAAGATACACCATAACGGTCATATCTACTAGAGTTCATCTTACAAAAATAAGACTTATTCAAATCAAAGGGTATTTTAGCCATGTTTTGTTTTATTCCCCTTTGTATCTCATCTGGATAAGCTTTTTCCATTAATTTAGCATCATAAACATCATCTTCTATTTCAAATCCTATCTTGGAGTTGTCAAAATAAACTTGCTGTTTGCCATTTACTATTACATTGGAAACCTCAATTAAATCGAGAGGATATATATCAATATATTCGCCATCTCTGTCGTAACAAAAACAATTTCCAGTCATTGCCATTTCAAAGACAAAATCTTTACAAAACTTGTCAATATCTACTCTTTTCAAAAAGCTATCTACAATAGACTTGACTTTACCTTTGCCCTTATCATAATCTAAATGAAGCTTTGTAATAGAATAATCTCGAATAATATTGACAGTCCTCATAATTAGACCCTCGCTAATATAATAATACTTAGCAAGAGCTGCCAATTGACTAATGTACTCTTGTGGATTTTGAGCATACTTTTGTAAATCATATCCCTTAGGTTCGCCATTAATATTGAACTTTTGACTAAAGAAACGACTATATGTAGATTGCTTACTTTGTCCCAATTCTAAATTTTTCTCATCACTCAATAAAAATCCCTCCTTCCTATTGCACCTATTGTTATTACATTATTTGTATCTCTAAACATATTCTTTTCTATATTGTCAGCTCCCAACAAAGCTAGTCCAGTGGCAGTCCATCTATCCTTTCTACCCTCACTTATTCCACCGCTTGGGACATCAAATGTCAAGAAATTGCCTCTAGGTTTGGCTTCTATACTCATTATTTCCCTACGAGTTTTCATAGCTTCTTCTAACACCATTACTTCCTCTACTGTTGGATTCGTTACATCATCTAAAGCTTCCTGAGAATACATTCTAAACAATCTTTTTTGAGTATTTTGTTTTACTGACATACCTAATTGATGATTAAAATCTAAAGAAAACTTATGACCATGTATAATAAAATTACCATCTAGAATATTCTTTTTATGCTCCTCGTTGTTTACATCACATAAAGGCGGTTCAATTTCATTAGTGATAGGATCTATACTTGATTTAGCCAATTCATCTAACAAACCTAAACCAAGACCCGTTGTATCCATGTGGATTTCATCGCAAGGGAACTTGTTTAATATCTTTCTAATTGCAGTAGCTTGTTCATTAAAAGTCTTGCCATTTAAAGTTTTTTGGTACACTAAATGTTTTTCTAAAACTTGTTTCTTTTTATATGGCACTAGTTTAAGAATAACAATAGCTGTATTGTCGTTCCCAGCAGTACGAGCAACATCAAGACCCATGATATACTGATAATTTTCATCAAAACTTAAATCCATTTTCATTAAATTAGAACAAGCAATTAAGTCCATTGGATTTATCCAATTGTCGTCTGATAAATCTGGGAAAGTAGCATCGTACTCCATGTCAAAATCAAGTTTAGAATAAGTTCTCTTAGCTTCTTCAATAACAGACTCATTATATAGACCAACATCAAGACCGACCTTATAATCTAAACAAGAAGCATAATGCTTATCAGAACCACGAGCTATTTGTTTTATAGTGTCCTTAAAAAATTCATAAAGATGATTAAACTTAAAAAAAGCAGAAGATATAGCAATGAATTTCATGTCAAAAAATTCCTCATCTTCGTGAGCATCTACTTTATAATCAAGTTTTGCTACCATCATAGGTTTAATAACACTTTGAACAATATTCGGATTCATTTGAGCATACTCATCAGCAATGATAATTGAGAATCTACCACCACGAATTTTGCTACCTGAATTACCAATGGGAATAGCTATAATTTGACTATTATTAGCAAACTTTCTTATTATTTGGTCTGTACCATTTTTATAATCTACGATTTCTTGTCTTAGAGCATCTGACCTAATACATAAGTCATTATCAATTTTATCTTCAACAAGCATCTTAGATTGTCTAAAAGAGGGAGCAATAACACCAATCCTTAAATTAGGGTAAAGTATAGCCATGCAACATACATAAAGAGCACTTAGCCATGTCTTGCCAAGTCCTCTAGACCACACTAATACAATAAAATTATATTTAGCCATAGCTCTTAGAGATACTTTCTGATATAAATTAAGAGGTATATTAAGATATTCCTCACAAAATATATCAATATGATTGCGATAATACTCAATCTCTTTAGTTAATAACTTCTTCTTTAAATCATAAATTTCTCTTGAAGTCATTCCAATAGTTCTGTCTGTAATCTCAACCACTGAAAGACCTCCTTATAGCATTGATATTATCTTCCAAAATAAAATCTATTTGATCTTTAGTGTATTCTTTAGGTTTTAAATTCACATCTCCTGACTTAACTAACTTGTCAACCCATATAGCAAACAGATTTTCTTTATCGCTATTATCCTGATTAAACTTCTTTAACACCTTTAACCCATCAAGAGATGCCATATAAGAATCTCTAACAGTTTTCATCTCTCTAGGATCTATATTTCCCGATTTAATTCTCTCTCTATTCATTTTCCTTAAAACTAATTCATCAGATATGGCAGTGATAACTAAATACTCATCACTAGCAGAATTGAGTTCATACTCGCCATAATAAGATTTAATTCTTGCAATAATAAATTTAATAGAATCTTCATCGTAGAGTTCCACAAAGTACATATTCAAAAGTCTTAATATGAATTGACCTTGTGTTGAATTAACATCATCAATATAATCTTCAAAGTGCAACACTTCTTTTTTAGGTTTATTGTTTTTAACTTCTTTTTTAAATTCTTCTAATTTTTCACTTGGAGTTATTTGTCCCTGCTTCTTCAATAGAATATCTTGTGCTATTTTCTTAAATCTAGGTTCATTAATAAACTCAAAATACACTCTTGAAGTGGAAACTCTCTTTTTCTTTTTAGGAGAAAGCTTATTGTATTCAGCTATCTTTTCATTTCTAACTCTAGTTTCTTCTTCTGCTATTTCCCAGCATTCCTCAACAAAGGGTAATTCTTCTGGTGTATTTTCTAAATAATTAATAATACCTTTTTTAGAATTAATATTAAGAGGTCTTGACATCTACATCACTTCCAGTGTGAATAAATTTAGTACCAGAATTGTAAATATCTACTTTATCCTTATGAAATACAAATAGTCCATAACCATTAGTTTGCGGAGTATAATTCACATTTCCTCTATTGGCATAGTCCATTTGTTCGCACAAACAACCTAATTCACACAAAAGAGTATTAGCATGAATAAAAGTACCAGCTTTATGAGTATGACCAATAGCAAGAGCATTAAAGCTTATGCCTTGATTTTTAAAATAATCATAAGTAGAAACACAAGTCCTCATAGGTATCTTTGAAAAGCTTGTAGGGTGTGCCAATACTAAATCTTTATAAATGTAGTACCATGAATCAACAACTTTATAAGTATGGGGAAGAGGTTCAACAACTTTTTTAATATTTCGACAATCCCTATAAACAAAACCAGTTTTCAAGATAGATAGAACATCATCAGACACAAAAGGAGAAAATTCGCTTTGAAATTTAGTTAAATATTTTTTAAATCTAAACTCATGATTACCTCTAAACAATATCTTTTTTGTATTGGGAGTTAATACATCTATTTTTTTTAACAATGAAGATGCAATTTTCAACTCCTCATATAAAGGTATGTGCATCTCTTTAGGAAAAGATGAAACGCTAAAACAATCTAGGATATCTCCAGCAAAGACAATTAACTTAACATTAGAATTATCTTTAACTATATTCAAAATATCTTCTTCTTTATGAAAGGGAATATGTAAGTCAGATAGAACTAATACCCTTTCAATATCTTTAATCTCATCAATCTGACTTTCGATATCTTTAATTACATTACCTACCAATTAATCACTCACTTTCTTATAATTCCTTTGTTGACATTGATATATTTTTCTTTTCTCTTGTTCATCTTCACTTGAACTTTTTCTATGTATTTATCGTCAACAGAAATTCTTAATACTGATTGTCTTAAATATGTAGAATTGGGGACAATATCATTTTCCATTAGTCTAATCAATAACATACAAGTTGTAAATTTTTTAAAATGACCATGATTTGCATAATTACCATGATTATTACATAATATGAAGCCATCTCTATTTTTCTTAACTGTGTACTTATCATCACTATAAACTGTATAAGCCATATCTACCTACTTGTAAAAATGGAATAAAGGCACTTCCTTTTGTTTGATGACTGATTCTCTGCCTTTTCTTATAATCTCACTATCCTTATATAGAGCTTTACCATTTTCTTGATAAGTTTTATAAGTACATAAATAATAAGCAAACTTATCTAGCACTCTATAAATTTTCTTATCGTGCACATCATCTTTTTCATAATTTAATTTGAACTTATCCTCATAATCACTTAACAAACAATTTATAAGTGATAATCTTTCTTCTAAATCATATGTAGTAGGTAAGTCAAACACTAAATTACTATCATAATAAACTTTCATTTCTCATCACCACCAATTAAAAATTGTTGAACTCTTTTAGTGATTTTCTTAATAATGAAGTCAGCATTGGAACGAGTGAAATTATATTTTTTACCAATTTGAACTAAAGACATACCGAACATATAATCTTTTAGTACATTTCTATCTTGCTTGGATAATTCAATGCTATCAAGAGCAATACTCAAATCAATGAGCATAACTTGAAGTTCTAAATTGTATATTCTTGTTATATGTTCTAGTAAAATATAATAATTACATATGAGATGTCGAATTTTCTTCAAACTATAATAGAAATCATCATAATTGACATTCTCAACACTACTAGATAATTCATAATATCCTCTACCAGTAATGTTGAAAGACTTATCTTGATACTTTTTTTTGTAACTATGTTTTTCTAATTTAATCTTTGGTGATGCTCCTTTCTAATATATTTTTAATATTTTTGTATGTACGATTGATTTACTTTTATTGGGATTGGGGGTTTCACCCCCAACGCCCCCAGCAGGGGGTTACCCCCTGCACCCCCGCAAACCACAAACTATCTAAGCAGGATACATAAAGGATCACAAACTATTCTTTATTTTTCTCTTGACTTTTCTTTTTATGATCTCTTCTCTCACGAGGCTTGTATACCCCCCCCCTGCCAGTCCAAAATAAATAAAGATACTTATTTTTTCATGGCAGGGCAGAATAAATCTGGGTACAATATATACCAATGTTCTTCAAGCTCTAAAGAGCTAAGTCGTCTAGGTCTAGTATTATCAACTGGCATTTCAGCCTTGAACATTCCCCCTAGAGCCGAAGCTCACTAGGACAGGGAGGGTTAAAAAATCAAACAATCACTACTAGAATTTATACTCATCATGCTACACTATTACAGTTCCTCACAAAACGAGTATCACTGGCTTTAACCCATTAGTCGAGTTGGTAAGACTCGCTCGTTATTTTTTTATTCCATTATTCGACTCAAGGAATACTTGCGAGGGTGTCAGGAGGTGATATGTCATCTTTAAAACATTAAAGAATAATATATGGCTAATAACTTTTATAGCAAACCTCGCAAGATTTTTTCTTAATTTTGTTGTATAATATATGCACTACCATGCACCTTTATGTATATTCTACAACATATAAAAATAAAATGTTCGACAAAAGTACAATTTCTTTGTGAAAGTTTTGTGAAAATGTTTTCTTCGTTGAAAAATAGGCAAAAATATGTTATAATAAGAATCGCAAAGAGGGGGATTTTGTTATGGCAAACAAAGAAAAAATTATGAATAGATATAATCATTCACTAATACAAAAACTTTTTGAGGAGATGAAAGACACTTGCTCAAAGGACACATATAAAGTATATGAAACTCCAATTAGAAACTTTTTTTTCGATTTTTTGGATTTAGATTTTGTAACAGTGAGAGACATAAAAGCAGTTACCACATCACAAGTAAATGAGTGGATTTATCAATTAAAACAAGAGGGGAATAAAAACTCCACAGTCAACAGAATGGTCAGTAGCTTATTTTGGTTCTATAAGAACTTACTACAAAAAGACAACCCAATAGTGGAGAATAACCCTTTTAGTACAGATATGGGTGCAAATAGATTAAAAGCAAGTAAAGTAGCAAAAGGAGTAAGAATATCAGATGAAAAGCTAAAAGAAATAAATACCTATTTTGCCAATGATAGATCTTGGATAGGGGAGAGGAACTACATTATGTTTCTAATATTCATAACAACGGGAATGAGAAAGAGCGAAGTGCGTAACATTAAAATTGGAGATTTTTACGACTATGGCGAAAAATTCGCAGTATCCTTTGTAGGTAAGGGGGATAAGTTCAATGTAGCAGAGATACCACAAGGAATAAAACACATTCTGCACTCCTTTATCGTCAGAAGTGATTGGAGTTACGATTTAAGAGGACAATATATTTTTGTAGCAGATCCAAAATCAAATGTAGCAATATCAGGTAGACAATTAAATTATATCTTTGACGATGCCTATAAAGCAGTTGGTTTGCCAAGCACATTAAGAATACACGATTTAAGACACACATATATCACCAAGTCATTAGAAATGGGACTAGACATATATGATGTTTCCAAAAGAGTAGGACACGCCAATATAGACACAACTAGAAGATACGACCATTCCTTTAGAATTTTTAACGACAATCCAGCAGAGGACTTTTTCAGCCAGCTAACGGAAAAATCACAACAAAATTATCCATTATTAAAAATAGTATAAGGAGAGCAAATGGGAAGAGAAGAAAGAGAAGAACAATTTTTAGAAAATTACGAAAACACATTAGAAGAATTAGCAAACACTTTTTTTGTTAAAAATGAAAGATACGGGAATAGCTTTACAGACACCATAGAAGATTACGGGCTAGTCGCATCAATAGTAAGGCTTACAGATAAATTTAACAGAATGACAACATTATATAAAAATAAAGAACTTGATTGTGATGACGAACCTATAATAGACACAATGTTAGATATGGCAAATTATCTCATCATGACAGTAGCCTATTTAAAAAATTCCAATGGCACTTTAAAATTAGAAGAACAATAAACAAGAGCATCTCCAAAAGAAAAAAAGGTAAACACAATGATAACACAATACAAATTTTCAGAAGATGAAGAAATGCAGTCCATTGGAAGAGAATTATTTAAAAATGGAAATCACATAGCAGAATCTCGCAATCCTTATGGTAGGAGAGTATTATCCTTTCTAGTAATCGAAGAGGGGATATATAGAGTAAAAAACGAGCAACTAATGCCAAAGAACGCAAGCATAGTAGTGTATCCAGAATTTGACGAAGCAAAGGAATGTTATAATATAATAATAACTATAAGTGTGTTCACACCATTAAGACATCAAAGTTATGATTATATCCTATGTGGAGAAACTAAAAAACAAAAACTAGAACAAAATCATATATTGAAAGCACTGTTAGATAAAAGAACTGTAATGGAAATATGGTTTAGAGGATCACATTCAACCCTATCTAATTGGATCGCCCCAGTGAACAACACAGACATATTCCATGAAGAACTACTGAAAAAGATAATCAAATGGAATAATCTGGACAATAAAAAATGCTCCCTATGTGGCAAAGAAATAAATAAAGCCAATAAAAGCGGAATCTGTGGAGATTGTCATTCAAAACAAGTCATAACAAAAAATCGTAAAAAATAACACCTTAATCACAAGGTGTTATTTTTTTAATGCTATATAATTTAATAGGTTAGTATTTGTTGTGTATTATTTATTAAAATTGTAATTATTTGCTATATCTTGCTTTAACTCTTTGTCGTATTCCTCTAATAGTTTTTGCACATCAGGAGCTATAGTGAGGTTAGTATATGCATTGAGGTCACGCACAATATCTGCATCGTATTGTATAAGAATACGTTTGTGAGATTCTATCTGAGGCTTGTATTCATCAGTGCTATCTACACACCATATTTCTATTTTTCTCCTCACTAGATTTCTCCCTTTTATGATACGGCGTAAAAAATCATTATTTCGCATATCATATTTCCCACTTATATAACTATCTCTAATTTTATTATATTGTCTGGAATGTGCATTAAAATCTTCTCTTGTCGAACTATTTTTAAGCTTTTCGTATGCCTTGTGTAATTCGTCACGTTGTTTTTGCGTGAATTGTAATAGGTTGTCGTCATATTCTACTTTATCTTTTAATTTATCTATACGAGCATCTGTATCTAGTTTGTCGATTTTTTCTTCTATCGTGTCCCCGTATTTGGCAGATTGTTGCTTTTTTTGCAATTGAATAAAATCTTGTCGTGTTTGTTCCGTATTAAATTTCAAGATAGACAGTTGTTCCAAATCGACATCAATCTCTTGAAGTGAGCGTTTAGCATTATTCATATAAAATTTTATTTGGCTATCTTCCATAAAATTTTCGTTATTTTTTTCTTTATTAAGAGTAGGCTTGATGATTGGCTTTGTTTCGTTTTTTTTGTGTTGTATTTTTACTTGGAGTTGTTTCCTTATCTCTATATACATATATTATTTGAGGTTCTCTAATGATTTTTGTTTCAACTATTGGTTTAGAAGTAATTGGTGTAAATGTATTATTTAAAGTTGGAATTTTCTTTTTATTGTTGTTAGTATCTTTAGTATTCACAATACTAGCAACTTTTTTAGATTCTTTCTTGTCAATTTTAACAGTCCTGGTGTTATTATCCCAATTAACATTATTATCAAAGTTTTCAGCAATGAATCTCAAAGGAACAAAAGTCCTTTCATCTTTAATCACTGGAGCAACATCAATAACACTCTTATTGCCATTAACATTGACATTCTTATCTCCAATAATTAACTCAATAGATTTATCACTGTTTTTAACAACAACCTTTCTATTTTGATTATTCCAATCAACATGATATCCCAAGTTTTCTGATATAACCCTAATAGGAACTAAAGTCCTATCATTATCAATAAAAGGAGCAACATCAGAAACAACTTCTTTTCCGTTAATTTCAATTTTAATATCATCTTTACTTTGAGCATCTACAACATTGCCAACAATAACACAAGACAACAGAACAGCCATAGAAGCCTTTTTAAAATTCTTCATAAAAAATATCCTCCTCAAAAATTCATCAAATAACCTTAAATAATAAATAAAAATCAAAAAAAAGATAAAAACAATTCTAAATTCCTAGACCAAATATATGTATTAAAAATAAAAACGCAACGTAGGGGTATTGTAGGCTCTTAGAATTGATTTCAGTAATCACATCTATTTTTAATCTTTAATCTTCTTGAAGTTCAAACCTTTAAAACTCCCACAAATAAAACCCTTTAAAAATACATAAAAATGTTTTTTAAAGAATCACAATATCATCAATGGGAAATAATTATCAAATTTAGCATTATTATATCAGATAATTGTATCAATCTAAATCATATTAGCACAAAATTTTATAATATAATTAATATTAGTATCATAAATTTTTTTACAAAATATACTCTAATTATATAGCCAGCATCTTATTTACTCCAGACATCTTGTACTATTTTAAACATTATATTCTATGTGCCAATATCTCAATCCTTTAAATGCCTTGTTTGCTATACATATTCCAATCATTACAGTTATCTTGTTTTAGTGTCAATATTTTAATCATTACGCATAGTTTGTTTATTACAAACATCTCATTTACTATACACGTCTTTTGAACATACACATCTTATTCACTTATATATCTCATTCACTTATATATCTCATTCACTGTAAAAATTATCCCCCTTATATAAACATATTCCATAGAAAAACCTCAAATATACTATATTCTATTATGATTATATACAATATATACCACATAGAAGTTGTTTAAAATACCCCTAAATTAAGTTTTAAATAAATAATAGATCAATAGTATTAATAAATAAAAAATAAAGCACAATTATAGATAATTCAATACAAAACACATCAAACATAAAAAAATACCTCATAGCATTTGTGTTACCCATAAACATACGTATCAAATAAAACTTTATGTAACACAATTTCAGTAATATGAGGTTAAATTTATTAGTTTTATTTAATTGAGTTGAACTAAAAAAATAGGTGCAAATACACCTACTTTGTCAACAGTCTGAATTTATTAAATGAAATGAATTATTGAAAAATAAAGACAATAAATTTATTAAAGAACAAATTGATTTAAAAAAAATTTATTACAAATTTATATTTAAATAATAAATTTATTTAATTGAGTAACCCCACCAATTTTCATAACACAAACAATTGTGTTTTTTAGTAAATACCCCCCTTAAATAAAATACGCTACAAACTTTGTAAAATACATAGTTGTAATATCTTTAAAAAATTGTACTTTTTATAATACTTCTATTGGGTAAAATAATCATTTCATAAAATCAATATTTTGTGAAACGCTAGACCCGTTGCAATTACTGGCTTGTAGAGGTTTTTGCGAACCATTATTATTTATTTATATTTATTATTTACTATTACTCATTATCATTATTGTTTATATTTATCACGATTTATCATTATTATTTACAAAAACTTATAAAATAAACATTTTAATTATGATCATTATTGTTTATTATCGCTCTTGGTCAAATGGTCGGAGTTTATTCTAATAGATCTAAATAAAAATAATTTTTCTTAGTCAGGTATATTTAAAAATATCCTCATTATCATTATTTGTTATCGTTATTATTTACTAATACTAACTATTATTATTTACATTCTATGTAACAATATTTACACTGTATTTATTATTAAACAATCTAACAATTACAATACTATAATATTAATAATATATCTATGATATAAATTTGTATGGTAGATATTAAACTAACGAACATAATACATTTAATGATAGATTAAATAATAGCCTTGTGATATTGTATAATACACCATAAAAAGAATTATTCATTGTAATTACTTCTATATAAAGGGAAATAAAAGAACAATAATAACTAATAAAAAAATAGATTGCAATAACATTATTATAAGCTTAATAATTATAACTATTAAACTTGTGAAGTTATTACAATCTATTTTTTAAAACTCTAAACAATTTAAACTCTATCTAATATAATTATAGTAAAATTATAAAAACAATGCAACAATAAAACTGTTAAAGTTAGTAAATAACTATATTATACGACATTATAAAAAAATAAAAAAAAGTTGTTGACAGTTTAAAAACTACGATGGTACAATATAGGCAAGTTAAAAGCTTATATTTAACTTTGTTGTTCAAATCTAAAAAAAAGACTTGACACAATAGAAAACAGTTGATAAAATATAAGCAAGAAAACAAAAAAATATTTTTTTAAAGTATAAGTTAAGCATAACGCTTAACAATATCTTTTAAAGATTGTTAAGAAAATTAGTTAAAAACGGATTACCTTGTTAAGTTGCCGTACAGTTTTTAAAAGATATTAAGAGCAATACAATTTGACTTATACAAATAAAAAATATTTAATTGAATTCATTGGTGGTAAAACAGCGACTTGAAGTATCCACCTTGAACCTTGACAATTAAAAAAATTTAACCTCACTTAATTATTAATGAACCAGAACTTGAACTAATTAATAATTAAGGGTAGAAAACTATAATCTTATATTTTTGGCTTGGATTAGCCTCACATGGGAATGTGATAGCATAGAGGATATAAGAAAAGGTAGGTTAGCTTGAACAATAGCACGTTCAAGTAATGGATGGCGTGAAAGTCGTTATAATCTCGGCAGTAATTGATACCCGCAGCTGAACTGAGACTTCCATTTTAACACTCAAAAAAAAATCAAATTAATTTGATTTTATATTAATACTTGATATTAATATAATGAGTATTGATATAAGGTTAAAAAATTAAAAAAAGAGGTGGCGTATTATAAAAAAATAAATACATTCATATTTTATGGTATAATCAACTATAAGAGGTTGATTATATGATAAATAATAAAAAGGTTTATAAGGTTGTAGACTATCTTACACCTGCTGAAGTCTGCAAGGCTATCGGCATAAGTGAGAAGTCCACGCCTTTGATTACCCGTTGGATAAACAACGGGAAAATTAGGGGGCATAAAAGATTTGGAAGAAACAAAGCTATACCCGTAAATTGGGTAAAATCAGAGTGCCAATCTAGAGGCATAGATTGGCAAGGTGTAGAGTTAGAAGATAATGAAATAGGTGTAAGTCTTGATGGCTATATAGATCTAAAAGCATACGCCAGCAATAGCAATAAAACATACGACCAATTGTATAAAGATATAGTAAATGGTAAAATAAAAAACTATATTCGATTCGGGAACGCTTTTGGGCTACCTAAAGAATAAAAGGTAGTCTTTTTTTTACTCTCATAGTTAAGCTAAACGCTTAACTATACATAACAAAATCAGGAGGTATAAATATATGTATAACAATATCATAGGCACAAATTATGACGCCAATTTAAAAATAAAAGATATAGCGAAAAAAGTTAAAAGCTATATCAAAGATACTTATGGAGTTAAAAATTCTGTACGAAGTGAATATGATACAATCTTTATCATGTTAAAGTTAGATAATAGTTTTAAAGCGACATCAAGAGAGGAGTTACCTAATAACAAGCGTTCTTTTATAGTAGAACATATCTCTAGAAAACTTGATGACGTCAATATAACTGTTGATATATTTAACAGTTATTTAAAAGACCATGTATATATCAACAAAAAAGGTCAAGATATGATCGAAGATATAGAAACATACATGAATAGCTTTAATTATGATAAATCAGATGTTATGACGGACTATTTTGACTATAAATTTTGTGGTTCTGTTGATTATGAGTGGATAGAATAAAATATCCACTTGTAATTATAACGCTTGTTTAAATTAAAATAAGGGGGTATAATTAAAATATGTATAGTATCGAAATTAGTAAACAAGCAATAAAAAATCTAAAAAAATTAGATAATAGGTATAAAAATACAATACTTGAAGCTATTAGGAGTTTACCTAATGGCGATGTTAAAAAACTTCAAGGACTACCTCAATATAGATTGAGAGTAGGTGTATATAGAATAATATACACAAAAGAAAAAGATAGTATTAAAATTATAAATATATTACCACGAGGAGAGGCTTATAAAAAATAGGAGGCAAATATGGACACTTTTACAAAAGATATGGCAGAATTAACAGTAGAAGAACAAAAGCTTGTGCTAACATTTTTACAAGATATGAGAATAAGTTATGATCCAGAGTGGATCACAGTAACAAATGAAGAAGCGAAAGAATTACAACAAATAGAAGAACAAGGGGAGTTTATTAGTCTTGATGAAGCAATAAAGGAGTTGGGATTGTGAATAAAACTATAGTAAAAGCTTATGATATTTTTAAAATACTACCAGATGAAGCACAAAAAAGAGTTTTAGATTATATAAAGGCTCTGAAATTGACATCACAACAAAAAAACAAAGATAAAATAAAATAAAATAAACAGACTTAAAGAAGTTATCAAAAAAAGATAACTTCTTTTTTTATATTCAAAAAAGCGTGAAATGTTTAAAAAGGAGAAAATAAAATGAAAAAAATAGAAGATAAACAAATTGTACAAGTCTTAAAAGAGTCAATTAAACCTTTTAAACAATACAACAACAAAATAAATTATAGAAGAATTTCAAGATTTTGCCAAGATAACACGATAATAAGAATTGTAAAAGCCAACATTGATGTATTTAACAACTATGGAATTAAGATAGGTACAGATGGGACTATTTCTCGAGGAAGAAGCTATGCAAATTTAATTGAAAAATTAAACAAGCTATTTGATGAAAATGTAGAGATAGCAAAAACTGTATATTACAGTAACATTGATCATTATTACGAGTATTGTCGCTATTCACTACCATATGATGATAATTCAAATGTTGCATTATCCAGTGAGGAGCTAACAGATATTGTTATCATTGAAATGTTAAAATTAGACAGCATTCAAATCATAGATGTATTTGACTATGTTTATAACAAATTAAACGAACTAGAGAAAACAGGAACAGGAGAAGAAAAAGGGTTAAGAGTGCAGTTTTTAAATGATATTCTTCAAGACAATTGCCAAAGTTATTATTTAGGAAAATATTTGGAGAAAGTGGACAAAATGTTCAAAAGTTTAACTATGGACTATAAATATATTGGATATTTTAGTTATAGAATAGTTGGGAATATGATAACTTCGCAGTTTATTCCAGCCTGCCTTATCAATGGCAATAAAGATGATGAGAGGGCAATATGGCTCAAAGCGTCATTAGATGAATTTGAAGAAAAGATAATAAATAATAGTTCAAATAAAATTTTGAGAGATTATTTCAAATATCAAATTAAATAATTGCTATAAAAGGAGAATAAATCACGAGAAGATGGAGGGATATAAATGAGATTTCAAAAAGATGATTTTTTAGAATATTATAAAGAGAATTTTAGCGTAGATAATTTTTATATCCAGCTAATAGCTTCAGTAATTGATTATGGTGAAGAACACCATAACACCACTAAAAAACAAATTGTATATTTTATTTATGATATTTTATCCAATGTAGAGGGTACTCTAGATATCAAAGAAGTCGAACAATTTTATTATTAAATTTTTTAACTTTTGCCAAAGGATTCTGCAAGTTTGACAGAATTCTTTTTAAATTGGCAAAAGAAAATAAAAAGCACTCATCTTATTAGGCTTTTTATCGCTAAACACTATGTTTTGTTTTTGCCTATTAAGATACTTATTATTTACAAGAGAGAAAACAAATAAAGAACAAAAAGGAGAAATGATTATGAATATAAAAAAATATAGTCTTAGGTTAGTTAAAGAAGATGAAGAAGAATATATAAAAGATATATTTGTAAAGACTTCACAAGCAGCAGCAAAGATTTTAAATAAGTTGTTTGAACTAGATTCAAGACCAAGTGAATTGTTTGTCATGCTTGCCCTAGATGTAAAAAAGAAAATTATAGGTGCTTTTATAGTAAGTCAGGGAGTTATTGATGGAACTTTGTCAGATCCAAGGGAAGTTTTTTCAAGAGCATTGCTTATTAATGCACATACAATAATTCTTGCACATAATCACCCAAGTGGAGACGCAAATCCTTCTTATGAAGATATAAAAATGGCTAGAAGAATGAAAGAAGCAGGCGAAATTTTAAATTTAAATGTCATTGATAATTTAGTAATTTGTGATGAAAATAATTATACTAGCATTTATAAAGAGTGTGGTTTATAAATAAAATTGGTAACAAAAAATTAATTGAGATTAATTATAATGATTTATTAAATTGTAAAATATGAAAAGAGGTTAAAGCCTCTTTTTTTAAATATGCAGAATATAAAAGATAAATACATTTTTACATTTGAGTTATATAAACTATATACCACGAGAGCGAACTTAATATATTAGTTTTGCTTATTAAGATACTTATTATTTACAAGAGAGATTATAAAAAAATAAAAGGAGAATTGATTATGATAAATTTAAAAGAAAAATATATAAAGCAATTGGACAGAGCCTTATTATTGGTAAGAAACAGGACATCAGAAATAACAACATATGAGATAAATGTCGAATTGTGGGATATAATGTTAAAATGCAACATTGGGTTTGAACAAACCTGCGAAGAAGAAATGAAAAGCATGTTAGACACAATTTTAGACGATATTCAAACGTATGAAGGCATAGTTTGGGACTATGCTACGCAAAAGTATTTTGAGTATAATTTTTATAACGGAACGAGAACATATTCAACAGAAGCATCAAAACAAAATTTATGCCTCTGGCAATATGAAGATAGTAATTTGTATTGTAATGTATTAAAGTACCTTGAAGATGCTATATCAATATCTTATAATGTCGAACAAAAAGAACTCTTTTATGTACGAGAGGGGGTTCAAATATTATTAATGGACATACTAGACACTTTAAATATCGATAGCGGCAATATAATTTCTCCTACAACTGTAAAAGTAATATTAGACTTTTTGAAAGATTAGTGAAAATGATATAAAATAAAATTAAGTAATTAAAGGGGGTGTAAAATGCAAGATAGATATAATATGACACAAAAAGAAAATCTATATCTTGCAAAAAGAAATATTGTAGATTCTATCTGGAGAAGTGCTAACCTAGAGGGTATTAATATCACTTTTCCAGATACTTATGATATAGTTAATAAGCTAAAAGTTAAAAATGCAGATATTTCAGAAATTAACACAATACTGAACTTAAAACATGGTTGGCAGGAAGTATTTGCAAGTTATGATGAAGATTTAACGCTTGACTATATTTGCAACATTCATAAAGAGGTTGCAAAAGATGAAGCTTTAGAGTGGGGCAAGTTAAGAACTGGAAAGGTAGGTATAAGCGGAACAAATTATATTCCACCAATACCAGACGAAAAGGAAATAACAAAGAAATTGAAAGAGTTAAAAAAGATAGAGCCTAATACATTGAGATCAATAAAAATCATGCTTTATCTTATGAAAGCTCAATTATTTTGGGATGGCAATAAAAGAACAGCAATGTTAATAGCAAATAAGGAGATGATTCAAAAAGGCAATGGAATAATATCTATATCAGTAGATAAAATTAATGAATTTAATACACTCTTAAATAGATATTATTCATATGATGAAGAAGAAAATTTAATCAATTTTATTTACAATTATGCAATAAGTGGAATTGATAAATAATAAAAAATATAAGTTGTAAAGGTCATTGCAAAAGCAATGGCTTTTTTTAATGCAAAAAAACATATTAAGGAGATGTTAAATGAAAAATCATAATATTACATTAGAAAAATTAGTGCGAGAATATGAAAGGCGAGGAAGTGATTATTTTAAAAAAGATACATTAAAGTTTTATGGTGAGAAATTAAAGGAGATGAAGATAAAAGATGAAATAAGAGAAATAAGGGACAGAAAAGGAAATTTACACAAATGTATTGTATTACAAAAAATCAGTACGGGAATGTTTGGCGATAAATACCTTGATTATGATTATTTTGATATGGATACATTGGATAGAATGAGTGATTTAATACCAGAGGCAGAATACATTGTTTAAAAAATGAAAGGAGTAAAAAATGGAATATAAGAATTTTAAAAAAGAAATTAACAAAATGGGATTGGAATCAACAATAGATGAAAATTGTGTTTGTATTTTTAATGATAGGCTTGTTTGTTCAATTAGTGAAAAAATAGTAGGAGTGTTAAGCACAGAATATGAAAACTTTTATAGTTTACCCGTATCAATACGTAAACAGTTAATTGATACAGCCTATGTATACGCAATAACAGATCTTAATTTAAGACATATTAAAAGATTTTGTTTATAACACAAATATTTAACTAATAATGCAGGATACGCTTTTTTAAATGTTAGTGAAGATTATAAAAAATGCTCATTAGGATCAAACAGAGAATACAAAAATAAAAGAAACAAGGTGTTTTTTACTGGCAATGAAATAGACATTTTGAAATTTACGCTTAATACAACTTTAAATGATTTTACGATTATCGAACAAAAAGAAACAACAAGAGGAACAAAAACAATTAATTAATTGGAGTTTAAAGTGCAGATAACAAGTTGTTGCAAAAAATGTCAATATAGACAAGTAGGCTGTCATAGCGAATGTGATAGCTATAAAGCTTATAAAGAACAAATAGAAGCTATCAACAAAAAAAGAGAAGATTATAACTTTAAAATGAGAATAGAACATAAAACATATAGGAAATATATATGAGGAGTTTAAAATGATAATTAATAATAATGAATTAAAACAAATGATAGATGTAGCAATGTTAGACAAAAATAGTTTGGAAACTGTAATAAATGTTAATGAAAAAGAAGTTGTATTCCTATTGGGGAATGACTTAATTTACAGAATACAAAAAACACAAAAGATAGATATCCCAGTTGGAGAGTATGCTATCGGTTCAGGTAATTTGGTAAAAATTATAAAAAGTTTACCAAATGAAATGAGTAACATTAATATAGAGAATCAACAACTGATAATTAGCGATTCAAGTGGAGATATTAACACAATTTTAACTACTGGAGTAAAAATAAATATACCTAAAATAGAGAGAACTATTGCAGAAATTGATGTAAAAGAGCTCATAGAAGCATTAAAAGAAACAGATAGCTTTAGAAGTAAAGACACAAACGCACCAATGCTTATGGGAGTATGTTTACGTTACGATCATTGTAGCAATGAATTGTCAGTTGCTGCTATGGATGGATATAGAGTATATGTGCGAAATATTGGCATAAAATGCAATGAAAAAGAAGATTTTGAATTAATTATTGATGATAAAACAGTAAAAAGATTAAAGAAAATTAAAGCAAAGCTAAAATTATGCATCAAAAAAGGTATATTAAGAACTGGGGAAAAATATTTTTTAACGACAAATAATATGATATTTTTAACGCCATTTATCGATGGAGAGTATTTCAATTATGAAAATGTATTTCACAATGCAAAAGAAAATTACAAAACAAGTTACAACAACAAAGAGATTAAGACATTCATTAAATATTTTGAAAAATGTAATAAATTATCAGAAAAGCGACCATTGATTGAAAGTTCTATAGAAAATTATAATCATAAATTAAGTTGTCAAGCGGGACTTGCAAACATTGAAAATAATAGTAAAAGTAAAGTAGAAAATAGGTTTACCATAGGATACAACGGGAAGTATATGTTAGAAGTTTTAAAATTATTTAATTACTCTGATAAAGTAGATGTACAAATGGAAGATGAAATTCACCCGATAATATTTACTGATAATATTAAGACAATTTTACTTTTACCAATACAAATAAAAAAATAAAACAAAAATTCAAAAATAATTGACAAGGGTAACGTGACAAAGTAAAATGATGTTTGAACAGATTTTTAAAAGAAAGGAGAACGAAATGAAATTGCGTGTTAGTTTTGATGTGGATATTCCTAATGAGAAACTAGAACAAGCACTATTAGTTATGGGGTATAGGTCATTAATAGACCATGCCCGTAACTATTTAAACAAGACAGTAACGGAAGTGTTTCACAGACAAGATAAGCAAGAAATATCCAATATTAAAATGAGTATTGTAAAGTTATAAGGGCGTAAGATGAAATATACAATAAAAAATGATGACATGGTGCAAGATTTCCTGGATTTTAATTGTAAAGTTAAAATAATATTTTATAAAAGTGGAAAAGTTGAAATGTATCCGTTAAATTACAAAATTGAAGAAGATAAAAAAATATTAAACATAATTAAAATAGCCAATATTAAAGATTATGGAGCAATAAAAGGACTCAAAATATATCAAGCTTTGCAAAATGAAATAATGATGAACAAAACAGATGAAGTGGAGGTCATTTTTAAATGAATGTGTTAGTAAATTATGATAGCTGGAAGTTGACAGATTGGAGAGAAGAGAGAGAGGAAACAATGAAAATAATGATAGATTATCATTTAGAGCAAAAAATGATTGAAGAAGTAAAAAAAATAAATATAGCAAATTATTTTAGAAATTTTAAAGATAATTTAATAAAACAATATCAGTTTAATAATTTAGAAATAGCTGAATTTAGCATTGTTGATGTTGAGGAAACAGAAGATTCTATGATATATACAATACAAGTAATATGGTCAAACATTGAAGAAATTGTATTAGATTCAGAAGAAGAAATTAAAGAATGTATACAAAAAGATATAAATAAATTGCTAGAAGATGATAGGACAATAATTGTGGATCATGAAATTGATTCAAAAGTAGAATATGAAGGAGTTTAGTTATGAAAATAAGAAAATGGAAATTATACACAGCAAATAATGAATTTATTGTAAATTTAAAAATATTTTTTAAATCAACACTTATAATAGCAGGAGTAACGATATTATTATTAACAATATTGTTAATGATCGCAATATATGGACATAATATATTTAATGTACTAATGCAAGTACTATAAATACACTAAAAAACACACAAATCAATTTTAAAACGCTTAAAGATATCACAATGACGTTTTTAATATTAAGGCACATTATTTATCTAATAAAAATTAAAAACGTAACCTAGAGGTATCCTCGATTGTTAAGATTGATATTTGAGTGGGAAAATGTTTTCAAAAGTGTATAACATTTTAGAGGAGTTCGAGTTGTTGAATGTGGAATGTAAAAAATAACACACTCTGGAGAGCAATAAAAGATTAAGTCATAAATAAATAAGCACTCAATATAGATCCATAGTAAACAAGAGTGTTTGTTTAATAAAAATAGATACCTAATCTAATATTGCATCTCCAAAAGAAGATGTTCACGTAATATTGTTGTGCAATACTACAATATTATTATAACATATAATTTCACAATTGGCGATGCAGAAGAGTTGTAGTTTATAACTGATTTAATCATTGGATATGGTATATAAAAATAATAAAGTAAATTTTACCATAAACAAAAAAATAATATGTGTTAAAGTATATTTTACTATCTTAAAAATAAAAATGAGTATAGAAAAATAACTTATAAATTATAGGAGAATAAAATGGAAAAGGAATATTATATAAATATACCAAGTCAAATAATAGAAAATAAGAATTTAAGTTCTAGTTCAAAATTGCTGTATGGAGAGTTAATAAGATTAAGTACAAAGGAGGGATATTGTTTTGCTAGCAATAAATATTTGGGAGAATTAGTCAATAAAAAAGAAAGAACAATACAAAAATTATTAAAAGAACTCAAAGAAAGTAATTTAATAAAAATATATATAGAGAATATAAACCAGAGGAAAATATATATTCAGAATTAGTTTTTTCTTATAATCTTTTTATTATATTCTTTTTATTATATCTTTTATATTATACTTTTATATTATATGGTGCAAATTTTTGCGTAACTTGACGCAAGAAAGTTCGTAACTTGACGCATAAAAATTCGTAACACTTATGTATATTTTTGCACCACCCTATGTATAAAAGTTCGTAACTAAGTTTACAATAAAGAAAGGAAAGTGAACAATGCACAAATGGATTGAAAGTGAATTATTTAATTTCATTTTAAACTATTATGAAAAAACAAAAAAATTGCCAAAAGTATTTTTATCTGGAGCAATTACTGAAAGAATTACCACCTATAAAAAATATTTTAGAGAAGCAGAACAACTATTTGAAGAAATAGGGGTGGAAGTATATAACCCAAGCGAGATTGACGTAAAAACACCATGGGACGACGCAATGGAAAAAACGATTTCAGAATTAAGTTCGTGTGATTTTATGTACATTTTAAAAAATTGGGAAAACTCAAAAGGTGTAAAAATAGAGATTGACAAGGCGAAAGAATTAAACATACCAGTATTTTGTCAATAGCAAAAAAAGTTTATGAATTTTTAAAAGAAAACGCTTGCATAAAATAAAAATTAGTGTTATTATAAGGACACAAAAGAAAAAGGAGTGATTAATATTAAACCACAATTTGAAACAAGATTCCTAGCAACGGGAACGCTTGACAAGGTAGAAAGAGTAGAATACGCCGATGGCACAAAGGAACTTTTAAAGCTGACTTTAAAAGCTGGAGAAGATTATTTCACATATACCATCTTTAACACAAAAAAAGAGCCACAGAGAGTAAGAGGTATGATGACAAAATTAAGAAAAGGTGATTTTCTTAAAGCAAGTGGCATAGTTTCAAACAACGAATATGAAGATAAAGAGGGGAATATAAGAAAAACACAAAATTATACAGCCTTTTACACAGAACATATTGACGAAATAGGATCTCCGAGAGTTTTTATAACTATTGCAGGCATATTGACTAAAAAAGTGGATAAAGAAGATTTAGGCGGTAAAGAAATTACCATCAGGGTTTTTGATGACTACAGAGAAGTTAATGATTTGTACACTATGTCTGTTGATGAAAAAATGGGAGATTTTTTTGAAGATGTCAACGAGGGCGACAATATTTCAGTAACAGCCGAATATATAAATAGAGCAGTTGCAGAAATAAAAACAGATAACATTAAGTCCTATGGAGCTAGTGTTGAGGGTATTGCTCCAGCAGGTATTGCAAGAAAATTCAAAAACAAAGTCAATGTCATTCAAGGATATATTCTTGCAGAAGAATCAGAAATTGACGAAGAAGAAACATTTTTCGAGATAGACAATGACGATATTCCATTTTAATGAGGAGGCTACATGGACAAAGTATTAACAGAAAAATATAATCGTGGCAGACGTTTAATAAAAGAATTAAATGAGGTTTTAGATAGGTATCAAAAATTACAATTCTATATAGATACAGATCAAGAAACAGACAAAGCAACAAAGATAGTTTTAGAAACACAAGCTCGCATAATGAGAGAATATATAAACATATTAACAAAAAGATTGGAAAACACAGAATATTAAAAAAAGGAGAAAAAAAGAATGAATAAAGCACAATTAATTAAAAATATCGCAGAAACAACAAAATTAAAGCCAGCAAAGGCAAAAGAAGCATTAGAAGCAACGCTTACTACTATTGGAGATGCACTAGCAAGTGGAGATAAAGTGAAAATTGTCGGATTTGGGACTTTTGAATCAAAACCAACAAAGGAAAGAATGGGAGTAAATCCACAAAATCCAACAGAAAAAATCGTCATTCCTGCAAGAAATAAGGTATCTTTTAAGCCAAGTAGTAACCTAAAAGAAATTATCAATGGATAAGGAGAACAAATGGATTTATTAAATATACAAAAGCGAAAGCCTATTGTGGATTTAAACCAATATAATTTTACAATATACGGCAGTGCGGGTGTTGGAAAGGCTCTTAGAAACGGCACACCAGTCCTAACAACAGAGGGCTGGATAGCCATTGAAGACCTCATTCCAAACAAAGATAAGGTTATTGGAAGTGACGGACAAGCCTATGATTTATTAGGTGTTTTCCCACAAGGTAAAAGACAGCTTTATAGAGTAAAGTTTTCAGATGGTGCTTGGGTTGATGCTGATGGAGACCATATTTGGACACACTATAGAAGAAAATATCCTGACACAAAAAACCCAAGAAAACCACTAACATTTGATTTAACAACAAAAGAACTAAAAGAAGATTTAGACCAAAACTACATGAAGACATCAACGTTCCCTACAATCGAGAACTATGATGGCATACACAAGCACTTGCCAATTCACCCATATTTATTGGGAGCACTTATTGCTGATGGATATTTGTCTGGGAATAATATTCAGTGGACTAAATCATACGAAAATGAGCCGAGAGTTTGTGCTTATGTGCACGGTCTAGTAGAATCTGATGAAATTAAAATGTCCATGAGAAAATCCAATAACACAAGAAATACAGATTGGGTTTCATGGCAACATTCAATAGCTACCAATAAAGGCTATGGACAGCATAATCAAATTAAAGATAGATTGGAAATGTTGGGATTGCTTAACAAAAAAAGCAAAGAAAAATTCATTCCAGAAATTTATAAATTAGCTACCAAAAAACAAAGACTAGCACTTATTAATGGACTGTTTGATGGTGATGGTACAGTTAGAACAGATAGACCAACTTGCAAATACGCAACAACGTCTAAACAACTTGCAAGCGATGTCCTAGAAGTGCTTTGGTCTTTAGGCATTAACGCTCATATAAAGTATATGAAAGGCGACAATTGTTATGCAGTCGTGATTTGGGATAAAGAATTTAACCCATTTAGATTTTCTACAAATAAAGAAAAAAGAGAATTAGCTGGCGTAAAGAGTTGGTCTAATAGAAGAAAAGTTGAATCTATTACAAAAGTAGACGTTGATGAAGCAACTTGTATATCAGTAGCGTCACCAGACAAGCTTTTTATCACAAAAGATTATATTGTAACTCATAATACATCGTTTTGTTCTTATTTCTTTGATGAACCATTATTCCTAGCTTGGGAGCAAGGACAAAATGCACTTGAAGCATATGTTCAAGATATGTACACTTGGAAAGACTTTTTAGAGTTTGTCAAAGAGCTTAAAAAAATTCACAAAGAGGGCAAAACTACACCATTTAAGAATGTAATAGTCGATACAGTCGACATTATGAGGACAAAATGCGAAGAATATGTGTGCCGAATGAATGGCTGGGATAGTCCCGCAGATGGTAATTATGGTGCTGGCTGGGCGGCAATTACAAGAGAATTTGAGAAGAGAATCGGAGAAGTTAGAGCTTGCGGTTTAAAAGTCCACTTTATAGCACATGACAAAGTACAAAGAATAGAACGAAAAGATATGGCTTATGACAAAATAACACTTCAATTAGGCTCAACCGCTATTAATGAAGTTATTAAAAAAGTAGATTTTATTCTTTATTTTGACAAAGAGTATGAAAAAAACAACGATGGAGATACAATAGCAAAAAGAGTTGTCAGATTTCATGGTGGAGAAAATTACGAAGCTAAAACAAGAATTTCAGGCTTCCCAGAATTTATATATGCAGGCAATAGTGCTAAAGAAACAGCTCAATTGGTCAAAAAGTTATTTGAAGAAAAAGCAGAAGCTCTATTAGAATATGATTCTCCTAGAGAGGAAGCAGAAAAAGAAGATACACCAGTCCAAGAAGAAAAAAAGCAGAGAAGTTCTGACATCAAGGAAATCGTTACCAAAAAAATGATTTCTGAATTAACGCAAATTGGGAAACAAAAATTAAAAGAAAAGAAAGCTACGCTAGATGATATTACAAAAATCATCAAGGAAAATACAAGTGTTGAGTTAATGAGTGAGATTAAAGATATTGAAGAATTTAACAAGGTAAAGGCACTTGTCGAAGCTCTTTAAATATGAAAAGTCATATTTTAATAAAGAACAATTTTTTATTCGCCCATTAACAATAACATTTTACAAAAATGATGAAAAAATTCTGAGGATAAGAGATGTAACTCATTTTTTATCCTTAGAAAATACATTATACCTATTTGGCGTTGGCTTTAAAGCAGAATCAGGAAAGTATATTGTAACAAAAGATGAGTTTGACTATTCAATATGTGAACTTAATTATGATTATAATTATCAGTTTTGTAAAAATCTAGTGAGAGATTTAAAAGTTGGTAGAACTGGCAAGCATTTAGGTAAGAGAATTGCAAAAACTTTTGATAATTATAGTATTGACTTTTTACCTTATAGATTTAGGGATTGGGTAGCATTTATCTTAAAGCATTACAATTATGAGAGATATTATTTAGAAGAGATTTTAGACTTAGATGAAACAAGTTCAAGCTATTTAACTATAACAATGAAACTAAAAGAAAGGAATACAATATGAATAAATACACTTATAAACAAGTAGCCAACATTCTTGGTATAGCTCCAAGTCAAGTTGGTTCAAAAGCAAGAAGGAAAGATTTCCCAGAAGAATTTAAGACAACTGTAACTAATGAACAAAATAGAGAAATACAAGCATTGACAGAAGAGGGCTTGCAACTCTTAAAGAATGAATATGGAATTACAGATAGTGGAGTAAATGAAGAAAATAAAACCCTACTTGGCAATTTAGAGCTTGTAAAACAAGGTAATTTCTTAGGCACTGTATGTGATTTTTATAAAGATGTAAGCAATAATATTTATATGACAAGGAGTCAAATAACAAAAGCATTGGAATATAGTTCCCCTAAAGGCATAATTTTACTCCACCAAAGAAACAGAAAGGTACTAGATAAAAATTCCGTTAGAATTTCAAATTTTAAACATATAACGAATAGCATAAATAACGGGAATAACGAGTTGCTACAAAATGTAGCAAACTTATCAAACGTTGAAAACAAGCCATCGCACAATCTACAACCTCATTCCGTTCTTTACAATGAAGATGGCATTTATGAAATAACATTTTTATCAAGACAACCTAAAGCGAATGAATTTAGAACATGGATAAGAGAAAGAATTAAAGAAATTAGAAAATATGGATTTACAACTCAAACTAATGAAGATGGAACACATAGTATACAAGCTATGGCAGATTTTCTCCATGGTGAAGAAGATAGTGTTGGTAAAAATGCTTTTATAGCTCTTGCAAAGTGGAAAATACAAGCAACGATTGAACTAAAAGAGCAAAAAGACATTATTTCCGCTCAAAATGAAGAAATCAAAAAGCAACAACCAAAAGTGAAATTTGCGGAACAAATATCTTGCTCAAATGACGTTATATCCGTCAACTCAATGGCAAAGCTATTACACAAAAATGGAATAAATATAGGACAAAATAGGTTATTTGCTTGGCTTAGAGAAAATAAGCTAGTTATGAGAATAAAAGAGAATCAGCAATGGAATAATATTCCAACTCAAATGGCTATTGACAAAAAGATACTTACTATTGAGGAAAAATCTTTTATCGACAAATGCGGAGTTAAGCGAATTAGCACAACAACAAAAGTAACACCAAAGGGACAATATTATCTTTTAAATAAATTTATTGGGAAAAGTGAGGTAGCCCAATGAGAAATGAAAAATTAAACGAAATACGAGTTATGCGTGGAGATGTCGTTATGGTCGATTTAGGCGAAAGGTTTGGCTGTGAACAAGATGGTATTAGACCAGCAGTGGTAATTCAAAATGATGTTGGAAATTATTGTGGAACAACAACTATTGTAGCTCCCTTGACAGCAGGCAAGAAAAACAATGTAAACTTGCCAGTTCACACAGTTGGCATACAACTTAAAAGAGATTCCATTGCACTATTAGAACAAATCATAGCAATAGATAAAAGAAGAGTTATTTGTATATTAGACCATTTAAGTGACGAACTTATGCAAGATATTAACGAAAAAATAAAGGTATCACTTGCAGTATGAATATTTTCCCGTTGGTGAGTGAAAAGAAACCAGCATATAATACTAGACGAGCGGCTCGTAGATATGTAAGAAGAGAAGTTAGCAGAAAATGCAGAAAAAGTATAGATGAGATTAATTCATGGCTAGATGAGGAGTCTTTTAAAAAGAAATATCATATGTATTTTATAAAAATCTATTTTGAATGGAGATATATTCTTAGGGGAAAGAGATTTAACTTTAATGATATGGTAGAACGAAATGATGAATATGAGTTTATCGAACTTTTAAATATTATTAAAGACGAATTAGGACTTCACTATTCAGAATTCCCATTTAAATTTGAAATTATAATAAATGAATTAAAGGAGAAAGTCATTGGCGACAGTAAACAACAACATAATAGCAGAAAGAATTGTTATATCTGGAGTAATGAATAATTTAGATTGGATAATAGATCTACAAAATCTTGAACCAGAACACTTTTATAACTCAACTCACAAAATTTTATTTTATTTACTAAAAAAGCTATATGAAACTTTTAAAGGTGATAAAGTTGATCCTTTTACACTTTTATCAATAGCAAAAAATGAAAACATAGAATTTGAAAAAGATATAGAAAACTCTGGTGGACTAGACTATTTACAGACATTATCAGAGCTTGGAACTGATTACAAAAAAGAAGATATATTGACACAAGCTGAAATTGTTACTAAATTATCCTTTTTTAGAGATATGCATAACGCCTTAGATAAAGAACTGGCTTATATTGAAAATGGAGATAATAAAACTAGAGAAGATGTAATTGATTCTTTGAGAAATAGCACAGACAAAACAATTTCAAAATATACTATTGCTGATAATTACAGATACATTGGAGATGTTTACGATGATGTGATGGAAAAAGTGAAACAAGATGTTAAAAATGGCGAAATAGGTATACCAACAAAAATAGAACCATTAAACAAATTTTACACCTATCGAAAGGGAGAACTTGTAGTATTGTGCGGCAGACCTAAACAAGGTAAAAGTGCCTTTGCCATTAACGAAGCTCACAATATGGCTGTGGTGCATGGAATACCTACTTTATATCTTGATACAGAAATGCCAACTAAAACATTTTTAATGAGGTTAATTTCTATTGACTCTGGAATACCATTACACGCACTAGAAACTTTTCAATACGAAGCAGACCCAATACAGTTTAAAAAATATAAAGAAAGCGAAGTTAGAATTAAAAAAGCTCCACTAATACACAAATACAGCACAAGGTGGACAACTAAAAAAGTTAGAAATGATGTAATATCTCTTGTTAGGCAAGAGGGCATACAAATGCTTGTATATGACTATATAAAAGTAAAAGAAGTTAATGAAAGCAAAAATAGAGAGCATAACGAATTAGGCAATTGGACTATTGCTCTAAAGGATTTAGCTGGAGAATTAAACATACCCGTACTGACATTAGCACAAACAAGTCCTTATGAAGTAAGGGTTGCCGATTCAGATAAGATTAATAGATATGCTTCTGTGATTGGATTTTTATTACCCTTATCAGAAGATGACAAAAATAGAATGAAGCAATGGGGTTATCCCAAAACAAAAGATTATATCTACATTAAATACAACAGAAATGGAGCATCAATGGAAGATGAAACGAAAGGTGTTTATTTAGAATTTAACAGACACAATGTAACCTTTAATGCAAGTAAATTCCAAGAAAATTTTGAAGATTTGGTGCTATGACAGATGTTAAGGAACTTTTAGAAAACTACGGAATAGACAAATTTCTTGCATATGTTGGTGCAGAACACATACGAAAAGTGGGAGATAGCTATAGGAGTTGTTGTCCAATTCATAAGGGCAATAATTCGTCTGCATTTTCTTATCACAACGGATATTTTACTTGTTTTAGTGAGTGCAACAGAAATTTCAGTGCAATAGATATAATCATGAATGTATTTCACATTTCCTATTCACAAGCAAAAAAAAGATTAGAAAAGATATTAGGTCAAGAAATTGATAGCACAGATGACAGTACAGACATGACTTTTGAACATTTAGCAAATAGACAGTTTATTTCAGATTATAAACGCATTAAGGGAGGCGAAAAATCCCATATAGTTGAAAATTTTATCTTTTTAAATACACAAGAATACAAAGAAATAACGCATGAATATTTGATAAATGAGGGTTTTAATGATGATACTAGAAAATTTTTTGATTTAAGGTTTTGTGAGAAAGGAATTATGAAAGATAGAATAATAATTCCAATAGACAATCCAGATGGAAAGATATTAGGCATTGCTGGTAGATCAATACATGATTTTAGATGGTTGGAATTAACTGGTGAGAGCAAATATTTTTTCTCAAAAGGCTTAAAAAAAAGTGCTACATTATACAACATAAGTAGAGCCGATATATACGACAATTTTATAATTGTAGTTGAGGGTTATAAATCTATTTGGCGATTACACGATTGGGGGTTTGATAATGCAGTTGCCCTTATGGGAGCACATTTAAGCGATAGGCAGGCACAATTGCTATTGCATCTAGATGTTCCCATATTGGTATCTGGAGATAATGACAAAGCTGGCAAGAGTTTGCAAAAAGAAGTTGTGACAAAATTAAGCAAATATGTACCAGTTGAACAATTCCCAATAGAAAAAATAGCAAAAAATGAAAGTGATTCAATAGCAGAAATAAAAAAGGAGGATTTTGCACATTGGACAAACAAACTAATGGGGAAATACCCATCGAGGATTCTGTTTTAGAATTTATTAAAAACAGAGAAACAGCTAAAGTAAGAGAAATTGATAGATATTTTAACTTGAGAAGTGAAAGAACAGTAAGAAGAATAGTAGAAAAGTTGAGAGAACGTGGAGAACCTATTTGCATGGGAAATAAAGGATATTACTATTCCATAGATCCATTAGAAATAGAACGAACTATCAACCAATTGTTGACACAAGCAAGCGGACAGCTTCGAACAGCTAAAAATTTAAAATTAACTAAAGAAAAAATAGAAACAACGGGTGAAATAAATGTCAAATGAAACATTCAATATCTATTTTGACAGTGGAAAAGTTATAAATTCTGAACAAGTAGACTTATGTGTTAAAGCAATTTTCAATACTTTAAAAAAAGAGCTTCCTCGAGAATTGCAAACTGACGGAATGGTGTATTTTTTACTCGAAGAAGCAAAAGATAAATTGAAAGTTAAAAACAGTAATTATATAAAGTGTCTTTCACTGGGAGAGAATTGGTATTAACATGATGACAAAAATATATAACAACTTATCATATTCACAGATAGAAACTTTTGAACAATGTCCTCAAAAATGGTCTTTTAGGTATATAGATAAGATATTATTTGAACAACAAAACATACATTTAGACTATGGATCTGCTGTTCACAAGGGTTTAGAGAATGCTTTTAGAGATTTAAAAGATAATCATAGTTTATCAGAAGAAAATTTACTTCAAACTGTCAACACTCTATCTTTTGATTATGCCTACGGCGATACAAAGGGCGAACTATACAAATATGCAATAGAAGATATGAAGCGATTAATTCATTATCAGGGGTTCTATGAAAAGATAAAAGACAAAGAAATTGTCGGCATTGAAGAAGAATTTAATTTAAAAATACCAACTATGTTTAGTGGTGAAAATATAGAAATTAACATAAAAGGCTATATTGACTTAATTTATAGAGATGATGACGGGAAATTGGTAGTCGTAGATCACAAGACATCAAAAAAGAAATTTGATAAAAATAAAAGAAGAAATAATTTACAAATACCAATCTATTTTTTAGCTATAAAAAACAAATATGGAGAATACCCAAAAGCAGGAATATATAATTTTACAAAATTAAATGACTATCAAGAGTCTTTGTTTGCAAGCAATATAACAATAGAACAACAAAAGTTAATGGATAAAAGAAGCCCTAAAGAAATATGGGCAAAAGATCCAAATAACACAGTAAAAGATATTATTCACACTTTTAAGGATATGAACAATGCAAAGTTAAGAACAACAACAAAACCAAGTCCATTATGTTATTGGTGTGATTATAATATTATTTGCTCTAATGCAAGTAGCTGGAAGCCAAAGGAGAAAAATGAAAATAGATATAAAACTACTGAAAAATACAATCTTGGAACTGATTAGCGATATAGCAACAGAAATGAACACACCACAATTTAAAGAATTAGATAGAAAGTCATTTACTGTTGGCAAGTTTGAAGGTGAATTATTAGGACTCTATAAAGTGTTTAATATTATTACCGATATGGAAGAATATCGAAATAAAAAAGAAGAATTAAACGAAATGGAGAAGCAATGATAGAATTAAGACAAGGACACAATATTGACGAATCTAAAATCGTAGGCATATTCTCAACAGAAGATGATTGTTATGCTGAAATGATAAACAGAGAAAAGTTTGACATACCTTATTTTAGGGTTTGGGGAACAGATATAATAAAAAAGGTAGATTATGGTAAACACACAAAATTTTATTTTATGGTGCAACTAGATAAGGCATAGGATAAGTCGCCTAAAAAAGAAAAACGCAACCTAGAGGCATCCTCGTTCGTGTGGTGCGATATTAGGGATAACGTTTGCATTAAAAAATGAAAGACTTATTTGCAAATAAAAATGAAAGGTTTTATGAAAACATGGAACAGAAAACATTAAATATTAATGAAATTGACTTTAGATGCCTAACTTTATGTGCTTTGCGATATGCACTTGGCAGAGAAACTTATATGCCAGCAGTTGTTATTAACATTATTGAAGATAATCTAGAAGTTCTCGGCGATAGTGTTTTAACACAAATAGCAGATGAAATTAGAGATTATGCAACAGATGAAAGCTCTTTAAACAATCAAGAGTTAGAGAGGTGGTTAATGTGCAGAACTACAATTTTAGAATATTTAGGTGAAAAGTATTGGATAACAAATACCAAACAATTTAACAAATAAAAAGAAAGTAGGAATGATAATTTGACAAGTTTGTTAGTAATTTACGATAGCTCTATATCTGACAAAGGTAGAGATCTTTATTTAAAGGGGATAAAGAAAGCTGTGCCTGATGTAAAGATCAAAGATGCAAAAGTGGGAATAGACGGAATACAATTTGATGCAGACAAAGTAATTGTATTAAGACCTATGAATTATAAGCATTATTGTTATTTTATGTATCAATTAAGGGCAAACTATCCAGAAAAAGACATTGAGGGAGTAGCAACTGGAAGCCTCACAATAACAGCCGAAGCACTTTTAGAAACTATTTATGATTATTACAACAGTAATATTGCAAATAAAACTGTTGTAGTAATAAATCAGTCGCCCACTGTTGGCATCCCTTTAGTCAAAGCTCTAATAGATTGTAGCTTAAATGTAATAAATTTAAACTCATCTTATCCTTGCATTGATAGTTTGTTGGCTAATACAAAAGTGGATATTTTAATTAGTGCAAGTGGAAACAAAAATTTTCAAATATCCGAAGCTTTAACGAGAGATATTGAAATGAAAATTGACTTATCTAATGACCTATTAGACACAGATAAAATAACATCAATACCAACAATAAGAGTTTTAGAAGATAGATTAACTTTTTGCGAGGTGGAAGATGAAATTGAACAACAATAAAAACAATAGTGTATTTATAACGATAGGAGCATCGAACCACGCTAAAGAAGAAAGAGAAATCCACGATTATTATGCAACAGAACCACAAGCAGTACAAATGTTAATGGAAATTGAAGATATAAAACCAATTGTATTAGAGCCTTGTGTAGGTGGTGGTCATATAGCAGAAGAATTAAAAGCTAAAGGGCATAAAGTCATATCATCTGATTTAATCGACAGAGGTTATGGAATTGGGAATAGGGATATATTCAACTATCATAATAAAAATGGAAAGCTCTATTACAAAGATGAACTAATTATTGATGGAGATTTTGACATTGTTACCAATCCACCATATAAACAAGCAAATGCCATGACAGAGCATATGTTAAATTTATTGAATGACAATTGTAAACTTATACAATTTCTCAAACTAACATTTTTAGAAAGTAAGGCAAGAAAAGAATTGTATAAAAAATATCCATTAAAAACATTGCACGTAAGTAGTAGCAGACTTATAACTTGCAAAAATGGAGATTTCGATAAATATCAATCAAGAGCTATTGCTTATGCTTGGTACGTTTGGCAAAAAGGATATAAGGGCGAGCCAACAATAAAATGGTTTAATTGAAAAAATATTATGGTGGAGGATATAGGCGATTAAAAAGGAATTTCAAGCTTAAAGCAATAAAGCTAAACTACGAAATTTTTGATAGCAATGCTAATGTCTATTCATCAAATGGTCGATGTGCAAAGTAAAAATTACAAAAGACTTTAAATAAAATGTGTAGTGACATATCAAAGGAATATGTTAAAAGTGATGACGATATCCCATTTTAAGGAGGAATAAAAATGAAAGTTAAAGATTTAATAATGGAATTGATTTATGTAAATCCTGATGCAGAGGTTAGATGTGTAACCTACAAAAATGCAAATGAAGATGCTGACGAATTTGCTTTAAATATAAGGAGTTTAGAAGATTATAAAGATAATGTTGATTTAGTCCTTGATAATTTAGACGTTGGCAGAGTTAACGAGGACAAAGTCTTCGAGATACTAAGAAATAAAGTCCTTGACTGGGCAAAGAATAAAAACTTGTTACACGAAGAAAACGCAGAAAAGCAATTTATGAAATTTATTGAAGAAGTTTTTGAATTTAGAGATGAGTGGATTTTGTATATAAATCAATGCAACAAACATAGCTACCCAGACAGTTATGTCGACATGGATATTACAAAATATAGACGAAAAATGGAATGTGAAATGGGAGATATTTTTGTGATACTTATCATACTATGTGACCAATTAAATTTAGATCCTATTAATTGCCTAGCTAGGGCTTACGAAAAAAATCAAAGATAGAAAAGGGAAAACAATAAACGGAGTATTTGTAAAAGAAGGAGATAGCAATGGATAAAGAAAAACTACGAGAAATATTAAGAAAGCATGAACTATGGCTTAATGGTGATGCAAAGGGAGAAAGAGCAGATTTAAGACGTGCAAATTTAAGCCGTGCAAATTTAAGATGTGCAATTTTAAGAGATGCAGATTTAGAACGTACAAATTTAGTGGATGCAGATTTAAAATATGCAAATTTAGAAAATGCAGATTTAAGCCGTGCAAATTTAAGATGTGCAACTTTAAAAGATGCAGATTTAGAAGGTGCAGATTTAGAAGGTGCAGATTTAAGATGTGCAAATTTAATAAATGCAGATTTAAGACGTGCAAATTTAACGAATGTAGAACTCAATTGGTGTAATACACAAAATATAATAGGGCAAAAAATTATAAGCGTTCAAGTAGATACAAGTAGAGAAAACAATCTAATAAGTTATTGGGTTGATTTAGATATTTGGACTACTGGTTGTTTTCAAGGTAGTTTAGACAAACTGAAGAGAAGTATTGAAGAAACGCATAAAGATAATGAGTTTTTGAGAAATAGATATTATCGTGTTATTGATTTTATATTAAATGAAGTTGAACAAGATAGATTAGTAGAAATGGAGGACTAAAGACAAATGGAAGCGGTAAATGTAAAAAAAAGAAAGAAATAAAGTGTGAGTTATACAGAGATAATTTTGAAGTTTTGATAGAATCTCATATCACAATTTAAATAATAAATAGTTGAGGCGAAAGAATGAACATAAAAAGAAAAAATCAGATAATACTAATCATTTGTACACTAACGCAACTTTTAAAAGAATTTAACTTTGGATTAGAAATATTTAAAGACGGGAGCATAGTTTTTGTAGATGGCAATACTGGAGATAGATACAAAATTAGTGCAAAAGATTTTCAAGATTTATATGACAAAACAGAGGTAGAGGAATGAATGAATTAATTAAAAAAAGTTGAAAATATAACTTATAGACTAAATGTAATTGCAGAACAATTTAGGGAATATTATTTCACTCTTGAAGAACTAAGAGAGATCGATAAGGGAATGGAGCAAAGAAGAATGAAGAAATTTAAAATATCTTTTGAATTTGAAGCAGATGACGATTGGTCTGAAGCAGATGTTAAAGAAATGGTTGAAAAAGTAATAGACCCTATATATCACTTAGGCGATGCAAGTATTGGAGAAATAAATGTGAAAGAAATAGAGGTGGAAGAATGACATTAGATAAAATTATTTATTTATCGTTTTTAGCTGGCAGAGTTCAAATTATTGTTTGTTGCATATTAGGTGTATTGATAGCAACAATGTGTGTTTATTTAATCATGGGTGCTTCTGAATATGGATATGGTGATAGGGCAACTTATTATTTTAAATGCGTGAGAAAATATGCAAAACTATCGTTGGTTACAGCTTTGTTGTTTGTAATTCTACCATCAAAGTGGGAAGTGTTAAGCATGAATATTACAAAGGGATATAAGGTTGAAGCTGTTTATCAAATGACAAAAGATGAACTAAGAGATAGTATAAACTACTTTGTAAATAGCTTAGAGAAAATGGAGAGTATGAAAAATGATTAAAGTAACAAGAGAAAACAAATACAAGGTTCTCAAACCAGAATTATTTAAAGATGGTGAAGTGCTGTTGGATAAATATCCTTTGTGGATAAACATGAATATGCACCCACATCATATATGCTTTGTTAAGGATTTTGGGGATAAAGATGATATAACTTATGGAACTTCAAATACCACTTGGTTAGGGTTCAACCCAGAAGCTAATGAACTCAAACTACATTGCACTTCTTATGGTGGCATGTGTGGATTTATATTTAGCGAAGAAGACTTAACAAGAAAAGATTTATCGTTATCAAAAAATGATATAGAATGTATGGAATTTACCATTAATCTTATTAAAGAATTAAAAGATAATGGAATTATCGAGGTGGCAAAATGAAA
Organism: Peptoniphilus faecalis; assembly: GCF_012976305.1. Classification (GTDB taxonomy): domain Bacteria; phylum Bacillota; class Clostridia; order Tissierellales; family Peptoniphilaceae; genus Peptoniphilus_A; species Peptoniphilus_A faecalis. The sequence goes on from NZ_JABDSR010000003.1 coordinate 145,046, forward strand.
AAAACACTTAGTGATTAAGTATTTTGACACATACCCAGAAAATAAAATTTACTTCGACAGTAAAGAAAAAGCGGAGAAATTCCTTAAAGAAAAAAGAAAAGTTGATACAGGATATTTAACAGCCTATGAGTATAGGGGAGAAGTTGAAATAAATCCTTATGAATCAACAAAGTAGATGGGGTGATGAGATTGAAAGATTGTTATTGTCATACTTGCGACAAAGAATTTAATTCTCTAGGTATTGCAAGACATAGGGCTATGCACAGAGACAGGCAAGAGGATTGCAAGATAACCTACAAAGATGGAAAAACGCTTAAATATAAGTTTAGCCAGGTGGTGAAAAATTGAAAGCAAATAGGAGAACTGCCACAGGAATTTTAAGGGCATATTTTGTATTTAAAGCAGGGCAAAGATAGATTTTTGCACCGATTCAGGTGGCACGAACTAGACGAGCCAGAATCAATTTTAATAGATTGTTATTATATTCGAGGTATAAAGACTATAAACGAGGAAGACTTTTTGATGAATACAAATGGTCTATCATTTAACGCTATTGAACAGTATAAAGAAATTTTAAGAAAATTAAAGGAGATAGAAAAATGACAAATTATTATTTTAAAGAAAGCGGTTATTACAAAATTACGAAAAATATAATAAATCAGTTGGAAAAAATTAAGGAGTAACAAATGACATATGGTGACATTAGATGGTGAAAATAAAAAGATAGCTAGAAAATATTTCAATCGCATTGCTTTAAGTCGTGAAGATATGAAAAGGTATTATAACATTTCAGGTAAAACAACTCAATTAATCAAAAATCCTAATGTTAGTTCAATAAAAGTATCTAATGTTGAATTTGATGTCATAATGAATATTGTTAATAATCGTGAGAATCAACTATTTATGGTTGTAACAGACAGAACTATTAGTAGGGTTAAACAGTTAATTGACTTATTAGATATAAATCAATTAGCGAACATATTGGGGTTGGAAAAATCTTATATAGAACAACTCGTTAATCATCAGTTATCAATTATGAGAACAACTTGGAAGGAAAAAATTGATGATTTATACCAAGAGATGACAAGAGATATTACAGTACCTTTAGATGACCTTTGTCCAGAAGTTGATTTACAAAAAATTAACATGCAAGGTTATAGAAAAGCATTAGAAAGCAATAAAAAAGCATTTAAAGCATTAGAGATTGGAAAAACTTACCGAATATATCAAAAAAGATATTTAAGTCAAAGGATAGATAAAGAGTTAGTTTTTGAGGGAACGATAATAGAAGAATATAGCAAATATTATTTAGGCAAATATCATAATAGAAATGTAACATTTCTTAAAAATTTACTATATTTGCCAGATACCATTGTAGAAGAGGTAACAGATAATGAGTTTGCCACGATATAATAAACAAGCTCAAATTAGAAGTCTTATTAGAACTTATGACATTAGAACACCAGTAGAAAAAATGAAAGAGCAACAAGTGTTAGGTGATGGCTCAATTAGAATATTGCCACGTGATGTAACAAATCACATGATAGCTGGTGCAAAAGATACGATATGTATTTTTTATCTCGAAGATGGAAGTTTATTATTAATGGAAAAAGGGTTAGCAGAAGAAAGGCTAAAAGATGAATACGGAGAAATACTTGAACAAACAACAAATAAAAATTAAATTTACAGACAAAGAACTTTACAAAGATTTCAACTCAATCAAAGTGGGAGATTGGATAGATTTAAAAACAACGGACATGGTAACATTGCGAGAAGGGCAATTTAAAATGATTGATTTAGGAATTGCAATGGAATTGCCTAAAGGATACGAAGCGTGGATTGTGCCAAGAAGCTCCACATTTATGAAATATGGTATTTTACAAGCCAATAGCATCGCTATAATAGACAACCTATTTCGTGGAGATTCAGATTGTTGGAAATTTCTAGTGTTAGCAACAAGAAAGGTAACTATACCAAAAGGAACAAGGATATGCCAGTTTAGAATTATGGAGAATCAACCACAAATTGAATTTCAAGTTGTAGATAATTTAAAGAACGCAAATCGTGGCGGTATAGGAAGTACGGGTGAAAAATGAAAAAACTTTATGGAATTGAATATGACAATGGCGAACCATGGGAAGATGGATACAATTGTGCTTTAGATATTTTATTTAAAAGCGAAAAGGAAGCAATAGATTATATCAAGAATATAACAATAACTATAGCAAGTGATGATTATGATGATGGTGTTGCTCCATATGGGAAAACATTAAAATTTAATAAAAAAGACGAAACAAGTAAGGGAGAAACACGTTACTACCTAGAAAAAGATCCTGATGCAAATAAGTATTATGGGCATACAGAAAATGGGTTCTATAAAGTATTAGAGTTTAAATTACAAGATTAAATATAAAAAAGGAGGAGAATATATGGAAAACAACAACAGATTAATTTTTATTTGCTTAATAAAAGCATTATCTATTTTAGCAACTTTGTCGGGTTTTGCTTTTTTACTATCAGACTTACTCTTTGGCGATATTGTTATATTTAGACTTATAATGTGGTCAATAGAAATGACCATAGGATCATTTGTGTATTTTTACATTGATGCTAATGACGCCGAAGAGGAGTAAAACATGGAAGCCTATTACACACCTCTCCATGTTCACACTTCACGAGGTTCATTATTGGATAGCACCAATACTCCTAAATCTTTAGTAGAAAGAGCAAAAACATTAGGACTAAAAGCATTAGCTATCACAGATCATGGCTATTGCTCAAATCACGTAGACTTCTATAAAGAGTGTATAGCTAACGGCATTAAGCCTATTTTGGGTATGGAGGGTTATATCGCCAAAGATATGACTATAAAAGAAAAAGAACAAGGCTTTTATCACGTTATTCTTTTAGCGAAAAATAACACAGGATATAAAAACTTACTAAAGATATCTTCATTAGGACACACTAAAGGTTTCTATTACAAACCTAGAGTTGACTTAAAGACCATTAGAGAGCTCAATCTTGGTGAGGGCATAGTTGCTACATCAGCGTGTGTGGGTGGACAAGTGCCTCAAATGATATTAAACAACTATTTCGTGGATAGTATAACGGATAAAATTCAAGAGTATAAAGACACTTTTGAAGATTTTTATTTAGAATTACAACCGACCAATACACCTGATAACGAGCAAACAAGAACACAACATTATGTAAATTATCAAATATATTGTTTAGCACAACATACAAAAACAAAAATGGTGGCAACTTCGGATTGCCACTTTACCAACAAAGAAGATTTTGATTTACACAATGTATTCATTCAAATATCACAAGATAGAGATAATGAAGCCTATGAAAACTGTTGGCTAAAATCCTATGATGAAATGTTAAATGGAAACTATTTTGGTGAATACAAAACTATACCAAAAGAAGAAAAACGTCAAATAGAGGCAATCTTGAACGTTACAAAGGATGTTGCAAACGATTGCACTGTAAAGTTGGAAATGGGTAAATCCTATATTCCCTCCGCAGAAATACCAAATGGTAGAACAAAAGAAAGCCAAATACTGGAATTGATTATAAAGGGATGCAAAAAAAGAGGATTTGACAAATTTGATAAAGAAAAAAAAGAACTCTATTGGAATAGAATTAAAACAGAGTTTGAAGTCTTAAAAGCTAAAGGATTTATAGATTATTTCTTGTTAGAATATAACATTATCCACACAGCAAGAAAAAAAGGAATAATCATATCTCCAACAGCCAGAGGTTCTGGAGCAGGATCGTTAATATGCTACGTATTAGAACTAACACACGTTGATCCAATAAAATATAATCTATTGTTTGAAAGATTTCTCACAATAGAAAAAAAGGGTCTACCAGATTAAGATATTAGTCGAGCTGACTATAAAAAGGGATAAAAGTCAGTGTTAATTTTCGTGAACCACATAACAAAGTGGGTGTGTGAATGCTATTTATTATAGGCAGGAAAGTAGTATTCATGCTAACGGGGAAACTCTAAAGAGCAATCTATGACAATCCCGTGCCAAGTTAAATAGAAGTGTTTATATTGAGAACGAATGTAACTAAAAATATAAAATTTAAAAACAAATATGTAGTCTTTTTCACTAGAAAAAACAAAAGAACAATTGCGAATATTTTAAACACATATATTTAAAAGGTGTAACGACTAGCTCGTAGGGGCGTAGGGTGGGTATTGTTCCACTCGAAGTGCGAAACACCATACCCGATAAAACATGGTGAAGATATAGTCTATTCCTTGTAGAAATATAAGGTAGTAAAGATAGATACAGATGTAGCAACACAAGACAAAGATAAATTAGTAGATTTAATTAAAGATATGTACGGACACGATAAAGTAGCTCAAATAGCTACCTTTGGAACATTACAATCTAAATCGGCAATACAATCCATAGGGAAAGTATTAAACATACCATATAAAACTGTCGAAGAAATAAAAAAGGGAGTAACAGATGGACTTTCCATAAAAGAATCCTTAGAAACAAATAAAGACTTACAACAATATAGAGAATTATATCCAAAGTTATTTGATTACTCAATGCGATTAGAGGGTTTAGAAAGAAATATATCAACTCATGCTGGAGGAGTAGTTATAACACCAAAAGATAAAACGATGAGTGATTTTTGCGGCATGAGTATATCAAGAAGAGAAGAAGAAATAACACAACTAGACATGGGAAATTGTGAAGAAGTAGGACTAGTCAAAATGGACTTTTTAGGACTATCAACACTTGATGTGATATATGACACCTACAAAATTATAAAAGAAAAAACTGGCAAAGACATAGAATTAAAACCAGAAACGATGAACTTTGACGATGAAAAAACCTTTGATATGTTAATAAAAGGTCATACAAAAGGAGTATTCCAATTGGGATCAAAAGGAATAACAGAAGCGTGTAAAGAACTAAAACCAAACACCTTTGACGAATTGACCAACTTAGTATCACTTTATAGACCAGCCACATTAAAAGCCTTAGAAAGATATATTAAGAAGAAAAAAGGCGAACTAGAAATAGAGTCCATAGAACCAAGAGTAGATGAAGTTTTAAGCACAACAAAGGGAGAACTAATCTATCAAGAGCAAATGATGAGAATGTTAAAAATAATGGCAAACTTCTCTGACGGAGAAGCAGATCATGCAAGAAAAATCTCATCAAAGAAAAAAGTAGAAGAATTTGAACAAGTGATGCAAGACTTCAAAAAGAGAGCAAAGAATAATGGGTTTACCGAAAAAGCAATAGACACAGTTTATGACATGATAAAAGACAGTGCAAGCTATTCCTTTGCTTTAGCTCATGGAGTATCTTACACAATGCTAACATATATCACCGCATACCTTAAAGCTCACTTCACAACAGAATTTATGTGTTCACTTTTAACTAATCAACGTAAAGAGGGTTCAACGGATATGGAAGCCTTAAACGAATACATAAAAGAATGTGAAGCAATGGGCATAAAATTAAAGAATCCTGATTTAAGAATTGGCAATTTTGACTTTAAAGTATCCAAAGACAAAGAAATAATCTATGGATTGGATTTAATAAAAGGATGCAACAAAAAAGAATTAGAAGAATTAGTCCAACATAAATTTACAACCTTTGATGAAGTGTTAGAAATTTCAACCTCAAAACAAACATTAGTACCATTAATAAAAAGTGGAGCAATGGATCATCTCGGAGAGAGAAAAGACTTATTGATAAAATTACTTGCCAAGAGATTTGAATTAGGACAAGAAAAGAAAAAGAAATTAAAAACTATAAATAAAAAACATATCGCACAATTATTATCAGAAAGGAAAATAACATTAAGTGAAGTTCCTCTTTTTGGCACAGAAGCCAAACAATTAAAGGATAATCAAATAAAAGAAAATAATCTCAAAAAAGAAAAAGTACTAAAAATACTAAACCAAGAAAACAAAAAAGAAGTGTGGCAAGATTGGAAAGAAAATATTCTTATTGGAGATTATGCAATATGGGAATACCAAATATTAGGATATACCTTGACTGGAGAACTATTCCAGAAAGTAGACAAATTTGTTAATTTCTTTACAGAAACCTTTGAGTATATAGATTTACCTTGTATAGTAAATAAAATCGATAAAAAGAAAATAAAAAAAGGAAAATCAAAAGGACAAGAAATGGCAATACTAGACTTAGACACACCCTTTGGAGAAATAAGAGCCTTATGCTTTGCTACAAGTTGGCAGAAGCTAAAATATAAAATAGACAAAGGAAAAAGATATATCCTATGTGGAACAAAAAAAGACAATCAGTTGATAATAACAGGCATGATGAGTTATGACAGATATATAAAAAACTTTAGAGAATAAGGAGTATATGAAAATGAAAACAAAAGAGTTTATAGAAGCAGTAAAACAGAGAGGTTATAAGGCTATTGAGAGCGATTTTTTTTATGATGTTCACAATCCAGATGAAGAACGCATAGGAAGCGTGGCAAAAAACATGCCCTATGTATGCAGCACAGTGTCTCAAGAACTTAATAGTCAAATAGATAAATTAATACTTGAATATGCCATGACACCAAATGAAGAGCGAGAGGGAAAAAAGAAATATAAAGTAACAGCACATTTAGATTTTACAGAAGACGTGTTAGAACTTGATGATAATCTAACGGAAGAGGAAGTAAAAAAAGAGTTATACGAATATGCATGTAGCTTTTTGTATTGGAGTTATAAAAAAGTAGAAGAAAATTAATAGGAGGCAAAGGCAAGTGATATTACCAGAATTTAAGATAATCAACCAAATTACAGACGAAGTATACAAAGACGAATTAGTTACACAAATTACAGAAGATATTATACAAGGGATACTAAACGTTATTTCAACTTACGAACAAGAGGTATAAAAATGACGGGACAAAACAGTCAAGAAAAGATGGTAACAATAAAATTACCATATGACGACCTCACAGACGTTTTAATAGTATTTGAAGATTGGATACACAATCGTAGCAATAAAAGTATAGTTAAAAGAGAAAATGTAGCTAGAATATATTATCGACTTGTAAACATATGGGGTGATAACGCAAAAGATGACCAAAAAAAATGAAGGGAAAAAATTTGAAGAAGATTTTAGAAACTCAATACCAGAAGATGTGTTTTGTTATAGAATAAAAGATAGTTCTAATTTTAACCAAACAACAAAAAATATGTGCGACTTGATACTATTTCAGTCGCCATATTTATTTTTATTAGAATTAAAATCAACAAAACAAAATCAAATATCCACAGATGAAAAAATAATAAAGCAACATCAAATAGACAGATTGTATGACGCACAACAAAAATGCAACAATATAGTTGCAGGTTTTGTATTGAATTACAGAGGGAGAGAACTTAAAACAAAAATAGTATTACCAGAAACATATTTCATACCAATAGAAGAAATGAGAAAAATATACTATAAAGAAAAAAAGATACACAAAGACCAAGCAAGAGAAATAGGCATAACAATACCATATCGTAAAAGAATTACAAGATTTGAATATAGCGTACCTTTAAAAAATATTGTAAAAATAAACAAAAAACTGTAAAAAGAGTTGACAAATTATAACGAAATTTATATACTATATAAAAGTAATCCCGAAAATGATACAAAAATTGGGACAACGGACTTCAAAGGAAAATTTAATAGTTTTTTGGAAATGAGGGGAAACACCCTCTAACCATTGAAAAATGCACATTTAGCTCAGCTGGATAGAGCGTCTGGCTACGGACCAGAAGGTCGGGGGTTCGAATCCTCTAGGATACGCCATCAAAAACTTGTAATTTAAATTACAAGCTTTTTTGTTTTGCAGGAGTGCTGGAATAGGCAGACAGGCATGTTTGAGGGGCATGTGCGAGAAATCGCGTGAGGGTTCAAATCCCTCTTTCTGCACCAAAGTCTACTTAACAATTTACTCAACTATTGTTAAGTAGTTTTTTTTATGCAAATTTTTATAATTATATAAAATAAAAAATAATATTTTCGCTTAATAGAAAAATAATAGTGAGATTTAGACATCTGTGTTATACTAAAATAAGCAAAATAAAGGAGGATTTTTATGGAGCAAAATATCTATTTAGATAAGGAGCGTCTGGAAAATTCCAAAGAGACTACCAAATCTTTGGGAAAATCTCTTGAAATTGATTCTCTTAAAGAAAAGGTTGTAGAACTTAATAAAAAACAAATGGAACCAGGTTTTTGGGATGACAATGAAAGTGCCCAAAAAATTATAAACGAAACAAATTTATATCAAAAGAAGATAGATCAATATGATGAGTTAAGTGAATTAATTGTCGACGCACAAGACCTTATTGACCTTATGGAAATTGAAGATGATTATTCTTCTTATACAGATTTTCAAGATATGGTGGATGAGATTGAAAAGAAGACTGCTGATTTTAAACTCAATACTCTATTAAATGGAGAGTATGATTCTCACAATGCTATTCTTTCTATACATGCAGGTGCAGGTGGTACAGAGGCACAAGACTGGGCAAGCATGCTTCTTAGAATGTATACTAGATATGCTGAAAACAAGGGATTTAAAATTGAAACTCTCGATATTTTAAAGGAAGACGAAGCTGGAATTAAGTCTGTTACTCTTAGAATTTCTGGCGACAATGCCTATGGATATTTGAAGGGTGAAAAGGGCGTGCATAGACTTGTGAGAATTTCTCCCTTTGATTCTAATAAGAGAAGGCATACTTCTTTTTCATCTGTGGATGTCTTTCCGGAACTTGATGATGACACTGAAGTTGAGATAAAGGAAGAAGAGTTAAAGATCGACACATATAGATCTTCGGGAGCCGGTGGACAACATGTTAATACTACTGATTCTGCTGTTAGAATTACACATATTCCTACTGGAATTGTTGTTCAATGTCAAAATGAACGAAGTCAAATTCAAAATAGAGAAAAGGCAATGAATATGCTAAAAGCAAAACTTATTGCTCTTGCTGAAGAAGAAAAAAAAGAAAAAATCGAAGATCTTCAAGGCAATTATTCACAAATTGCATGGGGTTCACAAATTAGATCCTATGTATTCCAACCCTATACAATGGTAAAAGATCACAGAACCAATGTAGATGTTGGCGATGTTGAAAGGGTAATGGATGGAGATTTAGATATTTTTATTAATGCCTACTTGCAAAAAAAGGCAACAGGAGAAAGCTGAGGTTAAAATGGCAAAGGATGTAATTATTGCTCTTGATTTTCCAAGTAGTAAAGTAACTCTTGATTTTTTGAAAAATTTTAAGAATGAAAAAGTTTATGTAAAGGTTGGAATGGAACTTTTTTATAGGGAAGGGCCAAGTATTATTAAAGAAATAAAAAGACTGGGACATAAAATATTTTTGGATTTAAAAATACATGATATTCCTAATACTTGCAAGGGTGCGACAAATTCTCTTATTTTACTTGATGTTGATATGATTAATTTTCATATTGCTGGTGGCAAAAAAATGTTAACTGAAGCAAGTGAAGTTGTTAATAGTAAAAAGCCAGAGCTAATTACTCTTGGTGTTACTATGCTAACTTCTACTGTGGAAGAGGTTATGCACAATGAACTTAAAATTGACAGAGAAAAATCGCTTGAAGATGTTGTTCTCGATTATGCAAAACTTGCAAAGGAAGCTAAACTTTCTGGAATAGTATGTTCTGCACTTGAAGTTCCTAAGATCAAAGAAAATCTAGGAGCAAATTTTATTACTGTTACTCCTGGAATTAGAAAGGTAAAAGGGACTGACGACCAAAAGAGAGTTGTAACTCCAAGCAAGGCACGAGAACTTGGCTCTGATTATATTGTCGTTGGAAGACCTATTACAAAGGCTGAAGATCCATTAAAAGAATATAAAGAAATAAGAAGAGATTTTTTAGGGGGAGAACAATGAAAGGAATCGCAAAAATTTTATTAAAATTAAAGGCTGTAACACTTTCACCAGAAAGACCATATACTTGGGCATCTGGAATAAAGTCACCTATTTATTGCGATAATAGACTTATACTTTCTTATCCAGAAGACAGAAAAGTTGTTGAAGATGGACTTGTAGATTTAATTAAAGAAAAATATCCTGATGTAGAATATATTATGGGAACTGCAACTGCAGGCATTCCTCATGCTGCTATTATCGCTGATAAGATGGATCTACCAATGGGATTTGTAAGATCTTCAAACAAGGATCATGGCAAGCAAAATAAAATTGAGGGTGCTAAAATCAAAGGTGCAAAAGTTGTTGTAATTGAAGATTTATTTTCAACTGGTGGCTCATCAATTGAGGCTGCAAAGGCGCTAGAAGATGCGGGTTATAATGTCTTAGGAATAGTAAGTATTTTCACATATAATATGAAAAAGGCTGTTGAAAATTTCAAAGATTCAGGTTTTAGTCATGATTCTCTCACAAATTTTGATGAACTTATAGAAGTTGCTCACGAAATGGACTATATTAAGGAAAGTGAAATTAAAAAGTTAAAATTATTTAGAGAGAATCCACAGGATTCATCTTGGATGAATGATTAATTTATTTTTTGGGTAAAGGGAAAGTGAATTTTGACTTAGGGGGAAGAAAAGTTGAATTATTATAGAACTTTAAGAAGGTTAATGCCTTATGCCAACCAAATATTAAAGAATAAAGATAGATTAAATAAAGTTGTTGGGGAGTCCCTATCAAAGACAAATAAATTGGACTTATTTAAAAAAATTTCAAGAGAGCTTAAACTTGCCCTTGGTCTAGCAATTGACTATTCTAATGGAAGCTATAAAGATGTAAAGAAGAAAGATATTATTTTAATTGTGGCAGGTTTTTTATATTTATTAAATCCTGCAGATATTATTCCAGATTTTATTTTATTCTTTGGATTTTTTGATGATTTAAGCGTTCTAACTTTTATCCTAAAGAAGCTTGATAAGGAATTAGAAAAATATGATGCATGGAAAAATACTAGAAACTGACTTTTTCAGAAGAGATACAGTTGAAGTTGCAAAAAATTTATTAGGAAAGAAAATTATCAGAAATATTTCTGGTAATTTTTTCTATGCAAAAATTGTGGAGACTGAAGCTTATTTAGGTCTTAATGACAAAGCTTGTCATAGCTATGGTGGGAAAATTACTGAGAGAAATAAAATCCTATATAAGGATGGAGGCCACATTTATGTATATTTAATTTATGGGATGTACAATCTTTTAAACATTGTGACAAAGAGTGAAGGAGAACCAGAAGCAGTGCTAATTCGTGCAGTTGAACCTCTAGGAAATTTTGACGGATTTGCCATTAATAGATTTGGAAAAAGTTATAAAGAACTTTCAAATTATCAAAGAAAAAATATAAGCAATGGACCGGGAAAACTTTCTTTAGCTCTTAATATTGATAGAAGTTTAAATGGGAAAATTCTATCTCCTGATTATCTTTATATAGAAGATGGTGAAAAAGTAAAAAATATAATTACTTCAAAAAGAATTGGGATAGATTATGCGGAAGAGGATGCGGATCTTCCCCTTAGATTTTACATAGGGAACAGTCAGCATATTTCAGTTAAATAATGTGGATTTTTGTTAACTTATAAAGTATAATGGGTTAATGTAAAGGTGATGTAATGATTAGCATAAAAAATCTGTCTTTTAAATACGATTATGAAGACGAAAATGCAAAGCAAATTTTAAAAAATATTAATTTAGAAATAAATGAGGGCGAGTTTGTGGCACTGCTTGGGCATAATGGTTCAGGCAAGTCAACTCTTGCCAAGCTTATAAATGGACTTTTAATTCCAGGCGAAGGTGATGTAATTGTAGATGGGATGAACACTAAAAATGAGGAAGAAATTTGGAATATTAGAAGAAATGCGGGCATGGTTTTTCAAAATCCTGACAATCAATTAGTTGCGACAATTGTTGAAGATGAAGTTGCTTTTGGTCCTGAAAATCTTGGAGTTGATCCAGTAGAAATTAGAAAAAGGGTGGACAAGGCTCTACTTGATGTCGGCATGAGTGATTACAAAAAAAATGCACCTCATCTTTTATCAGGTGGGCAAAAACAAAGAGTTGCCATAGCAGGGATTCTTGCCATGAGTCCAAAATATATAATACTTGACGAGCCAACTGCCATGCTTGATCCAAGTGGAAGGCGAGAAGTAGTCGATACACTTGTTAAATTAAATAAGGAAGAAAACAAAACTATCATCTTAATAACTCACTATATGGAAGAAGCTGCAATTAGCGATAGAGTTATAGTAATGGAAGATGGGAATATTGTGCTGAGAGGAAATCCTAGAGAAGTTTTTTCACATGTCGAGGAAATAAAAAAATTGGGTCTGGATGTTCCACAAGTAACGGAACTTGCATATGAATTAAAAAAAGAAGGTATTGAAATTTCAACAGAGGTTTTAAATATCGAAGAAATGGTGAAGGAAATATGTCACTTATAGAAATTAAAAACTTAACACATATTTATAGTGAGGGTCTTCCCTTTGAGAAGATAGCAATAGATAATTTAAATTTAAATATCGAGGAGAATGAGTTCATTGGGTTAATTGGTCATACTGGATCTGGAAAGTCAACTTTTATTCAACATTTAAATGGTCTTTTGAAGCCAAGCAGTGGAGAAATAATTGTAGACGGAACTAAGGTTGACAAGTCTAGCTCTAATTTAACTGAACTTAGAAAAAAAATAGGTTTAGTGTTTCAATATCCAGAGTATCAACTTTTTGAAGAAACCATAGAGAGAGATATTGCCTTTGGTCCAAAAAATTTAGATTTAGATGAAGATGAAGTTCTAAAAAGAGTTAAGTCCTCCATGGATTCTGTGGGTCTTCAATATGAAACTTATAAAGATAAATCGCCCTTTGAACTTTCTGGAGGGCTCAAGAGAAGAGTCGCAATAGCTGGTGTACTTGCCATGGAACCAAAGGTTTTAATACTTGACGAACCAACTGCAGGACTTGATCCAAGAGGTCGTGATGAAATTTTAGGAGAAATAAAAAGTATTCACGAAAAAAGAAAAATTACAGTTATTCTAGTTTCTCACTCTATGGAAGATGTGGCAAAAATTGCCGAAAGAATTATTGTAATGGATAAGGGAAAAGTATTTTTAGATTCCAATCCAAGAGAAATTTTTAGAAATGAAGACAAACTTATTTCCGTTGGACTCGGAATTCCACAAATTACATCTCTTATGAGGGCGTTGAAAAAAAGGGGACTGGACATTAATGAGGACTCAATAACAGTTGAAGAAGCTAAAGAGTCGCTAATAAAATATTTGAGAGGTGTTTCTCATGTTTAAAGATATTACAATTGGACAATACTTTCCTGGGGAAACACTGGTTCACAAATTTGATCCAAAATTAAAAATTCTTACAATGATGTTATTCATCGCCTCATTATTTTTTATTGGTTCAATTTATATGTATATACCTGTGGTAATTTATTTATTATTAATTATTTATGTGGCAAAATTACCAATGGGATTAGTTTTTCGTGGGCTTAAGCCATTGAGATGGATTATTCTTGTAACATTTATAATAAATTTATTTTTCACACCAGGTGAAGCAAAGTACACTTTAGGATTTTTAAAAATTTCCCAAGCGGGGATTGACCTTGCGGTATTTATGGGCATAAGACTTGTTTTATTAGTTCTTGGTACAAGTTTGCTTACTTATACTACCTCTCCAATTGAATTGACAGATGGGATCGAGTCGCTATTAAGACCCTTTAGAAGAATTGGAGTGCCAAGTCACGAAATAGCAATGATGATGACAATTGCCCTTAGATTTATACCGACACTAATTGAAGAAACTGACAAGATTATGAAGGCACAAATGGCGAGAGGTGCAGATTTTGAATCGGGAAATATTGTAAAGCGTGCAAAAAATTTAGTTCCATTACTTGTTCCTCTTTTTATAAATTCCTTTAGAAGAGCGGAAGAGCTTGCCACAGCAATGGAAGCAAGATGTTACAAAGGTGGAAATGGCAGGACGAAAATGAACGCATCAAAAATTGTCAAGAAAGACGTAATTATTTTTGTCGGCAATATAATTTTTTATGCAGTAATAATTTTGGTTTCTAAATTATGAATATTTTAATAAAAATAACTTATGACGGCACAAATTTTCACGGTTTTCAATTGCAACCAGATGAGAGAACTGTGGAGGGAGAACTAAATAAGGGTCTTGCAAAAACTTTAAATAAAGAAGTAAAAATTTTTTATGCAGGAAGAACTGACAGAGGAGTTCATGCTCTTGGACAGTATGCAAATTTTTATTCAGACACGACAATTGACATTGGAAATCTTCCAAAGGTTATAAATTTTAATTTACCAGAAGATGTTTCTGTTGTTGATGCAAAATATGTCCCTGAAGATTTTCATGCAAGATACGATGCGAGGTTAAAAAAATATCGCTATGTTGTACATTTATCTAGATACAGAAATGCTCTACTTTTAAATAAAGCCTATGAGTACCCCTATAAAGTTGATCCAGATAGAATGAGAAAGGCTCTATCTTATCTTATAGGAGAACATGATTTCAATTCTTTTATGGGAAAGGGTGCAGTGGTCAAGGACTCGATAAGGACTATTGATAAAATTGACGTAATTGAAGAGGGAGATTTTTTGTATTTAGATTTTGTCGCTAAGAGCTTTCTAAAAAATATGATACGCATAGTTACTGGTACAGCTCTTGAAATTGGAAGAGGTCAAAGAGAAATTGAATATATGAAGGAAGCCTTGAAAATGAAAAAAAGAAAGGCAGCTGGACCAACAGCACCAGCCTGTGGACTATATTTAGTAGATGTAAAATATTAGCCCACAGGCTTTTTATTGTAAAAATTTTTTGAACCATCTTTTATTTTATAAAGGGGAAAATTTTACAAATTTAAAAAATTGTGGGAAAGTGCAATAAATTGATAATATAAAAAGTATTTGGTATAATTATTTTAGTTAATTTGGAGGTGTAATAGTGGATAATAAATATCTTGTTAATGGTAATGAGGCTGAAGGCAAAGTTAAAATTTCTGAAGATGTCATTGCTACAGTTGCGTCTGTTGCAGCTGAAAGTGTTGATGGTGTTGTAAAAGTTGGATCTAATTTTAAGTCTCAAGTTACGGACATTTTAAATACAAAAAACTTCAATAGAGGAGTCAAGGTTAATATTGGTGAAAGAGAAACTATTGTAGATGTATATATTACTATTGAGTACGGAATAAAAATTGTTGAGGTTTCTGAAAGGGTGCAAGCGCAAGTTAAGGAAGCCATTGAAAACATGACTGACTTTGATGTTGTTGAGGTAAATGTTCATATATCAGGCATCGCTGTTAAAAATTCTGAAAAGACGAATGTAAAATGAGCAGAAAAAAAGCGAGAATAGGTGCAATGCAGGCATTGTTTTCCATGGATATAAATAATGATTTTTCTCTAGAAAATTTAAATTTATTTATGGAAAACAATCACTTCTTAGGTGATGAATCTGACTACATCAATAGAGTTATACCAGATATTTTAGAAAAACTTGATATTGTTGATGAAACAATTGAAAAGAATTTAAAGGGTTGGACTATGGCTAGGCTTGCAAAGGTGGATAGGCAAATTTTAAGGATTGCTGTTTATGAATTTTTATATAAAGAGGACATTCCACCAGAGGTTTCTATTAATGAAGCTGTTGAAATTGCAAGGCTATATAGTTCTGACGATTCACCTAAATTTATTAATGGAATTTTGGGAACTATTTACAGGAGTTTTTAATTTGGCAAAAGTTGCTTTTAATGTAAGCGAACTGAATAATTACATCAAAAAGCTGATTTCAATGGATTATATTCTAAGAGATATTACAATTACTGGCGAGGTTACTAATTTAAACATTCATAACAATGGGAATATTTACTTTTCTTTAAAAGATAAGTTTGCACGAATTGATGCAATGACAAGTCAAGATGATGTAAACATTGAATTCTTCGACGGTGTTAAGGTAATGGCAAAGGGGACTGTTACTTATTACGAGAGAAGTGGCAGGATTTTTTTGTATGCAACTGAAATCGAGTTAGATGGAGAGGGAAATCTCTATCAAAAATATTTGAAACTAAAGGAAAAATTAAAGGATGAGGGACTTTTTGATGCTTCTCACAAGAAAAAAATCAAGAAGTATCCGTCTTCTATTGGGATAATTACTTCTACAAGTGGTGCAGCTATAAAAGATGTTGTAAATCTTTTTAGAAAAAGGAATAAAACCTGTGATATTTATGTTTTTCCAAGTCTTGTTCAAGGTGATGTAGCTAGTTGTAATTTAATTCGTGGTGTAAAATATTTTAATGAAGTTAATAAAGTAGACACTATAATAATTGCTCGTGGTGGAGGAAGTTTTGAAGACTTATTTGCTTTTAATGACGAAAGTCTTGCGAGAGAAATTTTTGCGTCAAAAATTCCAGTTATTTCTGCGGTAGGACACGAAATTGACTACACTATATGTGATTTTGTATCGGATCTTAGGGCAGCTACGCCTACGAATGCAGCTGAACTTGCGACAATTAGTGAAGATGAAATTTTATCGCAACTATCTAAAAAACTATCTGATTTAAATAATTTAATGGAGAGAAGAATTAGTTACAGTCATATAAAACTTATTAATTTATACAAAAATATTTCTCTAGAAAATCAAGTTCACAAGATAAATTTCATGACTCGAAATCTTTTGTATAGAGAAACTTTACTAAACAATTCTATAAAAAAGATTTTACAAAATTATTACTACGGTCTTCAAAATAAAAGATTTTATTTGCAAAACTTCAAGCTCAACAAGTCAAAGAAAATAGAAAATTACTCTTATAAACTTAAAAATATTTCTGTAAAATTAAATTCTAAGCTCGGTAAAGATAGAGAAAATTTAAACTTTAACAAAAAACTTTTAAATTATTATTTTAAATCACAAATAAAGGATAAAATTGACAAATTTAATGATTATGGAAAATTTATTTTAGATTACGATTTAGAAGAGAGATTAAAAAAAGAAAAAGAAAGGCTAAATTTTTTGAATATAAGACTAAATTCAGTCTATGAGAAGATTAATAAAGTTGAGATTTTGACAGAAGATGGTTTAGAGCTAAATTCTGCTAAAAATGTTAAGATTGGAGAAATTATTTCTCTAAAATTTAAGGACGGTAGTGTGAAATCAAAGGTTCAAAAAGTGAAAATGAGGGATTAAATGCAAAGGGATTATGAAAGTTCTTTTAGGGAACTTGAAAAAATTATAAAGGAACTTGAGTCTGAGGACATTAGTCTCGAAGATTCCATAAAAAAATACGAAGAAGGCATTGAACTATATAAGTATTTGAACAATACATTAAAGGCCTACGAAGGAAAGATTAAAACTATTGCAGAAGAAAATTCTAAATATATTGAGGACAATAAAGATGACAGATATAGATAGTTTACTTGAAAAATTTAATAATTATTTGAGTTCTTTGCTTGAATACGACGAAAGCTCACAACATAAAGTCATTGATTCCATGAAATATTCACTATTTTCTGGCGGAAAGAGAATTAGACCGATGTTAACTCTTTTGACTTTTTGCGAATTTTCAGATGATAGTTTAGATAAAATTCTTCCTTTTGCTGCTGCAATTGAAATGATACATACTTATTCTCTAATTCATGACGATCTTCCAGCAATGGATAATGATGATTTTAGAAGAGAAAAGCCAACGAATCACAAAGTTTACACTGAAGGAATTGCAATTTTAGCGGGAGATGGACTTTTAAATATGTCCATGGAAACTCTTTTAAGACATATTGAAAATATTGAAGATAGCAAAGATCTAAAACTTGCAATAAGGGCAATGAAATATATTTACAATGCAACTGGCGTAAATGGAATGATTGGCGGACAAACTATTGATATAGATTTTAATGTTTCAGATTATACAGAAGAAATTTGTGAAAATATGTACAAGCTAAAGACAGCTGCTCTTATAAGGGCTTCTATTGTAGTTGGAGGCATAATCGCAGGTGTAGAAGCAGATAATATCACAAAGCTTTCTAAGTTTGGCGAATCCATTGGTATTGCATATCAATTTGAAGATGACCTTCTTGATGAAGACAAGGATCCAGATAGTGGTGAAATAAATATGCTTTACTTCAAGAGTAAAGAGGAACTAAAGAGTGAAATTATTGAATTAACGAAGATTTCTTATGATGCCTTAGAAGACCTTGAACTTAAAGACAACTTGCTAAAAAGTTTTGTTGCGAAGTTAATAAACAGGAGCAGATAATGGCAAAAACGCGTGCAGATGTATTATTAGTTGAAAAGGGTTTAATCGATTCACGAGAAAAAGCCAAGAGATTAATAATGGAAGGCAAGGTTTTTATTGGCACTGAAAGAGTGGAAAAGCCAGGAACACAATTAAAAGATGATGTAAAAATATATATTAAGGGCTTAGAAGATACCTTCGTCTCAAGAGGAGGTTATAAGCTAGAGAAGATGATTGACGATTATGAAATAGACCTAAAAAATTCTGTGTGTGTTGATATTGGTGCATCAACTGGTGGTTTTACACATTGTATGTTAAAGCATGGTGCAAAAAAAGTTTATGCCATTGACGTTGGTTACAATCAACTTGATTATAAACTTAGAATGGACGATAGAGTTGTATCTCTTGAACGAACTAATATTAGATATTTTGACACAGAATTAATTTCTGAAGAAGTAGATTTTATTTCCATAGACGTTTCCTTTATTTCCCTTGAACTTGTGTTACCCATTGCAAAGGAAATTTGCGGAGAAAAGGGCGAAATTGTCGCATTAATAAAGCCACAATTTGAAGCAGGAAAGGGAAAGGTTGGCAAGGGCGGAATTGTAAAGGATAAAAGGGTACATATCGAAGTTATTGAAAAAATAATTGAACTTGCAAAAAAATTGAACTTAAATATTTTAGCTTTGACAAATTCTCCAATAAAGGGTACAAGCGGCAATATTGAATTTTTAATATATCTATCAAATTCTGATAAAAATAATGAAAATTTTGATGCAAGTGAAATTGTAAATAATGCTTATAAAAATTTAAATGATTAGGTGAAAAATGCTTTTAGAGTTAAATATCGAAAATTTTGCAATAATTGAAAATATGAAAATTGAGTTTGAAACTGGTTTAAACGTATTAACTGGAGAAACTGGTTCAGGTAAATCAATTATCATAGATTCTCTGGGACTTGTCCTTGGTCAAAGAGCGAATAAGGATATTATAAAAAAGGGAAAAGACAGAGCTTTTATAGAAGCTGTTTTTTCTTCTTATGATGACGAGACAAAAAAACTTTTATCTGAATATGGAATTGATTCAGGGGATTTAATTGTAATTTCAAAGGAAATTAGAGATAAGGGTCCTTCTATTACTAGAGTGAATAATAGGACGGTAACTTCTCAAATTTTATCAAAAATTTCAACTCATTTAATTGATATTTTTGCACAACATGAGTCTATTTCACTTATGGACAATAAAAATCAGTTAAGATTAATTGACGATTTTTCTGGCAAAGAGCAAAGAGATTTGCTTTTAAAGATAAGGCAAATTGTTCAAGAAATAAATGATTTGAGAAGTGAATATCAAGAAAAGTCAAGTTTAGAAAAAAACAAGGATAGAGAAATGGATCTATTAGAGTATCAAATCAAAGAAATTGAAGATGCGGCTTTAACAGATTATGACGACCAAGAACTCTACGACGACTTCAATGTTTTAAACAATATGACTGACACTTTAATAAAACTATCAGAAGCAAAGGCACTTATTAATGACGGTTATGAAAATGTATCTGCTGAAGATATTTTAGATAAAATAATTGTAAATATAGTCGATGTTACAAAATTCAACAAGGATTTAAAGGCAACTGAAGAAGAACTTGAAGACATTAGATATAGGTTGTCTGATATCGCAAAGGAGCTCGACAGATATATTAATTCTAGAGAAGTGGACGAGGAAAAACTCCAGTACTTAAGAGAAAGAATTGATTTAGTAAATAATTTAAAATTAAAGTATGGGAATAATGTTAAAAAGATTAATTCTTTTTATGAAGAAATAAATGAAAGACTTGTTTTTTTGCAGAACTTTGAAGACAATTTGCAAAAACTTTTAAGCAAAATAAAAAACCTTGAAGGTGAAGCTTTAAAAGTTGCAAAAAAAATTAGCGACAATAGAAAGAAGACTGCCAAAGTTTTAGAGAAAAAAGTGGAAGAAGAAATTAATAAATTAAATATAAAAGATGCAAAATTCAAAATTGATTTGAAAGAAAAAGACTTGTCAAGTGATGGAATTGACAAAATAGAATTTTTAATTGCACCAAACTTGGGTCAAGATTTAATGCCTCTAGCAAAGGTTGCATCTGGCGGTGAAATGAGCAGAATTATGCTTGGCTTTAAGAGCATCATCGCTGAAAAAGATAACATTCCTACTCTTGTTTTTGACGAAATTGATACGGGAATAAGTGGAAAGACTGCACAAATTGTTGGCAATAAAATAAAGGAAGTTGCAAAAAAAAGACAGGTCATAGTAATTTCTCACTTGCCACAAATTGTTGCACTAGCAGATACACATTTTGCAATTAAAAAAGATGTGGTAAACAACAGTACAATTTCAACAATTGATAAATTAGATTATGAGGAAAGAGTACAAGAAGTTGCAAGATTAATTGGTGGTATGAATATAAGTGAAGTTGCAATAGAAACTGCAAAGGAAATGATTGGTGATTAAATGGCAAATTCAAACAATGAAGAGAGAACTATGAAATCCACGAAGATTTTTGACGGTAAGGTCTTACAACTTAGAGTGGATACAGTTGAGATGGAAGGTCAAAAGTATACTAAAAGAGAAATTGTGGAGAGACAACCTGCTGTTGGCATAGTTGCAATTACTGAGGATGACGAAATTATTTTAATAAGACAATATCGAAAGGCCATTGATAAAGAAATTTACGAACTTCCAGCAGGAATGGTGGATTTTGGAGAAGAACCACAAAAGGCAGCTCTTCGAGAGTTAAAAGAAGAAACTGGTTATGATGCAAAAAAATCTGATTATTTGCTTGAAATTTATTCATCTCCAGGATTTACAAATGAAAAATTATTTATTTTTTACGCAGAAGGACTTATTGCAGGAGATCAAGATCTCGACGAGTTTGAACATTTGACAGTAGAAAAAGTAAAATTTAAAGAAGCCTTAAAATTAATAAACTTAGGCGAGATAATAGATTCAAAAACTGTTGCAGGAATTTTGTATTACAATAATTTTAGGAGGAAAAATGGATAATTCTATTAAATATATAAAAGAAAGAATAAGCCTAGAGCCTGAAATTGGAATTGTACTAGGTTCAGGTCTTGGAGATTTTGCAGATTCAATCGAGAATAAAATTGAAATACCTTATAAGGATATTCCAGGTTTTCCAGTTTCTACAGTTAAAGGGCATGACGGAAAATTAATTTTTGGAAAAATAAAATCAAAAAATGTCTGCGTAATGAAGGGAAGGATTCATTTTTACGAAGGCTACGAAATTTCCGATGTAGTATATCCAATAAAGGTTCTTGCAGATTTAGGGATTAAGACATTGATCCTCACTAATGCTGCGGGTGGAGTTAATATGGATTTTAAACCAGCAGACCTTATGATTATTACAGATCACATAAATTTAATGGGCAAAAATCCATTAATTGGACCTAATGACGATGCTATTGGACCGAGATTTCCTGACATGACTGATTTATACACTCCGGAACTTGTCAATATAGCTGAAAATTCTGCAAAGAAACTTGGCATTAATATAAGAAAAGGCGTTTATATGTATTTTACAGGGCCAACTTATGAGACAGCTGCTGAAGTAAAAATGGCAAGGACACTTGGAGCGGATGCTGTTGGAATGAGTACTGTTCCTGAAGCAATTATTGCAAGGCATAGAGGACTTAAAATTTTAGGAATTTCAACAATTACAAATATGAGTACGGGAATTTTAGATACACCACTTGACCATGCAGAAGTTGTAGAAGTTGGAAAAGAAGTTGCAGGCAAATTTAAAGAGCTTTTAAAAGAAATAATTGAGGAGATTTGATGAATTTTTTAGACATTATTCAAAAGAAAAAAGAAAATAAAATTTTAACTGAATATGAAATAAATTATTTTATAGAAAATTATGTCAAAGGTGAAATCCCAGATTATCAAGTTTCCGCTTTTTTGATGGCAGTTTATTTTAACAAACTAAATTTAGATGAAACCTATTATTTAACAAAGGCAATGATAGATTCAGGAGATAGAGTTGATCTATCTGAGGTGCCTGGATTAAAAGTAGACAAACATTCCACAGGTGGCGTGGGAGATACTGTTACCCTTGTGCTTGGGCCATTAATTGCTTCAGTTGGTCTTGTTTTTGCAAAAATGAGTGGCAGAGGTCTAGGCCATACTGGTGGAACTCTTGATAAGCTTGAATCCATCCCTGGATTTAATATAAATATTAGTGGAAAAAACTTTGTTGAAATTTTAAAAAAATCAAATATTGCAGTAATTGGTCAAACAGAAAATATTGTACCTGCTGATAAACTTTTATATGCATTAAGAGATGCGACGGCAACAGTTGATAATGTAAGTTTAATTGCATCATCAATCCTTTCAAAAAAAATTGCATTAGGAACAGATGCCTTAGTCCTTGATGTAAAAGTTGGAAACGGCGCTTTTATGAAAGATGTGCCATCGGCAGTTGAGTTGTCAAAACTAATGGTGAGCCTTGGGAAAAAATTTGGTAGAAATACAAAGGCAATTATCACTAGTATGAACGAACCTCTCGGCGATGCAATTGGAAATAGCCTAGAGGTAATAGAAGCTATAAATGTCTTAAAGGGCCGTGGATCAAAACATTTAAAAGAAATTTCTCTAAAAATTGGTTCAAAGCTAATGATAATAGAAGGAATTGTAAAAACTGAGGACGAAGCAATAAAAATTCTTGAAGGAAAAATCAAGGATGGATCTGCAATAGAAAAATTCAAGGAAATGGTTGAACTTCAAGGTGGAGATCCAACATACATTGACGATGTAGATAAATTTAAAAAGTCATCAATAATAAAGGACATTTATAGCGATGAATCGGGATATGTAAAATCAATTGAAGCAATTGAAATTGGAATTGTGTCAAGAGACCTTGGAGCGGGAAGGCATAAAAAGGGAGATGTACTCGATTTGAGTGCAGGAATTTACCTTCATAAAAAAGTTGGCGACTATGTAGAAAAGGGCGAAAAAATAGCTACAATCTATACAGAAAGGGAAAGCGAAGTAGTAGGAGCAATAGAAAAGATTAAAGGTGCCTACGCTTTTTCTGACAAAAGAGAAGATTATAAATTAATAATAGAAGAGATTGATTGAGATGAGAAATTTTGATATAGCATCAATTTTAATAAATATTATTGCACTTATGATTGCCATAATTCCACACGAAATAGCACATGGATATGTTGCATATCTGTGTGGAGATACAACTGCAAAGGACGATGGAAGACTTAGCTTAAATCCACTTCACCATATAGACCCTATTGGTTTAATTTCTATGCTTGTTTTTAGATTTGGATGGGCAAAGGCTGTGCCAATTAACCCCTATAGATTTAAGGGAAATAGGAAAGTTGCATCTCTTTTAGTTTCACTTGCAGGAGTTTTCACTAATTTTATTCTTGGATTTATTTCTGGGATTATTTTAGTTTATTTAAACTATAGATCTTCTTTTTTAGTTCCTCTTTTCACATCAATTTTTTGGTACAATATTATGCTTGGCGTATTTAATTTAGTGCCATTGCCACCTCTTGACGGATCAAAGGTATTGGCCACACTTTTACCAGAAGATTTGGAATATAAATTTTATAAAAATGAAAAATACTTTTATTTTGTGCTAGTTATAATGATTTTTTCAGGAGTAGTGGACAAATTTATTGCGCCGATCATCGAAAGTATTTTAAAGGGAATTATTTATCTGGGAATTAATCTATGGAATACAATATTGTTTTAAAAACTTATGAAGGTCCAATGGATCTTCTTTTAGATTTAATAAAAGAAAAGGAAATAGATATTTACGACATACCAATTTTCACAATCACAGAAGAATTTTTAAAATATATTGAAAATATGAAGAAGTTAAACCTAAACCTTACTTCAGATTTTATTTTAATGGCGTCAACCCTTTTGGAGATAAAATCAAAAATGCTCCTTCCCAAAAAAGAAAGTACAGATAATGAAGAAGAAGTAGAAGAGGACCCTAGACTTGATCTAGTAGAAAGCCTTTTGGAGTATAAAAAGTATAAGGAGGCTTCTGAAATTTTAAAAACTCAAGAAGAATACGAGTCAAAATCCTTTTACAAGTTAAAAACAGAAATATTTTCAATGAGTGAAATAGATTTTTTAAAGGAATCCAATGTGGAAAAACTATCCCTTGCTTTTTACAATATATTAAAAAGATATAAGGACAAGGAAGTCATTGGAATTGAGAGGGAGTATTTTAAAGTTGAAGATGCTTCTAGAAAGATAAAACAAACATTAAAGGAAAATAAAAAAATAAAATTTAGCGAACTTTTAGAAGACATAGTTTATAAAGTTGATGTCATAACTTATTTTTTAGGAATGCTTGAACTTATTAAAAACGAATATATCATCGCAAATCAAAGCGACAATTTTGGCGATATTTTAATTGAAGAGAGAAAATACAATGGACAAGAACAGGCTTAAATCAATAATTGAATCAATACTATTTATTTGGGGAGATCCCATAAGTTTAGAGGACATTGCAAGCACTCTTGAGCTGAAAAAGGACTATGTAAGGGAAATTCTTATGGAGATGAAAGAAAATTATAAGAATGAAACATCGGGACTTAGGCTTAGAGAAATTGATGGAAAATTTCAAATTGGAACTAAACAAGAAAACGAGCCCTATTTAAAAAACTTAATTAAAGAAAAAAATGAGAAAAATCTTTCAAAGCCTGCCCTTGAAACTCTTTCAATAATTGCCTATAAGCAGCCAGTTACAAAGGTTGAAGTGGAAGAATTGAGAGGAGTAAATTGTGATAGCACGATCAAAGGTCTTCTTGATTTTGATTTAATAGAAGTTTCTGGCAAACTTGATAGAATTGGACATCCAAATTTGTACAGCACAACTGATAAATTTTTACAAAAGTTTGGCATGAGAAATTTGGAAGAACTGCCTGACCTAAAGGAATTAGAGGAGGAATCTAATTGAGATTACAAAAATATATGGCTCATTGCGGAGCTGCATCTAGAAGAAAGTGCGAAGAATATATTCAAGAAGGACTTGTAAAAGTAAACGACAAAATTGTAACAGAACTTGGCACAAAAATCGATCCCAATGTTGATAGAGTTTATTTAAGGGGGAAGAGGTTAACTCTTGAAGATAAAAAAGTTTATATGATTTTAAACAAACCAATTGGAGTTGTAACAAGTGCAAATGATGAGAAAGATAGGCAAACTGTAACAGACCTTGTACCTGACGATTACAGAGTTTATCCCGTAGGAAGACTTGATATAGATACAACGGGTTTAGTACTGCTGACAAATGACGGCGAGCTTGCAAATATTTTAATGCACCCAAGATATAAAATTGGCAAAAAATATATTGTTACAGTTGAGGGAACGCCCAACGCTCATGAACTTTCTCTACTGCGTGAAGGTCTTGACATAAGGGATTTGAAAACTTCGCCAGCTAATGTCAGAATTTTAAAAAATTTTAAACAAGATTCTATTTTAGAAATAGAAATTTTTGAGGGACAAAATCATCAAGTCAAGAGGATGTTCGACTACATTGGCCATAGTGTAAAGAAGCTAAAGAGAATTTCCATGGGAAAAATTGAATTGCTAGACCTTGAAGTTGGAAATTATAGATATTTAAATGAAAATGAAATAAAATATTTAAAGGGATTAAAATGATTGTAAAGGAAAAATATTTTGAGATAGTGGATGAAGTGCTATCTCATAATTTTTTAGGTAAAATTGCAGTTGATGCTACTGTTGGAAGGGGCAATGACACTTTAAAACTTTTAAAGGCAGTGGGAGAAAAGGGCTTCGTTTATGGTTTTGATGTACAAGAAGATGCAATTTCATCGGCTGAAAAAATTTTAAAGGATTTTAAAAATTATAAATTATTTTTGGAGAGTCACGAAAATATTGATAAAATAGAAAAATTTGATTTAGTAATTTATAATCTTGGATTTCTTCCAGGCTCTGATAAAAAAATTACAACTTTAAAAGATTCGACTATTATTTCATTAAAAAAAGCCAAGAAAAAAATAAATTGTGGAGGAATAATAATTGTGGTTTCATACTTAGGACACGAGAATTCTTTTGAAGAAAGAGAAGGAGTTGACGATTTTATAAAAAATATTGACCAAAGAGAATTTAAAGTAGAAAAAAGAGAATTTTACAATCAAAAACACAATCCACCAATTGTATATTTAATCGAGAAGAAGGCAAAGTCATGAAAATAGCAATTATTGGCGGAGGACCTGCTGGAATGATGTGTGCCATAAAGGCGGCAGAAAATCATGAGGTATTTCTCTACGAAAAAAATGAAAAATTAGGTAAAAAATTATTTATTACGGGCAAGGGAAGGTGTAATCTAACAAATTATTGTGATGAGAGAGAGTTTTTAAAAAATATTGTAAGGAATAAAAATTTTATGTATTCATCAATTTATTCACTTTCGCCCTTTACAACTTATTATTATTTTGAAGAACTTGGACTACCGCTGAAAGTTGAACGTGGAAATAGAGTTTTTCCTGCAAGTGATAAATCTTCTGATGTAATAAAAATTTATGAAAAAAAATTAAGGGAAAGGGACGTAAAAATAAAACTAAATTCTGAAATTAAAAGTATAAAAAAAGATAAAGATTTTTTTATTTTAAATGATAGAGAAAAATATGATAAAATTGTTATTGCAACAGGTGGGCTATCCTACAAACTAACAGGTTCAACGGGAGATGGATATAAATTTGCAAAAAAATTTAATCACAAAGTAGTGGAGCCTGTGCCAGGCCTTATTGGGATAAATTTATACAATGGATTTAATTTAGCAGGACTAACTTTAAAAAATGTCGAGTTGAAAGTAATTAAAGATAAAAAAATAATTTCAAGGGAATTTGGAGAGCTTCTTTTCACTCACAGAGGAATTAGTGGTCCAATTGTCCTGACGACTTCAAGTAAAATAAATAGATTAAAAGACTTTGAAATATATTTAGATTTAAAACCAGCTCTAAATAATGAAAAACTAGACAATAGAATTTTGCGAGACTTTTGCGAAAATAAAAATAAAAATATAGAAAATGTAATGAGATTATTATTGCCTAGAGATTTAATTTCCTATGTTCTTGAAAACGCAGAAATCGAGAAGGAGAAAAAATCAAATCAAATAACGAAGGAAGAAAGGGAAAAATTAGTTAAAACTATAAAGAATTTCAAATTAAAATTTGAAAGTTTAGAGGATATTAATAGAGCAATAATTACTAGTGGTGGCGTGGATGTAGTTGACATTGATCCAAAAACAATGGAGTCAAAAATTGTAAAGGGACTTTATTTTATTGGTGAAGTACTTGATGTAGATGCATTGACTGGTGGATTTAACATTCAAATTGCAAACTCAACTGGTTATAATTGTGGGATTAATTTGTAATCTTTACTTATTTCTTAAAATAAAATATAATTATACTAATCACTACTATATATTGTAGTGATTTTTTTGGAGGTAAAAATGAAAATTGCAATAGATGGGCCAGCAGGCTCTGGCAAAAGTTCCATTGCAAAGGAAATTGCAAAGAGACTTGATATTTTATATGTTGATACGGGTGCAATGTATCGTGCCATAACTCTCAAACTTTTAAAAGAAAATGAGAAAGATTATGAAAAAGTATTAAAGGAAACAAAAATAAATTTTGATGGCGATAAAATATTTTTAGATGGAAAAGATGTATCAAAAAGGATAAGAGAAAATGAAATTTCTAATAAAACTTCTGAGTTATCTAAGAAAAAAATTATTAGAGATTATTTAGTAAAAATGCAAAGAGAAATTGCTAAGGACACCGATGTAGTTATGGAAGGAAGAGATATTGGTTCAGTGGTTTTAAAGGATGCTGAATATAAATTTTTCTTAACTGCAAATGTAGAAACTCGTGCAATGAGAAGGTATAAACAAATTGACGATGATAAAGTTACTTTTGAAGAAATTTTAGAAGATTTGAAAGTAAGAGATTACAACGATTCTCACAGAGAAAATTCTCCTCTTGTAAAGACAGATGATGCAATATTAATCGACAGCACAAACTTAAATGCTGAAGAAACTATAGAAAAAATTATATCTTATGTAAAAAGGTGATCTATGTTTTACAAATTTATACAAGTTTTTATTGGTTTTTTTGTAAAATTAATTTTTAGAGTTGAAGTTTTTGGTATGGAAAATATTCCAGAGGAAGAAAAAAGACTTATAATTTGTGGAAATCACAAGAGTAACTTAGATCCAGTTACAATTTCTGCAATTTTTCCAAGACAAATTTTTTGGATGGCAAAAAGGGAACTCTTTAAAAATAAATTAGTTGGTGGATTTTTAACGAAACTTGGAGCTTTCTCAGTAGATAGAGAAAAAAATGATTTAAAGGCAATAAAAACTTCCCTCACAATTTTAAAAGATGAAAAAGTTCTTGGAATTTTTCCAGAGGGAACTAGAGTAAGTGAAATTGACTACACAACAATAAAATCAGGCATTGCACTTATTGCACAGAAAACTGACTCAGAGATTCTTCCAGTTTTTATAGAAGGAGAATATAAAGCTTTTAGAAAAATAAAGGTTTATTTTAGAAAACCAGTAAAAATTAATAAAGAAATAAAATATTCAAATGAAGAATTAGAAAATATTTCTCAGGATATTATGAGAATGGTCTATGGTGAAGAAATAAAATGGAAATTATTTTAGCAGATGTAAGGGGATTTTGTGGCGGCGTTAAAAGAGCTGTAAAAATGGCCTTTGACAACGCAGCAAAAGGAGTCTATTCTTACGGAGACTTAGTCCACAATGAGTTTGTGGTAAAGGAATTAGAAGAAAAGGGCGTACTTACAATTGACGACACAAATATTGAAAATTCAAAGGTAATTATACGAAGTCACGGAGTTCACAAGAAAATTTTAGATAAATTAGAAGAAAAAAATAATGAAATAATAAATTGCGTATGCCCAAAGGTAGAAAAAGTTTATAATATAGTAGATAATTTCTATAAAAAAGGTTATAATATAGTAATTATCGGGAATAATAAACACCCTGAGGTAATAGGGATTAATTCCAGATGCAATGACTCTGCAACTATTATTTCCAATTTGGAAGATATAAAAATTCCAAAAGGGAAAACCCTTATTGTCTCTCAAACAACAAATAATGTAGATTTTTTTGAAAAAGCAATAAATATTATAAAAGATATTTCAAAAGATGAAGTTTTAGTTTATAATACTATATGTAATGCAACTTTCAAGAGACAAGAAAGTATTAGAAATTTATCAAAAAAAGTTGACGCCGTAATTGTAATTGGTGGCAAAAAAAGTTCTAACACTAAAAAACTTGCAGAAATTGCAAAATTAAATTGTAAAAATGTATTTTT
The DNA here is from genome assembly GCF_012976305.1 of Peptoniphilus faecalis. Lineage (GTDB taxonomy): Bacteria > Bacillota > Clostridia > Tissierellales > Peptoniphilaceae > Peptoniphilus_A > Peptoniphilus_A faecalis. Next base: position 174,716 of record NZ_JABDSR010000003.1, read on the forward strand.
AATTCAATCGATTAATGATATTGATTTAAATATATTTAAAAAATTTAATAAAATTGGTATTACCGCCGGAGCATCCACACCGGAATCGGTAATCAAGGAGGCTGTTTGTAGGATGGAAAATTTTGACAAAGGTGAGATGATGGAAGCCATTGATAATTCTTTTAAAAGGATTAGAAAGGGCGAAGTAGTAACTGGAGAGGTTTTATATATAACTGATTCAGAAGTAATGGTAAATCTTGGATACAGATCAGATGGTATCATTTCAAAAGATGAACTTGCAGGAGGACCAGATGTTAATCCAGCAGATCTTTATAAACAAGGTCAAGAAATTGATGTATATGTTTTAAAGATGGACGATGGAGATGGCAATGTTGTTCTTTCAACAAAAAGAGTTGCTGATATGAAAATTTGGGATGAAGTTGAAGAACTTTATAATAACAAAGAAAAGATTACAGTAACTATAAAAAACCAAGTAAAAGGCGGACTTACTGCAGATTTCAGAGGATTAAATGTATTTATACCAGCATCTCATGTTTCTGTTAGATTCCAAAAAGATTTAAGCAAATTCGTTGGAGAAGAATTTGAAACTGAAATTATCGATTTTGACAAGAGAAAGAAAAGAATTGTAGCTTCAAGGAAGAATGTACTTCAAGAAGAATTAGACAAAGTTCGCGATGAAGTATACGACAAGCTTAAAGAAGGAGACATTATAGAAGGAACTGTACAAAGATTAACTAACTTTGGTGCTTTCGTAGATGTTGGAGGTGTTGACGGACTTATCCATATTTCTGAACTTTCATGGAATAGAGTAAAACACCCATCAGATGTTGTATCACCTGGAGATGTAGTTAAAGTACAAGTTCTAAACGTTGATAAAGAAAAAAATAGAATCGCACTTGGACTAAAACAAACTATGGAAAAACCATGGGATGTGTTCAAAAACGAAGTTAAAGTTGGCGATGTAGTAAAGGGCAAAGTTGTAAATCTTCTCGATTTTGGTGCTTTTGTAAGACTTGAACAAGGCGTTGATGGACTTCTCCATGTATCACAAATTGCAAGAGAACATGTTGAAAAACCACAAGATAAACTTTCTATTGGCGAAGAAGTTACAGTTAAAGTAACTGACATTGATGAAGAAAATCAAAAAATTTCTCTTTCTATCAAGGCTCTAATTGAACCTGAGGTAAAAGAAGAAGACGAAGAATCTAAACCAAGAGAAAGAAAACCAAGAAGAGAAAGAAAAGTAGCTCCAAAAAGAGAAAAGAAAATTGAAGAACCAAAACAAGATGACTTCAACATGACTATTGGAGAAATGCTTGGACTTAACTTTGCTGACGCAGATTTAGATTCTGAAATTCTCGAAGACGGAAAAGAAATTTCAGCTTCAGAAAAAGAAGAAACTGAAAAATCAACAGAAGAATAAAATATTTATAAAGAGAGAATTAGTCTCTCTTTTTTATGGCTCTATAATATCTGTTGGGGAGTAAATCTCTAACAGATATTTTTACGTAAAAAAAATTGCACTTATACGCATTTAGTCCTAAACTTAAAATAACAACAAACTTTGTTAGGAGGTGCATATAAGTGCAAAATAATAATAACATGAATTTGTTGGGTTTTAAAGATGTAATTTTTGAT
>NZ_JABDSR010000004.1 GCF_012976305.1 Peptoniphilus faecalis
AAGGTACTCATACTAAGATAAAGACTTTAAAAAGAAATTGTTTTGGTATGAAAAATTTCAATTTGTTTAGAAAGAGAATCATGTTTGCTTGTAAGTAATGATATGAAAACGGGAAAATTTTGCAAAACCCCTAAGGGTTTTGTTTGCTATGCTTATTTTTAATAGTTTTCTTGTTATTTTAGTATTTAAGCTTTATTAGCGTCTATGTGTTTATTTTTACATAAAAAGAGAGACTCAAGTTAACGAGTCTCCCCAATATTTGACATAGAGCCTTTATTTTGTGTTAAATTTTGGGAGACTCGATAATATCGAGTTTTTTATTGTAAAAATAAATAACTATAAATAAAAAATAATAATTTCCATAAGAGCAAAAAGCAAATTAAATAATAATGGAATATAACCTTCAAAAAGCTTCATTAAATATTAATAAGTAGCTAAAGCATTTAAATTAATTGTATCAAAGTACAAAAAGTGAAACATATGTCTTGACAGTTAAGAGAAAAAAGTTTTTGAAAAGAAAAGGAAACTTGTTAATTGCAAAACTATGTCCCACTTTCTTAGAAAATTTGTATTGGAAAAAGAGATTTATGTTGTTGATTTAGAACCCTTTAGAAATCTGCAATGGATACTTGCAAATGAAACAAATAATAAAGTTTAGCATAATTAATTTTAAATAAAATTATAACAAATAGATTGTTATGTGGTTAAAGAGATCCTACCTTTTACAAAAAGTTATCATATTAATAACAAGTTTTTTACATATCATAGTTATAATAACATTAAAGTATCACAGTATAAAGTATTTAAAGGAGAGAATTTTTTTTAAAAAGATTAGTAGATGTTTAAATTTATTTTTAGCTTTTGTAATTTCATTCGTTTTAATGGGGAATTCAATTGTATATGCAAATGAGATTAATTCACAAAAACCTTATGAGAAAAGAGAAAATTTAAAAATCATTGAAGAGTCCTTTTTGAAAGGCAAGTATAAGGCTATTTATGAATATACTGAGGGAGATACTCATTATAAAAGAATAGATGAAGCTGATGATGAATTCAAAGAAACAAAAAGTGAATTATTTGAATTAGTGCGTGGTAAATATGTCAAAGTTGAAACTCAATATACTAATATTGATGATAAAGGCATAATGAATGTATACATAGATTCAGAAAAAGGAAATGATAAAAATTGGCAGGTTAATCTAAAAGATAATTTGGAAATTAACAATAATGCAATTGTACCTTATGTAAATAATTATGATTGGATTACAGAGGAAACCGATGGATATAAATATATAGGGAATTTAGGCAGAACGGCTTTAATATCAGCAATAGCTGCTATAGCTGGGTCTATAATAGGAGGACCGTTAGGCGCTGGTGTTGGGGCATCGGCAGCAGCTATTGCAGATGCCTTATTTAATGGCGGAAATAATTATGTATATTATCATAAAATATATAATTGGAAATATTGTGAAAGAGATTGGAGAATTATAGAAGAAACAGAATACACTAGATTTTATGAAGATTCATATCATAGATTTTTTATTGATTATACCTATGTGGAGTGGAGATGTTAGTTGAAGGAGTGGTATGTATAATTTTTGAGATTATATATGCTAAAAAACTAAAATATACAGAATTAAAAAATAGGAAGTATTATTATTATATAAGTTTTTTTATTATACTAATTAATCTATATAGATATAAATATGGAAATTCAAGTTTTTGGACTATTCAGTTGGTAATTTTTTTAATAGCAATAAACTTAGGTTTTATATTTGAAAAATTTATAAGTAAATAATTTAAAAATCGTTAATTATCTTTAATTGAATTATAAAATTGTTAAACAGTAGTGTAAAATAGCTTGTGTATCGGCTTAACCTGACTAAGGTAGGTCGATACTTTTTTATGGCTCTATGTTAAATTTTGGGAGACTCGATAATATCGAGTTTTTTTTATTGTAAAAATAAATAACTATAAATAAAAATAATTCTAAACTATAAATAAAAAATTATAATTTCCATAAAAGCAAAAAGCAAATTAAAAATGAAAAATATCTATTCTATTATTTCTATCTACTTAAATAAACTAGTCTAGTATAAAAGTGGATAGATAATTATACAAAAAATCTAAAATATTTTAAATATTTAAAACATAAGACAAAAGTAAATTTAAAAATTTACAGCTATTACAATTAATTGTGTATAAATAAAAACTAATTTGTTCCTTAAAAAAATTAAAAAAAAAAAGATAACTATCTATAAGATATTTAAAGTCAATTATGCTATATTTTGAGAATAAATATCCTTAGTAAACCCAAATTTTATAGCTTATTGCGTGATAATGGATATAGATTTTGGTTAAGGTTTCTATCTTTTAAAGGGAGGTAATTTAAAAAAGATAAAAGTTTTCACGACAAACACAATGGAGCAATAAAATTTTTGCAAAAATAATAGAAAAGCTATTTAAACAAAAAATCAACAAAAATTTAAAATAGCTAAAAGTCTATTATACCTTGCTTATAATTTTATAATGACAATCAAAAAAATTAATAGGAGGAATTATGATTTTAGTAGAATCAATAATCATAGTGCTATTATTTGTAGCATTATTTAAAAATTTAATTAAAAGTAATCCCATTCCATTTTATATTTTGGCAGTGTTAATAAATTTTATGTATATAAAAATTGCATCAATGCCAATGGTCAAAGAATTGAACCCAGCAATATCCAAGTATTTATTAGGACCACTAAATAGAGGAGTCATAGGGACAGCCTTTATCATAATAGTAATGTATATTGGCGTTCTCAAAAAGGATCAATTTGTAAGAGAATTAATGCAAATAAGAGGAGAACTTGCAATAATAGGTTCAATTATAATTTTTGGACATAATATATTATTTGGAAAAATATTTTTTGTACAATTTTTCACAGATATGTCAAGTCTTGAACCATTAAAACTAGTGGCGACGATAATTTCCTTGGTGATGATAGCAATTTTAATTCCATTATTTTTAACATCCTTTAAAACTATTAGAAAGAAAATGAATCCAGGTAGCTGGAAAAAACTTCAAAAGTTAGCCTATACATTCTTCTACTTAATATTCATTCATGTAATAGTACTATATTCTGGACATATTAAAGATAAAGTACTTGATGTTGTAATTTATGTTTTAATTTGGGGTTACTACACAATCAAATTAGTTCAAAAAAATCAAATATAAATTCAAGTGAAAGGGTTGCAATAAAAATATAAAGGAGAAGTTAGTCTAAAATAAGTAAAACTATTGTAAAAGTGGTACTTTGTATCATTAATTCTATTTAGGAGGTAGATATGAAAAGAAAATTAATTGCGCTAATGATGGCAATGCTAATGATGATTGGCACTGTAAGCTTTGAAGTCTTTGCTAAAGAAGAATTAACTAATAAACAAAAAGTTGACAAATTAGTTAGTGCAAAAATAGTTGAAGGAGATGAAAGAGGAAATTTAAACCTTGGCAATCCAATCAAGAGAAGTGAGATTACAAAAATCCTAATATATTCCTTGGGATATAAAGACGAGGCTGCAAAACTTCAATCAGAAAAATCTAAATATTCAGATGTTAATTCAAACCACTGGGCAAAGGGAGTAATTCAAGCAGCAAGCAAAATAAAAATGCCCAATGGTCAATATTTGATAGCAGGTTATCCAGATGGGACTTTCAAACCAGAAAAAAACATAACAGAAGCAGAATTGATAAAATTAATGGTTGTAGCCACTAAGAAGGACTTGACAAGTGAGGAAATGGCAAAAGCAAAATGGCCTAATACTTATATTGATTGGGCAAAAGAGCTAAAGATTATAGGCAAGGGTACAGGCATTGAAACTATCGATCCAAATAAAGAAGCAAGCAGAGAATTATCCTTTGTAGCTTTATTTAATGCAACAGAAAATAATGAAACTAAAAAAACTGAAGAAAATAAAAAGGCAGTATCAAGCCTAAAGACGAATACAGTCAAAAAATCATCTTCACGAACAAGTAATAGGTTTATCACTAGTAGCGGTAGCGCATCAACATCAAGTACAACACAAGCACCGAATGCTAATGAAAACTCTAGTTCTACACAAGCACCGAATGCTAATGAAAATTCTGGCTCTACACAAGCGCCAAAAACAAAAAAACCTTTAGATGGAGAATGGTATGCAGCTTCCTTTGAAGGACTTGAAAGTGATAAATATGGACCAAGTATTGTAAAAGTTAAATTAACAGATGAAAAAATAGATTCAGTTGAAGCCATAGCTGATGGTGGATTTAAAGAAGAGTATTTAAATATTGCAAAGCATATTCTTCCAAAAATGAAGGGTTTAAAACTTAATGACCTAGATAAGGTTTTAAGTCAAATAAATAATAAAAAGGGAGAATATTATGATTCAGTAACTAATGCTACTATAACAGCTAAGGATTATGTAAAAGCAACTAAAAAAGCTATTCAAAGATCCATTGATGCAAATGACAATAAAAATATTCAGGACATAACATATATAAAACTAAGACTTGCACCAGGAGAAACAAGAACACAATATATGCTAAAAACTGATTTAAAAGCTGGCGAAAAAGCTGATTTCAATTTTCTAAAATTCGACATAGCCTATGCTAATGGCAGAGTTGAATCTGGAGCAGATTTTACTGAACTTAAATATAACAATATAGATGCAAACTATACTCAAAATCAAAAGCTGGAAAAACCAGGAAGTATCACGTTGCACATAAAGGACAAGACAGGATATCTTGAAGAAAAAGTGACTCTTCATGTATCAGATCAAGAAGATCCAACAAAGATAAAAGTCGAAACCAAACAAATGAAGATGGTAAAAGCTAATGGAGAAGAACAAGATACAGGAATAGTTGTAAAAAACAAAGGAAAAGATACAACAATTACAGCTAACAATAAAGAAGACAAGCAAGTTCCAGTAAGAATAGATGAATCTGGAAAGGTATTTGTCACTCCAAATGCTGATGTTGGAACAATAATCACTATAAGGATTACTGATAAGGATCTTCCTAGAGGTTTTGCAAGTATTAATGTTTCTGTAGATACTACTTCAACTGACATAAAAAAGATAAGTGTAGATAAAGATAATATAAAAACTGTAAATGCTACTAATGAAGAACAAGACACAGGAATCCTTGTAAAAAATAGTGGTAAAGAAACAACTATTACAGCAATTAATCTTGATGGCGATGATGTAGTAGACATAAGAATAGATGACTCTGGAAAAGTATTAGTTACTCCAGGCACTAAAGCAAAAGATTCAATTCATATTGAAATTTTTGATGACAATTTACCTGATGGCTCTGTAGAAATTGAAGTTCCCGTAGACAATAATTCAATTGACTCATCAAAGATAAGTGTAGATAAAGATAATGTAAAAACTGTAAATGCCACTAATGAAGAACAAGATACAGGTATAGTTGTAAAAAACAAAGGCGAAGAAACAACTATTACAGCAACTAATAATGATTACAAGGAGATTCCAGTATCAATAGATGAATCTGGAAGAGTATTTGTTACACCAGGTACTGATGTAGGAGATATAATCTATATTGAAATTGCCGATAGTGATTTACCTTATGGTTTTGTAAATATCGATGTTCCTGTACAAGCAAATAGTGGTGAAACATCTCCAGCTGAAAAAACTTGGTTTGGAACATCTGATGTTAATGTAGGTTTTAATCCTAAGGGAGCAGGTCCAAATATTCTCGAGGTAAAGATAGATGAGGGTCTAGTAAAAGATATAAAAGTTATTAAAAATGGTGGATTAGAAGAAGGATATATAAGAATAGCTCAAAGAATCTTGCTAAAATTAATAGACAAGGATAAAAATGCAATCTTGAAGATTGAAGCTGAAATAGATAAAAAATTAGATAATAAAAATTATACAGGTGAATATGTAGATGTAGTAAGCTCTGCTACTAAGACAGCTAAGGGATATATAAGGGCTGTTGCAAATGCAATAGACAGATCTGAAAAATATAGTGGAGATAAAAATATTCAAGATATAGCCTATATAAAACTCTCTGGAAATAATGAATTTAGTCCGGAAAAATACAGAAATGCTATTGCAGATAAAGTAAAATTAGTACGTGGAGAGAGTGCAGATTTTGATTCTATCAAATTTGATATAGCTTATGGCAATGGATTAATAAGACCTAATGTTAAATTTTCAGATTTAAAAAAATATGGAATAGAAACAAATTACGAGCAAGGACAAATTTTAAACCCTGAAGGAAATCAAATAACTATAAAAGCAAAGGATAAATCAGGCTATGCAGAAGATTGGCTAACACTTTTTGTCGCAGAAAGCCTAAAACATGAAGTAACTCCAACACATTTTATATTGACAATGCCAAATGGAAGTGAAGATAAATTCAATATACAAAAAGGATCTGGAGTTAATCTTGGTGGGAAAACAGTCAATGTCAAACCTACAAAGGCTGAACTTTTCTACAATGATAAAAAGATAGCAGATGGTCAGTGGCTAGATAAACCTTTTGAGTATTGGAAGTTTGAAAACTTTGATACAAGTGTATTAAAGGAAGGTGAAAAATTTGAAACTTCATTCTATAGATTTAATACTTGGGTTGATGATAAATCAGAATTAAAATCCATCAAGCTTAATTTAAAGAAAAATAAATATTTTGAGGGAGAAACTTTATCCAAAGGAGATTTTACAATCACTACAACTACTATCAATGGTACTGTAAAGGAAATAGGTTGGGATGAAGCAAGTCAATTAGGCATTAATATCAATCCAAATATTGATTATGAATTTACTAAAGAGGATACAAGTACTCATGAAAAGGAGATAACTATTAGCTACAAAGAAATAAGTGATAAGGCTAAAGTACAAGTATTAGAAGCAGATTCCGAAACTCCAACAAAGGTTGAGGTCAAACTAGGTGAAGAATTAGTTTATACTCAAAATATAACTAAAGAGGAATGGAATAATGCAGATAAAAAACTTAAAATAATCGGAAAAGAAATTTCAGATAAATTTAAAGGAAAACAAAAGGATTTCAATGTTATTCTATATAATGAAAGCAATAAAGTTATAAGAACAAGTAATGAATATAAGTATAATTTCAACTATGCAAACATTGGAGAATACAAATATGTAGTACTTGGTCATTGGGTATTTAAAGCTGACCCTAAGGTACCAACAAAGGTTGAGGTCAAACTAGGTGAAGAATTAGTTTATACTCAAGATATAACTAAAGAGGAATGGAATAATGCAAATAAAAAACTTAAAATAATCGGAAAAGAAATTTCAGATAAATTTAAAGGAAAACAAAAGGATTTTAAAGTTATTGTATATAATGGAAACAATGAAATTATTCCAACAGAGTATAGATATGACAGTGGCTTGAATATCTCGACAATTCAAGAAAATGAATATATTATGCTTGGACAATGGGTATTTAAATAATGATTTGTGAAATTCATAAATAACAAATATTTCTCTCTAGATTAAGTTAATCTAGAGAGATTTTTATTTCCCATGCTTTATGTATTTTAAATTTTTGATATAAGATTTAAATATATTTATATGGGCGAGAAGGGAAACTAAGGATTAGTTTAAGTTAAAGACTCTCATATAGGGATAAAATTAAAATGAGAGCCTTATTTTTTGTAGACTTCTGTGGTAAAGTCTGTGTTTATTTTTCCATTTTTTATATTGTATATATTGCTTGCGAGAATTTCTTTTTCTAGCATTTTTTTTATTATTCCATTAGATTTATCGTAAAAGTTTTTAAAGGAATAGATTTTATTTTTGTTTTTTGATTTTTTAAATATTTCGATGCCTCTTTTATCACAAGCGAGGACTCTTGTATAGGGTTCTTCAAAGGATTTTTTTATTTCATCTTTTTTTATATCTAAGAGAATTTCAAGAACAAGTCTTTTTATTCTCGATTTGCTATGCCTTTTTGAGTGAACTTTTTCTATAAGTTCTTCAAAATTTTTAGAGTCTAAATTTTCTAAAATTCTATTTTCTAATCCTACTTCATAGTCAAAGTAATCTTTGAAGTTTATTTTTTCTGAAATCATTTTGTATTTAAAAATTTCAAAATAATTTTCTAATTTGTTTTCAACCTTGAGTTCATAATGTGGTATAAAGTTATTTACATCTTCATTATTATAGCAAAGTCTTCTTATATAAGATGCTGATGCAAATTCGTCAATTGAAAAGTCATCATTGTGGTTTACATTTTTTCTCTCGATTGAATAGGGCTTTATTTTTGAATTTAATTTTTCTAGGTTTTTAATGTACTCAAGTGCCAAAATATTATTAGGCTTTTTTAAAATTTCTTTTTCTTCTCGAGGTAAAAAGTCCATGGCAAGTTCACGAGATTTTATATAAGAGTTTCCCTCAGCTAGAAATTTTTTTATTTTAGCATCATCTAGGTTTGTGTTAATTTTTTTTAGTAATTTTTTTAAAATTATAGAATTATCTTCGCTTCCAAAGTAAAGCCTATCGACAATGCCCATAGAATTTAGAATATTTATGCCGCCGTGAGCGAATATTTCTGCGTTTGATGTTGAATAGATTAGTGGCAGCTCTAAAACTAGGCTTGCACCATTATCGACGGCAATTTTTGCCCTTTTAAACTTATTTATTATGGCAGGTTCACCTCTCTGGACAAAATTTCCAGACATTATGATTATTATATAATCTGAATATTCATTTTTTATTTTTTGTATTTGATAGGCGTGACCATTGTGAAAGGGATTGTACTCCGCAATTATAGAAGCAATTTTCATATTTTAAAACTCCAATTATTGACTAATGTCTACATCTGTTATAAACTAATTATTAGTTATTATACTATATTTAATGAATTAAAAAAACATTAGGAGGAAATATGAAGATATTAGTAATTAATTGCGGATCTTCTTCTCTTAAATATCAATTAATTGATATGGAAACTGAAGAATTGATGGCAAAGGGTTTAGTTGAAAGAATTGGAATTGATGGTTCAAGAATTAAGCACGAAACAATAGGCAAGGAAAAGAAAACTATTGAAACTCCAATGCAAGACCACAAAAGAGCTTTGGAACTTGTAATGGAATCCCTAACAAATGAAGAATATGGTGCAATTAAATCCCTTGATGAAATTGACGCAGTAGGTCACAGAGTAGTACATGGTGGTGAAGATTTTGCAAAGTCTGTTATAATTGATGAAAAAGTTTTAAAGGGAATTGAAGATAATGTTGAAATAGCTCCTCTTCACAATCCACCAAATATTATGGGAATTAAGGCTTGTCAAAAACTTCTTCCAAATGTTAAACAAGTTGCAGTATTTGATACAGCTTTCCATCAAACTATGCCTGAAGAAAGCTATATTTATGCACTTCCTTATGAATATTATGAAAAATATAAAATTAGAAGATTTGGTTTCCACGGAACTTCCCATAAATACATCACTAATAGAGCAGCTGAAATGCTTGGAAAAGATGTAAATGAAGTTAATTTAATTACTTGTCACCTTGGCAATGGTTCAAGTATTTGTGCTGTTAAAAATGGTAAATCAATTGACACTTCAATGGGCTTTACTCCACTTGAGGGACTTGCAATGGGAACTAGATGTGGTGATTTAGATCCAGCTATTATTCCTTTTATTATGGAAAAAGAAAATCTTTCTACTGAAGAAGTTAACACTTTAATTAATAAAAAATCAGGTGTACTTGGAATTTCTGGAGTATCAAGTGACTTTAGAGATATAGAAGCTGCAAGAGATGAAGGAAATAAGAGAGCTAAACTTGCCCTTGATATTTTTGAAAAAAGAGTTCGTGGATACATTGGATCTTATATGACTGAACTTGATCATGTTGATGCAATTGTATTTACAGCAGGCGTTGGCGAAAACTCAATTGAAATGAGAGAATCAATTGTTAATGGATTAAAATCTTTAGGAGTTAAAATTGATCCAGAAAGAAACAATGTAAGAGGCGAAGATAAGCTTATTTCTGCTGACGATTCTTTGATAAAAATATTTGTAATTCCAACTAATGAAGAGCTTATGATTGCAAGAGATACTAGAGAACTTGTTAAGGCATAATTTTGCAATAAGTATTGACATTTAAAAAGTAAAAAGTTATAATAATTTGTATGTATTTTTGAGGTGAGTATATGAAATTAGATCTTAGTGCTTTTTTGTCATCTGATGATATTAGGTTAAACTTTGATGGTAGCCTAAAGGAAAATGACACGGATTTGAGTTTAGAAGATCTAAATCTCATCTATCCAATAGAGTACAATGGATATATTCATAATTTGACAGGGGAATTAGAACTTTGTCTAAATATTTCCTACAAATTTAAAGCAACCTGTGACAGATGCCTCAAAGAGTTTATAAAAGAAAAAGAGACGAGTTACATTGGATACAATTTTAAAGACCTTAGTTTATATGATGATGATTCAGTAGACGAGTATTTTAAAATTAAGGATGATTCTGTAGACCTTTCGGAGATTATTTTCTCACAAATTATTACATCTATTGTTGGGAAAAATTTGTGTAGAGAAGATTGTAAGGGTCTCTGTCCACGTTGTGGCAAGAACCTCAATGAAGGTACTTGCGATTGTGAAAAAGGATCTTCTGAAGAGAAATTTGATCCAAGATTTGGAAAGTTATTAGATTTATTTAAGGATGAGGAGGTGTAGAAATGGCCGTACCTAAGAGAAAAACTTCAAAACAAAGAAAGAATAAGAGAAGAGCATCTTCTTACAGATTAAATAAAGCAACAGTAGTTGAATGTCCTAACTGCCATGAAATGAAATTACCTCATAGAGTTTGTCCATCATGTGGACACTATGCAGGCAAAGAAATTGTTGCAGAAGCTGAATAATTAAGTGAGACTTGAGTCTCACTTTTTTTGTGCGAAAAATTTGCTCTATAATATTTCAAATATAGTCCAAGATATAGAGTTTTTATTATCAAATTTCTTTTAAGAATTCATACTAAAGTTATGTTATAATAAAAATATGGTAAAGTTAAAAAAAGCTGATATTTTAGTTATTATTTTAATAGTTATTATTTCTTTTTTAATTTATTTTTTTACAAATAAATTGCCTAAAGAGGATGTAAATCTTGCAAAAAAAGTTGTGATTACTGTTGACGGGAAAGTGTTTAAAGAGATTCCCTTAAATAAGGATACAAAAGAGAAGATAGATATAAATACTATTTATGGTAAAAATGAAGTCGTAATTGAAGGGGGAGAAGTCCATATGCATGAATCCAATTGCAAGGATAAGATTTGCATAAAGATGGGGAAAATAAGTATTCCCGGCGATTCAATAATATGTCTTCCCAATAGACTTATTGTTAAGATAGTATCTGAAAAAAGAAATGACAATGACTTGGATTTGGTTATAAAATGACAAAAAACAAAAAATTAATTTATTTATCACTACTTAGTGCAATTGGGATTGTCCTTGGTTTATTTGAAAGTGTAATTCCACTCCCAGTGGCAATTCCTGGAGCTAGACTTGGATTGTCAAATATTGTTGTGCTTGTAATCATAGTTTCTATTGGTTATAAAGAGGGCTTTTTTGTCTCTATTTTTAAGACTGTGATTTTAGCTCTTGTTACTGGTGCAGTTTCAAGTTTCTTTTTCTCCATGGGTGGTGCAATTTTAAGTTCAATTGCTATGATAATGTCTCATAAATTTTTGAGAAAATATTTATCTTTAATTGGCATCAGTGAAATAGGATCTTTTTTTCACAACTTGGGACAGGTTTTAGTTGCATCCTATATTATGAAAACTACGGCAATACTAGCATATCTACCTTTACTTGTAATTTTGGGGATTTTCACAGGATATTTTGTTGGTCTTGCTTCAATCTATGTAGTCGGCAATACCAATATATCTAAAGAGAGAGGTTGAAATGGAAAGTATTATTTTGGCGTCAAATTCTCCTAGAAGGAGAGAAATTTTATCGAACTTTATAGATTTTAAGGTAATTTCTAAGGAGATCAATGAAATAAAAGACGATTCTTTTTCTCCTTCTACAACGGTAACTGCTCTTGCCTTTGAAAAGGGAATTGAAGTCGCCAGGGAACATGTTGATGAAATAATTTTATCTGCGGATACTTTAGTTGAATTGAAGGGACTACTTTTAGGTAAACCTAAAAATCGAGAAGATGCAAGAGAAATGATTAAAAGTTTAAGGGGAAAGACTCATAATGTCTACACAGGTTATGGGATTTTTAAACTTTCAGAGAAAATTAAATATGTAAGCTATGAGAAGTCTAGTGTAAAATTTTATGATTTAAGTGATTATGAAATTGAAAAATATTTAGACACTCTTGAGTATAAAGATAAGGCTGGTGCCTATGGTATTCAGGGCAAAGGCTCGCTATTAGTGGAAAAAATAGAAGGAGATTATTATAATATTGTGGGCTTTCCAATAGGAAAGATAAACAGGGATTTAATAAAATTATTTAATTTTAGCTTATGGTGATTTTATGAGAGAAAGAGAAATGGAAAAATACACAATAAAGGAAATGCCAGAAGACGAAAGACCTCAGGAAAAATTAATAAAATTTGGGCCAAATTATCTTTCCAATGCCGAACTTTTAGCTCTTATTATAAGAACTGGTACAAATTCAGGTGATTCAGCAATTGATACTGCTCAAAAGGTTCTTAGAAGTTTAAAATCAGAAAATGATGAAGATGGTCTAAACAGCCTTAAAAATGCAAATTTTTCAGACTTGATGAAGGTTGATGGAATCGGACAAGCAAAAGCTGCTATGATTATTGCTGCTGTACAACTTGGAATGCGACTTGCTGTTAGTAATTACAATTCAAAAATTAAAATTACATCGCCGTCTATTGCTGCAAATTATGTTTTAAGTGAAATGAGCGTTTTGGAAGAAGAGCATTTTAGGATTATGACGCTAAACACTAAGAAAGAAATAAACTTTGTTAGAGAAATTTCGAAGGGAACTATTAATATGACCATTGTCCACGCAAGGGAAGTTTTTAGAACTGCAATTCAGGACAATGCACATAGTATAATTTTATTACATAATCATCCAACAGGAGATCCAAGCCCTTCAAAGGAAGATATTAATCTTACAAAAAGTCTTGTCGAGGCGTCAAATATTGTTGACATCAAAATCTTGGACCACATAATTATTGGCGACAATAAATATTTTAGTTTTTTAGAAGAGGGACTTATTTAGGAGGTTTTATGAGGATTTGTGCTCTGGGAGACTCCATATTTGAAGGCTATTTAGTTGGTGGAAAGTCTTTAATTTATTATTTATCGGGAAAAGGTTATGATATTGACAATTATAGTGTCAATGGTTTTACAACAGATGAACTTTTATATCTTATAAATAAGTCAATGAGTTATGATATATATTTAGTTCATATAGGTCTCAATGATTTTTTTAATGGTAGATCTCTTGAATATGTACTAAATAATATATACAAAATTATTGAAAAATTGAAAACCTTGGGAGGAAGGATTTTTATAATAAGCCCCTATCCTACGTCATTTAAAAATTTAGACGAAGCCTATGAAAGTTTTATTAATTTTAGTTCAGTAAATAAGAAAATAGAAAATCTGGACAAAATTTTAAAAAAGAAGGCTAAAGATTTTAAAGTTATTTCCTTTTTTGATTATGCTAAAGAAAATTACATAGAAGAGGATTTAATTGATGGGATTCACCCAAATACAAATCTAAATAAAAGGCTATCAAGTCTTGTAGAGGAAAAATTAAATGGATATATTTGATGCTTTAAGCAAAAAAATTGGATATAGAAAATTTTCAAAAAGAGAGAAGATTTTATTATTAATTTTTATTTTATTGTTTTTAGAATTTTTATTTTATAATTTTCTGATAAAAAGGGAAGCACAAAAAGTATCTGAAGTTAATTTTAACAAAAATGTTGAAGTTGAAAAACCTATTTATAAATATAATGGACTTTCAGATTTTTCCAATGAAAACTTAGATAAAATTGCTTCTGAAAATAATTTAAGCAGAGATAATTTTACCAAGGAAGGGCAAACAGATATTGAGACCCTTTTAATTTCTGGGAAGGTCAATAATAGTGAAATCAAAAAAATTTCTGCTTTCACAAATTATTATGGGTATTCAACTATTGAACTAAATAGGGATGATGAAAATTCTTTTTCCTATAGATTAAAAGCGGAAAAACCATCTAAAGCAATTTATTATTCAGATCTAAAAGGAGCTTATTTTAATGGGAGTGAAAAAGACAAAAAAATAGAAGATCAAATTAAAGGGGAAGAAATTAATCCTAAAAAAGTAGGAGAAAGTGTAAAAGCAGACCAATTAAAAAACACTAAAGTGGCTATGATAAAAAATTCTAAATTAGAAGACATTAGTAAAGAGAATAAAAATATTGACAATAAAATTAAGAGCAAAGAAGTTTCTTCCGCAGATATTAATATAAATTCAAAACCTGAGAGGGATAAATCAAAATATATTAATCCAATTTTATTTGATGATTTTGAAAATAAAATTAAAAAAAATAAAGAATACAAATTCATTGTTGAGGATAATGTGAATACAACTTATCATAGCGAGTCGGGCATTACATCATTTTATATAAATTCGGAAAGCATAGGCGATATTGTTAAACTTGGAGTAGAAAAGCACTGTGACGGAATTTCTCTTTCACTATTTTTCCCCTATGATTCCTGCAAGGAAATTGGAATTATAAATATTTCAGGGGAACAAATCCCCTTTACAGGAGAGATATGTCAAGCTGAGTGGTTTAGAATTAATTTATTTGCATACGATATTAACTATATTTATTTTTTGCCACAAAATAACGAGGATTTATTCTTTTTTGTAAAAGATGTTGAGTATGATGAAGAAATCTAGAGGATTTACATTAATTGAGTTAGTGATATGTATTGGGATTTTATCAATTCTTTTATCTATTGCCAATATTAATCTTAATGTTCGCGACAAAATCGAAGCTAAGGAGCAACTCAAGACCATGGCTTTAGATATAAAACAATTGAAGAATTATTCCCAAGTTAATAACTGTAGAACTAGTATAAAAATAAATAATGATGGATACATTCTTAATTTTTTAGGAAAAAGTAGACATGTAAAATTTAACAAATTAGTTAAACTTAAGTCAACAAATGTAAGAGTTATTAATTTTACAACTGAAGGGAAGCCATCTTTTTTAGCTAATAAAAATTCTGCTGGAACTATTAACTATACTATAAATGATAAAAAAACTGTTAAAATAACAATACAACCTGTTACTGGAAAGGTTAGTTACGATGAATTTAAAAACTAAAAATAAGGGTCATTTGATGATCGAAATACTATTTTCTATAGCCATAATAGGACTCATTGCATCAGTAATTATGCCAAATATTATTACTCTTTTAGAAAACCAAAATAATATAAAAGAAAGAGAAGCATTAGTTTATGCTCTTAATTCAAAAATGGAGGAAATAATTGGCGAAGCTTACAATAATAAAGATTTAAATTTGAATTTTGGTAATGCAGATAGTGAAAATGAGGACTTTATTATTAATGTTACAAAAAACAGCGAAGGCAAATTAAATCATGTAATAGTAAGTGGAAAGAGGCATGATACTGATGAAGAAATTAAGTTTGAGGTTTATATCACGAAGGGAGGGTTATTCACTAATTGAAATAGTGCTTTCTATTGCTATCCTTTTAATTATTTCAATGATATTAACTTCTATTCTTGGAGTTTCACAAAAGGCTTTGAATAAAATCTATTTAAACCAAAATGCAAATTCTGAAATGTCTTATGCAATTGAATATATAAAAGATGAAATAGATAGCTGTGATTATTACGCTTTAATCAATGGGAAAATTTATTTTATTAAAAAAATGGGAAACAAGTACAATTACATAAATTATGAGAAAAAAACAAACCAATTATATAGGGTTTCTAATACTGTAAATACATTATTGAATAAAATAGATACATCAAGTGGAATTAAAAATTCTATGACTGGAGAAATAAAGAGTTTTAAAATTTCTGATTGTGGAAATTATTTTAACATTTATTTGGAATATAGAAATAGAGATAAAATAAATTTTAAAGTAGCAAAGAGGATACCAATTTATGAATAGAAAAGGAAAGGGCTATATTTACATTTTTACAATTATTTTAATTTCACTTCTTGCTCTTTTCTTTTATTTTATTTATTCATATATTTCAAATGCATCTTATATAAATTTAAATAGAGTTGAAAAAATTCAATCAAAATATGCAGCGGAATCTCTTTTAAATATAAAGATTTCTGAAAATGATTTTAATGAAGAATTGGGAAATTTCATATTTTCTAATGAAGAATATAGAAATTTAAATTGTGAATTCAAGCCAAAGGATACAGAAGTAAAGAAACTCGAATTAAGAAAAAGAAACTATGTAAATAAAGATGGCATAGATGTAGATTTAGTTGAACTTAAGGCTGATGCAAAATATAAAAATTCCATAGCAGGTGCTAAGATCATGGCGAATTATGTCAACAAAATTTACAAAGAAGAAGATGGAGTTTTAAATTCAGGTAAAGTAAATAAAGATGATTTAGAAAAAATAAGAAATTTCTTTAACGAAAATAATTGGTCCAAGGGAGACAATAGAGTATTAAATCTAGATGGAGATTTTTTCTACGGAATTGAAAAGGGTAAAAAATTCATCTTTGAAGAAGTTGAAGTCTATGATGAAAACCTGAGAGAGAATGTAAAAAAAAGGAAGCCTCTTTATTTGCTAGACAATGTAGATGTTATTATTCAAAAGAGTGGAACTCTAAATATAGAAACAGGCATAAACAATCAAATTTTATTAATAAATAATAAAGTTTTGTTTAATGACAATGCAATATCTGGTATAATTATTTTAAATGATAATGCAGAAATTTTTAATAATTGTAAATTAGAGGGATATTTAATAAATTTATACGATAAAAATTCTGGCATAAGTGTTAAATATAAACCACAAGTCTTCGAAAAATTTGGTTCTGTATTGCCTGAATACATAAAATTTCAGCCAATTTCACTTAACTATTATGATATAGAAGACAATACTTAATATGGAGGAAAATATGATAACAGCAGGAGATTTAAGAAAAGGACTTACATTTGAATGGGACGGAGATGTTTGGGTAGTTCTAGACTTTCAACACGTTAAGCCTGGAAAAGGTGCAGCTTTTGTAAGAAGTAAAATTAAATCTGTACTTACTGGTGGCATTAAAGATACAACTTTTAATCCATCAGAAAAATTTGAAAAAGTTGTAATTGAAAATAAAGAAATGCAATATCTATACTCTGATGGAACATTATATTATTTCATGGATCAAGAAACTTATGAACAAATTCCACTAGAAAAAGATATGGTAGAAGATGCTCTTAACTTTATCAAAGAAAATGATATGGCAACTATTAATTTTTATAAGGGCAAGGCTTTTAGAGTTACACCTCAAAACTTTGTTGAATTAGAAGTAACGGAAACTGAACCAGGTGTCAAAGGCGATACATCAAGTGGTGGATCTAAACCAGCTACTGTTGAAACGGGTTTCACTCTTAATGTACCACTTTTTATTAATACAGGTGACATTATAAGAATTGACACAAGAGATGGCGAATATATGTCTAGAGTTTAATTTGGAGGGAATATGGAATATTTATTAAAGAGAATATCTTATTTACAAGGTCTTTGTGATGGGTACGATTTGGACACAACTACTAATGAAGGGAAAATTATATCTGAACTTGTGGATATTTTAAGTGATGTTATTGATGAAATGAGAGAATCACATGAAGAAATCGAAGATTATGTAGACATTATTGAAGAAGATCTAGCGGATTTAGAGGATTATGTATACGGAAATGAAGATATGGATTTCGATTTATACGATGACGATTTTGACTTTGACGATTTAGAAATCTACGACGAAGACGAAGAAAAAGGCGAAGAAGAATAATTAAATTTTAGAAGGGCGAGGATTTCCTCGTCTTTTTTTAAAATTTTTATAAATAGGAGAAAATATGATTATAAAAGGCGGAAGAGTAATAGATCCTCTTTCAAAAACTGATGAAATTTTAGATATAAAAATTGAAAAGGAAAAGATCATTGATATTAAAAAAAATATTGATACATCAAATATTAGCGAAGAAATAATTGATGCCAGCGGGAAAATTGTAGTTCCCGGATTTATTGACGTTCACGTTCATTTTAGAGATCCTGGTCAAACTTACAAAGAAGATTTAAAAAGCGGAAGTGAAGCAGCAATCGCCGGTGGATTTACCACTGTCATTCAAATGGCTAATACTAGTCCTAAAATCGACAATAAAGAAAGAATTATTGAACATTATAAGAAGGCAAGAGAACTCCCCTTGAAGATTTTTACGGTTTCAGCTCTTACAAAGAATTTTAGCGATGTTGAACTTGTCGATATGGAAGAAAATTATAAAGCAGGTGCCATTGCCTTTACAGATGACGGAATTCCAAATAGAAATTCTAAATTAATTTTAGAAGCCATGGATCGTGCAAAAAAGCTAGGTGCAATAATTTCTTTTCACGAAGAAGATCCAAATTTAATTATTCAAAATGGGATAAATCATTCAGAAGTTTCAGATAAACTAAATATAGAAGGCTCTCCAACTATTGCAGAAACATCTTTTATAGCAAGAGATGTTGCTATGGCAATTTATACTGGTGCAAAGATTTCAATACAGCATATTTCAACAGCTTTAGGAGTAGAACTAGTTAAATTTGGAAAATCTATGGGAGCAAATATTTTTGCAGAAGTAACTCCTCATCACATTGCACTAAAGGACAGTGCAGTTTTAAAATATGGAAGTTTAGCAAAGATGAATCCGCCTCTTAGAAGTGAAAGGGACAGAAAAAGAATAATTGAGGGAATTAAAGAGGGAACAATTGAAATTATAGCAACAGACCATGCACCACATAGCAACGAAGAAAAGGCTTTAGAACTTACCAAGGCACCATCAGGAATAATTGGACTTGAAACTTCTTTTTCAATTTGCTATGAAAATTTAGTTTTAAATAATGAGATAACTCTTATGAAATTAATTGAGTTAATGAGTACAAATCCAGCAAAAATTTATGGATTAGAGGGAGGAGAAATTGCAAAAGCTAAAATAGCTGACATAGCTATTATTGACCTTAACAGTTGCTATAAAATTGAAAAATTTAAATCAAAATCATCAAACACTCCTTTTAAAGATAAAGTTTTAAAGGGAGAAGTTCTTTATACGATTTCTGAAGGAAAAGTTGTGTACAAAAAATAAATATGTCAAAGTAGATACAATGATAAAGATTTTTACTATTTACTTTAAAATTTAAGATGTTTGATATATTATTAAAATAGGGAGGCAGTTATGAGAATTTTTAATTATACATTATTTAATTTTAATAGTATTAAAAACACCTTTAAAAGATTCCCCTTTACTATTATAAGTGCCATGCTTGCTACAGTGTTTTTGATTATATCGACTTTTTATGAAAAAGATGATATGTTTACAAATAGAATGGGAGGCTATGGTTTAGTCTTTGTATTTGGAATTTTTCTTTATACCTTTGTTGGACTTTTTAATGAAGGACTAAGAAATTATTATGACCTAAAAAACTTAAAAACTAATAATTTATTCAGGGTACTTTCCTATATAATAACCTTTCCAATTTTATATGGAGTTTATGAACTTGTTTACAATGAAGCTACAATATTAGCTAATTATAATAATAATTTTATTTATTTTACATTGATTGCAGCACTAGTTGTATCTTCATCCTTTATTGGGAAATTTAGTTACCACAAGGATTATGTAGCTTATGTTGCAAAAATTTTAAAGTCCTTTATAATATCAAATATTTACAGCTTTATTGTATTTATTGGTGTAAGCGGAATTATATTTGCATTAAATAGTTTATTTAAATTTAATTTTCAGTCCTTAGTTTATTTTAGAGTGGCAATTTTTTCTTTTATATTATTTAATGTTGTAACCTTTTTTTCTGATTTTCCAAAAGTTAGAGATTCTTTCACAGATTATAAATATCCTAAAGCTTTTAAAATTTTATTAGTTTATATAATTGCACCGATTGTAATTATTTATACAGCAATTTTACTTGCGTATTTTGTAAAAATTTTAGTGCTTTGGCAAATTCCTAATAATTTAATCGTAAATTTAGTTATTTGGTTTGCAAGTTTTTCAATAGTATATTTATTTTTCTTGTCTAGAGTGGATTCGATAAAAATTATTAACAAATTTAAAATTATTTTTCCTTTCACACTTTTCCCATTATTGGGAATGATGTTTTTTGCAATTTATTTGAGAATTAATGAATATGGAATAACGGAAAACAGATATATTGTTATAGCGATAGGAATTTGGGTTTTTCTTTCTCTCATTTATTACATTTTGTATAGAGAAAATTCAAATATAACTATACCGATATTTTTATCTGTAATAATTTTAATTACGGGAATAGGACCTGCATCTGCACCAAGCCTTAGCGTAAGATCTCAAAAATCAAGATTCGAAAAACTTTTAAAAGACAATAAAATGATTGCAGGAGAAGAAATTAAGCCTAATTTAAATATTGAAAGTGATGCGAAAAACCAAATAGTAGGTATAGTTAGCTATATGGCAAAAACTGATAGAGTGTCTGAACTAAAATATATACCTAAGGATTTTAAGCTAAATGAAGATAGTTTTACAAAATTATTTGGCTTCAGTAATATTATCGAAGACAAAAATTATCTCGGTTATTCTTATACAGATAATTTTCCAAAGGACAATGAACTTAAATTTAATATAGACATTGAAGGTTACAAAAATTTAATTTTTGTATATTCGCTTGATGATGTTGTTACATCTGGAGATTATAAATTTGAAAAAACTAAAAGAGAAATAAAAATTTATAAAAAATCAGGTGAAGATTATAAAGATATTATTACAATTGATTTGGCAAAATTAAAAGACAACCTAAAAGTTTTGAGAAATACAAAAGACAAAATAGAGTTAGAAGATTTGGCAATGGAAAAAGATGGGTATAAAATTTTATTTACAAATATCTATTTTCCAAAAGAAGATAATTTAGAAGATGCCTATATTGAATTTTATCTTTTAACAAAATAAGGAGTGATTATTTGTACTATATAAATTTTGAAAATGATGTCTTTATTAAAGAAGAAATTGATTTAAGCCCAGTTTCAGATATTTTAAAAATTTATTTAAATAAATGTGATTCCTATCAGATTAAAGTTTTAAAAGAAGATAAAAAATCAAAAAAATTAGTTGAAGAATTTGCGGTTTACTCTGATGAAGATGGATATGAATATATTTTTCAGGGGATAATTGATGAAGACTTTAAAAAAATGATTTTAGATAATTTAATTGGAGATGTTGCTCTCAACTTTATGGGAATAAGTCTTTATAATGATGGGATTTTAAAATTAGAAATCATAAATTATGGTAGCGAAGTCTACATCTATGGTTTTGATGAAAAATCTGTAGTTGAATTTTCCGAAAAACTTGAAAAAATTTATGGAATTAAGGATTTAAATGTATACATGGATGAGAGTGAGGAAGATGATGGTGATGGACATGACCATCACGAAGATAAACACAGTTGCAATTGCAAAGATGATAATGAAAATTCTTGCGATTGCAATGGGAATTGCTCTAAATAAAGTAAAAAAGAGTCTATCGAAGTGAACTAACCTTCTAAGTTGGTTTTTAGGTCCAATTTTTGGGTCAGTTCAAAGGATGGCTCTTTTTTATTAAAAATTATGAAAGTTCTTCTGATATTGCAGAACTAATTTTAGGAAGAAGTTGTTTTTTCCTTGAAAGAAGTCCTTCAGATAAAAATTTGTCGCCAATTAATTCTTTTTCAAATTTTCTTGCAATTGCCTCTTTAAAACTTCCCACAAGGATTACCTCAGAAATCTCTTTAAATATATCCGTTATCATTAAAACAAAAGTATCTGTATCAGATGTTTCTACAAAGTGTTCCATTGCTTCTTTTAATTCCCTTTCCACAGAAGTCGTACTTTCCAAATCCATAGTAAAAATTTGGCAAACTCTTACATTTATGCCTTCAATAGAAAAGTTTTTAACGTCAGATTTTAAAAGTTCATCTGGTTTTCTCCCTTCGAGGCTTGTGCCTGCTTTGAACATTTCCATTGCAAATTCATCTACATCAATTGCTGCAATTTTTTTCATTTTATTTAGCACATATCTATCTGTGTCAGTAGATGTAGGAGATCTAAATAAAAGTGTATCAGAAATTATAGCTGCGCAAAGAAGACCAGCAACTTCACGAGAAGGCTTTATTCCATTTTCAAAAAACATTTTTGAAATAATTGTTGCAGTTGATCCAACAGGTTCATTTCTAAAATAAATTGGAGAATTTGTAGAAATATTGGCAATTCTGTGGTGATCTACGATTTGCACTATTTCTGCAGAATCTATATCATCAATGGATTGATTTCTTTCGTTGTGGTCAACTAAAATTATTTTTTTCTTTAAATTTGAAATCAAGTGGTAACGGGAAATATTTCCAATTACTTTATTTTTATTGTCGAGAACGGGATAGGATCTAAATCTCGATTGTGCCATTTTTTCACGGACTTCGTCAATTAAATCATCCTTGTGAAATACAACTAGATCATTTTTTGTCATCACATATTCAATGGGAACGGATTGTGGTAAAATTCTCGCAACCATAAAAGTTGAAAGCCCAGTAGAAATTACTGCAACATTATTTTCCTTTGCAAGTTCTAAAAGTTTATCGTCAAGCTTACTTGAAATTGTAAGAATTAAAAGAGAGACGCCCTTTTTAATTACAGCTTCTTGGTCTTTTACATCGTCGCCAACAATTACTATATCATTTTCATTTATCAAATCTTGATTTTTTATAGCTTTAACAGCCATTTTACCTGATAACTTTCTTGGATTTTTTGGTAGATAAAGGACTTTACCCTTGAGTACATCTAAAATATTTTCAAAGCTTGTGTTACTCCTACCAATTATAGAGTCGTCCCAAACTTCCATATAAGATGACGCAATATTGGATAAACTTACGATTCCAATGAGGTTATCATCATCGTCTACAACGGGCAAGGAATTGATATTATTTTTTTGAATCAAATCCATTGCCGAAGCCATAGAAAGGCTTGAATCGACACAATAAGCAGCGTCTATTTCAATATCGCGGACTTGCGGTTTAATAGAAGCCTTAAGTCTTGGATTAGGAACGTTAAAATACTTGAGAACAAATTCGGTTTCTTTATTTATATTGCCAAGTCTAATTGCTTCAGCATTTTCACCCAATTTATTTTTTAATTCCGCCAAAGCAATGGCAGAACATATACTATCTGTATCAGGGTTTTTATGTCCTGTTATATAAATTTTATTTTTCATAATTCCTCCAAATTTATTAGCTATTATAACACAAATTTCTTAAATTCTTGTAAAATTATATAACTTTAGGATATAATTTGTTTGTGATACTATGAATATAATAATTATTGGGGCAGGACCTGCTGGGATAGTCGCTGCTATAAATGCAAAAAATGAAAATAACAATGTAATATTAATAGAGAAAAATGATAGAATTGGGAAAAAATTATTGGCAACGGGCAATGGCAGATGTAATTATACTAATTTGAATTTATCGGAAAAAAATTATTCATCTCCAGATTTTGTTAAAGATACTTTAAAGGAATTTAACAATTATGATTTAATAAATTATTTTAAAGTGCTAGGACTTGAATCCACCATTGATGGAAATAGAGTTTATCCAATTACATTGAAGGCAAATTCTGTGTTAAATATTTTAATGTATTGGCTTAATAAAAAGAAGATTGATATTAGGACAAACACAGAAGTTTTAGAAATAAAAAAAGATAAAAAAGGTTTTGAAGTAGTTACAAATGAGGGGGTTTTAAAATCAAAGGTAGTTATAGCAGCCTTTGGTGCTAAATCAATGCCTGCAAGTGGTTCTGATGGAAGAAGTTTTGAAATTTTAAAAGAACTAGGGTTAAAAATAACTGAATTAAAGCCAGCACTTACTCAATTAAAATTAGAATCAAAATATTTAAAGCATCTTAAGGGAACAAAAGTAATTGGGAAGGTAAAATTATTTGAAAAGGATAAAAAAGTCGACGAGAGATTTGGAGAAATTTTATTTACAGATTATGGAATAAGTGGACCACCAATTTTAGATTTGTCAGTAAATATTTCTAAAGACAATTTTATTGAAGTGCCAATTATAAATAATGTTGATGAGAAAACAATTGAGATGCTTTATAGTAGATATTATATGTTTCCAGATTTTTCTCTCGAAGAGTACTTAATGGGAATAGTCGATAAAAAATTTATTCACTATATAATTGACTCTTTAAATTTAGACAAAAAAATTGCAATGAATATGATTTCTATGTCAGATTTTGAAAAGATCCTAGAAATTTTATTAAAGTCAAGGTTTAAGGTACTTGGAACTATGGGTTTTAAAAATTCTCAAGTTACAAGAGGCGGAGTTGATTTAAGTGAGGTAAACTCTTATAATTACTCCTGTAAAAAGATTGAGGATTTATATATTATAGGTGAAGCACTAAATATTGATGGAGATTGCGGTGGTTATAATTTGCAATTTGCATTTTCTTGTGGATATCGACTTGGAAGGATACTTAGTGAAAAATAATTTGCAATAGAAATAGATTCAGATTAAAATAATTTTTGTGAATAAGATTAATTTTAATGATTCAAATAGACTTGGAGGAAAAATGTTTTACTTACAGAAAAAATTAAAGGAATATGGAAATATTTCTGTTGGAATTGTTGGCTCAGGAATAATGGGCACTTCACTATTCACTTTGTTAAGTCAAAATGAAAATTTTTATCCCATAGTTTTTTCATCAAGAAATAAAGTAACACTAAAAGCTGCAATAGATTCAGCAAATATAGATAAGGGTGATTATGCCTTTACAGATGATTTGGAAGAAGCAAGGAGTCTTTTAAAAGAAAAAAAATATATTGCTACAACAAATAATCTAATAGCATCAACTCTTGTAGACTGCATAGTTGATTGTACTGGAGATACTGAGGCCGGTACGAGGTTATCTATTTCTGCAATAGAAAATAATGTGGACATAGTTAGTCTTAATGTTGAGATGGATGCAACAGTCGGACCAATCTTAAAGGTAATGGCAGATAAAAAGGGAATAATTTATTCGGGAACAAAGGGTGACGAGCCTGGTGCTATTGTAGAGATTTATGAATTTGCAAAAAATTGTGGATTTGAAATTTTAGTTCTTGGAAAGGGGAAAAATAATGAATTAAACAATTATGCAACTCCAGATAGTTTAAGGGATTCTGCAAATAAAAGAGGAATAAGCCCAAGAATGCTAACTTCTTTTGTCGATGGGACTAATACAATGATTGAACTTAATGCAGTATGCAATGCTCTTGGATTTATTCCAGACATTAGGGGTTGTCATTTTGTAGACACAAGCCCTAAAAAAATTGCAGATGATTATAAACTAAAAGAAGATGGCGGAATTTTAAATTCCTATGGTGTTGTAGATTTTGCAACTGGGATAGCTCCTGGTGTATTTGCTGTAGTAAAACCAAAATCTAATATTATAGATAAAGAAATGAAATATCTTTCCATGGGCGAAGGTCCAAATTATACAATATATAGGCCTTATCATTTGACTAGTATTGAAACAATAATTTCTATCATTAAAGCGGTGGTATTGAGAGATGCATCTATTGCTCCAATGGGAGAACCCTATGCAGAAACCGTAGCAGTGGCTAAAAGAGATATAAAAAAAGGCGAAAAGCTTGATTCTATTGGTGGAGAAATGATTTTTGGAACTTTGGAAACAAAAAAAGATCAATTAGAAGGAAACCACGTGCCAATTGGTATTGTAACAGAGGGTGCTTGTGCTAAGAGAGATGTAAAAAAGGGAAGCCTAGTTACTTATGATGATATATCTTTAAATGAAGATTCAGAAATTGTAAAACTTAGAAAAATACAAGACAAGTATTTTAAAAAGTAAACAAAGATGATATAATATTTAAAATAGGTGATAAAATGAGAATAACACAAGAGACAGATTATGCCTTTAGAATTGTAAGATATCTGGCTGAAAATGAAGGAAATGTAATTGGAGCACCTCAAATTGCTGAGAACGAAGGTGTTACTAAAAGATTTACTCTGAGAATTTTGAGAAAATTAAATTTGGCTGGAATTACTGATGCAAAAAGAGGTTCTAAGGGTGGCTATTATTTAAAAAAACCAAAAGAAGACATAACATTATACGACATACTTATTGCGATAGATGGACCTATTGTGATTAATAGGTGTTTACAAGAAGATAGTTTTTGCAGCAAAAATAAATCTGGTAATGTAGGAAATTGCAAATTTCACGGTACACTTGCAAAGATTCAATCCAATATTATTAAAATGTTTGAGAATGAAACAATAGACAATTTTATATAAGCTTTGATGAGGACGGTAAATCCTAAAAACTAAGAGAGCAGTTGTTTGGTGCGAAACTGTGTTTTGAAAATTTATAGATCACCTCGGAGCTCAAAGGTCAAAAACCTTTGCGTATTTGCGTTAAAAATTAAGTGATAGTTACCTATAATTAGGGTGGTACCGCGGCTAGTTCGTCCCTTCTCGTTTGAGAGGGGACTTTTTTATAAAATTTAGGAAGAATAAGGAGTTTTAGATGAAAAATTTTAAAGAATTATCTAAGGATAAGGTTAGTGTAAGGGAAGAAGAAATCTCAAAATTTTGGGATGAAATAGATCTTTTACACAAATCTGTGGAATCTAGAAAAGATGGAGAGAATTATATTTTTTATGAGGGTCCTCCAACGGCTAATGGCAAGCCAGGCATACATCATGTAATGGCGAGAACTTTAAAGGACTTAACTTGTAGATATCACACAATGCTAGGATATAAAGTTAAAAGAAAAGCTGGTTGGGATACACATGGTCTTCCAGTTGAAATTGAAGTTGAAAAAAAGCTTGGACTTCATAATAAACAAGATATTGAATCCTATGGAGTTGAAAATTTTAATAAAAAATGTAGAGAATCTGTATTTGAATATGAAAAAGAATGGAGAATTCTTACTAGAAGAATGGGTTATCTAATAGATTTAGATCATCCATATATTACACTTGAAAACAACTATATTGAATCAGTTTGGCATATTTTAGACAAGATGTTTAAAGAAGGACTAATCTATGAAGGACATAAAATTGTTCCCTATTGCCCAAGATGTGGAACGGGACTTGCGTCCCACGAAGTTGCACAAGGTTATGAAGAAATAAAAACCACTACTGCAACTTGTAAATTCAAATTAAAGGGCAAGGATAATGAATATTTCTTGGCATGGACAACTACACCATGGACACTTCCATCTAATGTAGCCCTTGCTGTTAATCCAAAAGTTTTATATATAAAAGTAAAACATTCTGACGGAAATATTTATTATGTGGCAAAACAACTTGCAAAAACAGTTTTTAAAGATGATGAATATGAAGTAATAGAAGAATACATCGGTAAAGATTTAGAGTTTATAGAATATGAACAACTTCTTGATTTTTTAAAACCAGATAAAAAAGCATTTTATGTAATTTGCGCTGACTATGTAACTACTGAAGATGGTACAGGTATTGTTCATATTGCACCTGCTTTTGGTGAAGATGACTATCAAACTGCAAGAAAATATGATCTTCCAATGCTAAAACCAGTGGACGAAGAAGGAAAGTTCACTGATACGCCTTGGAAGGGTCAATTTGTAATAGATGCTGATCATGATGTGCTTCATTATCTAATGGATAAGGGATTAATGTTCTCAAAGCAAAAAGTAGTTCATAATTATCCACACTGCTGGAGATGTCATACTCCATTAATTTATTATGCACACCCATCTTGGCACATTGAAGTTACAAAATTTAAGGATAAATTAATTGAAAACAACAAGGGCGTTAATTGGTTTCCAGATTTTGTTGGTGAAAAGAGGTTTGGAAATTGGTTAGAAAATCTAAATGATTGGGCAATTTCAAGATCAAGATATTGGGGAACACCACTTCCAATTTGGAGATGTGAATGTGGTCATACAGAATCAGTTGGTTCAATTGAAGATCTTAGAAATAAAGCTGTTGAAGATGTGCCAGAGGACATAGAACTTCATAGACCCTATGTTGATGACATTCATTTAAAATGTCCAAAATGTGGAAAAGAAATGAAAAGAGAACCAGATGTAATCGACGTATGGTTTGACTCAGGAGCAATGCCCTTTGCACAATGGCATTATCCTTTTGAAAATAAAGAAAATTTTGGAGATTTATTTCCAGCAGACTTTATATGCGAAGGAATTGACCAAACTAGAGGTTGGTTCTATTCACTAATTACAATTTCAACTTATATGACTGGTAAAAGTCCATATAAAAATGTACTTGTAAATGATCTTATCCTTGATAAAGAAGGAAAGAAAATGTCAAAATCAAGAGGAAATACTGTAGCTCCTTTTGAATTATTTGATAAATACGGTGCTGATGTTGTAAGATGGTATTTACTTTATGTATCTCCACCTTGGGCTCCAACAAAATTTGATGAAGATGGTCTGCGTGAAATTGAATCAAAATTCTTTAGATCACTTAGAAACACTTATAACTTCTTCAGTCTTTATGCAAATACAGATAATATCGATCCTAGAGAACACAAAGTAAGCTATGAAGATTTAGAAGAAATTGATAAATGGTTGCTTTCAAAATATAATAGGCTTGTAAAAACTGTAAGAGAAGACATGGAAGTATTTGAACTTACAAAAGTTGTTAGAGAAATTCAAGAATTTGTAATAGAAGATGTTTCAAACTGGTACATTAGAAGAAATAGAAGAAGATTCTGGAAGGTAGACAAAGACAACACTAAACTTGCAGTATATAAGACAACTTATGAAGTTTTACTAGGTGTTACAAAACTAATTGCACCAATAGTTCCATTTATATCTGAAGAATTATTTAAGTCACTTACTGATGAAGAGTCTGTACATTTAGTTGATTACCCAACTTATGATGAAAATATGATTAATGACAAAGTAGAAGAAAAAATGGATTTAGTAAGAGATCTTGTAACATTGGGAAGAGCATCTAGAGAAAAAGCAAAGATTAAAGTAAGACAACCACTTTCAGAAGTTATTATTGACGGTAAATATAAAGATATTATTGGAGATTTAACTGATTTAATTAAAGAAGAATTAAATGTTAAAGAGGTAAAATTTGAAGATAATCTTTCAGAATATATGGAATTTGAGCTTAAACCAAACTTTAGAGTTTGTGGAAGCATTTTAGGATCAAAAGTAAAAGACTTTGGCAAGTATTTGAGGGAAACTAATGCAAAAGAACTTCTTTCAAAATTAAATGAAGGAAATGTAAATATTGAAATCGGTGGCGAAGAAACAGAAATCGAGAGAGATTATGTAGAAGTGAAAATCACTGCAAAAGAAGGCTTTGATGTTGTTATGGAAAACAACCTCTTTGTAATCTTAGATACTGAGCTTAACGCCGAACTTCTCAAGGAAGGATATGTAAGAGAATTTATATCAAAAATTCAACAACTTAGAAAGAAAAAGGACTTAGATATTCTGGACAATATTAGGATAACTTATAAATCTGACGCAGAAGTAGAGAAGGCAATAACAGCTGAAGAAGAATTTATTAAGACAGAAACTTTGGCAACTGAAATAGTGAATTCAGATGTAGATGCAGAAGTTGAAAACTTAAATGGTCACGATATAAAAATAGGAATAAAAAGAATATAAATTTAATTTAAAATTATCTAGTAAAAATCAAATGACCTCCTCAATTAGGACTTTAAAAGGACTTGAGGAGGTAAATTTTTTATTAAATCTAAGGAACATCTTTTTACCATATGAAAATTATGTAAAACTATTGACAAAAGTAAAAGTTTCAAATATTATGATTAAAGAATATGAATTGACTAATCAATTTAATTTATATTACATATTTGGAGGTATAAAGTGAGAAAGGAAATTGATAATTTAGAGAAGACAGCTGAAGTTTTAAAAGTAATGGCACATCCAATTAGGCTTAAAATTATTAAAAATCTAATTGACAATGGTCCATGTAATGTTGGATCTTTACAAGAGATATTTAATATTCCTCAACCAACTGTTTCTTCTCATCTTGGAAAATTAAAGAGAGCTGGTGTGTTAAATAGCGATAGAAATGGAACTGAAATTTTTTATAAAGTTGACAATAAATTCATAATATCTCTTGCGAAAATAATATTTGATTAATTCCTATAGAGGAATTTTTTTAATGGAGTTTTTATGAATTTAAATAAAATTCAATTAGAGGCAGTTGAGTCTATTGATAAAGATGTAACATTGATGGCAGGAGCAGGAACGGGGAAAACTAGAGTATTGACAAGTAGATTTATAAACATTGTAAAAAAATACAATGACCCCAAAAGTATTTTGGCAATTACTTTTACAAAAAAAGCTGCGGAAGAAATGTTAGCAAGAATTTCCAAAGAACTTGTAGAAGAAAACATTGAATTTGAAGAAAAAGATTTAAATGTCATGACAATCCATTCCTTTGCTCTTGAAATCGTAACTAATTACTCTTATATTCTTGGGATTAATCCAAATTTTAAAGTCTTAGAAGAGGCTAAAAACTTGGAATTATTAGAAGATTCTATAAAATTAGCTTTGAATAGCAATACAGATGAAAAATTGAAAAAATATCTAATAGATTTTAATACAAATCCCTTTGAGGAAAGAAAAGTTTTCTTTGACCTTTACTTGGATTTTAATAATAATGATTTAGATTTTGCAGATGTTTTAAAAAAGAGCTTAAGTTTTTGTAGTTCAAATAAAAATTTTAGCGAATTAATTTTATTGCTAGACGACTTTAGAAAAGTAAGTGGCAAAAAGTTTCAATATTTTTACGATAAAAACATTGAAGATATTAAAAATTTAGAAAATTATAATCTCGACATTTTAAACTCAATAGAAGAAAATCTTGGATCGGCAAAAAAATATAATGACAAAATTAAAAATATTTTGGATTTAGTAAAGGAATTAAGAAAAAACCTTGAAATAAAGAATAAAGAGTATTATGAAATTATCATTGAAATTTTAAGGGAGATTCACGATATTTATTCTAATAAAAAAAGAGAAATAAATTCCCTTGATTATGACGACATCATCTCTTACACTCACAAGATTTTAAAAAAGGAAAACTGCAAAAAAGCTTTACAAAAAAGGTATTCTTATATATTAGTTGATGAATATCAAGATACAAATGGAATTCAAAATGAGATTATAAATACCTTTTCTGCTTCAAATTTATTTATAGTTGGAGATCCAAAGCAGTCTATTTATGCCTTTAGAGGTGCGGATCTTTATAGCTATTTTAGATTTTCAGATGATATAAAAAAACGCGGGCTTTCACTTATAATGAATAAAAACTATAGAAGCGATGGAAATATTATAAATTTTATAAATTCTACTTTTGAAAAGTTAATTGATAATTATGAAGAAATGGAATATGACTTTCAAAGTGACGGCGATGTTTACCTATATGATACTGATGACAATAATGAGATAAGTATTGTTATAAGCGACTTATTAAAAAAATTTGAAGCGAAAGAAGTTGCTATTTTATCTAGGAGCAATGCACAGATTGATGAAATAAGTAAAATACTTACTATTAAAGACATACCCTTTAACAAGGGTGAGAGAACTTTAGAGGAAATAGAAGTTTTAAAGGTCATTAAAAATATTTTGTCTACAATTTATAGCCCTGAAGAATTTTTAAATACATTATCTCTTTTTAATTCTCCTATTTTAAAATTTAATTTTAAAGATCTAGTCAATATTTTAAATTTAGGAATTGATAATTTTTCAGATTTAATTCAAATTGAAACTGAAAATAAAAATTTAAATAATTTTATAAAATTTTTAATTTCAATAAAGAAAAAATCTAAGGTTCTTTTTTTTGATGAAATAATTGAAGAAATTATGAATTATTTTTATGAATTGGAAACTTTAAGAGAAATAGACTGGGATTATTTATATAAATTTAAAGAGATAGCAAAAGATTTTTCCTCAGAAAACTCAAATGATTATAGAATTTTTGAAAAGTATATTTTAACTATTAAATTTAAAGATTTGGAAGAGGGAATAAATCTTTTGACAATACACAAATCAAAGGGTTTAGAATTTGAGGCAGTGGTAATTTCTCACATGGATAAGGGAAGAAAATTAGGGCAAAATAAAAAAATAATCCTAGACAAAGATCTTGGTATTGCCATTAAATCTAATTTTTCTGATTCAAGGTATAGAGAAGTAAGCGAAAGATTGAGAGAAATTGATAAAGAAGAAGAAAAAAGAGTTTTATATGTAGCCATGACTAGGGCAAAAAAGGAACTTTTACTCTTTGGAAATTTTAAAGATTATAAATCAAATTCCTATTTTGATTTTTTGGATAAAGAATTAAAAATCAGGGAATACAAGCTTTCTAGTGTTTTAAAAGAAGATCCTCCTTCAAAAAAATATTTACCCTTAGATTTAAAAATTAATTTTGAAAATAGAATTAGAGAGTATTATACTGTTACGGATTTTATAAATTATAAAAGAAGTCCAAGGGATTTTTACAAGAAATATTTTTTAGGAGTAGACGAGTACACAATGGGCTATGGAAAGAATAGAGCATTAGATCCAAAAACCTTAGGAAGTATTGTGCATTTATTTGCACAAATTCATTCAAGAAAAGATACAAATAAAAATAATATAGAGGAATTTTTAAAAGAAATTTTTGATTATTATGAAGAAGAAATAGATGATGATAAATTAAAAATTGCAAGAGAACTTTCTCTAAATTATTTGGCAATGGAAGAAGAAAATATAATTGAGAAAGAATTATTATTTTATTATGATTTAGAAGGATTTCTAGTAAAGGGCTATATTGATCAAGTTATAAAAATTGGTGAAGAATATTATATTGTTGATTTAAAGACTAGTGACATGGATTTAGACTATATTAAATCTTCTTATGAAAATCAATTAATACTTTATTCAGCGATCTATGAAAATTTATACAAAGTTAATGTAAAAGGTGCATATATTTTTGACCTAAGGGGTAAAAATAAAATAATAATTGAGACTAATGAGGAAAAAAGCAAAATTATAATGAAGGAATTTTTAGATTATATTAAATTTTTAAGGTCTCATACTATTTATAAGGATTATTTATAATTAAGGAGGAAATATGGATTATTCTAAAGAATATCAAGAAAAATTAATTTCAGCAAAAGATGCTGCTTCAATGGTAAAAGATAATATGTGGATTGACTATGCATGGAGTGCTAATACTCCTGTTGCCTTTGATAAGGCTCTCGCTGAAAGACTTGATGAATTAAATGAAATTTATTTAAGAGGTGGTGTAATTCTTTGGGAACCAGAAGTTTTTAAGAAGGATCCTAAAGGAGAAAAAGTTGTGTGGAATTCTTGGCACGCAGGTGGACCAGATAGAAATAGGATTAACAAAACACCAGGTGGATTTTATAATCCACTAAGATATTCTGAATTGCCAAGATGGTACAGAGAAAATTGTAAAGTTGATATTGCAGTAATAGTAACTCCTCCGATGGATAAACATGGAAACTTTAACTTTGGTTTAAGTGCTTCTCATTTAATGGCAGTTATTGAAGTAGCTGACAAGGTAATTATAGAAGTAAACGAAAAAATGGTAACTGGACTTGGCGGCTTTGAACATGAAATTAACATCAAGGATGTTGATTATGTTATTGAAGGCGAAAATCCTGAAATTGCTACTCTTCCAAAGGGAAGTTTTGGTGAAGTGGATAAAAAGGTTGCAGAATTAATTGTAGAAGAAATTCCTAATGGAGCGACTCTTCAATTAGGAATCGGCGGGATGCCTAACGCAGTAGGATCACTTATTGCTGATTCTGACTTAAAAGATCTAGGAGTTCATACAGAAATGTATGTCGATGGATTTGTAGAAATGGCAAAGAGAGGTAAACTTTCTGGCGCAAAGAAAAATATCGATAGATTTAGACAAGTCTATGGATTTGCAGCTGGTTCAAAGGAAATGTATGATTACATCGATGGCAATTCAGCCTGTATGGCAGCTCCAACTTCTTACACAAATGATGCAAGAGTAATTGCACAACTTGATAATTTTGTATCAATCAATAATGCTGTAAATATTGATTTATTCGGACAAGTAAGTTCAGAATCCTCAGGATTAAAACATATTTCTGGAGCAGGAGGACAACTTGACTTTGTGCTTGGAGCATATTTATCTAAGGGTGGCAAATCTTTTATTTGTTTATCTTCTAAATTTATGAATAAAAAGACAGGGAAAGAAGAATCAAGAATCGTTCCTAATTTTGAACCTTTTTCAGTAATTACAGCTGCAAGACCAAACACTCACTGGATTGTAACTGAATATGGAAAGTATAACTGCAAGGGTCAATCAACTTGGCAAAGAGCAGAAGGAATAATAAACCTTGCCGCACCTGAATTTAGAGATGATCTAATCAAAGAAGCAGAAAAGATGAATATTTGGAGAAGAACTAATAAGAGATAATTTTTAAAGAATTTCGCCCTCTAACTTATATGAGTTAGGGGGTTTTAAATTAAAAAAATTTCACAAAAAAAGTTATTAATTTTCACAATAAAGCCTTATACTTATATTAATGCAAATAAAATAAAAAATAATAAAAAATCTTTGCATAAAACAATAATCTATGATATAGTTAAGAATTTTACTTTTTTAAAAATCTCTGTTATACTAATAATAGGGATAATGGGGGGTAAAATATGTTTAATATCGGCGATAAAATTGTATATCCTATGCATGGGGCAGGTGAAATTGTAGCAATAGAAGAGAGAGAAATTCTAGGTAATGTGCACAATTATTACATAATGAAATTACCAATTAATAATTTAAAAGTTATGGTGCCTGTAAAAAATGCTGAAGAGGTTGGCGTTAGAAAAATTTCTGATGTACAAACTATGAAAAATGTTTTAGAGACACTTTCTTCAAGAGAAGAAATATCTATGCCAAAGAATTGGAATAGAAGGTATAGATTTAATTTAGATAAAATAAAGTCAGGTGATTTAACAGAAATTGCCGATGTAGTAAAATGTCTTGAAAATTTGGACAGACAAAAATCTCTTTCAACAGGAGAAAGAAAAATATTGACAGAAGCAAGGCAAATCATCATTTCAGAGATGGCTCTTGTTTTTGATAAAAAGGTGGAAGAAATCACAAAACTTATTGATGACGCCATATTTGGTTAAGGAGGGATTTTTATTAGCAAGAACCGAAAGATCGTGTCCAAAATTTTTAAAGTGCTATTCACATTAATAGGAGCACTAGTGGGTGTTTTTATCGTGTCTATTTTATCAGACATGAAATTTGTAAGAGATATTGAAAGCCAAAAAATTATGACAGTAATTTTTGTCGTTACTGTAATTTTATTTGCACTTATATTTTTTATACTTTCACCAAAGGCCTTCAAAACTTTAGAAGAACTTTTGTCTTTTTGGGAAAGACAAATTCAGACAAAATCTTTTGCAGAGGTAATACTCGGTGCTGTTGGACTTATTCTTGGGCTTATAATAGCATTTTTAATTTCACAGCCTATTTATAAAATTCCTATTCCCTATGTAGGGTCGGTAATTTCTATTTTACTCTACGGAATGCTTGGTTATTTAGGGCTTAATATTGGAATGTCAAACAAGGACACTATTTCAGAAAGAGTAAGGGATTTAATTTCTTTAGCTGCGAAGAAAACATCAAAGCCAAAGGAAAGCATTAAAACTCGAGAAGGCATCCCAAAAGTGTTAGATACTTCTGTTATAATTGATGGAAGGATACTTGATATTGCAAAAATTGGTTTTATTGAGGGACCTCTTGTAGTTCCAGTTTTTGTATTAGAAGAACTTCAACATATTGCAGATTCCGCAGATGGACTAAAGAGAAATCGAGGAAGAAGAGGACTGGATACTGTTGCAGAAATTCAGGAATTAAACAATGTTGAAGTAATAATATATAAGGGGAAAATCGAAGAAATTCCTGAAGTAGATTCAAAACTTTTAAAACTTGCAACTGACTTAGGTGGTAAAATTGTTACAAATGATTACAATTTAAATAAAGTTGCAAAAGTACAAAATTTAGAAGTTTTAAATATCAATGAACTTGCAAATGCAGTTAAACCACTTTACCTCCCAGGAGAAGAAATGAAAATTTTAATTGTTAAGGAAGGGAAGGAACAAAATCAAGGTCTAGGATATTTAGACGATGGAACAATGATAGTTGTTGAAAATGGGAAAAATCTTATTGGAGAAAGTGTAGACATAATAGTTACAAGTGCACTTCAAACTTCAGCAGGAAAAATGATTTTTGCAAAATTAAAATATTAATTTAAAAACTCTGTCTATGGCAGAGTTTTTAATTATATTAAAAAGGGTAAATAAAATAAAATTGAAGGCTCAACAAAAAAATTTATTTGACTATAAGAATATTTTATATTATTATCGTACTAATAATTTAAAAAAAGGGTATATAATAATATATCAAAAGAACATAGTGTAAGTTAATTGCTAGTTTTAACAAAAAAAGGAGGAATTGCTTTGGATAAAGGATACGATTTTTTTGAAGATTATATGAATTCACAAAAAAAGATGATGAATATGTGGCAAGAATACGTAAAATCTTTTGGCGGAAATAACTTCAATCCCATTAATAATGAATATTTTTCAAGTTTTACTAAAATTTTTGGTGATATTGGATCAGCAGATTTCTTTAATTATAGTGGTACACCTACTGAAGTTGTACAAAAAATAAAGGAAACATCTAAGCTTTATTACAGTATTTACGAACTTTACAAAAATATTTACGACAAAGATATTGAACCTACCAAGGAAAATCTTGAAAGAATAATGAAACAATATAAGGAAGGCTCACTTCAATATATTAATAACTATATTTTCCCATATATACCCGTTGATTTACAAAATTTAATAAAACAATGCATGGGGGCTGCTGAAAGTTACAAGAATATGATTATTGCAATTTATGGTCCTTGGATGGATAATTCATCTGAATTAATGGATTATGTCATGAAGGGAGTCTTTGATGATCCCAAGGCCTTTCTTGAATTTTTCAAGTTGTGGAAGAAAAATTATAGCGAAACTTTTGGAAAAATGTTAAATGCTCCACAATTTGGAATTGATAGAAACACTTATGAAATGCAAATGAAAACGATAGATAAAATGATTACTTTTATAGGCAATTATTTAGAACTTAGCATTATGATCTCAAATTTAATTAATGAATCAACTGAGAATGTTGTAAAAGAAAGCTTTGAAATGATTAAAGAAGGTAAAGCACCTAAGACTTATGAAGAATTTTATAATTATTGGAAGGCAAAAACTTCTGAAGAATTCGATACATTATTCTACTCTGACGAATTTTCTAAATTTTTAGGAAACTTTGTTGATTCTCTAATGCTATTGAAGATCGACTTAGATAGAGTTATTGAAGAATCACTTAAATGGGTTCCAATTCCAACTAATTCAGATATGGATTCATTATATAAAACTGTTTATGAACTTAAAAAAGAAGTTAGAAATTTAAAAAGACATATTAGAGATAAAGAATACGAAGAAGAAAAAAAGGAAAATAAATAATAGGAGGTTATTAATTTGAAAAACGCATTTGGAATAGATTATGTGAAGTCAATGTCCGATATGGTCGATTCTTACGAAAAGATTATAAAGGGTGTGGACACTCTCATGAATGTAGACTATAGTGGATTTGATGCAACTCCTAAAAAATTAATTTTTTCACAAGACAAGATGAAGCTTTATCACTATGAGCCAAAGGTTAAAGAGCAAAATAAAATTCCCACACTAATAGTTTATGCTCTTGTCAACAAACAATACATGATGGATTTGCAAGAAGATAGATCTCTAATTAAAAACTTATTAGAAGGTGGACAAGATATTTACATCATTGATTGGGGATATCCTACAATGGACGATAAATATATAGGTTTAGACGACTACATCAATGGCTACATCAATGATTGTGTTGATATCATTAGAAGAAGACACAATATCGAAAAAATCAATATTATAGGAATATGTCAAGGTGGCACTTTTTCCTTTATTTATACAGCAATTCATGGCGAAAAAGTAAATTCATTAGTATCTCTTGTAACGCCAATTGATTTCTCTACAGATGATGGACTTCTATTTAAATGGGGACCATATTTAAACCCAGAAAATATGGTTAAAGCCTTTGGAAATGTACCAGGAGAATTTATGAACGCAGGATTTGTATTCCTAAAACCAATTGATCTTATGGTGGATAAATACATCGGTGTAATTGATTCTCTAGATGATCCAAGCAAACTTGCAAATTTCCTTCGCATGGAACATTGGATCTTCGATTCACCTGATCAAGTTGGGCGAGCTTATCAAGAGTTTCAAGAAGAAATGTATCATAAAAATAGTTTAATCAAGGGAGAATTTTATCTCGATGGAGAAAGAGTAGACCTTAAAAATGTAAAATGTCCAGTGCTTGCAATTTTAGGTACAAAGGACAACCAAGTTCCACCAAATGCAACTAGACCAATACCTGATGTTGTTGGTTCAGATGATGTTGAACTCGTTGAAGTTGAAACAGGTCACATTGGACTATTTGTATCTGGAAGAAGCCAAAAAGAAGTTGCACCAAAGATAAATGAATTTTTGACAAAAAAATCTAAATAATTTTATAATGAAGGGCCGAGCATTTTTGCTCGGTCTTTTACGTCTATAAATTTTATTTTGAAATAATTTTTGAATGGCCGATATTAAGAGAATAATAATAAATTTTTGCAGCGTCCTCTAAATACTCTGCAGATAAAAAAGCTCTATTTAAATCAATTCCACAGCAGACCACGCCATGATTTGCCATTAGACATGAATTTGATTTTTTTAAATAGGGGAGGATGGACTTAGCAAGTTCAAGAGATCCTGCTTCTTGAAAGGGAGCGACTTCTATTTCCCCACCTAAAAAAGCTTCCATTTCAATTAAAATCATGGGAATCTTTTTATTACAAACTGAAAAAGCCGTTGCAATAGGTGAGTGAGTGTGTACAATAGCATTGTAATTTGGATAATTTTTATAAATTTCTGAGTGCATTTGCCACTCTGATGAAGGTTTTTTATTTCCTTCAATAGTTTTGCCATCGAAGTTTATCTTTACTATATCCTCTTCTGATATTTCTAAATAATCCATGCCACTTGGAGTGATGTAAAATATGTCATCATCTTCGCCACGAAGGCTCAAGTTGCCACTTGTTCCTGCAACTAAATTTTTATCTAAAAGTTTTTTTCCATATTTTACTAAAAGTTTTCTATAATTCATTTTGCACCTCAAATATAATTTATCATATTTTTCTTCTAATTGACAATTTATTATGCTGTGTTAGACTAAAATCATAAAGGAATGGAGATTAATTATGTTAAAAGAAAAAATTTTTGATAATTATAAAAAGAGTGCTAATTATATCTTGAAAAAAATAAAGATAAAACCTGAGATTGCAATAATCTTAGGCACAGGCCTTGAAAAACTTTTAGATGAAATTGAAGATAAAATTGAAATTAATTATAAAGATGTGCCAAATTTTTTGATTTCAACTGTAAGTGAAGATAGTGGAAAATTTATTTTTGGGAAGTTAAAGGGCAAATTTGTAATTTGCATGACTAAAAGATTTCATTATTACGAAGGTTATGATTTTAACGAGCTTGCGACTACAGTCTATGTTTTAAAACTCCTTGGTGTAAAAGAATTAATTCTTACAAATGCAGCTGGTGCAGTGAATTATAATTTTCATCCTGGAGATATTTGCCTAATAACCGATCACATAAATTTTGCGGGAGTAAGTCCAACTAGAGGAAATAATTTATCTGAATTTGGCGATAGATTTTACCCAATTGATAAATTGTACGACAAAAGTCTTCGCAACCTAGCAAAAAAATCTGCAATAAAATTAGGAATTGAACTAAAGGAAGGGGTTTATTTCTTTACAGTAGGTCCATTTTTTGAATCACCTTCAGAAATTCGTGCAATAAGAAATTTAGGAGGAGATTTAGTTGGAATGTCAACTATCACAGAGACATTGACGGCGGGTCACTGCGGAATAAAGGTTCTTGCCTTTTCAGTTGCAACAAATTATTCATCTGATAGAGTAGAAAATATGGATGGAAGTGAGGTTGAAGATGTGGCTAGGGAAGTTTCGCCAAAATTAAAAAATTTAATCATTGATATTATTGGGGAGTTGAAATAATAAATGGAAAGACAAGATTATGGTATGCCCTTTATGCTTAGATATGAAAATGTAGCTTGGTATGAAAAGGGAAGAGTGAGAATTTTAGACAGAAGAGTATATCCAAGGGATATTAGATTTGAAATTTGTAATAGTTATAAGGATGTTGCAAGAGCCATAAAAGACATGGTAACACAATCAGCAGGGCCTTATACGGCAGCAGGTATGGGAATGGCGCTTGCAGCCTATGAGGGAAGAAATTTAAAGGGTGAAGAGTTAATAAAATTTTTAGAGGAGGCTGCCCATACAATTTCCACTGCAAGACCAACTACATCAAGTAGACTTAAAAAAGTAACTGAGGGATCAATTAAAGCTGCGAGAAGAGCAATTAAAAATAGGGA
The DNA here is from genome assembly GCF_012976305.1 of Peptoniphilus faecalis. Lineage (GTDB taxonomy): Bacteria > Bacillota > Clostridia > Tissierellales > Peptoniphilaceae > Peptoniphilus_A > Peptoniphilus_A faecalis. The sequence continues at coordinate 40,835 of NZ_JABDSR010000004.1, forward strand.
AGATGTTGTAGATGCAGTTTTTCGAGAATCTCTAAATTCACTAAATAGAAGATATAATGCAATGAATGAAGTTGCAAAATATTTATGTGATGTAATCCCTGATGGCGGGAAAGTATTGACTCAATGTTTTGCAGAAACGATTATTGGAACCATGACTAGAACTTTAAAGGAGCAAGGTAAAAATGTAAAATTTTACTGCACGGAAACTAGACCTTATTATCAGGGAGCGAGGCTTACTGCAACATGTATAAATGAAATGGGATTTGATACATATGTTATAACGGACAACATGGTTGCCTACGCCATGGAAAATATTGGCATTGATGTATTCACATCTGCGACAGATACAATTACACTTGACGGTCATGTTGCAAATAAAGTTGGCACGCACCAAATTGCAATTGTTGCTCGTGAATTTAATGTTCCCTTTTATGTTACGGGAATGCCCGATAGGGAAAAAAAGAAAAGGGAAGACATAGTAATTGAAAGGAGAGACCCATCCCTTGTGCTAGGTAATCACACTGCAAAGGGAGTAAAGGCAATCTATCCTTCTTTTGATATAACACCTCCAAAGCTAATTACAGGTTTTGTAACAGACAAGGGAATTTATGAGCCTAATAATCTAAAAAAATATTTTGAAACAGATTATAAAAGTTATTATTAAATATAATAAAAATTATGTTGAACTTAAAAAAATAAATAAAAGAGGAGAGTAGTTAAAAATAATTTAACCATTCTCCTTAAGTTTAAAAGAGTGTTACGAAAATAAAATTAATTATAAACCATATCATCTTAAATAGGAGTTCAAAGAGTGTAAAAGCAATGGCATACCAGCCAATGAAATTAATTTTTGATCTCCCAACAAGTTCTTCCTTATAAAGAGTTATTGCAATAAGAATTGATAATATAATTAATATCAATGTAGCAAGGGGCATAGCAGTAAGTGCTTGCAACATATTGTATTTAAGAAATCCACCAAAAGGTGTGATAATAAATCCAACAAATAAAAATACTTTACATATTATCCAGTTAATAAGAGCGAACTTTTTGACTTCTGGATAACTTGTGTCAATCTCATCTCTATCAGTTGCAATATTAAGAGGAATGTAAAATTCAAAATAATCAAATACAAGTTTAAGTATTAAAAATACTATTAAAATAATTTTAAAGGATCCACTGCCAATTAAAAGTGCAATTGCGTTTAATATTGCACCAATTCCTATTAAAATTTTACTTTCCTTTGAGCCAAAGTCGCCTATGTAATTGGAAACTTTGTCGGTAATCTTACTTAAAAATTCCATTGCTTTGTCAATGGCATCTAAAGATGATTTAGAAATTTTAGATTCCATACTATTTACTTTATTAGATAGATTATTTTCAATAACTTTTTCAACTTTTGAATCCACAGATTCTATTTCTTTTATAGGCTTTTCACCATTATCTTTAAAAGTAAATAAATCCTTTAAATTTTTAGATTTTTTATAAGTTTTATGCTTATCTAAAACTTTAGAGCTTTCTGTTTGTTTAGGTATTTTTATTCTATTGAGTTTTTCAGAAAGTTCGGAATCATTCATTGATTTAAAATCTTTAGGTGTATCAGATTTATTATCTTTTGACGCCCTATTGATATCTTTGGCATTGTAATTTTTTTCAGCTAAATCCTTATTTTCATTTTTTTTCCTCTTTACTTCTTCAGATTTTTTTATGGCATCTTCGATATCAATTTTTGGAGTAGAGAGAGTATTTTCAAAAGATTTTTCTGAGTCGCCAATAGATTTACTTATTTCTAAATTTCTTACATCTTCTTTTTTCTTGCTATCGTCTTTAATACTTGAAAAAATAGAAAATTCGTCATTATCTTCATTTATAAAGTTTTTCCATTTTTCCTTTAAAGAAAATTTTTTAGGGTTTTCCTTTTGTGAATTCTTTTTATCATCAAATTTTTCAGAGCTATTAATAAAATTATGGGAAGGAGTTTCTTCTGTATATATGTCCTTTTTTAAATTAGAAACTTTCTTTGAACTTTCGCTAAAATTTGACTTTTTAAGTTCTTCTTGAACTCTTCTTATTAATTCTTTTTGACTCATTCCTGAGTTGGATTCTGATCCTCTATTTGCGTCTAAAAATTCTTTGTCAGCTTTTTTTGTATCAATGGAATCATATCTATTTTCAGAAAGTTTGGATTCTTTTTTTATATCAATATTCTTCGAAGGAGATTCTTTAGGTTTCCTTTCCTTTGAAGATGATTTTGCTTGGACATTGCTTTTTTGGTATTCTTCAATATTTTTGGAAATTTTTCTATCAACTTCAGCAATAATATTCTTTAGCTCGTCAGTAGTGTCAATTCCATCAAGGGACTTTGGATTAAATACTCTAGTATGTTCACTCATTTTTTTAACTTTAGTAGTATTTTCTTTTTTTATTGACGAGTTTGATGTAATATTTATTTTAACATCCTTTAAATTGTAACCACAGTAAGCACAAAAGTTGTCATCTTTAGAGACAGAATTCCCACATTTTGGGCAAAACAATGTAGCACCTTCTTTCATTAATTCTATTAAAATATTATAACATATTTTTTATGACGAACAAATCTTTTATGTAGTAAATAAAAGGTTTGAAAAGTTATATACTTAAAACAAAAATTTTAAAGCAATAAATTTATGTAAAAAAAGAAGCCTCTAAGGGCTTCCTTTAAAGTTAAGCTAAATTATTTTGCTTTTTCTTCTGTTTGAGCAGCATTATTAGTTGCTTCTTCTGTTTTAGCTTCATTAGCTTTAGCGTTTACTTCTTCTTTAGCTTTTTCTTCGTCAGCTTTTACATTAGCTTCAGCTTCTTTAGCATTAGCTTCAACTTTAGCTTTGTTAGCTTCAGCTTGTTCTTCTACTGCTTGGTTTTTAGCATTAGCAGCTTCTTCTTTTTTGTTGTTAGAACCTTGGCATGCTACCATACCTAACATTAGTACAGAAATCATTCCAACGCTTGCTATTTTCTTTAAATTTTTCATTTTAATAATCCTCCTATTTGAAACTTCTTGTTTCTTAATTTATTTATATAATATATTTGCTATGTGATAATTGTGTGAAGATGATGTTAAAACTTTTGGAAATGAAAGCAAAAAGAATTTATAAAAACTTTAAAAATAATTTAATAAAATATTTTTTCATGTATAATTATTTTAGGTGAGAAAATGTATAAAGCATTATATAGAAAATATAGACCACAGACTTTCGATGAAATATGTGGACAAGAGGCAGTGAAAGCTTCACTAAAGAATCAGGTAAAAACAGGAGAGATTAGTCACGCATATATATTTCAAGGTACAAGGGGAACTGGGAAGACTTCTGCTGCAAAAATTTTATCTCGTGCAGTAAATTGTCTTCATCCAGTTGATGGAAATCCATGCAATGAATGCGAAAATTGCAAGCAAATTTTAAAGGAATCAGTTTTAGATGTAGTTGAAATGGATGCAGCAAGTAATAATGGAGTGGACGATATACGGGAATTAAAGGAAAAAGTAATTTATCCGCCTCAATCTCTTAAGTATAAAGTTTACATAATAGACGAGGTTCATATGCTATCCAAGGGTGCCTTCAATGCACTTTTAAAAATTTTGGAAGAACCACCAAAGCACTTGATTTTTATACTTGCAACTACAGAAATCCACAAAATTCCTGCAACGATTTTATCTAGATCTCAAAAATTTAATTTTAAAAGAATATCCATAGAGGAAATTGCAAAAAATTTAAAAAAAATTACTTCTCTCGAAAAAAAACACTGTGATGATGAAGTTTTTACACTTATTGCAAAATCAGCTGATGGTGCAATGAGAGATGCACTTTCAGTTTTAGATCAACTTCTTACAAAAAATAAGGAACACATAACACTCAAAGATGCAATGGAAGTTCTTGGCATATCATCTTCAGAATTATTATTTACACTATCAAAGGCGCTAGTAGAAAAAAATATAAGTGAGTCACTTTTAGCAATTGATGAAATATATAAAGAGGGAGTTGAATTTAACACTCTTGCTTCACAAATTTTAAGTCACTTTAGAGATCTTTTGTTAGTAAAAACTTTAAGAGATCCCAATAAAATTGTCTATACGACTTATTTAAATGAATTTAGAGAACTTGCTGCAAGAGTTGATATCGAGGAACTTTTAATAATTATTGATATTTTAAAAAATTTATCAATGGAAATAAAATATGCAGACAATAAACGTGTAGTATTTGAGATGAATGCAATAAAAATTTGCAATAGAGTTATTAAGGATGATTTAGTTCTTCGAGTTAAGGCTTTAGAAGATAAAGTTAATTCTTTTGGCGATGTAAATTTTGCATCAAATTCTTTTGAAGATCTTTCAAAGGATATTGTCCATAAAAATTCACTTAATATAAAAAATGTGGAAAACCAAATAAATAAAAGCATTGTCAATAATATTGAAAGTGATATAAATATAACTAAGCCCATAGAAAATGCTTCAATTGAAAAATCAAATCAATCTGATATAATAAAAGATAAAGGCAAAGTTCAGAAAGAGGGGATTACTCTAACTCTTGAAAAAATAAATAGTGATTGGCAAAAAATATGTCAAGAATTAATTTCTAGAAAATATCACGGGTTTGGTAGAAATCTTGCCTTTGGAAAACCAATGAAGTTTCACGATGATATTTTAGAAATTGTATTTAAAGAAGGACATGAGTTCTATTATACTTATTGTTCTGATTCTGAAAGGAAAAACATTTTGTCAGATCTTTTAAAGAACATATATGGTATAAATATAGATGTTCGGATGAAGTTGCAAAAAAGTGGAGTAGATAAATTAGAAGAAATATTTGGAAAAGATAATATAGAAGAAATTTAGGAGGAAATATGGCTAGAGGTGGATTCAGTGGTTTCCCTGGTGGAGGCGGAAGAAATAATATGATGAAGCAAATTGAGAAGCTTCAAAAGCAAATGGAAGAAATGCAAGAAAATTTAGCAAATGAAGAAGTTTCTGCGACTTCAGGGGGCGGTGCAGTTTGTGCAACTGTTAATGGAAATAAAGAACTTATTTCTATTAAGCTTGACAAAGATGCTGTTGACCCAGAGGATGTTGAAATGCTTGAAGATTTAATTGTAGCGGCAGTAAACGAAGCTATGAGAAGTGCTGAAAGTAAAATAAATTCTCAAATGGGTAAATTTACTGGCGGATTAAATATTCCGGGGCTATAAGATGAATAAAGAAATTGGTCCTATTGAAGACTTGATAAAAAAGTTAAATAGACTTCCTGGGATTGGTTCAAAAACGGCTCAAAGGCTTGCCTATTACATCATTGGACTTGATGAAAATGAAGTGAAAAATCTTTCAGAAGCTATTATTTCTGCGAAAAAAAACACAGTTGAGTGTTCTATTTGTATGAATTATGCAGATAGTGATCCTTGTGAAATTTGTTCTGACAAGACAAGGGATGATTCAATTATTTGTGTAGTTGAAGGACCAAAGGATGTGGAGGCAATGGAAAGATCTCTTAGTTTTCGAGGAAAGTATCATGTCCTTCATGGGGTAATATCTCCATTAAAGGGCAAGACTCCAGAAGATGTCAAGGTTAAAGAACTAATTAATAGAGTTGAAAAGGGAAATATTAAAGAGATAATAGTTGCGACTAATCCAACAGTTGATGGCGATGCAACCGCAACTTATATAAAAAATGCTCTAAAAGACTTTGACATAATAATTTCAAGAATAGGATATGGATTGCCAGTTGGAGGAGACCTTGAGTTTTATGACGAGATAACAATTCAAACGGCAATGGAAAATAGAAGAAGACTAGATTAATTTTGGGACTAAGTCCCAAAATTTTTCTTTTAATATTTTAGGAAGGGGAAGAATTTGTCTAATAACAAAAATAATTTTAATAAGTACATTCCAACAATCCTCTATGTAATTTTAGCGATAGCAATTTTTTATGTAGTTGCAATATTTCTAGTTCCAAAATTAAATAAAGAATCTGATATAAAGGAAACTGATTATGTATCCTTTGTAAATATGGTCAATAAGGGTGAAGTTAAGAAGGCAGAGATAAGAGATAAAACTATTGCCTTTGAAGTAGAAAAGGACGGGGAAAAAACAAGGTATCAAACTAATAGGATGTACGATCCAAATTTAGTTGATAGACTAGTGAATAAAGATGTAAAATCTGCACAAGTTTATAAAGCGGAGATGAATCCAGTATTGTCCTTTATAATTTCAACGGTGGCTACCTTTGCAATCTTTATTGCTTTTTGGCTATTTCTTTCAAAATTCATCTTTAAAAAAATGGGTGATGTTGGTCCAATGAATTTTGGAAAGAGTGGGGCAAAAATTTATGTGGAATCAACTGATGGAATAAAATTTGAAAATGTGGCAGGTCAAGATGAAGCAAAGGAAGCTTTATCAGAACTTGTAGATTTTTTACACAATCCAAAAAAGTATACAAAAATCGGTGCAAAATTACCCAAGGGTGCACTTTTAGTAGGACCTCCAGGGACTGGTAAAACTCTTCTTGCAAAAGCCGTGGCAAGCGAAGCGGAAGTACCTTTCTTTTCAATATCCGGTTCAGCTTTTGTTGAAATGTTTGTAGGGCTTGGTGCAGCAAAGGTTAGAGATTTATTTAAACAAGCTGTGGAAAAGGCTCCTTGTATAATTTTTATTGATGAAATTGATACAATTGGAAAAAAGAGAGATGGAGCGGGATTTTCGGGAAATGATGAAAGAGAACAAACTCTTAACCAACTTCTTTCTGAAATGGATGGATTTGATGCGAAAGCAGGAGTTGTAATTCTTGCTGCAACCAATAGACCCGATTCTCTTGATCCAGCTCTATTAAGACCAGGTAGGTTTGATAGGAGAATCCCTGTTGAACTTCCAGATTTAAGTGGAAGAACTGCAATTTTAAAAGTTCATGCAAAGGACATAAAAAAAGAAGAGGGCATAGATTATGACAAAATTGCTCGTGCAACTGCAGGAGCAAGTGGAGCTGATCTTGCCAACATGGTAAATGAAGGTGCTCTTCGTGCAGTTCGTGAGGGTAGAGATAAAATGAGCGAAAGGGATTTGGAAGAATCTGTTGAAGTTGTCCTTGCAGGATATGAGAAGAAAAATGCAGTTATTTCTCCGAAGGAAAAGAGAATTATAGCTTATCACGAAGTAGGTCATGCCCTTGTAGCTGCAAAACAAAAGGATTCGGCACCAGTTCATAAAATTACAATTATTCCAAGGACTTCAGGTGCATTGGGCTATACTATGCAAGTTGACGAAGAAGAAAAGTTTCTTATGTCAAAGGAAGATGCAATTAATAGTATTGTAACTTTAACTGGAGGAAGGTCCGCTGAAGAATTAATATTTGGGATTAGAACAAGTGGTGCTTCAAATGACATTGAAAAGGCTACAAAAATTGCCAAGGCAATGGTAACTAGGTTTGGCATGACAGATGAATTTGGTTTTGTTGCACTTGAGTCTATGACAAATGCCTATCTTGGTGGAGACACTTCTCTTCAATGCTCACCACAAACTCAGTATGAAATTGATGAAGCAGTTCAAAAAATTATTGGCGATGCCCATGATAAAGCTCGTAAAATTTTAAAGGAAAATATTAAAGCACTTCACGCAATTGCCGAATATCTTTTGAGACAAGAAACGATTACTGGCGAAGAATTTATGGACATTTTAAAAGAATATGACAGTAAAGAAGAGCAAGTTGAAATGCAAAGAGAATCCGAAGATCGTAATAAATCTATAGAAAATAGTGAAGATTGACATTTTAAAATTATATTTAAGATGGGTAAGTATTGGCTTTTAAAGATTATGCTTTTAAATTCAAATTAATATTTATTTAGGCTCTATATGTCTGTTAGAGATTTTACTTTTCAACAGATGTATAGAGCCTTTAAATAATAAATAATAAGATTTAAAGATTAAAGAGAAATAAATTAAAAATGATCTGCATATGCAAATTAAAAATTATAATACAAAATTTTTAATATAATGGTAAAATTATAGTAGAAGCGATACTTCAAATTTTATAATTTTGCAAGGAGGAGAAATGAAAAAAAATAGTTTTTTTAATTCCTTAGTTTTTAAACTAATATTAGGAATTATCATTGGAATTTTTGTAGGAAGAATCTCTAGTGAATCTGCTATCGTTGTAATTGATACTATTAAGAGAATAGTTGGAGATTTAATAAGTTATATTGTTCCACTTATAATTTTGGGATTTATAACTCCTGCCATTGTTTCTTTAAAGGAAAGTGCAGGCAAGATACTAAGTGTAACACTTATTATATGCTACATATCATCTGTTGGAGCAGCTACAATGTCATTTTTGGCAGGTAGAGCAATAATACCTAAACTTAACATCGCATCAAATGTTGGAGCAGGAAATGTTATTCCAGAATCAATTTTTAAATTATCAATAGCTCCAATTATGCCTGTAATGACTGCTCTCGTTACATCAATTTTATTTGGAATTGCAGTAATAGTTACAAAGTCAGAACATTGGGAAAATTTACTTTTAGAATTAAACAAAATAATCTTATCTATTGTAAATAATTTTGTTATAAAAATTCTTCCAGTTTACATTGCTACAACTTTTGCAGCATTGTCATATGAAGGTGCAATTATTTCTGAACTTCCAGTTTTCTTAAAAATTATTCTTATTGTAATTGTAGGGCATTTTATTTGGATGACAGTAATGTATTCAATTGCAGGAGCTATTTCAAAAACAAACCCTAAGGAAGTATTTAAACACTATTTACCAGCGTATTTAACAGCAGTTGGTACTATGTCTTCAGCAGCAACACTTCCTGTTGCACTTGAATGTGCTAGGAAATCTAAGACACTAGATCCAAAGATTAGAGACTTTGCAATTCCACTTTGCTCTAACACTCACTTGTGTGGCTCTGTATTAACTGAAGTTTTCTTTGTAATGACAGTTTCACAGATTTTAACTGGAAAGCTTCCTGAAACATCAAATATGATAGTATTCATAGTTTTACTTGGAATTTTTGCCATAGCTGCACCAGGAGTGCCTGGCGGTACTGTCGTTGCATCTCTAGGACTTATAACATCAGTTCTTGGTTTTAATGACACAGGAACTGCCCTTATGCTTTCAATTTTTGCACTGCAAGATAGCTTTGGAACAGCATGTAATGTAACATCAGACGGTGCAATTGCACTAATGGTTACTGGAATATTTGACAAAGTTCCTGGCAAGGGAAAAAGTAGTAAGGCTAAGGAAATTTAATATTAATTTAAAGATTAAACCAAGGAGCTTCCTTGGTTTTTTCATTTAGAAGTTATTAAATGATAAGTTAATAATTTTTAATATAATTTTTGTTAAACCTAAAATTATTGAAAAAGTCCAAATTATTGCAAAATGATATGGGAAGATTTTTATTTAACAAATTCCTATAATATTATATAAAAATTCCTCTTTAAATTTATTAAAATAAAAGTTAGATGATAATAAATTTCAGAATTGGAGGAAATAAAATGAGTAAAGTAAATGTAATATACTGGTCAGGAACTGGCAACACAGAGAAAATGGCAAATGCCATTGTTAAAGGGGCAGAAGGCGAAGGCGCTGAAGTAAAATTAATCCAAGTTGGATCTGCAACTGAGGATGATGTAAAAAATGTTGATAGAATTGCCTTTGGCTGTCCAGCAATGGGTGCAGAAGAACTTGAGGAAACTGAAATGAGACCTTTTATGGATAAAGTAAATCCACTTCTTTCAGGGAAAAATGTTGTTCTATTTGGTTCTTACGAATGGGCTGACGGCGAATGGATGAAACTTTGGCAAGAAGAAGTTGAAAATACTGGAGCAAAATTAATTGCAGATGGATTTGCTGCTTATGATGACCCAGATGAAGATGCATTAGAAGAGTGCGAAGCTCTTGGAAAGGATCTTGCAAGGTCATAAGATATCATGGAAAAATCTATTTTCATTGAATTTTTTAATCATATAAAAAATTTTAAAGATTTTGAATATATCTTAGCTTTAATAAAATCCACTGTGGCTCCAACTTTAAAAGATTTAAAATTAGGCACAATGATGAACTTAAAAAATGGAAATAGACCGTTGAAAGATTTATGGGTAAAAAATAAACTTCTCATAAAGGAAGCTTTAGGACTAGATTTTTATGAGCTCAATGAGGGAAAGGATTTTATTTTAGTTTATTTTTTTAAAAAAGATTTACTTATAAAAAAATTATCCACGCCGAAGATTTTAGATTTTCTAAATACAATGGGTTATGAAAATTGTTTTAAACTTGAAGATTATCTTAGTTTATTAAAGAGTCGATTTAATGGCACTTGCCCTGATGAAATTGGTGTATTTCTAGGATATCCTCTAAAGGATGTAATTGATTTTAAGGATCGCCACAAAAAAATATGCAAATGCACAGGATATTGGAAGTGTTTCAACGATGAAGAAAGTTCCAGAAAAGCTTTTGAAAAATTTGATGAAGTAAAAACTATTGAGATGAAAAGTATTTTAGATGGATGTTAAGATTAAAGTGGCACATAAAGTTGTGTTTAAACCAGGGTTAGTTTATACTAGCTCTGGTTTTTTAGATATTTTAGTTTGCCATAAAATTGAGTTTGATTTATGTTAATGTTATATATTTTGCCATAAAAAACCACCCTTTTAAAGGTGGTTGTAGATAAATATTAAATTATTTTACAAAAGTTTTAATAAAAGTTAGTACTATTGGTTGATATATAATGTCTACTAAGAAAGCTCCAACTATAGGAACTATCATCATGGCTTTTCTACTCATGCCATACTCTTCGTTAATTGCAGTCATATTGACTATGGCAGATGGAGTAGCACCAAGTCCGTGACCACAAAGTCCTGCACACATAACTGCTGCATCATAGTTCTTTCCAAGGGCTCTAAATACGAAGAAGTAAGCGTAAATTATCATAAAGATTACTTGACAAATTAGAACTACAAGAACTCCGCCCATTAAATCTTGAAGTTCCCAAAGTTTTAATGTCATAAGTGCAAGTGCAAGGTATAGGTTTAACATTACATCTCCAATACCATCTACTAAATTTCCGCTGAATTTGTACAGATGTGCTTTTTCATTTACATTTCTAAGTATTACTGCTATAAACATTGCACCGACATAATCGGGAAAATCCATATTAATTAAAGTGCCGATAAATTTAGAAACTAATGTACCAATTGCCATTGAAATAATAATTGCAGCAACATTCTTAACTATGTCTAAGTTTGTTAGTTCAATTTTTTCTTCTTTAAAAAGACTGTCTAGTTTTGAAGAGTCAAAATTATCCTCAACAGGTTTTAAGTCGTTTTTGAAAATCAATCTTCTTCCAAGGGGTCCACCTATTACTACTCCAAAGATAAGTCCAAAAGTTGCAGCAGCAGCGCCAACTACTGGAGCTTGTTCATATCCCAGTTTAGCAAAGGTAGAACCATAACTCATTGCAGCTCCGTGTCCACCAATCATTGATATAGATGATGCAAGCATACCGTAAGCTGGCTGAAGGCCAATAGTTTTTGAAACACCGATGCCAATTATATTTTGAAAAAGTGATAAAAGACCACAGATTAGCCAGTAAATAATTAATAGTTTGCCACCTGACTTTAATATCTTTAAGTTTGCTCCAAGACCTACTGTTGTAAAGAATGCCAACATAAATGTTGATTGAAATACATTTTCATAACCAAAGTTAAAAGTATTTGTTTTATAACCTATAAATGTGATAAACATAAACAAGAAGCCACCGACAACGGGTGCAGGTATACAATATTTTCTTAAAAATGAAGATCTATTTTTAATTCCATAACCCACAAGTAGTAATATCACAGCCAGGGCAAGAGTTAAAATAGAATCAAGGTTAATTGTTAAAACGCCATTTTCTCTTATAAATTCCATAATTTACTCCTTTAAATAAAATATATAAATGCATTACACTCTACATAATTAAATAATAACATTTATATAAATTTCCTTCAATAAAGAAATCACAATTTAATTTGTTAAACCAAAGGTTAAAGAATTTTCATTCTAGTTATAATTATAATTTTGCAATATTTTATTGTCGATACTTTTTAAAAGAATCTGGAATATTTATTGCTTTTGTTGTAAAATTATTAAAACACATCATTTATACTAATGCATTAAAACCAATGTATTAAAAAAATGCAACAAACGTTTAAGTAAAATTTATTTTTAGATAAAATATTGTTATAGGGTACTATGAAAGGAGTCCTATGGAAAAATTAACATTTAAATTTTTAGGAAAAAAACATATTGATAAAATTTATGAACTTACTTCAGAAGTTTACGAGGGAATAGAAAATAAAGAAATTTTCTCACACGACTCAAAGAGCGACTTGGAACATATAATAGATAATGGAGGAGCTTTTATTGGAGTTTATGATGGGGATAAACTTGTTGCTTACAGAAGTATTAAAGTTCCTAATGATGAGGAAAACTTGGCCTATGATGTGGACTTTTATTTAGATCCAAAAAAAGTTATTATAAATGATACAGTTGCTGTTTTAAAGGAGTATAGGGGGAAAAATCTTCAAAATATTACAAGGGAAAAATTAGAAGAGAAATATAAAGACTCTAACTTCACTCATAAAATGTCTACGGTTTCACCAAAAAACTATCATTCATACAAAAATACTTTGGATTCAGGATATATGCTTGTAGCACTAAAAAAGAAATATCCCGATGAATTATGTGAAGAGGGTTATGATAGATTTATTTTATTAAAGTCAGAAGATATTGATTTTGATTTTACTGGTGAAGAAGTTATAATTAATGCTAGTGAAATTGATAAATTAAAAGAAATTTTCGCTTCAAATTATTTTGGAGTGTCTGTAGATGATAAGGGCAATATTTTATTTAAGAAAGTTAAACCCTTTGATAGGTTTATCGCAGAAAATGAATAATTATCTTTAAATATTAGGGGGAATAAAGATGAAATTATTTTTGCCGGGTCCTGTGTCTGTTCGCAGCGAAGTTTTAAAACAATTTGAAAAACCTGTAATAGGACATAGAACTAAGGAAGCATCAGAAATTCAAAAATCGATTATAATAAATATGCAAAAAATTTTTGGGACTAAGGAAGATATTTTAGTTTCAACATCATCAGGAACTGGACTTATGGAAGGTGCAATTAGATCTTGCACAAGGAAGAGGGCATTGATTTGTGCACTAGGTTCCTTTGGAGAGCTTTGGCAAAAACTAGGCATCGAAAATGGAATTGAAACAGATATTTTAAGGACCGAACCAGGAGAAGCTACTGATCCAAATAAATTAGAAGAAGTCTTAAAGAAAAAAGATTATGATTTTGTTGGAATTACACATAATGAAACATCCTCTGGTATTTTGAATAATCTTAAAGAACTAAAGCCCATTATAGAAAAATACAGTGAAATTATTTGGGCAATTGATACTGTTAGTTCTGCTGGTGGGACTCCAATTGATCAAGATAAATATGGGATAGATATTTCTATTACATCTTCACAAAAATGTTTAGGTCTTGTGCCAGGACTAAGTTTTGCATCTTTTTCAACAAAGGCCGTAGAAAAAGCAAGGACAATAGAAAATAGAGGCCACTATTTGGATTTATTGCTTTTATATAATTATTCAAGGGAGCATAACTTCCAATATCCTTCAACGCCAGCTATCTCAAATATGGTTGCAGCAGAATATCAGCTTAATTATATTGTCAATGAAGAGGGTCTTGAAAATAGATTTAAAAGACATTTAACGATGTCAAATTATTTTAAAGATTGGGCAAACAAAAATTTTGAGGTTTTTGGAAATAAGAAATATTTGTCACCAACAATAACTTGTGTTAAAAATACAAAAAACTTAAATTTTGAAAAATTAAGTGATGAGTTTTCGAAAAGAGGTATTGTAATTTCTAATGGATATGGTTCAATGGCAGATAAAACTTTTAGAGTTGGACATATGGGTGATACAACTTTAGGTGATATGAAAGAATTTACAAAAATATTTGACGAAATATTAAAAAACATTTAAAATTTTAAGATATCTTGCAAGTATGAAAGATATCAGAGTAAAGACAAACTTAGGGAAAATATCCTTTGAAAAGTTTGGCGTATCAGCTCCTCTTGATAGGTTGTGAGCTGATATTTTTTTGTGTACTTTAGCGTGAATAAACTATTAGCTATGCTAGTGGATAGTTTATCATATGTTTTTTGAAATTGTAATAATATATGGAAGATTAAAATTCACAATAAGGGTAAAAAGAAAAAGAAGAAAAAGAAAAGGGGAGAAATATGATTTTTACAAATGCAGTTGTGCTGTCAGTAATAATTTTGGCAGCTCTATGTTTAGCTAAAGTTCCTGTATTTTTTGCATTGATGATTTCAGGCATATCTGCAGGGCTTATCTCAGGACTTGGAATTTCTGAGACGATGCAAATTTTAATAGGAGGAATGGGAGGAAACGCAGAGACAGCACTTAGCTATATTCTTCTTGGTTCACTCGCCTATTGTATGGAAGAGACTGGTGCAGCAGCTATAATGGCAAAAAAAATTGGTTCACTAGTTAAGGGCAATAAAATTTTATTATGTGCTATCATTATAGTAATTGCAATTGCCGCAGAAACAATAATACCAATTCACATTGCCTTTATTCCAATTTTGATACCACCACTTCTAGCTCTTACTAACAAGATTAAGATGAATAGAAAAATGCTTTCTGTTTCTTTTGGGTTTGGGCTAAAGGCACCTTATATTGCAATTCCAATAGGTTATGGCGCAATATTCCACGGTTTAATAATTGATTCCTTTGCAAGATCAGGACTTACAATAACAGATAAGGATGTAACTGGAACAAATTGGATAGTTGCATTAATTATGTTTTTAGGTCTATGTGCAGGCTTAATATTCTTTATGAAGGATAGGGAATACGAGACTAAAAGCGTTGAAGGGAAAATAGTTGAAGTTCCCGAAAAGCTAGAAAAGAAACATATAATTGTTCTTTTATCGGGAGTAATAACTGTTGTTGTTCAAATATTTACAAAATCGCTTCCCCTGGGAGCTTTAGTTGGGCTAATATTTGTAATTGTAACTGGTGTAGTAAAGTGGTCAGATATGCAAAAAATGCTTGACGGTGGCATTAATATGATGGGATTTATCGCTTTTGTAATGTTACTTGCGGCGGGATATGCTGAAGTAGTTAAGCAATGTGGAGCAGTTGATGATTTAGTTCAAGTAGCAACATCTTCCTTAGGAGAATCAAAAATTATATCATCTTATGTAATGATCCTTCTAGGACTTATGATTACTCTTGGAATTGGTACTTCATTTGGTACAGTTCCTATTATTTCAGCAATTTATGTGCCAATTGCAATGAGTCTAGGATATTCAATTCCAGCAACAATTTTACTTGTAACTATTGCAGCAGTTTGTGGAGATGCAGGTTCACCAGCATCTGACACAACACTTGGACCTACATCTGGACTTTCAGTTGACGGTCAACATGAACATATAAAGGACACTTGTATACCACAAATTTGTTTTTTTGGAGTTCCATTAATCATAATCGGTGGATTTGTTACAACAATAATTTAAAATTAAAAAATAAAAGAGATTCCTGCGGGGTGTACAGGAATCTCTTTTATTTTTGTCAAAATATAAGTAAAGGATGTAAAATAATCATTATTATCTTACTAAGTATATTATAACTCAAGCTCAGTAAAAGTAAAGAAAAATTTTATAATACGAACGATATTCCATATTGTGGGATATCGTAAAATATAAAAATACAATAAATTCATTTAAAAACTATTTATCTTTTTGGCAATCAGGGCAGATGCCGCGAAGTTCTACTATGTGATTTGTAACAGTGTAGCCCGTTTCTTTTTCTGCAATATTTTCAAATTCCGAAATTGGACAATTTTCGATTGCAGAAATTTTTCCACACTTATCGCAGACGATATAATGTCTATGTCCCATATTTGCAAATTCAAAATAGTAAAGTCCATTATGATACAAATTCTTTTTTAAAATATTCTTTTCAGAGAGTTCGTTTAACATTCGATAAAGGGAAGTGAAGCTTGGCAAAGAATTTTTGTCTACCGCTTCATAAATTTCTTCAGTATTCATTGGCACATGGGATTTGTAAAGTAAATTTAAAAGTGCTAACCTTCCCTTAGTTATTTTTAAATTATTTTCCTTTAATATATTTTCAAAATTTTTCAAAAAATCACTCACTTTCAATCTTTAATATTATTATATCAAAATTTAATTAATTTCAAAAATTACTTTAATAATAAAAATTTAGTGCTATAATAACTAATGGAAATCATTATTATTTAGGAGGCAAAAATGAAAAATATCAAGAAAATTTTATTTTTATTAGCAGGAATAGTTTTACTTTCAGGCTGTTCCAAAGGTGCAGATACGAAAAACTCTACAAAAGAAGATACAAATAAGGAAGGGTTAAAGGTATATGCTTCAGTTTATCCAATGTACGATTTTGCAAAGAAAATTGCTGGAGACAAATTAGACGTAGAAATGATAATGCCACAGGGAATAGAACCTCACGGATGGGAACCAGATTCTAATGCAATTAAAAATCTTGAAAACGCAGATATGTTTATTTATAATGGTGCAGGTCTTGAATCTTGGACTGACAAAGTTATCAATTCTTTATCAAATAAAGATTTAAAAGTTGTGGAAGCATCAAAAGGCGTTGAACTCATTAAGTCAGATCATGATGAAGATGAAGAAGAACACGAACATGAACATGAAGAAGTTGAAGATAACAAAAACCATGATGCAACTAAAGAAAACAACAATCATGTTCATGAAGACGAACATGATCACGAAGATCATCAACATGGTCCAATGGATCCTCATGTATGGATTTCACCAAAGAATGCAAAAATAGAAATGGAAAACATAAAAAATGCTTTTGTTGAACTTGACAAAGAAAATGCAGATTATTATGAGTCAAATTATGAAAAATATGCTAAAATGTTAGATGAACTTGATGCAAAATATAGTGAATCTTTAAATAAACTTCCAAATAAGACAATTGTAGTAAGCCACGAAGCTTATGGCTATTTATGTAAAGAATATGGTCTAACTCAAATTGGCATAAAAGGTGTTAACGCAGAAACTGAACCTGATGCAAAGAAAATGGCGGAAATAATTAATTACATCAAAGAAAATAAAATTAAAACTATTTTCACAGAAGAATTAATTGATCCAAAAGTTTCAAAAATTATTGCCGATGAAACTGGATGCGAGGTAAAAGTTCTTTCTCCAATTGAAGGTCTTAGCGAAGAAGAAATTAAAAACAATGAAGAATATTTTAGCATCATGGATAAAAATTTAGAAAATTTAGTGGGTGCTTTAAAATAGTGAAGGAAAAATTGTTAGAAATCAAAAATCTAAGTTTTAAATACAGTGATGAATTAGTCTTAGATGACATAAATTTTGATGTTTATAGGGGCGACTACATCGCCCTTATAGGTTCTAACGGTGCCGGAAAGTCGACATTAGTTAAGCTGATATTAAATCAACTTAAACCACTTACCGGCACCATTTCTTTTTATACAAAAAAGGGATTAAAGGACATTGGATATGTTCCACAACTTTCCATACCATCAAGTTTGGAATTTCCAATAACTGTAATAGAACTTTTATCTCTTGCACTTTATCCAAAGAACAAGGGGTTTAAAAAATTAAAGGAATACGACAGAGAAAAAATTTTCAATGCATTAAATCTCGTTGGCATGGAAAAATACAAGGACAGACTTTACACAGAATTATCTGGAGGACAAAGACAGAGAGTTTTAATTGCAAAAACACTTGTGGCTACACCAGAATTTTTAATTTTAGACGAGCCAATGACTGGAGTGGATAGGGAGTCCAAGAATTCATTATTCCATCTTTTGAGTCATATAAATAGGAAACACGCCATTACAATTCTAATGATTACACATAATCTTGAAGAAGTTGAAGAAAATGTAAACAAAGTTTTTGAGATAAAAGATGAAAAAATTAGGGAAGTGAAATAATGGAAATCTTTCAGTATTCATATATGGTTAAGGCACTAATTGTCGGAGCATTTTTGTCAATAATTATTCCGTGCATGGGAGTTGTAGTTGTAAACAAAAAGATTTCAGTAATTGGAGATGCACTTTCTCACGTTTCCCTTGCGGGTGTAATGCTTGGACTTATTACTTCAACTTCGCCAGTGCTTGGTGCACTTTTATTATGTATAATTGGTTCAATTTTTCTTGAATATGTTAGAAAAAAATTTCCTGGTTATCAAGAAATTTCCACTGCAATTTTAATGAGTACAGGAATTGGTCTTGCTTCACTTTTTTCTGGATTTGTAAAGACTAGTGCAAACTTTGAAGAATATCTCTTTGGATCAATAATTGCAATTCCAAAGTTTGATTTTTATTTAATTTTAATAGTTTCAATAATTGTATTTATTTTATTTTTCTATTTATTTACAGATCTCATGTATATTTCCTTTGACGAGTCTTCTGCAAGATTATCGGGAGTAAATGTAGATAGAATAAATTTGATTTTTATGATTTTAATTGCAGTTACAATTTCTGTTTCAGCAAGAACTGTTGGGATTTTAATCATATCATCTCTCATGGTAGTGCCAGTAGCCTGCGCAATGCAATTTAAGCTAGGCTATTTAAAGACAACTATACTTTCATCTATCTTCGGTTTTATTTTTACAATAATTGGACTTGTAGCTTCCTTTTACATTGGGCTAAAGCCAGGAGGAGCAATAGTATTAATTGGAGTTTTATTTTTGACGATTATACTCTTAATAAAGAAAAAATAAGAGTGAGGATTTTGACATGTCCTCACTCTTTATTAATAATTTATGTTTTAATTTTTAACTATGACGACCGTAGTGTACATAATTTTCTTCATAGAAATATTTAAAATAAGAAGATGTTCCTGTTACGGAAAAATACAAATTACCACTCTCGCCAATGCCAACACTTCCTAAATGTACTATTATAGGAGTCTCCACTAATTGAGTAATAAATTCATGGCTGTCCTCCTAAGAAATAAATAATTTTAATTAAAATTAACATAAGCTATAAAATAAAACAAAGAGAAAATTTATTTTCATTATATTTATAATCCAAGATTAATATAATCCAAGATTATATAAACAAATGAAAAAAGCAAAAACAATAAAAGCTATAAAAGTGCAGAGGTATGTAAGAATATAATATTCTTTTTTAAAGGATTTTTTAAAATCAGAAAAACCTAGCTTTCCAAGTATGATAGGGAAAAAGGGTAATAAAATAATTAAAAATTGTCTAAATAAATAATTAGAATAATCGCTCATATAATCACCTCGTCTTAATTGTAATATATTTTTGTTAATATGCAATGATATTTAGATAAAGTGAGAATAAAAATATTTTAGCTTAAAGCTAATAAGATTCTTTATTTATAGGCATCTTTGTTTTATTATAGAGAGAGCAAGGCATAGGAGTGTTTTATGAAAATTCAAGTTAAAGAAAATAATTATACAATTGATATTGTTTATAAATGTGAAGAGAAAATAAAAAATTTTTTAAATAAAAATAGAGATTCAAAATATTTAGTAATAACTGATGAAAATGTCTACAATCTTTACAGTGAAAGATTAAAAAATATTATGTATGGATTAAATTTTTATATTTTCAAATTTCCTGCTGGAGAAAAGTCTAAATCCATGGAAAATTATATAAATATTAATAAATTTTTGCTGGAAAATAATTTTAACAGAGGAGATATTATAATTGCCTTTGGTGGCGGAGTTGTAGGTGATATTTCTGGATTTGTTGCAGCAACATATTTAAGAGGAATTGATTTTATTGCTATGCCAACGACCCTTCTTTCCATGATTGATTCTTCAGTTGGTGGTAAAAATGGCATTAACTTTATGAATTTAAAAAATCAAATAGGATCTTTTTATTTTCCAAAATATGTCTATATTGATTATAGCTTTTTAGAAACTTTGGACGATAGAAATATTAACAATGGACTTGCAGAAATTTTTAAATATTCTGTACTAAAAGATAAAAATCTTTTTTATTACTTAAAGTCCTGTAACAAACTTGATTATAAAAAAATAATTTATGAATCGCTAAATATTAAACTTGATTTTGTGAAAGAGGACGAGAGAGATAAGGGAAAAAGACAAAAATTAAATCTTGGTCATACTATTGGTCATGGAATTGAATCCCTTTCGAACTATAAATTAAATCATGGAGAGAGCATTGGAATTGGAACAATTTATATGGCAAGAGCTGCTTATAAAATGGGCATAGCAAAAAGCGATTTTTCAAAAGAATTAATTTTAGCCTTTAAAAATCACAATCTTCCAACAAGTTATGATTTTGATACAGATGAGATTTTAGAGATTTTAAAACACGATAAAAAGATAAATAAAAATCTTATAAATGTAATTCTTCCAATAAAAATTGGTGAAGTAATAAATAAAAAAGTTACTTTTGATGAATTAAGAGAAATTGTTGAATTAGGTAAGGGAAATGAATAGAATTATTGAAAATAAAAAACTTTCGGGAGAAATTTCAGGGATTACATCAAAATCCTATGCACATAGAGCTATTTTTTGTGCCGCAATTGCAAAGGGAAAGCCAATAATTGAAATAAGCGACCTTTCAAAGGATATTGAAGCTTCAATAAATGTAATAAAATCTTTGGGAGTTGAAGTTATAAAAAAAGATAATAAGTTTTATATAAATCCTTCCAAAATTTACAAAAGTCCAGTGACTTTTGATGTAAATGAAAGTGGAACTACTCTTAGATTTTTACTTCCAATTGTTGCAACACTTGGTCTTGATGCAAAAATCATAAGAAGAGGAAGTCTAATTAATCGAACAAATTCAGTTTATTTTCACGAATTTCCAAAACATGGCGTAGATATTTATGAAAAGGGTGATATGATTTTTGTAAGTGGAAAATTAAAAGACTATAATTTTACGCTTCCAGCAAATATTAGCTCACAATTTGTTTCGGGATTTATGATAGCTTCAGGATTTTATGGCGAAGATTTTAATATTAAAATTACTACAGAAAGGGAATCAAAACCGTATATCGACATGACAATTGATATAATGAGAAAATTTGGAAGTTGTGTAATAGAAAAGAAAAGGGGATATATTTGTAGGGGCAAATTTAAAGCGATAGATTATGTTGTAGAAAAAGATTGGAGCAATGCTTTATTTTTCTTGGCAAGTGGTGTAAAGGTCAAAGGTTTAGATAAAAATTCTAAGCAAGGAGATAGAAAAGCAATTGAAATTTTCAGGGATTTGGGATATGAAAATATTTTAAAAGATGAATTTCAATTTAAAAGAGTTAAAGATCCAAAGAAAAAAATTATTATAGATGCCAAAAATATGCCTGATGCAGTTCCTATTCTTTCAGTACTTGCTGCTGCATCTAATACAGAGACAGAAGTTATAAATATAAAAAGATTAAAATTAAAGGAAAGCGACAGAGTAAAGAGCACTGTTGAGATGCTAAATAATTTAGGCGTAGATGTTAATCTAAGGGAAGAATCTTTTTCTTTTAGTGGAATAGAAAAATTTAAAAGTGCAAAAATTGATTCACATAAGGATCATAGAATTGCAATGGCATCATCTATTGCGGCAACTTTTGCAGAAGGTCCTATTATTATAAATAATAGCGATTGCGTGGAAAAATCCTACAAAAACTTTTTTAAGGATTTTAAATCTTTGGGAGGAATTTCAAATGTCCTATAGTTTTGGCAAAAATTTTAAAGTAACTTTATTTGGTCAATCTCATTCTAAGGGAATTGGTATTTTAATTGAGGGAATAAGTGCGGGCTATAAAATAAATAGAGATTTAATCGCAAAAAATTTAGATAGAAGAAGACCGGGCAAAAATAAATTCTCAACTGCAAGATGTGAACTTGATGACTTTCAAATTATAAGTGGTGAAGTTGATGGAATAACTTGTGGTGCTCCTCTTGCTTTTGTAATTGAAAACAAGGACCAAAGAAGCAGCGACTATGAAAATTTAAAGGACAATCCTCGTCCATCTCACGCAGATTACCCGGCCTATGTAAAATATGGTGGATTTAACGATATTAGAGGTGGCGGACAATTTTCTGGCAGGATGACGGCTCCAATTGTAATCGCAGGTTCTATTGCAGAAGATTTGCTATTAAACAGAGGAATAAAAATTTTTTCAAGAATAAAAAGCATTGGGAGTATAAAGGATGTTGAGATAAATTTAAATAATATTGATGAAGAAGTTTTTTATGACTTAAAAAATCAAGAGATACCAGTTTTTGATGAGCATACAAGAGAAAAAATGGGAAGTGAAATTTTAAAAGCAAAGGAAAGGGAAGATTCTATTGGCGGAATTGTGGAAACTTTTATTTTAAACATGCCAGCGGGAATTGGAGAACCCTTCTTTGATTCAGTTGAATCAGTTATTTCTCATGCAGTTTTTTCTATTCCAGGAGTTAAGGGAATTGAATTTGGGAGCGGATTTGAAGCTGCAAAAATGACGGGCAGTAGCCATAATGATGAATATTATTATGATGATGGAAAAGTTAAGACTAAAACAAATAATCATGGTGGAGTAATTGGTGGACTTACTACGTCAATGCCAATAATTTTTAGAACTGCAATAAAACCAACTAGCTCCATTGGAAAAACTCAATACACAATATCATTAAAAAATAAAACAAGGGAAAAGTTAAATATTCATGGAAGGCATGATCCTTCAATTGTGCCTCGTGCATTAGTTGCCATTGAAATGATTTCGGCAATTGCAATTTTAGATTTAGTTATGGAAGGTGAAAGATGAAAAATTTAGATGAATCGAGAAAAACATTGGATCAAATTGATTCACAAATTGTAGATCTTTTAGAAAATCGAATGAAGATTTCAAAGGAAATTGGAATTTACAAATTAAATAACAATTTAAATACAGAAGATTCATCACGGGAAGATAAAATTATAAAAAAACTGGAAAATAAAATAGATCCTGAATTTAAAAATTCTATAAGACCAATTTATAGTGAAATTTTTAGTGAAAGCAAAAAAATTATTACAAAAGTAAAAAATGAAAATTTTAAATATGGTTTAATTGGAGAGGACTTATCTCATAGTAAATCTAAGGAAATTCATGAACTATTTGAAAAATATAATTACAATTTAAAGAATTTAAAAAAAAGTGATGTTGAAAGTTTTTTTGAAAATAAAAATTTTCTCGGCATAAATGTTACAATTCCTTATAAAGAGATTTCAATGAAATATTTAAATGAAGTAGATGGACTTGCAAAAGAAATTGGTGCAGTGAATACTATTGTAAATAGAGCTGGAAAATTAATTGGATATAACACGGATTATTTTGGATTGGATTACAGTTTAAATCACTATGGAATAAATATTAAAGATAAAAAAGTTTTGATTCTTGGAAGTGGTGGAGCAAGTAAAATGGTACAAAAACTTGCAAAAGACAAAGGTGCAACAAGTGTAATTGTGATAAGTAGAAGTGGCGAAAACAATTACGAAAGATTGGATAAATATAAGGACTACAATATTTTAATTAATACAACACCTATTGGAATGTATCCCTATAATATGGAATGCAAAGTTGATCTCGCTAGATTTCAAGCTTTAGAAAGTGTAATTGATTTAATTTATAATCCACTAAACACAAAATTAATTTTAGATGCAAAAAGACTTGGATTAAAAACTATGTCCGGACTTTTGATGTTAGTTGTGCAAGCTTTTTTTGCTGGTGAATTATTTTTAGATGAAAAACTAGACAAGAGTTTAATAGAAAAAGTTTATTTGAATTTAAAAAAAGATATGCAAAATATAGTCTTTGTTGGCATGCCATCTGCTGGCAAGACTACAATGGCAAAGCTATTGTCAGAAAAATCTAATAGAGAATTTTTTGATACAGATAAATTAATTGAAGAAAGAGAAGGGAAAATTTCTGAAATTTTTAAAAATAAGGGCGAAAAATATTTTAGAGAAGTCGAAAGCAAAATTTTAAAGGAAGTTTCAAAAAAAACTGGAGTAGTAATTGCCACTGGTGGTGGTACACCTTTAAAAGAAGTAAATAGAGACTTAATTTTACAAAATTCAATAGTAATTTATTTAGATAGAGATTTAAAGAACCTTGAAACCGAAGGAAGACCCCTTTCTAAAAATTTAAATAATCTTAAACAAATGTATGAAGATAGACATAAAATTTACGAAGACATCTCTCACATAAGAATAAAAGTAATTGAAGATAAAGAAAAAAATTTAGAGAAAATTTTGGAGGAAATCAAAAATTATGAAAATTTTAGTAATTGACGGTCCAAATATGAACATGCTTGGAATTCGTGAAGTGAATATTTATGGAAGTGAAAACTATGAAACTTTATTAAAATTATTAGATGAAGTTGCTCTTGAAGAAAATATTGATATAATACACTTTCAATCAAATTATGAGGGAGCGATTGTCGATGAAATTCAAAAAGCTTATCAAAAAGTTGATGGCATAGTTATAAATCCAGCTGCCTATACTCACACAAGTGTTGCAATTTTAGATGCTCTTAAATCTGTGAGTATACCAACAGTTGAAGTTCACATTTCAAAAGTTTCAGAGCGTGAAGACTTTAGACAAATAAATTTTATTAAGCCCTATGCAATAAAATCCTTTGAAGGATTTGGCATAGATGGATACAAAAGGGCAATAATATATCTAAAAAATTATTTAAAGGGGAAAAAATGAAATCACTTATAATTGACAATTACGATTCTTACACCTACAATCTTTTTCAATTAATTGGAAAGGTTAGTGGAGTAGAGCCAATTGTAATTAAAAATGACGAGATGACTTATGAAGAAATTTTAGATTTAGACTTTGACAATGTAATTCTTTCTCCAGGTCCCGGAAGTCCAGAAAAAGAAAAAGACTTTGGAGTGTGTAAAGATATTATTGAAAAATTAAATAAACCAATTTTGGGAATTTGTCTTGGACATCAAGGAATATACTACTACAATGGTGGAAAAATTTTAAAGGCGAGAGAGCCAATGCACGGTAGACAAAGTGAAGTGATTCATAAGGGAAAAAATTTATTTAAGGGAATAAAAAATAATTTTAAAGTAACAAGGTATCATTCCTTAATTTGCGAGGACAAAGAACTTGAAAATATAAATATTGATGCAAGGACAAGTGATGGCATTGTAATGGCAATTTCTCATAAGAATAAGCCAATTTATGGAGTTCAGTTTCACCCCGAGTCCATAGCAAGTGAATGTGGAGAAAAGTTAATAGAAAATTTTATAAATATTTGTCAAGAATTTTATAAAACAAGGGAACTTTATTATGAAATAATTGATAAGAGTTTTGATACTAAAAATATTTATGACAAAATTTATAATTACTGTGAAGGAACTCTTTGGCTAGACAGCAACAAGGTGGAAGAAGGACTTTCGAGATTTTCTATTTTTGGACTTCAAGGGCCTAAGAGCCATACAATTAAATACGATGTTGATAAAAAAATTGTAGAAAAATCCTTTGAAAATTCTTCAGAAGTAGAAATTTATAATATAGATATTTTTGATTTCTTAAAGAAAAATCGCAAAAAGTGGATTTATGACGAATCACTTCCCTTTGATTTTCAATTGGGATATATTGGCTACTTTGGTTATGAATTAAAAAAAGATACAGAAAAGGTAATAAATAAATATTCCTATGAACATCCCGATGCCTATTTTAAATATTGCGATAGAGCTTTAGTTTACGATCATAAAGAAGAAAAATTATATTTTCTTTCTCATGTTGACGATAAAAATTGGATAAATGAAATAAAAAATATTTTAGAAAAAGAAATTGAAATAAAAAAAGGGGATAATACAAAAAAAGATTTTCCAAAATTAAAATTTATAAAGGACAAAAAAACTTACATTAATGACATAAAAAGAATAAAGGAATTAATTTGCGAAGGGGAAACTTATGAAGTATGTCTAACAAATAGACTAGATATTTTTGACAAAATAAATGGAAAAAAATATTATGAATATTTGAGAGAAAAAAGTCCTGGACAATACAGCGCCTACTTGCCCTTTGATGAAATAAAAATTGCGTGTTCTTCAATGGAAAGATTTTTAAAGGTGGACAAGAATAATTTTGTAACTACAAAGCCAATTAAGGGAACTGTAAAAAGAGGAGATTCTTTAGAAGAAGATCAAAAATTAATTGAAGAGTTAAAAAATGAAGAGAAAACGAAGTCAGAAAATCTTATGATTGTAGATTTACTTCGCAATGATTTGGGTAAATTTTGTAAAATTGGTTCTGTTGAAGTGCCAAAATTAATGGATGTGGAGACTTATAAAACTCTGCACCAACTTGTTACTACAGTTTCTGGAAAAATTAAAGATGATGTTGATATAATAGATGTGCTGAAAAAAACTTTTCCAGGTGGATCAATGACAGGTGCTCCTAAAAAAAGGACATTGGAAATAATAGATGAATTAGAAAATTATCCACGAGGAATTTATTCTGGAACTATTGGATATATTTCAAATAATTCTACAATGGATTTTAATATTGTAATTAGAACTGCATTAATTGAAGATGAAAAGACTACTATTGGAGTTGGTGGAGCTATTATTATTCTATCAGATGAAGAGGAAGAGTTCGATGAAATTGTTTTAAAGGCAAAGGGTTCTCTTCTTGCACTGCAATCTTATTACAATAATTTTGATGAGATAGATATTGAGGGAAGCAAAGGATAATGAAAGATAAATTAAGTAAAGGAAAAATTGTAAAAATTAAAGAAGTAAAGGTGGGCGGAAATAAGCCTATTATTATAGCAGGTCCTTGCTCTATTGAATCTCGTGAACACATCGTTGACGAGGCTTTATCGTTAAAAGAAATAGGAGTAGACATACTTCGTGGTGGTGCCTTTAAGCCAAGGACAAGCCCCTTTGACTTTCAGGGTCTTGGGTTTGAGGCAGTTAAGTACTTAAAGGAAGCATCAGAAAAAAGCAATCTTCCCATAGTAACAGAAGTATTAAGCGAAGAGCATGTTGAGAAGATGAAAGATTATGTAGATGCCTTCCAAATAGGTTCTAGAAATATGTATAATTATGCTCTTTTAAAAAAAGTTGGGAAAACAATGAAACCAATAATTTTAAAAAGAGGATTTTCTGCAACTATAAGGGAGTGGGAGATGGCTGCAAAATATATTGAAGCTGAGGGAAACGAAAATATAATTTTTTGTGAGAGAGGTATAAGGACCTTTGAAACTGAACTTAGAAACACATTGGATCTTGCAGGAGCTTATCTCTTAAAAGAAAAAACTGGCTATCCTGTAATTGTGGATCCAAGCCATGGCACAGGCAAAAGAGAATTAATTTTCCCAATGGTAAAAGCAGTACTTGCACTTGGACTTGACGCAGTGATGATTGAAGTTCATCCAAATCCTGATGAAGCAATGAGTGATGCAGCACAAACTATTGACTATAAGACCTATGAAAAAATAGCAAAATATGTAGGAGAATTTAATGAAAATAGAATTTGACGATGGTTTTTCCTTTGGAAAGGGCGTCTTTGAAACTATAAAAGTAGTTGATGGTATGCCTTTATTTTTAGAAGATCATTTAAAAAGACTAAAAAATTCTTTGGATTTTTTTGAAATAAAAACTGATATTGATGAAAAAAAGATTTATGAATATATAGATAAATCAAATAATAAAAACTTTGCCATGAAAGTGATTATTTCAGATAAAAATTTTATTGTTACTTCAAGAGAAGATAATTATAGGAATGATAATAAATCTTATAAACTGAAAATTTCCAAAGTCAAAAGAAACTCAACTTCAAAAATAATTTATCACAAAAGCCTTTCCTATTATGAAAATATTTTAGAGCATGGATTGGCGGTAGGTGGTGGTTATGATTCAGCCTTATTTTTAAATGAAAGAGAAGAAATAAGTGAGACTTCTTTCGCCAATATATTTTTTGTAAAAAATGATAAGATTTATACTCCAACAGTTTCTTCGGGACTTTTAAGGGGAACAATGCGAGGATTTTTGATTAAGAATTTTGAAATTATTGAAGATAAAATTTACGCCAAGAATTTAGATAGTTTTGACGAGTGTTTTATTTCAAATTCACTAATGGGAGTTAGAAATGTAGTTTCCATTGACGAAATAAAATTTAATAGGAATGTGAAAACAAAAATAATACAAGATTATTTAAAAAAATTTGGATTTTAAAATATTTAGACTGGAGATCGCAACTTTTTTATACTTTTTAGTATGAATAAACCACTGGATAAGCCAGTGGTTATGATCTGTCCATTTTATATTTTTTATTTTTGTAATAAAACCAAAGGATAATTAAAAAATATATCCCAGTTATAGAAAACAATAAAGTTTGCTCTAAAAAAAGTGCTGTAAAAGCTAAGTAAAAATCTTCAGCCAGCAATAAAAGTATGTGATCTGGATTAATGTCTAATTTAGAAATTAAAACCATTGGAATTATGTTTAATGCTGATATTATAATAAAATAAATGTAAATACTTTCGTGAATTTTATTGAAATACACATGGTCAATATGCGTTAAAGCTAATTTAAGTGAACAATAATAAAAAACATATAAAAGTATTGTAATTATCTTTTTTTTCATGATTAACTTACCAGTTGGGACAATTATACCATTGACTAACTACTACCGTGTATCTATTTAGATCATTTGTGTCAATATTTTCTTTTGAATTTGCAGCATTGAATTCAATAGCATATGAATTAATAGGAACAATCAAAAAAGCTAAGATTATTAACATTGATATTTTACACAAATTTTTTCTCATAAAAACAGTATACATCCTTTAATATTGTAAAATAAAATGGACTAATAAAAGTAAAATTAATTTTACTTTTAAATAATATTAACACAAGTAGTTTTATTTTTCAAATGAGAAGAAAATTAACACTAACTATTAAATAGATGAAGAAAAGACTTTTTTGTTGTAAAATTAATATAGATGAAAAGGTGATTTTGTGAAAAAAACTAATGCGATGAGAATTCTTGAAAGTGAGAACATAAATTTTGAAATAATTGAATACTCAACTAAGGACGGAATTGGCGGAGTAGATGTTGCAGAAAAGTTGGGAGAAGACAAGGATAGAGTTTTTAAAACTCTTGTGACAGAGGCAAAAGATGGTGAGCATTTTGTATTTGTTGTTCCAGTTTCTAGTGAGCTTGATTTAAAAAAGGCAGCTAAGGCATCAAATTCTAAAAAAATTGAAATGATTCCACAAAAAAAGTTGCTTCCACTCACTGGTTATGTCCACGGTGGTTGTTCTCCAGTTGGTATGAAAAAATCTTTTAAAACTTATATTGATTCATCAGCTGAAAATCTAGACTTTTTTTATGTAAGTGGTGGAAAAGTTGGCATGCAAATAAAAGTAAATCCAAGAGAACTGATTTCTGCAATTGATGGAGAATTTTCGGATATTAAAAAGGAGTAAGTATGTACAGAGATATTTATGAAAAATGGCTTGCAAGTAAAAATGTAGATGAAAATTTAAAAAAAGAACTCATTGACATAAAAGACAATGAAGAAGAAATTGAAGATAGGTTTTATAAAAATTTAGAATTTGGAACTGCAGGTCTTCGTGGAATTTTAGGTGCAGGTACAAATAGAATGAATTATCTGACTGTTGGAAAAACTGCAATTGCACTTTCAAATTTAATCGAAAATCTTGGCGAAGACGCAAAAAAAAGAGGGGTAGTAATTGGACGCGATATAAGACATTTTTCCTACGAATTTTCAATTTTGACTGCAAAAATTTTGGCAGAAAGAGGGATTACCGTTTATTTATTTCCAGGCATTACCCCCACTCCACTTCTCGCTTATTCAATAAGATACTTAAAAACAATTTCTGGAATAATGATTACTGCATCTCACAATCCAAAAAATTACAATGGGTTTAAACTTTATTGGGAGAAGGGGTCTCAAATTTTATCGGACATTGCAGATAGAATGGAAGAAGAGGCACAAAAAGTCGACATCTTAAACTTTGATTTTGCTAGGCTAAAAAAAATAGGCGAATATGAAAATATTAAATTTATTGGTGAAAAAGTTACAAAATCTTTTTATAGAAATACTCTGAAACACACATTGACTGACGATGTCGACAAGGACATAAAGATTATTTACACACCCTTAAGTGGATGTGGCAATAAATTTGTGAGAAAAATTTTAGAACTCCGTGGTTTTAAAAATGTAATTGTTGTGCCAGAGCAAGAAAACCCAGATGGAGATTTTACAAAGGTTACAAATCCAAACCCTGAAGATATAAGGGCCTTTGACAAGGCAATTGAGCTTGCAAAAAAAGAAAATGCCGACATAATTATTGCAACAGATCCAGATGCAGATAGAGTTGCTGTATTGGAAATGAATGGCGAAGTTTTTAGAATAACGGGAAACCAAATGGGTTTTATCCTTGGTAATTTTATTTTGGAAAGAATTAAGGATAAAAATATTGAAAGGGGAGCAATAGTAAAGACAGTTGTAACTTGTGATTTAATTAAAAAAATTGCAGAAAACTTTGACGTTGAAGTTTTTGAAACTTTAACTGGCTTTAAAAATATTTGCAATCTTCCTAATATTTGGGAAGAAAGTCATGAAAAGAACTTTATTTTTGGATATGAAGAGTCCATAGGATATGTAATTGGAGATCATATTAGGGACAAGGATGCCATTGGCACGTCAATGATTGTGGCAGAGATGGCGGGCTATTTAAAGAAGAGGAATTTAAAAATAAAGGATTATCTTGAAGAAATTTACAAAAAATATGGATATTTTGAAGAATATCTAGACTCAATTTATTTTGAAGGCAAAGATGGAAAAATAATCATGGAAAAAATCATGGATGACTTTAGAAAAATTGAGAGCTTTGAAAAAATTGGCGTGCTAAAGAAAAAAATTGATTTTATTAAAGATGAAGAAAACCCACAAGATTTATTAAAATTTTATTTTGATGAAGAAACTTGGTTTGCACTAAGACCTTCAGGAACAGAACCAAAACTAAAAATTTATGCTTATGCAGTTTCAGAAAATAAAGATGAAGCTAATAAAATAATAAATGCAATGAAAGAAGAAATAATGGAAAAAATCGAGGCAAGTAGGTGATTGTATGATATTATTTTGTGACTTTAATCCAAAAATCATTAGAGAATATATATTAAATAGCGAGCTGGAAAATATTATTGAAAGCTCTAAAATTTATCCAAGTGGCAGGGGGATTTATATGTCTCTTTTTGCGAAAAAAATTGGCGTGGACTCAGAAGTTTTTATGCTAAAGGGAAGTGGAAGGGGAAGAGAAATTGCACTTGCTCTAAGTAGACTTGGAATCGACATAAATTACACAGCACTAAAAGACGAAAATGTGGAAGAAGTTATAATAAAGAGTAAAAATTTTGAAAAAAGATACAAGACTAAGGACCCCAGGATTACTATGGAAGATAGAAATGATATTTTAAGTTCCTTTGAGAGAGCATTGTATAATAAAAAAATTGTAGTAATTCCAAAAATTGATTTATTTGGACTTGACGATGAAATTTACGAAAAACTTATTAAAATTTGTTATAAAAACAATACAAAAGTTGCTGTAAATCCAAAAAATCTTGATGCAATAGAAAAGACGAACCCATATATTTTAATGTTTGATAAAGATGACATTGAAAGGGAAAGAAAAATAAATTATACCGGTGAAGTCATTGAATACAATAAAAAATTCATCAAATCAGGAACGAAAATTGTTTTTGTGAATAGCAAGAGAGCAACAATTATTTCCACTGAAGATAAAAATTATAGAGCTTATGTAGATAAACAAAAATTAGAAAGAAAGGAAATCACAGAAAAATTGGATAGCTCCTTATCTCTTGCTGGTCTTGCCATTGCAATCGACAGAGATTATGATTTTATCACTTCAATAAAACTTGCAATATCCTGTGGAGTGTGGGAAAATTTTGTTGAAAAGGATAAGATAGAAATGAGTGCTATTAAAAAAATTATGAATAGCGTTGAAGTTGAAGAAATTTAGGAGGATAAATGAAGAATTTTCACTTAAATAGAGAGGATGTACTCTTTGCCTTTATTGACATTCAAGATAAATTATTAAAGGCAATTTACAACAAAGAAGAAATTGTAAAAAACTCTACAATTTTGGCAAAAGTTGCAAGTATTATTGGAGCAGAAGCAATTTATACAGTTCAATATCCAAAAGGACTTGGATACACTAATGAAGATGTAAAGGCTCCACTAGGGGACAAGGAAGAATTTGGCAAGTTAACTTTTAATTCCTATGGCGATGAAAATATTAAAAGGGAAATCGACAGACTTGGGAAAAAACAAATAATAGTTTGCGGTATGGAAACACATATCTGCGTTTTTCAAACAGTTAGAGCGCTTTTAGAAGCAGGTTTTGAAGTTTTTGTTGTAGAAGATGCACTTGGATCAAGAACAGAAAAAAACTTTAAAAATGGGGTAGAACTTCTCCGTGAAATGGGAGCCGTTGTTACAAATACTGAGACAGTATTATTTGACTTAGCAGGCGTTGCGGGTACAGATGAATTTAAAACTATACAAAAATTAATAATTTGACACTTATGAGCTTCTTGATGGAGCTCTTTTTTAATTATAAACTGTGATATAATTATTTTGGTGATGAAATGAAAATAATTCATGCAGCAGATTTACATTTAAAAAAATTTTATAAGGGCAGACTTCCCCTTGAGATTTCAAATAAACTTTTAGAGGATACTTGGCGTACCTTTAGAGATGTAGCTAATTTCTCAAATGAAGTGGATGCAGATATTTTTTTAATTGCTGGAGATTTATTTGAAAGAGAATTTTTTTATCTTAGAGATTTAAGAAGATTTTTAAATATAATAGAAGACATTAAGGCAAAGGTCTTTTTGGTTTTTGGAAATCACGATTATCTTTCCAAGGATAATTTATTTTTAAAGGTAGATTTGCCAGAAAATTTATATATATTTAATAGTGAGCTTGATTTTTATGAGTTAAAGGATTTAAATACGAGAATATACGGCATCTCCTACGACAGCTATAAATTTAAAAAAGATTTTAGCGATGTTAAACTTGATAAAAACTTCATAAATATTGGGCTTTTTCACTCAGATTTGAAGGATGAGAGGTATATGCCCCTTGATGAAAAATTTTTAAGAGAGTTTAACTATGTTGCACTTGGGCATATTCACAAGAGGGCAAAAGTATTTAACAATGCCTATTATTCTGGCTCGCTAATTTCACTTTCCTTTAAAGATGAGGGTGAAAGGGGAATAATTTTTTTAGATGACGAGAAAAAAACCATAGAATTTAAAAATTTTTCAAGGAGAGAATTTATAAATTTAGAAATAAAAATTGATAAGGATATGACTTTTTCTGAAATTTTAAAAAAGGTTCAAGGTAAAATTTCTACTGAGAATCTTTATAGAATTACTCTAAAGGGCGTGAGTCATAATAAAAGGGAAATAGAAAGTTTCCTTCGTGAAAATTTATCTGCATTTTATTTTGAGGTAATTAATGAAATTACAGAAGAAAGAAATCTTGATTTTGAAATTAAAGATAAGTATATTTTAGATTTACTTGGAACTTTTTCTAATAGCGACATTGAAAGAGATGCACGAGAAATCTCTAAGAATTACATTTTGGAGCAATATTATGGTATTTAAAGAATTGGGAATTTTAAGTTTTGGAAAATTTGAAAATGAAATAATAGAGCTTGATGAAGGGATAAATTTAATTTCTGGCAAAAATGAAGGAGGCAAGTCCACAATTGTAAATTTCATAGACGGAATTTTTTATGGATTTAGCAGAGATTCACTAGCCAAAAAAGTTCGTGACGATATTTTTGAAAAATCAAGACCTTGGAATTCAAATTTTTATAGAGGTTATATTGTTTTAAGTGATGGTAAAGAAAGTTTTAGAATAAGTAGAGATTTTAATAGTGATGAAATTTCAATTATAAATACAAACCACGGTGAAGATTTATCAAAGGACGAGAGGAATTATTTGTATTCGAGAATTCCACAACCTGGAGTTTTGTTTTTTGAAATAAGCAGGAAAATTTATAGATCTAGCTTTTTTATTTCTCAAAGACTTTCACAAGTGGAAGATGATGCAGCAGAGGATTTAAAAAATAAAATCGATAATTTTTCTGTCTCTCAAGATGAAAATATAGATTTAACAAAGGTTTTAGATAAAATGAAAGATGATCTTTATGATTTAGGATCTAAAAGGCGTAAAACTTCAGAAATTGGAAGGATTTATGCTGAACTTGACAAAATTACTACTGAAAAATTAAATTTTATAAAGGTCAGAGAAAATTATGAGAAAACTGCCGAGGATTTTAAAGCTTCAAGGGAAAAATTAAAAACTTTGGAGGATAATTTAAGGGGTAGAAAACTTTTTGAACTTGAAACTTTGAAAAAAAAGTTAAGAGAAATTGAAGAAGAAAAGTCAAAAGAAGATGAAAGCTTAGTTTTTTCAGATTTGGAAAGGGCAATCGAAATAAATAAAACTACGGGGATTTATTTAAGTAAACTTGATGATTTAATTTCACAAGAAAGAAATAGTTATGAGATCGACGACTATGTGGAACAGGATTACAAGAGATTTCGAGACATTAAAGAAGAGATTTCAATTTTAAATGAAAATAATTTTTCTAAAGAGATTGAAATAATTTCTGGAGACATAAAAAACATCGAAAAAACTGTATTAAAATGTTTTTTAAAAATACTTTTTTCTACAATTGGAGGCATAGGAATAGTTTTTCTTTCAATTTATTTTAAAAAATATTTTTTAATAATTTTTTCTCTTTTATTTTTTCTCTATTCTTATTTTAGAATTATGAAGTTTAGAGAAAACAAGGATTTACTAAATAGACTTAGAAGTAAACTCATGGATTTTAAGAAAAAATCAATGGAGAAAACTATAAAGAAAAGAGGATTTGATAAAGATTTTGCAGAGCTTCTTGAAAAATATGACGCAAGAGATATAAGGTCATTATCAGAAATTTTAGAAGAAAAAAGGGAATTAAATTTAAAAAATATTTTTAAAAAGGAGTACAATGAAAGTTGGAAAGAAAAAAACAATCTTGAAATAGAAAAAACTAAGGAAAAAATTACAAATTTTGAAGGGGAACTTAGCAAAATTTTTGAAAAATATTCTGTAAAAAATATAAAAGAACTTAAAAGTTTATTTTACAACTATGCGGGTTTTGATGATAAGAGGGCAAGTGAGTATAAATACAGGATTGAAGAACTTGAAAAAGAAAATTTAAGCGGTGAAATGTACTCACAGGAGTCCCTAGAACTTATTTCAAAAAATATTAAGGAAACAATTATAGAAATTTCGAACTTGGAGGGAATTTTAAATACTCTAGAAGAATCCATGGAAAAACTTAGAACTTTGGAAGAAAAATCCTTTGAGCTAAAGGATAAATTAAAAAAGCTAGAGTATAAGAGAAGTTTAATTGAGCTTTCCATAGAAAAGTTTGAAGAATTTATAAAACTAAAAAGAAGGGACACTCTCCCTATTTTAAGAAATAATATTTCAAAATATTTGGAGAAAATGACAAACTTCAAATACAGTGAAATTTTAATTGATGACAGATTTAAAATAAAGGTATATGATAAATTTGTTGACAGTTATGTTGATTTACACAATTTAAGCCTTGGAACTATTGATCAAATTTATCTTGCCTTTAGACTTTCTATATCAAAAATAATTACAGACAAAAAAATTCCCCTCGTACTCGACAGTCATTTCGACAGTTATGATGATGATAGGTTAAAAAATACTCTTGATGTATTAAGGGATGAGGAGCAAGTTTTGATTTTTTCAAGCTCAAGTCGGGAAAGAGAAATTTTAGATAAGTACAATTTGACATATAAATTTATTAAACTTTGAGGTGTATATGATATTCGCAATAGGAGATCTTCACTTCGATTATACAGAAGAAAAGCCCATGGATATTTTTGGAAATAATTGGGAAAATCACGAAGAAAAAATAATAGAGAATTGGAAAGAAGTTGTCTCTGAGGATGACTTAGTCCTCTTGCCAGGGGATATTTCTTGGGCACTAAAGCTAGATATAGCAATTTATGATTTAAAAAAAATTGACGAACTACCTGGAACAAAGATTATTTCTAAAGGCAATCACGATTATTGGTGGTCTTCGCTAAATAAGATGAATAATTTAGGACTAAAGACGATTCATTTTTTGCACAATAACTCCTTTGAGTACAAAGATTATTCCATATGTGGCACGAGAGGTTGGGCTTCTCGTGATTCCTTTGAATTTTCAGAAGACGATGAAAAAATATATTTAAGAGAAGTCCAGCGACTTAAAAACTCCTTGGATTCTTGTGTAAACAAAAAAATAATTGCAATGATTCACTATCCTCCCTTTAATCAAGATTTAGAACCTAATGAATTTTCACAAACTCTTTCTGATTATAGCGTAGAAAAATGTGTTTATGGACATTTACATGGAAAGGGACATAAATATTCCTATGAAGGAGATTTGCTTGGAGTGGATTATAAATTTGTTGCAAGTGATTTTTTAGATTTTAAACTTAAAATAATTGAGGAGGACTAATGGAAAGGGAGATTGAAGTTAAACTTCTTGACATTGACATATTAGATTTTGAAAAAAAGATCCAAGCTTTGGGAGCAAATTTTGTCAAAGAAGAAGATCAAATAAATATTACAATTAATTCTACTGCACATAAAATTTATAAGAAGCAGGGATATCTTAGAATTAGAATTTCAAAATCAGAGGGTGAAGAAAAAAAATATTTCACTTTTAAAGAAAATATTTCCAATATAAGAGTAAGGGACAATATAGAGCATACTACTGAAATAAGTAGTGTGGATGATTTAATAAATATTTTAAAATGTCTTGGTTATGATAAATTTTACAAGGGCTATAAAAATAGAAAAAAATACAATTACAAAAATCTTGTGATTGATATTGACACTTGGGATGAAAAGACTTATCCAAAGCCATATGTTGAGATAGAAGCACCTAGCATTAATGAAATTTATGCACTTATTGATGATCTAAAAATAGATAGAGAACACGTATCTACAATGTCCATAGATGAACTTAGAAAATCTTTAAAAAAATAGCGTGACATATATAATTAATGTGTTATAATATTTTTAGCAAATAAGGAGGAAATATGTCTAAGTATAATTATATAAAATGGTTTAATGAAATTGGAAAAAATGATGTAGGAATTGTCGGTGGGAAGGGTGCAAATTTAGGTGAACTAACTAGTTTTGGATTACCTGTTCCTCCGGGATTTTGTGTTACTGCAACTGGATACACTAAGTTTATTAAGTACGCAGAACTTGATGAAGTTGTAAAACTTCTAATGGAAGCTGTTGATGTTGAAAATGTTGATGAACTTACTAATGCTTCAAAGGAAATTCAACAGAAAATCAAAGAAAAAGAATTTGATCCAGAACTTAAAGAAGAAATTTTAAATGCATACAGAGAATTTTCTGAAAGTATTGGAGTTAAAGATCCTGAAGTAGCAGTTAGATCATCAGCAACTGCAGAAGACTTGCCAGATGCATCCTTTGCGGGACAACAAGATACTTACCTGCACATTAGTGGCGAAGAGGAACTTTTAAAACACATAAGAGATTGTTTTGCATCACTTTGGACTTCAAGAGCTATTTATTATAGAGAAAAACAAAATTATGATCACTTTGATGTTGCTCTTTCAGTAGTTATTCAAAAAATGGTTAATTCTGAGAAATCCGGTGTAATGTTTACAGCAAATCCTATTAACAATAGCTCCGATGAAATGATGATTAACGCAAGCTATGGACTTGGGGAAGCTGTTGTATCTGGAATTGTAACTCCTGACGAATATATTATTGACAAGAAAACTAAAAAAATTATAGAAAAGAATATTTCTGAAAAAGAATACATGGTTATTAAAAATGAAAATGGGATTGGAACTAGAGTTGTAAATGTTAAAGATGTTTTAGGTGTTGATGCAATTAAAGCTGAGGCACTTTCTCCAAAGGAATTAGATACTTTAATCGAAAGAGGACTAAAAGTAGAGAAACTTTATGGTTCAGTTCAAGATACTGAATGGGGTTTTGATAGAGATACGAAAGAATTTTATTTCTTACAATCAAGACCTATCACAACTCTTGGAGATAAAGAAGAAGAGAAGGAAGAAAAACTAATTACTCTTGTTAAGGGACTTCCTGCTTCTCCGGGAATTGGCAGAGGTAAAGTAAAATTAATTAAAGACATTTCTGAAATCAACCTTGTTGAAGAAGGAGATGTTCTTGTAACAGCAATGACAAATCCTGACATGGTTCCTGCTATGAGAAAATGTGCTGGCGTTGTAACTGACGAAGGCGGAAGAACTTGCCACGCAGCCATAGTTTCTAGAGAATTACAAATACCATGTATAGTTGGAGCAAAAACTGCAACTAAAACTTTAAAGACTGGCGACATTGTAACAGTTGACGCAGTAAGAGGAATTGTATATGAAGGTGAAGTTCTAAAAGAAAAAGAAGAAAAGAAACATGAAGATACAGCAGGTGTATCTAGCATTGCAAATTTAGATGAACTTAGAAATCTTTTCGCACCAACTACTGCGACTAAAATTTATATGAATCTTGGCGAACCAGAATTAATTGAAAAATATAAAAACTTACCAATGGATGGCATTGGTCTAATGAGAACGGAATTTATTTTTACAAATATGATTGGTGCTCATCCAATGTATTTAGTGAAGACTGGTCAAGGAAGCCTTATGGTAGATAAATTAGCTGAAGGAATTTCTAAAGTGGCACAAGCAATTTATCCAAAAAATTTAGTTGTAAGAACTAGCGACTTTAGAACTAATGAATTTAGAGGTCTTAAAGGTGGAGATGAAGTTGAGCCAATTGAAGCCAATCCAATGATTGGATGGAGAGGTGTTTCAAGATATATTTCTCCTGAATATGAAAAGGGATTTAGGTTAGAGTGCCAAGCAATTAAAAAAGTTAGAGAAGAATATGGACTAACAAATGTAATTGTAATGCTTCCCTTTGTTAGAACTCCTGAAGAACTCAAAACCGTTAAGGGAATAATGGCTGAAGAAGGACTTGTGCAATCTAAAAACTTTAAGATTTGGATTATGGCAGAAGTGCCAGCAGTAGTTCTACAAGCAGAAGAATTTGCAGAATTAGTTGACGGATTTTCCATTGGTTCAAACGACTTAACTCAACTTGTAATGGGTGCAGACAGAGACTCTGGAATCCTTAACAACATGGGTTATTTTGATGAAAGAAATGACGCAGTAAAAATTGCATTAAAGACAATTATTGATGCAGCAAACAAAAGGGGAATTACTTGTTCAATTTGTGGACAAGGACCTAGCCAATATCCAGAACTTGCAGAATTTTTAGTTGAATGTGGCATCACTTCCATCTCAGTAAATCCTGACACAGTTGAATACACAAGAAGACTTGTTGCAAGTGTTGAACAAAAGATTATTTTAAAGAAACTTAGACAAATATAAATTATAAATAAAAAGATCTCATGAATGAATTTAATCTCTAAAAGTTAGGTTTAAAAACCAACTTAAGAGATTAAATTCATTATGAGATCTTCTTTTTGCAAAAAAATTTGTGAAATTCATCAACAGATTTTAAAAAATTAAATTAATTTGTCGTAGTCCAAAAAATTTGAAACAAGAGATTTTGTGAATAAAAGTTTTACTAAATCAATTATACACAAATCATCTTTAAACTTTAAGGACTTGTCAATATTTATTTTTATACCATTGTTTAGAAAAATAAAATAATCTCTATCACTTCTTCTGGGAATTCCAATATATGTTTCAGAAGAAGGTAGACCGCTACCACAACATTGTTTAGATGTAATATAATCAATGGTTATTTCTTTTGCCCTTTTATCCTTTAAAAATTCAAAAGCATCTTCTGTAATTTTTATTTTCAAATTAATTATCCTTTTTTATGAGAGTTACAAAAAACTCACTTGGCTCTATTGCTTCAATGGTGATATAATTTTCACCATCGAATTTTAAAACCTTACCTGGTGTAAACTTTCTATCCTCATCGTCATTTAAAATAACTTTAATTTCACCTTTAACAATAGTTACAAGAACAGTAAATCCGGGGTGATTGTGCTTGTCAATAGTTTCACCAGAAGCCAAAACTTTCTTCACTAGAGTAAATTCGTTTTCGCTAAAAACTTTTCCCGGCATACTTCCCACATAACCAATCATTTAATTACCTCATTTCTTAAATTTATCTAAATCATGAAAACTTTCTAAGTTCAAATCACTATTACTAAGATCTTTATCTCTTGAGAAATTTTTTGCATCATCTAAATTCTTTTTGATGATTTGCTCTTCTTCTAAAGTACTTTCTTTTTCAACTTTAATTTCTTCACCACTTATGATGTGATTAATTAAATCTTCAGAAGATTCTAAATCTTCAATTTTGTATTGAGGCATCTCCTCTAAGAAAGTAGAAAGATTTATAGTTTCACTTTCGTAAAGCTTTCTAATGATTTCATCTATATTTTGTGAATTTTTACGGACAAGTTCCGATCTAATTTCGCTTAAAATATTTAATTTTTCCAAATTATATTTTTCAGAAAATTTTTTTAAATCTTCAAAGATAATGTCTGTAATAGTTGGGTTTAGTCTTGAACTATTAAGGGAAAAAGTAAGGGGTCCCCGTTCAATAGACTTATTTATGGACATCAATGATTTTGAAAAGATGTCAAATCTTTGGTAAATCATATTTCTTGAATTTGCTCTTTTCTCCAAAGCTTCATTTAGTTCAAAATCTTCTGTTGCAATAAGAACATAGTCGAATCCCATAAATTTAAAATCCTTTTCTAAAATATGTTCCTTTAATTTAATTTTGCCATTAGATTCATCAGATTTTTTAATTATATCTGTAGTAAAACTATCTGCAATCATATAAATTTCTGCTTCGGTATCTAATACAGATTTAAGTGCAGATAGAGCAAGGTAGCCTCCGCCTAAAATTAAAATCTTTTTTTCAAAAGTATCAATACTTACTGGAAGGAAACGCATAATATCACTCCTTTATAAAAAACTATTTACAAATATATGTAGTTCTTAGCTTAATTATACCAAATATAAAACTAAATTAAGCAAAATATTACATTATTTATAAATTTTCAATTCTAATTATGAAATTTTAACATTTTTAAAATTTAACAGTTTAATATATGTTATAATAAGGAAAACATGCTATATAAAAATGGAGGTTTTATAATGAAGTTTAAAAATTTAAGGAGAGTAGCTTCGATTGGGCTTGCAACTGTTATGCTTGTACCAAGTGCAACTTTTGCTAAAGAATTTAAAGATGTCAAAAAGAATAATAAATATTCTTGGGCTTACGACGCAATTGACGTATTAAGTGATAAGAATGTTATTAATGGACATCCAGATGGTGAATTTAAACCTGGAGATTCAGTTTCTCTTGAAGAACTTTTACAACTAATAAAACAAGTATTAAATCCAAGTGATGAAGAATTAAAAACTGCACGTGACAAATATTCAAAAATTGCTAAAGAAAATGGAGTTAATTCTTGGGCGGAAGATGCAATATGTTTAGCACTTCATAGAGATTACTTAAATGAATCTGCACTAAAAAAAGCTTCTGAAAGAGGATTTTTTAAAATTAATCAAAGAGAATATCCTAGTAGGGGAGATATTGCAATTTTCTTTGCAAGAGCTCTAAACTTAAATGCCAAAGGAAATACTAATCTTTTAAAGCATAAAGATCAAAATAAAATGAGTGACACTTTAAAGGGTTATTTAGCTTCTCTTGTTGATGTAGGAATTTTTACAGCAACTGGTTCTGATGGAAATTTTGAAGGAGACAGACCTATTACTCGTGCTGAAACTGCAATAATTACTAAAGCATCCTTTGATTATGCATCAAAGAATACAATAAGTAATAAGACTGAAAAGAAAAAGGGAACTGTAATTCTTTCTTCAAAACTTAATAATGTCAATGTTATTATAATTGAAACAAATAATCAAAAGTTTTCCTTTGATATTGACAACAACACAAAATTTAAATTAAAGGATAAAGACATTAAATTAGAGGACATTAAAGCTGGTCAAGAGGTTGAAATTGAATATGTAAAGAGTAATAATAACGATAGAGAAGGTACAGCTAAATTAATCAATGTTACTAATGCGAAGCTTGATATGGTTGGATATGTAAATTCTAAGGGAACAAATGAAATTACTTTAAGATATAGAGATAATTCAGACACATTAAACTTTAGAACAACTTCAAAAATCTCAACTTCCGACACAAAGACTTTTATTCTTGATTCAAATGCAAAGATCAAAGCTTATGGAAAAGATTTAAAACTTGATGATATTAAAGTTGACGATTTAGTTGAATTTAAAACAAATAATGACAACAAGATAACTGAAATGACAATTTATCCTAAAGAAGCACAAGTAAGTGGAAAAATTACATCACTTAATACTTTAGACAAGGATAAATCTTCTCTAAAAATTAGACTAAAAGATAATAAGGATTATGAACTATATATTACTAATGAAACTAGAGATTTAGATAAAATTACATTAAATGACAATGTGGATCTTTATGTAAATTACAAAGTTGTAATGGGACTTTCTTCAAATTATAGGGATGGAGATATCTCAGGAGAAGTTGTCGCTTTTAGTGGAGATGAATCTTCTTTTACAAATAGAAGATATAATCGCTATATAGGCATTAAAGATAAATATGGTTACACGAAAAATTATTATTTAGCTGACAGATTTGAAATTAAATCTTATAATGGAGCTAAACAAAATCAAATAACAGAAAATTATCTTAGAGGAAAGAATGTAATTTTAACATTAAATAATTATGGCGAAGTTGAAACTATCACTATAATAGATTCAAGTCTTCAGTTTAGTGGAATGTTCCAAGTAGTTAGCAATGAAAGAATTGGTAGAAGTTTTAATATTTATAAAATAGGACTTCGAGTTATTCAATCAGACAATGATAATTTAAAGCCTGGAAAGACACTTTATTTCCAAACTAGCCAAAATTTGGAACTATACGACGTTCTATCTTTTGATGGTTATTTAAATTATAATGGAGAAATAATTTCAGATTCAAATAATAAATTTCTTGGAAATCCTAGAGAATATTTAAATACTGCAAATAGGACTACAAGAAAAAGCGATTTTGAAGACTACAGATTTTTCTTAAATAATAATCGCTATTATGACAATAAAAACAATGAAAGATTATCAAATCTTAATAAATTTTATTAATGCTTTTCAAAATAGAAACCCATGTGGTTTCTATTTTTTTACATAAAATT
The DNA here is from genome assembly GCF_012976305.1 of Peptoniphilus faecalis. Taxonomy (GTDB): domain Bacteria; phylum Bacillota; class Clostridia; order Tissierellales; family Peptoniphilaceae; genus Peptoniphilus_A; species Peptoniphilus_A faecalis. Next base: position 84,335 of record NZ_JABDSR010000004.1, read on the forward strand.
ATGTTATAATTTACTTCGGAGTGATTAAATGAAGAAAAAAATTATAATAATAAATTTAGTTTTATTACTTTTATTTGCACCGGCAAGTCTTTTTGCAAAAACTTTTACAGATGTTAGTAAAAATGGAAATTCTGCTTGGGCATATAAATATGTAGATGAATTATCAAATAAAAATATTTTAAAGGGTTATGATGATGGAAGTTTCAAGCCAAATAATCCCGTTAGTTTTTTAGAAATAATGCAAATTTTAAAAACTGTATTAAATCCAAAGGAAGAGGAAATGAAATTAGCGAGAGAGGCTAATTTGGAATTTGTAAATTCCATGGGTATCATTGACTGGGCAAAGGATGCTCTTTGTTATAATTTATATCACGGTACGGTGTCTAAAAAGACAATTGAAGCTGCTCGTGAAAGAGGATTTTTAGAAAACAAAGTTTATCCAAATAGAAATACAATTGCAGTTTATTTTGCAAGAGCATTTAGAATTGAGAAAAACAAGGATTTATCAATTTTAAAGTTTAGGGATATTGATAAAATCAATGCTGAAACGTTAGAATATTTGCCAAATCTTGTTAAATTAAATATTTTTACTAGCTCTGGTTCTGATGGGAAATTCAATGGGAATTTTGCAATAAGGAGAAGTGAAATTGCTGTAATTACTTCAAGGGGATTAAACTATGTTGAAGCTAATAAAGATAAAATTAATAATCAAAATAATAATATAGATGGCGAAGATCTTTTAATAAAAAATAATGATAATATTTCTGAAAAAAACCTAGATAATGAAATAAACAAGGCTGAAAACAATAATTCAATTTTAGGGACTTTTACTGAAGAAGAAAACACAGAAGAATTAAAACCGGCAGAGGCAGGTATAATTGTAAATTTTAAAGGTAAAGTTACTGAAGTAATTGATGGAGGAAATGTCAAATACATTAGAATTAAACTTGGGGAAACTGATTCAAATAAATTTATGCCAGGAAATATTATTACTGTTAATACCTTTAGAAATCATAAAATCGATGACAATGTTGAAGGTAGCGGAATTTTGGGCGAAAATAGTTTAACAAATATAAAATTAAAATAATTATTAAGGGCTGTTTAATGACGGCCCTTTCAAATTGGAGGAAAATTGAAATTTCTAAGTAGAATGGAGAGAATGCTCTCATCTGAGGACATTAAAAAAATAAATTCAAGATCTGTATTAGTCTTTGGATTAGGCGGCGTTGGTGGTTCATGTGTTGAAGCACTTATAAGGTCTGGAGTTGAAAAAGTTGGCATAGTTGATGGTGATGAATACGAGATTACAAATTTAAATAGACAAATCTTTGCTACTATGAAGACTATTGGTATTAGAAAAGTAGATGCTTGTGAAGAAAGAATGTTGGAAATAAATCCTAAATTAAAAATCAAAAAATATGATATTTTCGTTACAGAAGAAAACATATGTGGAATTGATTTTGAAAATTATGATTATGTCGTAGATGCAATTGATACAATTACATCAAAACTTTTAATAATAAGGGCTGCATATGAAAAAAACATCAAGATAATTTCTGCTATGGGTGCTGGGAATCGTCTTGATCCGACAAAGTTTGAAGTTGTAGACATCGAAAAGACCAAAAACGATCCTGTTGCAAGGATTATAAGGAAAAAATTGAAAGAAATGAATATAAAAAAATTAAAGGTAGTTTGTTCAAAAGAGATCCCAATAAAAACTCATGACAGGACTCCTGGTTCAATTTCTTTTGTGCCACCTGTTTGCGGCATGGTTTTGGCATCTTATGTGATTTCTGATATTTTAAAAAGTTGAAATGATGGCGAAAAAAACATATAATAATTAGCAGTAAGGAGAAGTCATGGATATAAATACATTAAATGATAAACAAAGAGAAGCACTTTTAGCTACGGAAGGTCCTCTATTAATATTAGCAGGAGCGGGATCTGGAAAGACGAAAGTTGTAACTTCAAAAATTGCATATCTAATAGAAGAATTAAATGTTCCTTCATGGAAGATTTTGGCAATAACTTTCACTAATAAAGCAGCAAAAGAAATGCAAGATAGAGTTCGCAAGTTAATAGATAGAGACATCTCCTCAATGTGGATAGGTACTTTTCATTCAATTTGTGTGAGAATTTTAAGAAAAAACATTGAAAGAATTGGATATAATTCAAATTTTACTATTTATGATAGAGATGATCAAGTAACTGTTGTAAAGGAAGCTATTGCAGAACTTGATCTTGATAAAGATATGTATAAGCCAAGATCTATTGTAAATGATATTTCCAATATAAAAAGTGAAGCAATCTCACCAATTGAATACATTGAGTTAAACGATGATAATTTTTTCAAAAAAAATCTTGGAAAAATTTACGATCTATATGAAAAAAAACTTAAAAAAAACAATGCCTTGGACTTTGACGATTTATTAATAAAAACTGTGGATATTTTAAATACAGAAGATGATGTTAGAGATTTTTATAAAAAAAAGTTTGAATATATTTTTGTAGATGAGTATCAAGATACAAATAAAATTCAGTACAATCTTATAAGATTAATTGCAGGTAAAAATCCAAATTTAACAGTAGTTGGCGACAATGATCAATCCATTTATAAGTGGAGAGGGGCAGACATAAACAATATTTTAAACTTTCACAAAGACTTTCCTGGTGCAAAAATTGTAAAACTTGAGCAAAATTATCGCTCAACTCAAAAAATATTAGATGTTGCAAATAAAGTCATTGAAAACAATGCTACTAGAATAGAGAAAAATCTTTGGACTTCGAGAGATGAGGGTAAAGATGTAATTTATCGTGAATTTCCACATTCAAATGAAGAAGAATATGGTGTTGTAAATAAAATTATTTCACTTAATTACAAGGGCGAAGACTTTAAAGATATGGCGATTCTTTATAGGACTAATGCACAGTCAAGAGGATTTGAAGAAGCCCTTGTGAAAGAGAGAATACCCTATAAAATTGTGGGAGGACTAAAGTTTTACGATAGAATGGAAGTAAAGGACGTCCTTGCTTATCTTCGAATACTTAATAATACCAATGACAATGTAAGTCTTGCACGAATTATAAATAGACCAAAAAGGGGAATTGGAGACACATCTTTATCCGATTTGCTAGACTACGCAGATAATAACGCTCTTTCACTATATGATGTGGTTACAAATATTGACAAGTTTGAAGATCTTAATATTAGAGCAAGAAAAAACATCAAAGAATTCGGAAGCATTCTTAAAATTCTAAAGGATAGAGCGGAAAATCTTTCTATTGGAAAACTTTTTGAAGATGTTTTATATGAAAGTGGATATGCTCTTGATTTAAAGAACCAAAACACAATAGAAGCAAAGACTAGGCTTGAAAATATTGAAGAGCTTCACTCAAATATTATGGAATACGACAGAGAGGGAGTTGAACTTTCAGAGTATTTAAATGCTCTTTCACTTTTATCTGATGTGGATAAAACTTCTGAAGATAGAGGAGTGAATTTAATGACAATGCACGCTGCTAAAGGGCTTGAATTTGATACTGTGTTTTTAGTTGGACTTGAAGAAGGGCTCTTTCCAACTAGCAGATCTCTTGAAAGCGAAGAAGAAATTGAAGAAGAGAGAAGGCTTTGTTATGTAGGTGTAACTCGTGCTCGCAATAATTTATTTATTTCATCTTCAAGGACTCGTTCCATGTATGGAAAATTAACTCCTGCAAAGAGAAGTAGATTTATTGAAGAAATGGGCGACAAAATAGAAATCATCGAAGACAAGAGTAGGGAACTACTAGAAGTAAAAGATTACAATCAAGGTACTTCTATTACTAGACCTAAAAAATTCTTTGGTATTGAAAAGAAAGTTGAAACTACAAAAAAATCTGATGATAAAAATATAAATATTGGAGATAAAGTAAAGCACAAAATTTTTGGAAATGGAATGGTAGTTCAAAAGAAGGAAAAAAATGGTGATTATGAAGTTGTGATTTCCTTTGATAAAAAGGGCTTAAAGAGACTTATGCTCTCAGTTGCTCCTATAAAATTAATTGATTAGTTGGTGAAATATGATTGATAAAATAAAAGAAATGGATGATTTAATTTCGCAAATAGACAAATTAAACTATCATTATTACACATTGGATGATCCACTTCTTTCAGATGCTGAATACGATAAAATTTATGATAAACTTGTAAACCTTGAGAATGAAACGGGAACAGTTTTATCCTATTCTCCAACTACAAGGGTTGGCGGATCGATTTTAGATAAATTTGCCAAGCACACACATCTAGGAAGACTATACTCAATGGATAAAGCACAGGGAGATGATGCTCTTCTTACTTGGTACAATCGAATTGAAAAATTTGTAAAAGATTATAATTTAGTAAATATTAATAAACTTCCTGAACCAGAATTTATTGTAGAATTAAAATTTGATGGACTTACAATTAATCTAACTTATGAAAATAAAAATCTAGTAATGGCATCGACTAGAGGCAATGGAATTATAGGTGAAGAAATCTTGGAACAAGTGAAGACAATATATTCCGTTCCACTTCGCATAAATTATGCTGGTAAAATTGAAGTTCAAGGTGAAGGTTTGATGCCACTATCTGAACTTCAAAAGTATAACGAAAAATTTGATGATAAATTAAAAAATGCAAGAAATGCAGCAGCGGGTGCTCTTAGGAATTTAGATCCAAAAGTTACAAAAAAGAGAAATTTAACAGCTTTTTTCTACAATGTTGGCTACATTGAAGAAGAGTTGTTTAACTCAGATGAAGATATAAAAGAGTTTTTAAGAGAGAATAATTTTAAAGTTTCAAAATATAATTTTAAGGTAAAAAAATTTCAAGAAATAATAGATAAGATTCGTGAAATAGGAGATAATAGGGATAAGCTTGATATATTAATTGACGGAGTTACTATTAAAGTAAATGATATTGCAACGAGAAAAGCTCTTGGTTACACAAATAAATTTCCACGTTGGGCAATTGCCTATAAGTTTGAAGCAGAGGAAATATCGACAACACTATTAGATGTTGTCTGGAATGTGGGTAGGACTGCAAAGGTAACGCCATCTGCAATACTTGAGCCAGTGGATATCGGAGGAGTTACAGTTCAAAGGGCAACACTTAATAATTACGATGACATACTTAGAAAAAAAGTTAAAATAGGTTCAAGAGTTTTAATAAGGAGATCTAATGACGTAATTCCAGAAATACTTGGAACTTTACCTAGTGACAATGAAACTCGTGAAATTGAAAGACCAAAGACTTGCCCCTATTGCGGTTCACATTTGTATCAAGATGGAGTCCACATATTTTGCCCCAACACATTATCTTGCGTGCCTCAACTTGTGTCAAGGCTTACGCATTTTGCATCAAGAGATGCCATGGACATCGAGGGTTTTAGTGAAAAGACAATTGAAAAATTAATGAAGGCAGTGAATTTAAAAGAAATTCCTGATATTTACAAATTAAAGTATGATGACATAATAAAAATTGAGGGTTTTAAGGAAAAAAGGACAAAAAATCTTTTAAGGGCAATTGAGGATTCTAAGAGCCCACATCTTTCAAATTTTATTTATGCACTTGGAATTCCAAATGTTGGAATAAAAACTGCTAGAGATCTTGCAAAGCACTTTAAAGATTTTGATAAATTAAAAGACTCTAAGGAAGAAGAATTAATTTCAATTGGCGATATTGGAAGTATAACTGCTGAGGAAATTGTGGATTTTTTTAATGATGATAGAATAGTAAGGGCAGTGGATGAACTTTTTGAACTTGGAGTTTCTCCAAAGTTTGAAGATGAAGATGATGCTCCAAAACCACTTCTTGATAAGACAATTGTAATAACAGGTACATTGGGTTTGCCACGCAAGGAATTGGAAGAAAAACTAATTTCTTTTGGAGCTAAGGTAACGGGCTCTGTTAGCAAAAAAACAGATTATGTAATTGCTGGCGAAAATCCAGGGTCAAAATACGATAAGGCAAAGTACTTAAATATAAAAATTTTAAGTTTAGAAGAACTTGAAAAATTAGTAGGAGGGTTAAATGAATAAAGAAGATATAAGGCATATTGCAAATATTGCTCAAATTGATTTTTCTGACGAAGAGTTAGATAAATTTGCACCAACCTTTGATGAGAACATTGAACTTGTAAATAAAATTAAAAAAATCGACACAGAAGGTGTTGAAAAAGTTTTTCAAGTTAATGGTACAGAAAACAATATTCGTGAAGATAAAACTGGAGAGTCTCTTTCACAAGAAGAGGCACTTGAAAATGCCGCTACTACAAAATACGGTTATTTTAAGCTTATTAAATTTGTGGATTAGGAGGGACTCATGACTTTTAGTAATTTAAGAGCCTGGGAGATAGCCCAAGGATATAGAAATAAAGATTTTTCTTGTGAAGAAGTTACAAGAGAATTTTTAGATAATATTGATAAAAAAGACAAGAATATTAACGCATATATTACTGTTACAGAAGAAATGGCAATGAAAAAAGCAAGGGAAGTTGACGAAAAATTCCACAACAGAGAAGAAATGTCCCTTCTTGCAGGAGTGCCAATTTCAGTAAAAGATAATATTTCAGTAAAAAATGTCAAGATGACTTGTGCATCAAGGATGCTAGAAAATTATATTGCTCCTTACGATGCGACTTTAGTAAAAAAAATAAAAGATAATGATGGAGTAATTCTTGGCAAAGTAAATCTTGATGAATTTGCCATGGGTGCTTCAACAAAAACTTCCTATTTTGGAGTTACAAAAAACCCCCTTGACTTAACAAGAGTTTCCGGAGGTTCATCAGGTGGTTCTGCTGCATCAGTTAGTGCAAATATGGCTGTAATTTCCATTGGTTCAGATACAGGTGGATCAGTTAGACAACCTTCAAGTTTTTGTAAAACTGTAGGAATGAAACCAACTTATGGTTCTATTTCAAGATTTGGCATGGCGTCAATGGCAAATACTTTTGACCAACCAGGTGTAATTGCAAAGGATGTTAGAGATCTTACGATTATGTTTAACGTAATCGAAGGACGTGACGAAAGAGATGCAACTTCTGTTGGAAATCCAGGGCTTAAATTTGACTTTGACTTTTCTGATGCTGCGATAAAAAATTTAGAAGGTAAAAAGTTCGCAATTCCAAAGACTTATTTAGAAATGGATTTAAATAAAAGAGTAAGGGGAGAACTCGACAAAGCAATTGAAATTCTAAAAGAAAATGGTGCAATAGTTGAAGCTTATGACATCAACTCACTTAATTACACAATTGAAACTTATAATATTCTGGTAAATGGTGAAATTGCATCTAACCTCGCTCGTTTTGATTCTATTCGCTATGGCCACAGAACTGACAAAAAATTTGACACAGTCGAAGAAATGTATCGTGCATCAAGAAGTGAAGGTTTTGGAGAAGAAGTTAAGAGAAGAATAATGATTGGAACTCACATTCTTTCAATGGAAAATGCCGACGAATTTTATTACAAGGCATTAAAGGTTAGAGGACTTATAAAAAGAGATATGGATAGAATGTTTAAAGATTATGACTTTATGATTTGTCCAACATTCCCAGTTTTACCATTTAAAATTGACGACGAGATGAGTCCAATTGAAATGTACCAAGCAGATTTGTTTACAATCCCTGCAAATATGGTAGGCTCACCATCAATTTCACTTCCAATGCCAGCGGCAGAAGATGGACTTTCTGTTGGCATTGAATTTACTGCAAGGAGATTTAAAGATAAGGATTTGCTTCAAGCATCACTTGCTTTTGAAAGGAGTTTAAATAAATGAAATATAAAACAATTGTAGGTTTGGAAATTCACGTTGAACTTTCCACAGAAACAAAGGCTTTTTGTTCATGTAAGAACTCCTTTGGAGATGAACCGAATACAAATGTATGTCCAGTATGTTTAGCACTTCCAGGTGGTATGCCAGTTTTAAATAGAAATGTTGTAAATTATACAATAATGGCTGGAACTGCATTTAATTGTAAAATAAATAATAAATCAAAATTTGATAGAAAAAATTATTTTTATCCCGATTTAACTAAGGGTTTTCAAATAACGCAAAATGACAATCCAATTTGCACAGATGGTTATCTTGAAATCGAAACTGATGAAGGAAATAAAAAAATTGGCCTTTTTCAAATTCAAATGGAAGAAGACACTGCAAAAAGTCTTCACACAGAGGAAAATGAAACACTAATGGACTACAATAGATGTGGTGTTCCATTAATTGAAATTGTTACTAAACCTGATATTTCAAGTGGCAAAGAAGCTCGTATATTTCTTGAAAAATTAAAATCAACATTAAGGTTTTTAAATATTTCTGATTGTAAAATGGAAGAGGGTTCTCTTAGATGTGATGTCAATGTCAATGTCAAGGATATGGAAACAGGAAAAAAGACTGCTATAACTGAAGTAAAAAATCTTAACTCTTTTAGAGGAGTTGAAAAGGCAATTGACTTTGAAGTAGAAAGACATATTAAACTTCTTGAAAATCACGAAGATGAAATTAGAACTACAAGAAGATGGGACGATGCGAAAAACGAAACTGTTTTAATGAGAGTTAAATATACAGCTAGTGATTATAGATTTGCACCTGAAGGGGATCTTCCTATAGTTCATATCACTGATGAAGAGATAAAAGAAATTGTCGACAAAATGCCTGAACTTCCAGCACAAATGATTGAAAGATTTGTAAAGGATTACGGCATTACAAAAGAAGATGCAATAGTTCTTGCATCATCAAGAGAGCTTGCCAAGTTTTTTGAAGATATAGCAGCTGACTTTAAAGACTACACACTTCTTTCAAACTGGATTCAAACAGAAATTTTAAGAAGAGTAGAAATTTCTGATGATGTAGAATTTAAACTTCCCTTTGCTAATAAAGAATTTATTGAACTTTTAAATTCAATTAAAAATGAAAAAATTAGCAATAATGCCGGCAAAAAAGTTTTACGTGAAATGTTTGAGACAGGAGAGGGTGCAAAGGAAATTATTGAAAGGCTTGGTCTTGTTCAAATGACAGATGTATCTGCAATAGAAGAAATTGTAGATGAAGTTCTAAATGAAAACGAACAATCAATTATTGATTTCAAAGAAGGAAAGGACAGAGCTTTAGGATTTTTAGTTGGACAAGTAATGAAAAAATCAAGAGGTAAGGCAAATCCAAAAATCGCAAATGAAATGCTTGTAAAAAAATTAAAAGAAAGATAATTTAAGGTGTCGGAGATGACACCTTTTTTTATTTGCAATTTAAAACTAAATTAAAAATAAATATTTTACAAATTTATTAGAAGTATTGATATAATTAGGTCATCTAAAAGACAAATTTTTATTATTATAGACTTAACAAAGTTGTCATTAAATATTCACAAATTTTTACTATAATAAAGCGGGTGATTAAATGTTTAAGATTTTAGTTGTAGATGATGAAAAAAGCATAAGAGAAGTTATTAGAACTTATGCAGAATTTGAAGGTCATGAAGTCGTTGAAGCCTCAGATGGACTTGAAGCAATAGATAAAGTACGTGAAGAAAATTTTGATGTAATAGTAATGGATATTATGATGCCAAAGCTTGACGGGTTTTCTTCCTACAAAGAGATAAAAAAAATAAAGGACATTCCAGTTCTAATGCTTTCTGCCAGAGGTGAAGAATATGATAAACTATTTGGTTTTGAAATTGGAATTGACGATTATGTTACAAAACCTTTTTCTCCAAAGGAACTTATGGCTAGATTGAATGTAATTGTAAATAGAAATAATAAAATTGAAGAAAATAATACTATGGAGTTTGAGGGTTTAAAAATTGATTTAGATGGAAGAGTTGTTTTTGTTGACGATGAAATTGTTGATTTAACACCTAAAGAGTACGATCTTTTAGTTTACATGGTAAAAAATAAAAACATTGCTTTATCTAGGGACAAACTTTTAAATCAAGTTTGGGGCTACGATTTTTATGGAGAAGACAGGACAGTTGACACTCACATAAAAATGTTGAGAAATTCAATAAAAAAATACAGAAAGTTTATTATTACTGTAAGAGGAGTTGGATATAAATTTGATACAAGAAATTAAAGAGATAAGGAGAGTTAAAATCGACAAAAATAGCATTCTATTTAAGTTATGGAAATATTTTGTCTTTTTTGCTGGACTAATTTTAATTTCTATTTGGCTTTTTCAAACAGTTTTCTTGTCGAGCTTTTACGAAACAATGAAAATCCGTGAAGTTACAAAAGTTGGCAACGAACTTAGAAGCGACTACGATTCTAAGGACTTTGAAACTAAACTATCTAATTATGCAAATACAAAGGGATTAGAGATAAAAGTATTAGATGAAAATGGTGCTTGGGTTTACCCCTTGAGATTATTTGATGAATTTATAGAAAGACCTAGAATGATTTGGGAAAATTTCGATAAGTTTTTTGGATCCCTTAAAAGAGATAATAGGACTTATAAAATTTATACAGTTAGGTATGAAAATTTAAAGGATCCTTCAATTATTTATGCAGGTTATCTTGGAAATACAGATGGAGAAGATTATTATCTTTATATAAATTCCGTGTTAAAACCAGTTGATGCAACAGTTGATGTTATAAGAAGAATTTTAATTATTATATCTTTTTTGGCTCTTATTTTTGCGTCTATTACTGCATACTTTGTTTCAAAAAGACTTTCAGGACCTCTTGTAAGGATGTCAAATACGGCAAAGGAACTCGCTAAAGGTGATTACAAAGTTCAGTTTAGAAAGGGAGAATACACAGAAATCGATGATCTTTCTAATACTCTTAACTATGCAAAAGATGAATTAACTAAGACAATTGAAATGAGGAAGGATTTAGTGGCAAATGTAAGTCATGATTTAAAAACTCCCCTTACTGTTATAAAATCCTATGGCGAGATGATCAGGGATATCTCTGGTTCAAATGAAGCCTTAAGAAATAAACATTTAGAAACAATAATTAGTGAAGCGGATAATTTAACTGCTTTAGTAAATGATTTATTAGATTTATCAAAAATTGAATCCAATCTTGAAGAAATAAAAAAAGAAGAGTTTTGCCTTGAAGATTCAGTATACGAGGTTCTTGACAGATTTAAAGTTAACAAAAATTATTCTGATTATAAATTTGAAATTGATTCAAGTGGAGATACAAGGATTTTAGGCGATAGATCGAAGATAAATCAAGTTATCTATAATTTAATCAATAACGCAATAAATTATTCTCCAGTGAACAAGGATATAAAACTAGTGATTAAGGGCGACAAAAATAAAACTGAATTTCACTGCATTGATAAAGGAATTGGCATTAAAGAAGAAGATATCAATGGGATTTGGGACAGATTTTATAGAGTTAGAAATAATCACACTAGGCCAGAAATTGGAACAGGTCTTGGTCTATATATTGTAAAAACTATTATGGAACTTCACGGATACGAGTATGGCGTTCATTCAAAAATAAATGAAGGTTCAGACTTTTACTTTATTGGAAATAAGTAATTAGAAAATTTAATAAAATTTTGAAATCGGCTAGAAATAGTCGATTTTTTTGTGCCATTTTAATAAAAATAGTTATTTTTGTTCAATTTAAGTTTTTAGTTAGGAGGAAAAATAATGCCATTAGTCCCATATTAAAAAAAGAAATTAAAATACTAGAAAATAGCAAGCTTATGTAGTAAAATTAATCTAAGTGGAGCAAAGTGGATTAAAAAATAATATAAATGGAATAAAGTGGAGAATAAAATGCTAATAGGTGAATTCAGACACAATTTAGACCCAAAGGGCAGAATTACAATTCCATCAAAATTTAGAGATGACCTTTCTGTATTTGTAATGACAAAGGGTTTAGATAATTGCCTATTTTTATATCCAAAAGATCAATGGGAAAAGATTGAAAATAAATTAAAGGAGCTACCTATGACAAATAAAGCAGTCCGATCCTTTGTGAGAACATTTTTCTCCGGTGCAGTTGATTGTGTATTAGATAAACAGGGAAGAGTGCTCATTGCAGAAAATTTAAGAGATTATGCAAATTTAGAGGACAAGTGTGTAATCATAGGGCTTTCCAATCGTGCAGAAGTATGGTCTGAGGATAATTGGAATAAATACAACGAAGAGGAAGCACTTTCTTATGAAGAGCTTGCTGAAAAAATGTCGGAGTTGGGAATATAATGGATTTTTCGCATAAAAGTGTTCTTTTAAAGGAAACAATTAACGGACTAAATGTCAGAAGGAATAAAATTTATATTGATGGAACTCTTGGAGGAGCTGGCCACAGTTATGAAATTTTAAAAAAATTAGATGGTACTGGGCTTTTAATAGGAATTGACCAAGATGTAGAAGCACTAAAAGCAGCTAAAGTTAGACTTTCTGAATTTAAAAATGTTGAATTTTTTAATTTAAATTACATAGATTTTGAAAAAGCACTCGATGCACTTGGTATAAATAAAATTGATGGAGTTCTATTAGATATTGGAGTTTCTTCCTATCAATTTGACAATCCAGAAAGAGGGTTTTCATATAGATTTGATGCACCACTTGATATGAGAATGGATAAGAGTTTAGAAATATCTGCTAAAGATATTTTAAATACATATAGTGAAGATGAAATTACAAAAATTATAAAAGAATATGGTGAAGAGAAATGGGCTTCTCGAATTTCTAAGTTCATTGTAGATTATAGAAAAAACAGAAATATTGAAACTACTTTTGAACTTGTTGAAATAATAAAAAATGCAATTCCTGCATCTGCTAGAAGAAAGGGGCCTCATCCTGCAAAGAGAACTTTTCAAGCTCTTAGAATCGAGGTTAATAAGGAGTTAGATGTTCTTAAGAATTCAATTGACAGTTTTGTAAATAGATTAAATCCTGGCGGCAGAATTGCTATAATTACTTTTCATTCCCTTGAAGATAGAATTGTAAAAAACTCTTTTAAATATTTGGAAAAGGACTGCATATGTCCACCTAATTCTCCAATATGCACTTGTGATAAAAAAAGAGAAATTAAAATTATTACTAGAAAACCCATTACTGCAAGTGAAGAAGAATTAAAAGAAAACAATAGATCTCATTCAGCTAAATTGAGAATTGCCGAAAAATTAGAGGTGTAAAATGGCAAAAAAATCAACTAAAATCTCAAATAAAAGTTATAATAGATATAAAGATCAATTTTTAAATAATAAGCCTTTTATTTTCACTTTGGCAATTGTTACAATTATTTTTATTGCGATTTTAATTTTATACTCTCAAATTGCAGGTCTTGACAGAGAGATTTTAAAACAAAAAGCTGAAATAGATGAATTAAATAAAACTAAGATAACTCTTGTAGGTGAAATAAAAGCTGTAAAATCTTCTGCACAAATTGCTGAAGAAGCTATGTATAAACTTGGAATGGTTTATCCTTCTGAAGATCAAATAGTTTATATTGATTCAAAGGAAGAAAAAAATTTAGGAGATATTAATTACAATGTATTTTTGAGTCCTATCGTATCTGTTTTAAGGTCCTTTACAAGAGATTAGGAGGATATATTGAAAAATAATAAGATCAAAGCTAGAGATAGAAAAAGGGAAGGTGGATTTAAAAGGCACACTAATAACGCCAATAAATTCATATTTATATTTTTTATCTTTCTAGCTTTTTTATTTGTAACTGTAATCGCAAAACTTTTATATATTCAAATTGTTCAGTCAGAAGATTTAACCATTGCTGCTCTTAACCAACTTACTAGGACTGAGGTTATAAATTCTAATCGTGGCATTATTTACGATAGGAATAAAAAAGAGATGGCTATAAACATTACTAAGTGCAATATTTTTTACAATTTGGATTATTTGACACAATTTAAGGATGAAAGTAATAGCGATTTTAAAAACAGAAAAGAAAAATTATATGATGAAGATGCAAAAATCATTTCTGATATTACTGGATTAGATTACGATGAAGTAAGAGGAAATATGATTGGCGATAAAGTTGTGAGAGTTGCCACAAATATTGATCGAGCAAAGGCAAATGAGTTAAAGGATTTAAGAACAAAAATTGCAAAGGAAAATCAAAACAAAAAAGACAATAAAAATTTGAATTTAATGGCAATTTCTATTGACGATGTAACTAGGAGACTTTATCCTTTTAATAATCTTGCTTCTTATATAATTGGATTTACTAATGACGAAAATGTTGGACAATATGGAATTGAGGCTAGCTATGACGAAGAACTTTCTGGAATTTCTGGAAAAAGTGTTTCACTAAAGGATAATGCATCAAATAAGATCCCTTTGACAGATGAGGAAACTTATGCTCCAAAAGAAGGTCATTCTGTAGTTTTGTCAATTGATTCAAATATTCAACAATTTGCAGAGACTGCTGCAGAAAATGCAAAAAAAGATAATAATGCAGATAGAGTTTCTGTAATTGTTCAAGATACTATGACAGGCGAAATTTTAGCAATGACAACTAAGGACGACTATAATCTAAATGATCCAAGAGCTCCTATAAATGAAAACCAAGAAAAAGAATGGAACAATTTAAATGAAGAAGAAAAAATTAATGTGCTATACGAAAATTGGAGAGATTTTAATGTAAACGATCAATACGAACCAGGTTCAATTTTTAAACTCATTACGGCAGCAGCTGCTATCGAAGAAAACACTTCTCAACCAGATTCACAGTATTATTGTAATGGGTGGATGAAGATAGGAGATAGAAAATTATCTTGTACAAGTCCAACTAGGGGAATGAAAACTCTTGCAAAGGCGATTGAAGAGTCTTGTAACATGACTATGATACAAGTTGGGCAAGGTTTAGGAGCTGAAAAGCTTTTAAATTACATCAAAGCTTTTGGGTTTGGTAGAAAAACTGGTATAGAATTATATGGTGAGTCTATGGGGTTAATTCCAGCATCTGCTAATGAGATTAGCAAAGTAAAACTTGCAACAATGTCTTATGGTCATTCAATTGCAGTTTCTCCGCTTCAACTTATAAATGCAGTAAGTGCAATTTCTAATGGTGGTTTTTTAAACAAGCCAACACTTATAAAAGAATTAGTGGACGCCAATGGAAATGTAATTGAAAAAAAGAAAACTGATCTCAAAAGAAGGGTAATTTCCGAGGAAACTTCAGATAAGATGAAGTATATGATGAAGAGAGTAGTCGATAGTGGAATAGGAAAACTTGCACAAGTACCAGGTTATCAAGTTGGCGGAAAATCTGGTACAGCAAATATTGCAACACCTACAGGTTATTTAGATGCATATAATTCATCTTTTGTCGGAGTTGCTCCTCTTAATGCTCCTAGATTAACTGTACTTGTTATAGTAAATAATCCTAAGGGTGCAATACTTGGTAGTGCTGTTGCAGCACCAGTAGTACAAGAAATTTTAAGTAAATCTTTGAATTATATGAAAATTCAAAAAACTGAAGAAGTTGATGAAAAAGAAGATTTTGTATCAGTGCCAGAAGTAGAGGGATTGCTTTTAGAAGATGCTGGGAAAATTTTACTAAAATCAGGGCTTAGATTTAACACTAATGCTGAAGGAGTAGAAAATTATTCTGTAGTAATAAATCAAAGTCCGTCACAGGGATCTTATGTAATAAAAAACACCATAGTTGATCTAGCAATAAATGATAAAGACAGTGGTATTTTGATAATGCCTAATTTATCAAGAAAGAGTAGAAAAGAAGTTGAATCTATTTTAAATTCTATGAATATAGAGTATAATATCAAAGGAAATGGCGACTTTATTTCACAAAGCCCTAGAGCTGGCAAAAAGTTATCAGGAGATGAAACTGTTACAATTAATTATTCGAAAAGAGATGACGAAGAAGTTTTGAATGAGGAAAATTCAAAAATTAATAATGGTGTCAATGCGAATAATAAAAATTCAACAGAGGAAAATTCTAACAATAAGAAAAATTCGTTGATAAATAAAGGAAATAATGTTAAAAAAGAAAAATAGAGAATAATAAAAGTTTAAATAGAGTACATTATAAAAAATAAAAGGGATTAGGATAAAAAATATTATGAATTATTTAGTTAATTTAGCGTTGGGTTTAATTTTCTCATTAATTTTTGGAAGAATTTTAATTCCAATATTAAAAAACTTGCACGCAGGTCAAAGTATAAGAGAAGATGGCCCACAAAGTCATATGATAAAAAGCGGCACGCCAACAATTGGTGGATTAATATTTTTATCTTCTGCAATAATGACAACTTTACTTACAAGAAATTTTAAAGTTTCTGTCCTTATGATACTTTTTTCTACACTTGCCTTTGGAGCAGTTGGATTTATAGACGATTATATAAAAGTTGTTATGAAGCGGAATTTAGGACTTCGTGCTTATCAAAAACTTCTTTTACAAATCATAGCAGCTGTAATTTTAATTGTTTATCAGTATAATTCTAAAAATATGGGAACGGATTTATACATTCCTTTTTTAAAGGATTATAGATCCATTGGACTTTTTTATATTCCTTTTATAATTTTTGTAATAGTAGGAACTGTTAACTCAGTAAATTTAACTGATGGTCTTGATGGACTCTCTACTAGTGTGACAATTATTTGTCTATTGTTTTTTAATGTAGTTTCTGTTAAATTTCAAAGATATGAGATTGCAACTTTCTGTATTGTGCTTGCAGGAGCCTTAATTGGTTTTTTATTTTTCAATAAATATCCAGCCAAAGTTTTTATGGGTGATACGGGATCTCTAGCACTAGGTGGTGCAATTTCTGCAATAGCTCTTCTTTTAAATGTA
Source organism: Peptoniphilus faecalis (assembly GCF_012976305.1). Classification (GTDB taxonomy): domain Bacteria; phylum Bacillota; class Clostridia; order Tissierellales; family Peptoniphilaceae; genus Peptoniphilus_A; species Peptoniphilus_A faecalis. The sequence goes on from NZ_JABDSR010000004.1 coordinate 101,084, forward strand.
CCCTTAATCCTACCAATAGCTGGAGGAATATATTTTATAGAAACTCTTTCTGTCATTATTCAAGTCCTAAGTTTTAAGATGAGGGGAAAGAGAGTATTTCTCATGTCGCCGCTTCATCATCACTTTGAACAAAAGGGGTGGCACGAGAAAAAAATTGTTGCAGTATTCTCATTAGTTGAACTTATATTATGTGTAATTTCATATTTAATATTATTTTAGGTGATAGAAATGTTAGAAAATAAAAATATTCTTATATTGGGCTTTGGAGTAACGGGAAGAGCTACTTTAAAATTTTTAAAGGGATTTCCATGTAAAATTTATATTTTCGATAGTAATAAAGATCTTCAAAAGTTAAATATAGACGAAGATTTTATAATTTTTAAGGAAGAAGATTTAGAAAAAATTGATTTAATAGTAAAAAGTCCAGGGATTTATCCTTTCCACGAACTTTTAGTCAAAGCAAGGGAAAAAAATATTGAAATAATTTCTGATATTGAATTAAGTTATAGAAATTTAAAAACTAATAATGTAGTTGCAGTTACAGGAACTAATGGGAAAACTACAACGACTACAATTATTGGCGATATTTTAAGAAGAAAGGCAAAGACTTTTGTAGTTGGAAATATTGGAAAGGGAATTTTAGAAATAACTGAAGAAGTAAATGATGATGACTATATTGTTATAGAAGCTTCATCCTTCCAATTAGAAGATACGAAAACTTTTAAGCCACATATTGCACTTTTAACTTATGTTACTAGCGATCACTTAGATTGGCACAAGACAACACAAAACTATATTGATGCAAAATTTAAAATTTTCGCAAATCAGGATTGTGAAGACTTTGCAATTTTAAATTATGAAAATAAAGAGCTTGCTCAAAATTATAATTTAAAGGGCGAAAAATATTATTTTTCAATGAATAAGATTTCAGAAAAAGGAACTTATGTTGAAAATGGAAAGATTTATTTTAACGATGGCGAAAATATCGAGGAGATTTTAGAAACAAGGGATGTTAAAATTCCTGGAAAGCACAATATTAAAAACATTATGGCGGCAATTATTGCCACAAAACTCTTAAATATTGATACGGATACTATAAGAAAGAGCATTATTTCTTTTACTGGAGTTGAACATAGAATTGAATTTGTAAGAGAAATTCACGGAGTAAAATATTACAATGATTCAAAGGGAACAAACCCAGATTCAACTGAAGTTGCAGTTGCTGCAATGGATGGCAATGTGATTCTTATAGCAGGTGGATACGACAAGGGTGCAAATTTTGATGAGTTAATAGAAAAGTCTAAAAATAAATTAAAAACTGTAATTTTATTTGGACAAACTGCAGAAAAATTTTCTAATTCTTGCAAAAAGTCAGAAGTTGAATTTTATATTGTAAAGGATCTAAATAGGGCTGTTGAACTTGCAAATAAATTGGCAGTTAAGGGAGATGACGTTCTCCTTTCTCCTGCATGTGCATCATGGGATATGTATAGTGATTATGAAGCTAGAGGAAGACATTTTAAAGATTTAATTAGAGAGTTGGTATAAATGAAGTTAAAAAAGGAGATGAAAGATGTTGATCTAATGCTTTTAGTTAGCATGATACTTTTAGTAGTAATAGGTCTTATTGCGGTTACATCAGCATCTTTTCCCACTGCAAAAAAATACAATTTAAATAGTTTTCACTATCTAATTAGGCAGGGAATGTTTCTAATTTTAGGAATAGTCTCCATGATTTTAATAATTCGTGTGCCTAGAGCAGTAATTTATAAGAATATTTCATGGTTATTTCCTTTAAGTGTAATATTAATTTTATTGCTATGGACACCTCTTGGATCTGCGAAAAAGGGTCAAGCAAGGTGGTTGGACTTTAGGGTAATACCTCTTAGATTTCAGCCCTCAGATATTTTAAAAATTTCATCTATTATTTATTTGTCAAAATATCTTTCAAGAAATATCTATAGCCTTAGAGAACCAAAGACATTTATGACAGCCGTTGCTATAATGGGTATATCTGTAGGACCAATTATGATAAAGGATTTTTCTACGGCAGTTGTAATAGGAGTGGCACTTTTTGCGATACTTCTTGCAGCTGGCATTGATAAGAAGCAGTTTTTATTTTTAATAGTATTGGGTGCTGTCTTTATATGGCTTGTTCTAAAGGATCCAGAAAATAAGTTTAGAATTAAAAGAATTTTAGGATTTGTATCCGATTCTACAAATTATCAATCAGCAGATTTATACCAAGCAAGACAATCTCTTTATGCTTTTGCTCTCGGTGGTTATTCAGGTGTTGGACTTTTTAGATCTAGACAAAAATACACAAATTTGCCAGAAGCATACACTGACTTTATTTTTTCAGTGATAGCAGAAGAATTTGGATTTATAGGAACTTTTGTAATTATTTTGCTTTTTATAATCTACATTTATAGAGGTTATATGATTGCCTTTAAAGCAACAAATTATTTTGATAAATTCACAGCAATTGGTATGACAACTTATATTGGTATACAGGCATTTTTTAACATGGGAGTATGTGCAAAACTACTTCCTGTAACTGGTATTACACTTCCTTTTATATCCTATGGAGGAACTGCACTTGTAATAGCAATTGCATCCACAGCAATTTTACTTAAAATATCGAAAGAAGGCACTATATGAAATATATTTTATCTGGTGGAGGAACTGGTGGACATATTTATCCAGCTCTTGCCATAGGAGAAGAAATAAAAAAACAAGACAAAGAGGCAAAAATTTTATATGTAGGCAAGAAAAATTCTTTAGAAGAAGAACTTGCAGAAAAATATAATTTTGACTTTAAGGGAATAGATATTTCTGGTCTACCTAGAAAAAAGTTAAATAAAGACACTGTAATTACGTTTTTTAATTTAATGAAGGGCTTAAATCAGTGTACAAAGATATTAAATATATTTAAACCAGATATTGTTATTGGGACTGGTGGATATGTATGTGCTCCAATAGTTTTTAAAGCACAACAAAAAAAGATAAAGACGGCTATCCAAGAGCAAAATGCATATCCTGGAAAGACTAATAAAATTTTGGCAAAAAAAGCAGATTATGTTTTTATAAATTTCATGGAAGCGAAAAAACATTTAAGTAACGAGAATATTATTTTTACAGGAAATCCAATAAGGGATGTTTTTTCACATCTTGACAGAAACAAATCAAGAGAGAAATTAAAAATAAAAAATAATGAAAAATTTGTGTTTTCCTTTGGCGGAAGTGGTGGACAAGAATCTACTAATGACGCAATTTTAGAAATATTAAACAAAAAAGAAAAATTACCTTTTAAGTTAACTCATATAACTGGAAGAGAACATTTTAAATCATTTATGGAAAAATTAGGGAAGGTACCTGAAAATGTTGAAATTTTAGACTATACTCATAATGTTTATGATTATCTTTCCAGTGCAGATCTTGTAATAGCATCTTCATCTGCAATGACATTGGCTGAAATTTCAGCAATAGGAATAGCATCAATTTTAATACCAAAGGCGTATACTGCAGGAAATCATCAGTATTACAACGCTATGAGTTATAGCAATATGGGCGCAAGCTTTGTTATTGAAGAAAAAAACTTAAAGGGAGATACCTTATTAAGAAAAATAGAAAATATATTAAATAATTATGAAGAAAGAAACATAATGGCAGAAAATGCAAAAAAGCTGGCAAGTCCTGATGCTGTTTCAAAAATTGTTGATTTAATTTTAAAGTGATTTTATGAAAAAGATGAAAAAGAAAAAAAGAAAACTAAATAAGAAAAGAAAATATTTTAGAATTTTTACTAGGTTTTTTTTATTTTTTTTCTTCGTTTTTTTGTTGATTTTTGCATTAAAAAATTCTAATCTATTTAATATAAAAAGTGTAACTATTGAAGGCAATAAAAAGGTTGCCTCTGCCACTATAAAAAGGGTTTCTGAATTAAAAAAGGGAAATAAATATTTCTTGATTTCAAAAAAGAAAAGACAAGAAAGCATAAAATCTATTCCATACATAAAGGATGCAAAAATATCATTTAATGCCATTGGAAATGTCAAGATTAAGGTAACTGAAAGAGTTCCTTATTATCAAATGGAAACAAACGAATATCTTTTGGTTGACGAAGATTTTAGAATATTGGAAAACTCAAAGAAGAAAGCTGACAATTTAATAAATTTAAGTGGTTTTAATTTAGAGGATCAAAAACCAGGCAATTATATTTTAAATAATAAAGAAGATGAGGAAAAAAAGGCTCTTCTTCTAGAGATTAAAAAAGATAAATATTCACTAAATGGAAATATAAAAGAAATTGAATTAATGGACTCTATTGCGACCTTTACAACAGTTAGTGGAATTAAAATTGAATTTGGGTCTTATAATAATACAGCTTATAAATTAAAAATGCTCTCTTTAATTTTGGATGATATTAAAAAAACGAATAAAAACGCTGTCATTATTCAAATGGAAAAGGGTGAGAGTCCGATTCTTATTACTAATGATGAGAATGAAGGCGACAATAAAAACAATAAAGAAGCGAGAAGAGAAAATTCTAAAGAGAATAATGAAAAAAGTTACAAGGAAATAGAAAAAAATTAGTAAAAACAAATAAAAGTTAGCAAATGACCTTTATATATTGACTATTTGCGACTATTTCTATAAAATAATAGTAATGAATAAAAAAACAATTAATTAGTATAAGAGGAGGATGTTTATGTTGGAATTCGATATGGATCAAGACGAATTTGCCAAAATTAAAGTAGTTGGCGTTGGTGGCGGCGGAAACAACGCTGTTAATAGAATGATTAACGCTGGTGTTAAAGGCGTAGAATTTTTAGCTTTCAATACTGACAAACAAGCATTAAAAAGCTCACTTGCCGAAAACAAGATTCAACTTGGTGAAAAAATAACTAAAGGTCTTGGAGCAGGTGCGAATCCTGAAGTAGGAGAACAAGCAGCAGAAGAATCAATTGATGAAATTAGAGAAGCTCTTGAAGGTGCTGACATGGTGTTTATCACTGCAGGTATGGGTGGAGGTACTGGTACTGGTGCAGCTCCTGTTATAGCTGATGTTGCAAAAGAATTAGGCCTACTAACAGTTGGTGTTGTTACAAAACCCTTTACATTTGAAGGTAAAAAAAGAGCAAAATCTGCTGAATTAGGAATAAACTCTCTAAAGGGAAAAGTTGATACATTAGTTATAATTCCAAATGACAGACTTCTTAGCGTTGCAGACAAGAAGACTAGCTTCTCACAAGCTTTTGAAATGGCTGATGACATTTTAAAACAAGGTATTCAAGGTATTTCAGATTTGATTTCTGTACCTAATTTAATCAACCTTGATTTTGCTGATGTTAAAACGATTATGTATGACAAAGGCGTTGCTCATATGGGTATTGGTCGTGCTTCAGGTGATGATAGAGCTACAGAAGCTGCAAAACTTGCAATCAATTCTCCTCTACTAGAAACTTCTATTGAAGGAGCAAAATCTGTCCTATTGAATATTACTGCAGGGTCAGATCTTGGTATTTTTGAAGTTAATGAAGCAGCAGATTTAATTAGAGATTGTGTATCTGAAGATGCAAATATTATCTTCGGTGCAGGAATTGACGAAACACTTAAGGATGAAGTAAAGATAACAGTTATTGCAACTGAATTCGATAAGTATAAAGATGAAAAGAAGGATAAAAAAGAAAGCAAAACGGAAGTTTCAGAGAAAAGCCCCCTTGAATCTCTTGAAGATACTGAAGAAGATAGTGGCGAACTTAAAATCCCTTCTTTCTTGAGAATTAATAGAAAATAATAGAATTATTTTCATAATATAACATTTTGGACATTGGAGACAATGTCCTTTTTTATTAAATTAAAAAAAATAAATTAATAAATTTACTTGACAAAAATAAAATTGAACATTATAATCATTCATTAAATATTGAGATAATATTGTACAACTTTGAATACTATATAGCTATGAGAAAAAGCGCAAAATTTATCTAAGTTTAAGAGAGATGTTATTTGGTGAGAAACATTACTTGAATTTTTTGCAACTCATTTTCTCGCATCACTATTGAATAAAGTAGGTAGTGACGTATAACTACGTTAAAAGTTTCAAGTGGCTGTAAAGCAATTTAGGTGGTACCGCGATCATTCGTCCTGAGATTATTCTCAGGACTTTTTTATTAGGAGGAAAAGATGAAAAAGATAGTAAAAATTTTTGATACTACATTGAGAGATGGAGAGCAATCCCCAGGATGTTCAATGAACAGAAAAGAAAAAGTTCAACTGGCTTATCAAATAGAGAAGTTGGGAGTAGATGTTATTGAAGCAGGTTTTGCTGCATCTTCAGTGGAAGATTTTAATTCCATAAGAGAAGTTGCAAAAATAGCAAAAAATATGACAGTAGCTTCCCTTGCAAGATGCAATAAAAATGATATAGATAGAGCTTATGAAGCTTTAAAGGATGCGAAATATAAAAGATTGCACATTTTTATTGCTACAAGTGATATTCACATGGAATATAAACTAGAAATGACTAGAGAGGATGTTAAAAATTCCGTTAGAAAGCATGTTACTTATGCAAAAGAAAAATTTTCTGATATTGAATTTTCATGTGAAGATGCTACAAGAACAGATGTAGATTTTATGATAGAGGTAATTCAAATTGCAGTAGATTGTGGAGCTACGACAATAAATATTCCCGATACTGTAGGTTATATTATGCCAGATGAGTATTCAGATATCATTAAAAAGGTAAGAGAAAAGGTTGTAGGAATTGAAAATGTAGACATATCAGTACATTGTCATAATGATTTAGGGCTTGCTGTTGCAAATTCACTTGCAGCAATAAAGGCAGGGGCAACTCAAGTTGAATGTACAATAAATGGTATAGGAGAAAGAGCTGGCAATACAGCGATGGAAGAAGTTGTAATGGCATTAAAAACAAGAGGGGATTTTTTTAATATAGATACAAATATTAATACTAAAGAAATAATGAAATCTTCAGAAATGCTTTCTTCAATAATTGGAGTTAAAATAAGTCCAACAAAGCCAATTGTCGGTAAAAATGTATTTAGTCATGAGGCTGGAATTCATCAACATGGAGTTTTAAAAAATAAAGAGACTTATGAAATTATGGATCCTTCAATGATAGGTTATAAAGCAAATTCTTTTGTACTGGGCAAGCATTCAGGAAAACATGCATTAAAACAAAAACTAGAAGAATTAGGTTTTATTGTAAATGATATAGAGATGAATGATATTTTTGAAAAATTTAAAGAGGTATCCGATGTTAAAAAAGAAATTTATGATGATGATTTAATTGCGATTATGAGTGCCAACAATAAATTAGTTCCTGGAGGATATGAATTTTTAGATTATCAATCTATGACAAGTAATGGAAAAGATTCTAAGACAATAATAAAAGTTAAAAAAGATGATAGAGAAATAGAGATGCTAGGTACTGGTAAAGGCCCTATAGATGCTGCATTTGATGCAATGAGAAAGATTACATCTAGAAATATTAAATTAAAAGATTTTTCTATAAACTCAGTTACGCAAGGAAAGGATGCACTTGGGGAGACTATAATTAGAGTATATGACGAAGATACAAATAGGACACTTGGTGCTAAGGGATTAGACAATGACATCATAAAATCGGGAATATTATCTTATATAAATGCAGTAAATAGAATTGAAAGATGAGGATAGAATATGAAAACACTATTTGAAAAAATTTGGGATAGACATGTAATTACATCGAAAGATGATAAAGACTTATTATACATTGACCTTCATTTAATTCATGAAGTTACATCTCCTCAAGCTTTTGAAGCATTAAGAATTAAGAATAGGAATTTTAGAAGACCTGACTTGACTTTTGCTACAATGGATCACAATACGCCTACAAGAATAGAAAATAGAAAAAATATATCAGAAATTAAAGATAAACTTTCAAAAGAACAGTTAGAAACTTTAGAAAAAAATTGTAAAGAATATGGAATAGAGCTTTTTGATATGAATTCAGAAAATAATGGAATAGTCCATATGATTGGACCTGAAATGGGTCTATCTCTTCCGGGAAAGACAATAGTGTGTGGAGATTCACATACTGCAACACATGGCGCTATGGGTGCAATAGCTTTTGGAATAGGTACAAGTGAAGTTGAAGATGTATTTGCAACACAATGTATTTGGAATAAAAAACCTAAAAATATGGGAGTTAAAATTACTGGACAGCTTGGTAAAAACATAAGTTCAAAAGACATTATTCTAAAATTAATAAGTAAGTATTCAACATCTTTTGGTAGTGGATATGCAATAGAATTTTATGGCGACACAATTGAGAACATGGAAATGGAACAGAGACTTACACTTTCTAATATGGCAATTGAAGGTGGTGCAAAGTTTGGGATTATAAAGCCTGACAACAAGACTATAGAATATATTAGAAATAGGAAATATACACCTAAAGGAAAAGCTTTTGAAAAATATTTGAAATCAATTGAAGATTTATATACAGACGATGAGAGTTGCTACGATAAAATAATAAGTTTAGATGTTAGCAATTTAAAAAGGCAAGTAAGCTATGGGACAAATCCATCTATGACTTGTGATATAGATGAATACTTTCCAAAAATTAAATCAGAAGAAGATAAAAAATCCTATGAATATATGGGAATAAAAGAAAATATGAGAGCAAATGAAATAAAAGTGGATACAGTTTTTATTGGCTCATGCACAAATGGAAGAATTATAGATATGAAAATAGCAGCAGATGTTATTAGGGGAAATAAAGTAAAAGATGGTATACGTTGTATAATTGTTCCAGGTTCTATGGAAGTGAAAAGATATATACATGAGAAGGGATTAGATAAAATATTTTTAGATGCTGGATGTGAACTTAGAGAACCGGGATGTTCATATTGTTTAGCTATGAACGATGATAAAATTGATGAATTTAAACATTGTGTATCTACTTCAAATAGAAATTTTGAAGGAAGACAAGGTAGACTTTCTAGGACACATCTAGTATCACCTTATACAGCAGCACTTTGTGCAATAGAAGGGAGAATAGTATGAAAAAGATAGAAGTAATTAAATCAAAGCCAATAATTATTTTTAAAGACAATATTGATACAGATATACTAATTCCCAAAAATTATCTAAAGACGACTAAGAGAAAGGGTTTTGAAAAGGCACTATTTTCGCCTTGGAGATATGATGTGAAGGGAGAAGAAATTAAGGATTTTCCTCTTAACATTGATAAAAATAAAGATAGAAATATTTTAATAACAGGGGATAATTTTGGATGTGGTTCTTCACGCGAGCATGCAGCATGGGCTCTTATTGACTACGGAATTGATATTATTATAGCGGGGGGATATTCGCCTATATTTTATATGAATTATATAAATAACAATAGACTCCCAATTATTTTAGATGAAAAATACAGAAGAGAACTTGTAGATGATATTGAAATAGAAATAGATATTATAAACAAAAAGATTACTCAAGAAGATAGAATTTATAGTTTTGAAATTGAAGATTCTTTCAGAGAAAAACTAATAAATGGAGAAGACAATATTTCAGAAATTTTAAAATATGAAGAATTAATAAGCTCATATGAGGAGAGTAAAATATGAAGGAAATTTTAGTTTTAAAAGGAGATGGGGTTGGAGAAGAAATTATAAACTCCGCTTTAAAAGTTTTAGAGGAAATTTCAAATAAAAGTGATTTCAAATATAATTTAAATTTTGCTGAAATAGGTGGAGATGCCATTGATAAATATGGAGATCCCTTTCCAGAAGAAACAAAGGAGATGCTTAAAAATAAAGATGCAGTCCTCCTTGGAGCAGTTGGAGGTCCAAAATGGGATAATATTGAAAGGGACAAAAGACCGGAAAAGGGACTTTTAAGACTTAGAAAAGAAATGGGAGTCTATATTAATCTTAGACCTGCAAAAATTTATGAAAAATTACTAGACAGATCTCCAATAAAAAACGAAATAGTAAAAGACTTAAATATTTTAGTTGTGAGAGAACTTCTTGGAGGAATTTATTTTGGCAAGAGAGATATCTATGTAGAGAAGGGCATAAGAAAGGCCTATGATGTAGAATTCTACGATGAAAAGGAAATTAAAAGGATTGCAAAATATGCTTTTATAGCAGCAAGAGATAGAAGAAAAAAATTAAGTTTAATAGATAAGGCAAATGTTCTTGATTCTTCAAAACTATGGAGAGAAGTTGTAAAGGAAGTTCATGAAGATTTTAAAGATGTAGAACTTGAATTTTTGTACGTAGATAATGCCTCTATGCAGCTTATTAAAAATCCTCGAAATTTTGATGTAATTCTGACAAATAATATTTTTGGAGATATTTTATCTGATGAATTAAGTGAGATAACAGGATCTATTGGCCTACTTCCTTCGGCATCAATTGGAGATAGTATATCTCTATATGAGCCAATACATGGTTCAGCGCCAGATATTGCAGGCAAAAATATTGTAAATCCAATTGCAACTATTCTTTCAGTAGCAATGATGCTTAAATTTTCCTTTAATAGAGAAGATTTAGCAAAAGAAATAGAAGAATCTGTTAAAAAAACTATTGAAAAAGACATTTTAAGCTTTGATTTAAATAAAGAAAATTACTATACCACAAAAGATATAACAGACGAAATTATTAAAAATTTATAAAAAAAACTTGACACTTTTAGAAAATTAAATTAATATAATTAACAATACAAAAAAAGAGTTATATTAATTTTGCGCTAAAGAAAAAGGGTAATAATTTAGAAAACATTAAGAGAGTTGCAGTTTGGTGGAATGCAATTGTTTTGATTATTATAGATCATTTTCTAGCATCATTTCTGAAGTAAGTAGGAAGTGACGGTTAAAGCCGTTATTTAAAATAAGTGATTAAATTTTTTGATTTAATAATTTAGGTGGTACCGCGAATTTCGTCCTGAGAATATCTCAGGATTTTTTTATTAGGATTATTAGGAGAAAAGATGATAGAGTTTTGTGGAGTTTCCTTTATTAGAGATGGAAAAACTATTTTAAAAGATATAAATTTAAAAATAAAAAGTGGAGAAAATTGGCTTGTATTAGGGCCAAATGGCAGTGGGAAAAGTACACTTTTTTCAATGCTTATGGCATATAGAATTTCTACAACAGGAAGAATAATGTGTTTTGGAAGGGAATTTGGAAAAGACAATTGGAGTCAAGTAAAAGATAAAATTGGAATCATTTCATCAACAATGGAAAAATTCAATCCAACATTTTTCAATATGACTGTAAAAGAAATTTTAATTTCAGGTATAAAAAAGACAATTGGAATTTATGACGAAGTTACAAAGGAAGAGGAAGAAACTGTGGAAGAATATATAAAAGAATATAATCTTTCTAAGTTAAAAAGTGAGTACTTCAAAAATTTATCTTCAGGCGAGAGAAAAAAAGTCTTAATTGTCAGAAGCTTAATTCAAAAACCAGAAGTTTTGATTTTAGATGAACCTTGTGCATCATTAGATATATGCGAAAGGGAAAATATTTTAGACACATTAAGAAAAGCTAAAACTGATCTAATTTATATCACACATGATGTAGAAGAAACAATTCCAAAAATAACAAATGTACTATTATTAAAAGATGGAAAAATTTTTAAATGTGGAAAGAAAAGTGAAGTTTTAAATTCGGAAAACTTAAAAAATTTATATGGCATAGATTTGAATTTAACCAAAAAAAATAATTATTACTCAATAGAAGTTAACGCTAGGAGGTAAAATGAAATACACAGGAAATGAAATAATATTAAAGACACTTATAAACCTTGGGATAGACACTATATTTGGATATCCCGGAGGAGCAGTAATTGATTTATATGATGCTATTTATGATCACAAAGATATTATTACTATAACAAATTCGCATGAGCAATCAGCAGCACATAGTGCAGATGGATATGCTAGAAGTTCAGGGAAAACTGGAGTATGTATTGCAACAAGTGGTCCTGGTGCTACAAATTTAGTAACTGGAATTGCAACAGCTTTTATGGATTCAGTTCCTATGATAGCTTTAACAGGCAATGTATCGACAACTCTTTTAGGTAGAGATTCCTTTCAAGAGATTGATATTGTGGGCATGACAATTCCAATTACAAAGCATTCATTTTTAATAAAAAATATAGAAGATTTAGAGTATTCAATTGTAAGAGCTTATGAAATAGCAAATGATAAGAGAAAAGGTCCTGTTCTTATAGATATTCCAAAGGATATATTTTCTTCAAAGGCAGAATTTAAAAATATAAAAGCAAAAAAAGAAGGAAATGGCGTTGTTCCTAATAGAGATGATTTATTGAAGATTTCTGATTTAATAAACAATGCAAAAAAACCTGTTGCCTATGTTGGTGGAGGGGTTAAAAGCTCTGGAGCATATTTAGAACTTAGAAAACTTTTAAAAAAGGGAAAAATCCCAAGTTGTCATACAATTACTGGTAAGGGCGTACTAGATCCAAAGGATAATTTAAATCTTGGTCTTGTTGGGATGCATGGAAATCAAAGTGCAAACTATGCAATTGAAGAATGTGATTTATTAGTCGCTATTGGAGTTAGATTTTCTGATAGGGTTGCACTTAATAGAAATAAATTTGCTCCAAATGCAACAATTATTCAAATAGATATTGATGAAAGTGAAATAGACAAGAATGTCTTTGTCGATATAAATATTGTATGCGACATTAAAGATATTGTTTTTGAATTAGAGTCCTTAATTCTGGAAAAAGACAGATGCTCTTGGCAAAATAGAATTACTGAATTAAAAGAAAAAGATAGAGAACTTGTGAACAAAGAAGAGGGAATAAAACCCTTTGATTTAATTGACATTATTAATGAAGATATGGATGAAAATACAATAATAGTCACAGATGTTGGACAACATCAAATGTGGACTGCACAAAGGGCAAAAATTTATAATCCTAGAAATTTTATTACTAGTGCTGGTCTTGGCACTATGGGATTTGGAATGGGAGCAAGTATAGGGGCTAAATGTGCAAACACAGATAAAGAAGTGATTCTAATTACTGGAGATGGATCTTTTCATATGAATTTAAATGAATTAGCTACATCAGTATTTTATGGAATAAAAATTATTGTAATAGTTCTAAATAATAAAGCTTTAGGAATGATAAAACAATGGCAACATTTAATATATCATGATAGATTTTCACATACAAAGGGCAAAGATACAAAATTTGATATTGTTGCAAAGGGATTTGGAGCAATGGGATATGATGTAAACTCACTAGAAGAATTTAGAGATGCCTTTAACAAGGCAAGGGCAAGTAAAATTACATCAGTGATAAATGTTAATATATCAGATAAAAATTTAGTTTTACCAATGATACCAGCTGGTGGAACGGTGGATGATTTAATTGTGGAGTAGTTTATGAAATATGAAGTATTAAGTTTATTAGTAGATAATCAGTCAGGAACACTGACAAGGATAGCATCTCTATTTGCAAGAAGAGGCTATAATATAGAATCTCTTACAGTTTCTGCTGTTAAAGATAGCAAGCATTCTAAAATAACAATAACAACTATTATAGAAGATAAATATGAGTTAAAGCAAATTGTTAGTCAATGTGCAAAACTTGAAGTAGTTAGAGATATTGAAATCATAACTAGGGAAGAGGCTGTACAAAGAGAGATTTGTCTAGTAAAGATAAAATGTAAAAGTGAAAGGGCAATGGAAGTTGTAAACATTGCGAATATATATAAAGCTAATATAGTGGATTTTTCAAAGGACTCACTAATAGTAGAAATTACAGGTAAGCCTGCAAAAGTCGATGCCTTTTTAAAGGTCATTGAATCTTATGAAATTATAGATTTTTGTAGAACTGGCATAACAGCCATGAAAAGATGAAGGGAGTAAAAAATGATAAAAAAATATTATGACAAAGACGCAAATTTAGAATTATTAAGTGGTAAAACAGTAGCTATTATTGGCTTTGGATCGCAAGGTCATGCTCATGCATTAAACCTTAAAGAAAGTGGAGTAAATGTAATAGTTGGGCTTCATGAAGGTTCGAAATCAATACAAAAAGCAAAAGAATATGGTCTAGAGGTTTTTAGTGTAGAAGAAGCTGCAAAAAAAGGCGATATGGTTATGATGCTCGTACCAGATGAAATTTCTGCTGATTTGTATAAGGAAAAAGTTGCACCATATATGAAAAAAGGTGACACATTGATGTATGCTCATGGATTTAATATTCATTATAATCTAGTGAGGCCATCAGAAGACATAAATGTAATTATGGTTGCTCCAAAGGGACCAGGACACACTGTTAGAAGTGAATATGAAAAGGGAGCAGGAGTACCTTCTCTAATTGCAGTATATCAAGATGCAACAGGTAATGCAAAGGATCTTGCTCTTGCATATGCGTCAGGAATTGGAGCAGGCCGTGCAGGAATTCTTGAAACTACATTTAAAGAAGAAACAGAAACAGATTTATTTGGAGAACAAGCTGTACTTTGTGGTGGAGTTACAGAACTTATGAAAGCAGGTTTTGAAACATTAGTAAATGCTGGATATGAACCAGAAATGGCATATTTTGAATGTATACATGAAATGAAATTAATTGTAGATATGATTATCGAAGGTGGATTTGAAAACATGAGAAATTCAATTTCAAATACAGCTGAATATGGGGACTATCATGCTGGCAAAAAAATAATTGGAAAAGAAACGAGAGAAGCTATGAAAGATATTCTTGATGATATACAAACAGGTGCTTTTGCATCAGAATTTATGACAGAATTTTCATCAGGAAGAAAAATCAAATTCTTAACAACAAGAAGAAAAGAAAGAGAACATCAATTAGAATCTGTTGGCAAAGAACTTAGAAAAATGATGAGTTGGTTGAAAAAATAAGAGAGGAGAAATTATGAATTTAAGAAGTGATAATGTAGTAAGGGGACCCGAAAGGGCTCCCAACAGGTCACTTTTTTATGCATTAGGATATACTGATGAACAGCTAGATAGACCACTTGTTGGAATAATATCTGCATATAGTGAAATAGTACCAGGTCATATGTTTTTAGACAAGCTTGAAAAAGCTGTAAGAGAAGGAGTTCTAATGAATGGAGGAACTCCAATAATGATTCCATCAATAGGAGTATGTGATGGGATAGCTATGGGACATACAGGAATGAAATATTCACTTCCAAGTAGAGAACTCATTGCAGACAGTGTAGAATCTATGGCTATTGCACATGGGCTTGATGCATTAGTACTTGTCCCTAACTGTGATAAAATTGTGCCTGGAATGATAATGGGTGCACTTAGAGTAAATCTTCCTACTATTTTAGTTAGTGGAGGACCAATGCTTGCAGGACATGATCAAAATGATGAAATTTCTCTATCAAAAATGTTTGAAGCTGTTGGTGCATTTAAGGCAGATTTAATAACAGCAGAAAAACTTATGGAATTAGAAAAATCCGCATGTCCTAGTTGTGGATCATGTGCAGGAATGTATACAGCTAATTCAATGAATTGTCTTAGTGAAGCAATAGGTCTTGCTTTAACTGGAAATGGCACAATCCCAGCAGTATACTCGGAAAGACTAAGATTAGGTAAAAAAACAGGAATGCAAATAATGAATCTTTTAAAAGAAGATATAAAGATAAAAGATATCATAAACAAAGATTCAGTTAAAAACGCACTAGCTTGTGATATGGCACTAGGTTGTTCTACAAATACAATTCTTCATCTTTTAGCAATTACAAATGAAGCAGGAATTGAAGTAGATTTAAATGATATAAATGAAGTTAGCGATAAAGTGCCAAATCTTTGTCATCTTGCACCAGCAGGAGATACTCATATAGAAGATTTATATTTTGCTGGCGGTATTGCGGCTGTTCAAAAAGAACTTTCAAAGAAAAACCTCTTAAAACTTGACGTAATAACTGCAAGTGGCAAAAATCTTTCTGAAAACATAAAAAATGCTATAAATAAAAATAAAAATATTATTAGAGATATTAATAATCCCTTTTCTGAAACAGGAGGACTTTGCGTTTTATTTGGAAATATTGCAAAAGATGGAGCAGTTGTAAAAAAATCTGCTGTTGCAGACAATATGTTGAAACACACTGGACCAGCTCGAGTATTTAATTCAGAAGATGATGCCATAAAGGCGATTTATAGAGGAGATATAAATCATGGCGATGTAGTAGTAATTAGATACGAAGGACCTAAGGGTGGACCAGGAATGAGAGAAATGTTAAACCCAACATCAGCCCTTGCAGGTATGAAACTTGATACATCTGTTGCACTTATAACAGATGGAAGATTTTCAGGAGCAAGTAGAGGCGCATCCATTGGTCATGTTTCTCCAGAAGCTGCTCAAGGCGGAGCTATTGGAATAATAAATGAAGGGGATTTAATAGAAATAGATATATTAAATCATAGTTTAAATTTAAAAGTATCAAATGAAGAGTTTAGTAAGAGAATTGAAAACTTTACCCCTATTGAAACTAACAAAGTATCTGGATATTTAAATAGATATAGAAGGTTGGTAACAAGTGCTGATAAAGGAGCTATATTAAAATAAGTTCCATATAAATATAGGAGACTCAATTTTAAACTGACAACAAAAGTTGGACCTAAAACCAACATAGGAGGCAGTTCATTTTTGAGTCTCTTTTATTATTTTAAAGACATGAAAGTACATGAAAAGGATTTAATTGTAAAATTAATTTTCAGAAAAAATTTTACAATTTTCAGAACATGGCTTAAGAATTTTTTATAATTTTTACTGCAAAAATATTTACGATTAGATATTTTTGCAGTAAAAATTATAAAAAATGATTAATTTTAAAATACTTAAAGATTAGATTAAACAATACGTAAAAATTTTAATAATTACTTTTCAGTTATAATTTTTTTGTTATAATAAGTGATGTAGTGAAAAAGGAGGTATTATAAAAACGTGAACATTTCATTCAATTTAATGCAAACGGTAGGATTTGCGATAATAGTTTACTACATAGGAAAATTTCTAAGACAAAAAATTAATTTTTTTCAAAAGTTTTGTGTGCCAGCACCTGTAATTGGCGGATTTTTATTTGCTATAATTAGATTTTTATTACAAATAGGTGGCATTGCAACTTTTGAATTTGATCAAACCCTACAAAATCCATTTATGATGGTATTCTTTACAGCAATAGGTGTTGGAGCAGACATTGACACTTTGAAAAAAGGTGGAAAAGGATTTTTAATATTCTGGTTAATATCAGCAATATTAGTTATAGGACAGGATACAATTGGACTTGTACTAGCTAAAACTCTTAACCAAAATCCTCTTCTAGGGCTTATTTGTGGTTCAGTTACAATGGTAGGTGGACATGGTTCTGCTGGAGCTTGGGGAGGCACATTTGCTAAATTAGGTTTGGACAATGCCAAGACATTTGGATTAGCTGCAGCAACTTTCGGAGTTATTATGGGGTCTTTAATTGGTGGACCAATTGGATCAACTCTAATTAGAAAGCATAATCTCACAGGAAACAACCCTAATGTATCAAACTTTGACGAAGTGTTGGAAAACCTTGAAGAAAACAATGCAGGAGAAGGATATGAAAGAGTAATTCCTCTTCAAGCAGGTGATTTCATTAAAGTTCTTGGATTAATTTTTGTATCAGTTGGATTAGGTTCAATTCTTCAAGAATTTATCAGAACTCATGTATCAATTCTTGGAAAAGAATTAAATTTACCGGCTTACGTAACTGCCATGATTATTGCAGGGATTTTTGTAAATACTATTGGCAAAAAGGGACCACTAATGGTTAGCCAAAGAGCTAACTCTATTTGCGGCGATGTGGGGCTAAATGTATTCTTAGTAATGGCATTAATCGATATTAATTTATTAGATCTTAAAGATGTTGCAGGTCCTATGTTAATAATTCTATTTGCACAAACAATATTCATGGCTCTATTTGCTTACTTTGTAACTTTTTGGGCAATGGGTAAAAATTATGATGCGGCAGTTTTATCAGGCGGTATTTGTGGATTTGGTATGGGAGCAACTTATAATGCACTTGCAAATATGGACTCAATTACTGAGAGATTTGGGCCATCACCAAAAGCATATTTTATATTGCCTATGGTAGGTGCTTTTGCAATCGACATTACAAATTCAGTATTTATAACAGTATTCTTAAATATTGCGCAAAGTATTTCATAAAAATATTTAGGTCAAGACCGAGCACAAAAGGTGTTCGGTCTTTTTGTGATGAGTTTAATTGATTAATAAATTTTTAAATGATATTATATTTTATAATAGTCTTTTAGACTACATTAGAAGAGGTGAAGACAATGAAATGTCCTTTTTGCGGATACAATGATTCAAAAGTTTTAGACACTAGACCAACAGATGAAGGTTATACAATTAGAAGAAGACGCGAGTGTTTAAAATGTCAAAAAAGATTTACTACTTATGAAAAAATAGAACAGTCTCCTGTAATGGTTATAAAAAAAGATGGAAATAGGCAAGCTTTTGATCGAGAAAAAATAATTAAGGGAATGATCAAGTCATGTGAAAAAAGACCAGTTTCTGCTGATAAGATAGAAGAAGCAGTTAATAATATTGAAAAGAAAATTGAAAACTCTATGCGCCGAGAAATTACTTCTCTAGAAATTGGAGAAATGGTAATGAATGAACTAAAAGATTTAGATGAAGTTTCCTATGTAAGATTTGCATCAGTTTATAGGGAATTTAAAGATTTACAATCTTTTGTTGATGAACTTGAAAGTTTTGTAAAAAAGAAGAATTAATATGGACTTATTTGAACTTAGCATGCAAAAAAATTTAATGAAGCAGGCACCTCTTGCTGATAGGATGAGACCTAGAAATTTGCTTGAGTTTGTAGGACAAGATCATGTTATTGGCGAGGGAAAATATCTTTCACGACTTATAAAAAGCGACAGACTTAGTTCAATTTTATTTTATGGTCCACCTGGAGTTGGAAAAACTACTTTGGCAGAAATAATTGCAAAGACTACAAATAAAAATTTTATAAAACTTTCTGCTGTCACATCAAACTTAAAAGAACTTCGTGAAGTTTTGAAAAAGGCTGAAGACTCTATGAAATTTCACGATATTTCAACAATAGTTTTCATTGACGAAATTCATAGATTTAATAAGACGCAACAAGATGCACTTTTGCCTTTTGTAGAAAGAGGAGTAATAACTTTAATTGGAGCAACAACAGAAAATCCATATTTTGAAGTTAATAGAGCTTTGTTGTCTAGGATGCAAATAATAAATTTATTTCCACTTGAAGACAAAGATTTACTCAAAATATTAGAAATGGCTTTAAGTGATAGGGAAAGAGGATTTGGCAATAATA
Organism: Peptoniphilus faecalis; assembly: GCF_012976305.1. Classification (GTDB taxonomy): domain Bacteria; phylum Bacillota; class Clostridia; order Tissierellales; family Peptoniphilaceae; genus Peptoniphilus_A; species Peptoniphilus_A faecalis. Next base: position 120,476 of record NZ_JABDSR010000004.1, read on the forward strand.
ATATAGAGATCACAGATCTGGCAAAAAAAATTCTTATAAAAAACTCCAATGGAGATGGAAGATTTTTGTTAAATAGTTTAGAAATTGCAATTCTTTCGACGGATAAAATTGATGGGAAAATTTTAGTAGATGAAAATGTAATAGAAAATTCTCTTTTAATAAAAAATGTAAAATACGATAAAAATAATAATGAGCATTACGATACAATTTCTGCTTTTATAAAGTCCATGAGAGGCTCTGACCCAGATGCAGCTCTTATTTATCTTGCAAAGATGCTTGAAGGTGGAGAGGACATAAAATTTATTGCAAGAAGACTTATGATTTTTGCATCAGAAGATGTGGGAAACGCAAATCCACAAGCAATGGTCATGGCTTCAGCGTGTTTTAATAGTGTCAACGCTGTGGGAATGCCTGAAGCTAGAATTATTTTAGCGCAGACTGTAACTTATCTTGCATCCTCAGAGAAATCAAATGCATCCTATCTTGGTATTAATAAAGCCATGGCGGATGTCAGAAATTCAAGTAATATAATTATTCCTAAAATTATTAGAGACAAGCACAATCCGCAAAATGAAACTAATGAAAATTATTTGTATCCACATAATTATAAAAACTCCTATGTAGATCAAACTTATATGCCAGATAATTTTATTGGCAGAAAATATTATGAGCCAAAAAATATTGGATATGAAAAGATTATTAAGGAGTATTTAGATAGTTTAAAGTGAGTAAAATTGACAAATAAGGGATTTAATTATATACTTAAACATTATGTGGCAAATACAAATTAGGAGGAATTATGTCAATTAGCATTAGAGATATTTTTAAAAATCCAGAAGATTTTTTAGATAAAGAAATATTATTAAATGGTTGGATAAAAACAAGCAGAGCATCAAAGAATTTTGGGTTTATTGAGCTTACAGATGGTACAAGCTTTAAACCAATTCAAGTAGTTTATGGAAAAGACTTGGAAAATTTTGATTTAGTTGAAAAATATCCAATTAGTTCATCATTAGAAGTTAGTGGAAAGGTTGTTAAATCTCCAGGAAAGAATCAATCTTTTGAACTTCAAGCGGATAAAATTGTTGCGCTTTGTTCATCTGATCCTTCCTATCCTCTGCAAAAAAAGAGACATACATTGGAATATTTAAGGACAATTGCACATCTTCGTCCAAGGGCAAATACTTTCAATGCTGTTTTTAGAGTAAGGTCATTAATTGCTTATGCAATTCACAAATTCTTCCAAGAAAAAGGGTTTATTTATGTTCATGCTCCAATTATCACAACATCAGATGCTGAAGGTGCAGGAGAGATGTTTCAAGTAACAACACTTGATATAGATAGTATTGCAAAGTCAAATCCAACAGAAGTTGATTATTCAAAGGACTTTTTTAACAAAAAGACTCACTTAACTGTATCTGGTCAACTTGAAGCTGAAGCATTTGCAGAAGCTTTCAAAAATATTTATACTTTTGGACCTACATTTAGAGCAGAAAACTCAAATACACAAAGACATGCAGCTGAGTTTTGGATGATTGAACCAGAAATGGCATTTGCTGATTTAAATGTAAATATGGATGTTTCAGAAGAAATGTTAAAATATATTATTTCTTATGTTTTGGAAAATGCACCACAAGAAATGGAATTTTTCAACAATTTTATTGACAAAGGTCTTTTTGAAAGATTGCAAAATGTACTTAAAAATGAATTTGCAAGAATAACATATACAGAAGCTATTGAAATTCTTGAAAAAGCAGATAGAAAATTTAACTATCCTGTAAGTTGGGGCATTGATCTTCAAACTGAACACGAAAGATATATTACAGAAGAAGTTTATAAAAAACCAGTTTTCGTAACAGATTATCCTAAAGAAATTAAAGCTTTTTATATGTATCAAAATGAAGACGAAAAAACTGTTGCAGCAATGGACCTTTTAGTTCCAGGAGTTGGGGAAATCATTGGAGGAAGCCAAAGGGAACATAGACTTGAAGTACTAGAAGAAAAAATGAAAAATATTGGAATGAATATGGATACTTATAATTGGTATCTTGATTTGAGAAGATATGGCTCTGTTGTTCACTCTGGTTATGGACTTGGATTCGAAAGGGCTGTAATGTATATAACTGGAATGAAAAACATAAGAGATGTAATTCCATTCCCAAGAACTGTTGGAAATGCTGAGTTTTAGGAGTTAATATGAAAAAATATATACCTAGTGAAATAGAAAAAAAGTGGCAAGACTTTTGGGATGAACACGAGTCCTTTGTATGTGAAAATAATTCCGATAAAGAAAAATTCTATGCACTTGTAGAATTTCCTTATCCGTCAGGGCAAGGACTTCATGTAGGGCATCCGAGACCTTATACTGCTCTTGATATTGTTTCTAGAATGAAGAGAATGCAGGGATATAATGTACTTTATCCAATGGGTTGGGATGCTTTTGGCTTGCCGACTGAAAATTATGCAATAAAAAATAAAATTCATCCAGCAATTGTTACAAAAAACAATATTGAACATTTTAAAAGACAATTAAAGTCTATTGGCTTTTCCTTTGATTGGTCGAGAGAAATAAATACAACTGATCCTGAATATTATAAGTGGACACAATGGATCTTTTTACAACTTTTTAAACATGGACTTGCTTATAAAAAAGAAATGCCAATAAACTGGTGTCCTTCTTGTAAAGTTGGACTTTCTAATGAAGAAGTTGTTGGTGGAAAATGCGAAAGATGTGGAGAAGTTGTTGTAAGGCGTGTAAAAAGTCAATGGATGTTAAAAATTACTGATTATGCAGATAGACTCATTGAGGATCTTGATGACCTTGACTTCATCGAAAGAGTTGTAACACAACAAAAAAACTGGATTGGAAGAAGTGAAGGGGCAAGTATAAAATTTTCTCTTAAGGATTTTGATGAAAAACTTGAAGTTTTCACTACTAGACCTGATACAATTTACGGAGCAACTTATATGGTAATTGCACCCGAACATCCGCTAATTAAAAATCATTCAGATAAAATTGAAAATTTAGACGAAATAAATGCTTATAAAGAAGAAGTTGCAAAGAAAAGTGACTTTGAAAGAACTGAACTTGAAAAAGAGAAAACGGGTGTTGAAATTAAGGGAATTAAAGCCATTAATCCTCTTACGAATAAAGAAATGCCAATTTGGATTTCAGATTATGTTCTCATGACTTATGGAACTGGAGCAATTATGGCTGTTCCTGCTCATGATGATCGTGACTACGACTTTGCAAAAAAATTTGGTCTTGAAATAATTCCTGTAATTGAAGGTTCTGACATAAGTGAACATGCAAACACTGAAACTTCTACTGGAAAAATGATAAACTCAGGTATTTTAAATGGTCTTGAAGTTAAAGAGGCTATTGCCAAGATGATTGATTATCTTGAAGAAAATAATATTGGAGATAGAAAGGTCAATTATAAGCTTAGAGACTGGTTGTTCTCAAGACAAAGATATTGGGGAGAGCCAATACCAATAGTTCATTGTGATAAATGTGGTTATGTTGCTCTTCCTGAAGAAGAACTTCCACTTTTACTTCCAAAAGTTGAAAATTACGAACCAACTGATTCTGGTGAATCACCACTTGCTACGATGACTGATTGGGTTAATACTACTTGTCCAAAATGCGGAGGACCTGCAAAAAGAGAAACAGATACTATGCCACAGTGGGCTGGATCATCTTGGTATTTCTTGAGATATACCGATCCACACAATGACAAAGAGCTTGCAAGTAAGGAAGCGCTTGAATATTGGACTCCAGTAGACTGGTATAATGGTGGTATGGAACATACTACACTTCACTTACTTTATTCAAGATTTTGGCATAAATTTTTGTATGATATTGGAGTAGTTCCAACTAAAGAACCATATAAAAAGAGAACCTCCCATGGCATGATTCTAGGCAATAACAACGAAAAAATGTCTAAATCAAGAGGAAATGTTGTAAATCCAGATGATATTGTAAGGGATTATGGTGCTGATACACTTAGATGCTATGAAATGTTTATTGGTGATTTTGAAAAGCCTGTTCCATGGTCAGAAAATGGAGTTAAGGGTTGCAGAAGATTTTTGGAAAGAGTTTGGAATTTACAAAGTATTGTCGTAGATGGAGAAGATTATAGCGAAGGTTTAGTTTCAGAAATTCACAAAACTATTAAAAAAGTTACAGAAGATTATACAAATCTAAAAGCTAATACTGCAATAGCACAACTTATGACACTTTCAAATGAGTTTAATTCTGTTGGAAAAATCACAAAAGAAGACTTCAGGACTTATTTAATTTTATTAAATCCTGTTGCTCCACATATAACTGAAGAATTGTGGCAAATATGTGATTTAGGCGGAATTTTATCAGAAAAAGATTGGCCTAAATTTAATGAAAAAATAATTATAGATGATGAAATTGAAATTCCAGTTCAATTTAATGGTAAGGTTAGGTATACTATTAAAATTGAAAGAGATGCATCTGAAAGTAAAGTATTTGAAATAGTAGAGGAGAACGAACTTTTTGCTAAAAATACTGAATCAAAGAAAGTTATAAAGAAAATTTATATTTCAAATAAGATAGTAAATATTGTTGTAAAATAAAACTGAAAGGCACTATATAGTGCTTTTTAGTTTTTATGAGGAGTTTTTATGAATAGCATGACTGGCTACGGCCTTTTTGAGAAGAGAAGTGATGATTTTTGTATCAAAGTGGAGATGAAATCTGTTAATAATAGATTTCTTGATATTAATGTAAGGATGCCGAGTTCTATTATGTATGCTGAAGAATCTGTTAAATCTTTTATAAAAGATAAAATTAAAAGAGGTAAAGTTGATGTTTTTATAAATTTTGATTATCTAAACTCTAAAGATGTTAAAATTGATATTGACTATGAGCTTTTAAATAAGTATATTAGTATAAGTAAAGATTTACAGAAAAAATTCGGAGTTATAGAAGATCTTTCTTTTTCAAAATTAACTGAAGATTCGAATATTTTTAAACCACAAAAAGCTGAATTTGATGGCGACTATATTAAAAAAGAGCTACTAGAGGTTGTTGAATTTGCCGCAAAGGATTTTATCGAAGCTAGAAATATTGAAGGTGAAAAAATCAAAAATGATTTTCTAGTTAAACTTGAAGAAATTAAAAAATTAACTGATTTTATAGAAAAGAGAGCTCCAATTACTCTTAAAGAAAATGAAAAAAGACTTAGAGATAGGGTTAGTGAATATCTTGATTCGAATAAAATAGATGAAGATAGAATTTTGACTGAAATTGCGATAATGCTTGACAAGCTTTCCATTGATGAAGAAATCACTAGATTGAAAATACATATAGACAATTTTAATGATATAATAAATTCAGAGGGAGCTATTGGAAGAAGATTAGATTTTCTTATTCAAGAGATGAATAGGGAATCTAATACAATTGCTTCAAAATCTAATGATATCGAAATTATAAGTAAAGTTCTTCTACTTAAATCTGAAATTGAAAAGCTGCGTGAACAAGCACAAAATGTTGAATAGTTAATAATTAGGATGGTGATGATTTGGACGGCGGATTTTTATTGGTTTTATCAGGTCCTTCTGGTTCTGGGAAGGGAACTGTAAGCGAGGCTCTTATGAAAAACAATGACGATATAATTTTTTCTACTTCTGTAACCACGAGAACACCTAGACCAGGCGAAGTTAATGGTGAAAATTATTTTTTTGCTACAAGAGAAGAATTTGAAAAAATGGTGGACAATGATGAACTTTTAGAACATGCCTTTGTTCATACAAATTATTATGGCACACCAAAAAAGTTTGTTTTTGATGAAATTGAAAAGGGCGAAATTGTACTTTTAGAAATTGATGTGCAAGGAGCTTTACAAATTAAAGAAAAATACAAGGAAGCAGTCTTTATTTTTTTAATTCCTCCAACTATGGATGAACTTAAATCTCGTCTTGTTAAGAGGGATACAGAAACTGAAGATGAAATTGAAACTAGATATAGAAATGCCTTTAAAGAACTGGATTTTGTTGGTGAATATGATTATTTTGTTATAAATGATGTAATAGATAATGCCGTTAAGGATATCGAAAATATTATTGCTGCAGAAAAGTTAAGAGTAAAAAGACATAAAAATATTAAAAAAGAAGTTCAAGCAGAAGAGGAGAGAAATAAATGATAATACCATCTTTTAAAGATTTAAGAGAAGTTGCAAATTCCAGATATGAACTTGCAATTTTAGTTTCAAAGAGAGCTAGAAAGATAATTGACGGAAATCCAAAACTTGTTGATACAGAAAGTAAAAAGCCAGTTACAATTGCTTTGGAAGAAATTATGGCTGGAAAAATTAAATTTGGAGAAAAGTTATCTGACTCTCAATATGAAAAGAAAATTGCAGAAGAAAAAGAAGAATTAATTGAAAAAATTAAACAAGAAAGAATTGAAAAAATAAACTCTGAAGGATTGGAAGAGGAATAAAATGTTAAAGGGCAAAAAAATTCTACTTGGCGTAACAGGTGGAATTGCATCTTATAAATCACCTGGAATTTGTAGTTTACTTAGAAAACTAGGGGCAGAAGTAAAGGTTGTAATGACCAAAAATGCAACAGAGTTTGTAACTCCTCTTACTTTTCAGACTATGTCAAACAATACAGTACACTGCGAAATGTTTAATCAATTATTTAACATGGATGTGGAGCATATTTCTCTTGCAAAATGGGCAGATATAATTGTAATTGCACCAGCAACTGCAAATGTAATTGGAAAATTTGCAAATGGAATAGCAGACGATATGCTTACTACAGTTTTAATGGCATCTAGGTCAAAAATAATAATTGCACCGGGAATGAACACTGTAATGTTAGAGTCAGAGGCTAATCAAAAAAATATGGAAACTCTCAGAAAAAGAGGAGTAATTATTTTAGATACTAAAGAAGATCTTTTGGCTTGCAATGATTATGGCAGTGGAAAAATGCTTGAACCAAGTGAAATTGTCGACGAAATAGATAGGGCTTTGACAGAAAAAGACTTGAAGGGAAAACATGTTGTAATTACGGCTGGACCTACTGTTGAACCAATTGATCCGGTGAGATTTATTTCAAATTATTCTTCAGGGAAAATGGGCTATGCTTTGGCGGATAATGCAAAAAAAAGAGGAGCAAAGGTAACTCTAATCTCTGGGCCAACTAAAATAGACATTCCAAAAGTCGACAATTTTGTAAGAGTTAAAACTACACGAGATATGTATGAAATTGTTGGAAAATATTTTGACGATTGCGACATACTTATTAAGGCTGCCGCACCTAGTGATTATAGACCAAAATTTTATAGTGAAGAAAAAATTAAAAAGGGCAATGACAGTCAAATGAATTTAATTGAAATGGAAAAAAACCCAGATATTGCTGCTCATTATGGAAGCCTTAAGAAAAATCAAATTATTGTTGGCTTTGCAGCTGAGTCAACAAATATTTACGAGTATGCAAAGGAAAAACTCGTAAAAAAGAATTTTGACATGATTGTTGTAAATAATATTAAGAAAAAGGGTGCAGGTTTTGGAAGTGACACTAATATAGTTTCTATTATCAGTAAAAGTAAAACTGATGATTTAGAAATTATGAGTAAATCTGATCTTGCAAAGGAAATTTTAGATAGAATATTAAAGCTTATGAGCTAGAGAAATCTAGCTCTTTTGTAGGTGAAAAAGTGTTTGCAGATATTTTTATAGAAAATAATTTTCAAAAAATAGATAAACTTTATACATATATCGTAAAAGATGATGTTAAACCAGGTATGCGAGTTCTTGTAAATTTTGGAAATAGCTACCGAGTTGGTATCGTCCTTTCTTTGCATGCAAATTATTCTGAAAAGTATTTAGATAAATTAAAAGAAATTCATTCGGTACTAGATGACGAGCCAATTATTTCAAGGGATTTAATTGAACTTGGACTTTGGATGAAAGATAGGTATTTAATTGGATATTCAAAGGCTTTTTCTCCAATTTTACCTCCTGGAAATTTGCAAAAAATAAAAAAGAAAATTATTGTAGAAAAATATCCTCATGGAAAGGACCTTGAAAAATTAAATTCTATTGATATAAATAAATATTTTGAAGATTTAAGTGAAACTGAAAAGAAATTTATAAAAAAATTAAGAGCCAAGGGTTTTATTAAATATATTTACGATTCGCTAGTTATGGTAAAGCCAAAGCTTGTAAATTATCTTAAAGTATCAGAAAATTTTGCCCCAAAAAATTTGGAAGGTATAAGTGAAAAACAAGCTCAAGTCTTTAATTTTGTAAAAGAAAAAAAAGATATATCAAGAGTTGATGTAATGGCTAGTCTTGGAATTTCTTATTCTCCAATAAAAACTTTAATAAAAAAAGATTTAATCTGTGAATATAAAAAGGAAATAAAAAGGGAGCCAGTTGAGAAAAATTTTGCAACACAAAAGATTTCTTTAAACGAAGAGCAGCAAAAAGCTATAAAAAGTATAATAGAAACTGATAAAGTTGTTTCACTGCTCCATGGGCTTACGGGAAGTGGGAAGACTGAAGTCTATTTAAATCTTGCATCAAAGGTAATAGAAAAGGGTGGGGAAGTAATAGTTCTAGTGCCAGAAATTGGACTTACTCCACAAATGATAGATAGATTTAAGGGAAGATTTGGAGATAAGGTTGCAGTTATTCACTCAAAACTTTCTCAAGGAGAAAGATACGATGAGTATAGAAAAGTTTTAAATGGAGAAGTAAATATTGTTGTTGGCGTAAGAAGTGCAGTCTTCGTTCCATTTAAAAGTCTAAAAATGATTATAATAGATGAATCTCACGACTCTTCTTACGAATTTCACGACAACCTAAAGTATGACACTATTGAAGTTGCAATAAATCGAATGAAGCACAGAGGAAAAGTTGTCCTTGGTTCAGCAACGCCTTCTATTGAAACCTATTTTTATGCAAAGAAAAATTTTTATAATTTATGTGAGTTAAAGAATAGAGCAAAAAAGGGTGCCTATCTTCCAGAAACAAAAGTTGTGGACATGAGAGATGAATTAATCATGGGAAATATTTCTATTTTTAGCAGAGAACTTAAAAAAGCAATGGAAGAAAAATTAAAAAAGAAGGAACAAATAATTTTATTTTTAAATCGTCGTGGTTTTTCTAATTTTATTTCATGCAGATCTTGTGGCGAAGTTATAAAATGTGACGATTGTGATATTTCCATGACTTATCATAAGACAAAAAATAGGCTTATTTGTCATTATTGCGGAAGTACAAAACCTCTTCCTAAGGTATGTCCAAGTTGTGGATCAAAATTTATCAAACAATTTGGAGTTGGAACACAAAAGGTTGAAGAGGAAGTAAAAAAATTGTTTCCTGAGGCACGAGTGCTTAGAATGGATAGAGATACCACTACAAAAAAAGATTCCTTCGATAAATTTTATGAAATTGTAAAAAATAGGAAAGCAGATGTAATTATTGGAACGCAAATGGTTTCAAAGGGTTTTGACTTTGAAAATGTTACTTTAGTTGGAATTGTTGCAGCTGATATGTCTCTTTATGTTTCTGATTACAAGGCAAAGGAAAGAACTTTTCAACTTATCACTCAGGTTTCAGGAAGAGCTGGGCGTGCATCGAAAAAAGGTGAGGTAATTATTCAAACATATAGTCCTGATAGCGAGATCATAAAATATTCTGCCACTGGCGATTATGTTGATTTTTACGATTATGAAATTGAAGAGAGAAAACTATTTTTATATCCACCTTATACAAAATTAATTGAGATTGAATTTTCTTCCTACGATGAAAAGTTAACTCAAATATGGGCAGAAAGGTTTTTGCATCAAATGTCTACTGATATAAAAAATGTAGAATTAATGGTAACAAAATTTATTAAGATGCCAAAGATAAAAAATATAAATAGAACTAAATTTTCAATAAAGGTAAAGCCAAAAAATTTAGTTCTGTTAATAGATGGACTTAAAAGGGTAATTAATAATAGTAAGATAGAAGAAGATAATAAAGTATTTTTAAACATAGATTTTAGGTGATTATATGGCAATAAGAAAAATTAGAACGGATGGAGATCCAATACTTAGAAAAAAATCAAAAGTAGTTTCAAATTACAACGACAGATTAAAAGTTTTAATCGACGATATGTACGAAACCATGGATATAGCTTATGGAGTAGGTCTTGCCGCACCGCAAGTTGGAATTTTAAAAAGAGTTATTGTAATTGACAATAGAGACGAAGAAGATGGCAATAGATTTTACATGATTAATCCTGAAATTATTGAAAAGGAAGGGGAAGAAGTTTCCTTGGAAGGTTGTCTTTCAGTTCCTGGCAAACAAGGAAGTGTAAAGAGGGCAAAAGATGTAAAAGTTAGATACAATGATTTATATGGAGAAGAAAAAATTATGGAAGCTGAGGATTTTTTAGCGAGAATTCTTCAACATGAGATTGACCACTTAGATGGAGTTTTATACACGGACAAGGCAATTGAAATGTTTGAAGCGGAGAGTGAATAGAAATGAGATTTATTTTTATGGGAACGCCAGATTTTTCAGTTCCTATTTTAGATAAATTAAATAATCTTGGTGAAGTTGCTCTAGTTGTTTCTCAAGAAGATAAGAGAAAGGGAAGAGGCAAGAAACTAACAAAAACTCCAGTAAAGATTAAGGCTGAAAATTTAGGACTAGAAATTTTTCAACCTGCTGATGTAAATTCAAAGGATTCTATAAATAAATTAAAAGAAGTTGATGCTGATATTATTGTAGTTGTTGCCTATGGACAAATATTATCTAGAGAAATAATTGATCTTCCAAAAAAATATATTGTAAATGTTCACGCATCAATCCTTCCAGAGTTAAGGGGAGCTGCCCCAATTAACCGAGCAATTATGGAAGGACACAAAAAAACTGGAGTTAGCCTTATGAAAGTAGAAGAAGGTCTTGACTCTGGCGCAGTTTCATCTGTAAAAGAAATTGAAATAAAAAATATGAATGCTGGAGAATTGGAAGATAAACTTTCACTAATGGGTGCAGATCTTTTGGAAGAATTTATTAATGAAGTTGAAGAAAATAAAGTTAAATTTACTGAACAAGATGATTCAAAAAAAACTTATGCAAATAAAATTTTGAAAAAGGATTTGATTTTAGATTTTAAGGACAATTCAAAAAATATTGTAAATAAAATAAAAGGGCTTAGTCCACACTATGGTGCAAAATTTAATTATGAGGACAAAGTTTATAAAATTTTTGATGCAGAAGAAATTAAAAGTTCAGCTATTGAAGTTCCAGGAACAATTTTAAATTCAGATGAGAAATTAATTATCAAGACAAAGGATGGAGCAATTTCAGTAAAAGTTATACAAGCACCTGGCAAGAAAGCCATGGGAATTGATGATTTCCTCAGAGGAAATAAAATTGAAGAAAATTATGTGATTGGAGGAAAATGATGTTTCCATATTTTTATATTTATGATTACAGTTATTTAGTTTATATTTTACCTGGACTTATTTTAGCATTTTACGCACAGGCAAAGATAAGTTCTGCTTATGAAAAATATAATAAAATTGGATCTTCCACAAATCTAAGTGGAGTAGAAGTTGCGAGAGAAATTTTAGATAGAAATGGACTAAATTACGTAAAAGTAAATTTAGTTGATGGAAAACTTTCGGATCACTATGACCCAAGGGATAAAACTCTAAATCTATCTCGAGATGTTTATTACAAAAATTCTATTGCATCAGTTTCCATTGCTGCTCACGAAGTAGGCCATGCAATTCAAGATTCAGTTGAATATGTACCTTTAAGAATTAGAGGTGCTTTAGTTCCTCTTGCAAATTTGGGAACTCAAGTAAGTTTCTTTTTAATAATACTCGGATTTTTCTTTTCAGTTTTTTTTACAAAACTTGGAGTTGCATTATTTTTCTTTGCAGTTTTATTTCAAATAGTTACGCTTCCTGTGGAGTTTAACGCATCAAATAGAGCAAAAAAAGAACTTGCAAAGGGAATTATAACTGAAGAAGATTTGACAGGGACTAAGGAAGTTTTAAATGCAGCAGCACTTACTTATGTTGCATCGACAATAGTTGCAATAGGACAATTTTTGAGACTACTTAGCATATTTGGAAGAAGAGATTAATGAAAAATACTAGGGAAAAAGCATTACAAATAATTAACGATGTCCTCTACAAGGGGGCATTTTTAGAAGAAAGTCTAGAAATTCTTAAAAAGTCAAACATTGATGATAGGGACTACAATTTTATAAAAGAAATAACAACTGGAGTAATTAGGAATAGATCCTATTTAGATTACGTAGTGAAAATAAACTCTAAAGTAAAGATTAATAAAATTCATAAAATCATTTTAACTATTCTAGAGATGGCAATTTATCAAATGTATTTTTTGGATAAAGTTCCAGATTATTCAATTGTCGATGAGTCGGTAAATCTTGCAAAAATTTATGGGAATAGAGGCTCAATTTCTTTCACAAATGGAATCTTAAGAAGTATTTCAAAAAAAGAAGCACCACAAGTTAAAATTGAAGATAGCATTGAAAATTTATCTACTTTTTATTCTCATCAAAAGTTCTATACAGAATATTTTTATAAAAACTATGGAGAGAATTTTACAAAAAAACTTTTAAAAGCAAATAATGAAAAACCTCCCTTTACCATTAGAGTAAATACTCTTAAGACTAATAAAAAGGACTTAATGAAAAATTTAAAGGATTTAGGCTTTGAAATAAGAGAGACAACTTATGAGAATGCTTTAAACATTTTAAACCCAAAGGGAATAATTGATACAGAATTTTTAAAAAAGGGACAATTTTATGTGCAAGATCTTGGATCAATTTTGGTTTCAACCTTTTTAAATCCAAAGGAAGAGAGCAAAGTTCTGGATTTATGTGCAGCACCAGGGGGCAAGACAACTCATCTTTCTGAAATTATGAATAACACTGGTGAGATCATTGCCTGTGATAAATCAAAGGGAAAAATAAAATTAATAGAAGAAAATGCCGAGAGACTTGGTGCAAAAAATATTAAAACAATGGTTAATGATGCCAGAGTTTTAAATGAAAGTTTCCTAAATAAATTTGACTATGTCTTAGTTGATGCACCTTGTTCTGGTACAGGATTATACAGGAAAAAACCTGATATAAAGTGGAATAAGAGCATAGAAGACATAAGGGAACTTTCAAAAATTCAAATAGAAATTTTAGAAAAAGCAAAAAATTATGTAAAAGATAAGGGAAAAATTTTATATTCAACTTGCTCTCTTTCAAAAATTGAAAATGAAGATGTAATAAATGAATTTTTAAAAAGCAATAAAAATTTTAAAATAAAAAATTTAAGAGATAAAGAAATACTAAAATTATTTCCATCAATAGATGGTACGGACGGTTTTTCTATAACTCTTTTAGAAAAGATTGGACTGTGATTAGACAGTCCTTTTATTTTATTAAATTTTTTAAATTCATTTTTATTTGTCAGAGTCTAATGGTATAATGAGTAAATGAATAGGTGGTTTAATGGAATTAAATTCTATGTATGAAGATGAATTGCGCGGTTTTTTTGAAAATAAAGGTGAGAAGCCTTTTAGAGGATCTCAACTCTTTACTTTTTTCCATGACAAAAAGAGATATGATATAGAAAATTCAAATCTTTCCGATGGGGCAATTTCCATAATAAAAAACGAAGAAATAAATAAAGTGAAAATTTTTAAAAGTTTCGATTCAAAATTAGATGAGACAAAAAAATTTATCTTTAAACTAAAAGACGAAAACTTAATAGAAGGTGTCCTCATGGAGTACAAACACGGTTATTCTCAGTGCATATCAACTCAAGTAGGTTGTAGAATGGGTTGCGATTTTTGTGCCTCTACAAAATCTGGTCTTGTGAGAAATCTTACAGCTGCAGAAATGTTAAGTGAGGTCTATGAAATTGAAAATAGATTAAATATTAAGGTTTCTAATTTTATCTTAATGGGAAGTGGTGAACCCCTTGATAATTTTCAAGAAGTGATGAGATTTATAAAACTTCTTCACGATGAAAGGGGACACAACACAAGTTATAGAAATATAACAATATCAACTTGCGGAATAGCAGATAAAATTTATGAATTAGCAGATTATAACTTACCTATAAATCTTGCGATTAGTCTTCATCAAACAAATGATTTTGATAGGTCAGCCCTTATGCCAATTAACAGAAAATTTAATTTAGCGGAATTGAAAAAATCTTTAAAATATTATGTCAATAAGACAAATAATAGAATTACCTTTGAATACACTTTAATTAAAAATCAAAATGATGGTAAAAAAAATATTGAAGAGCTTTATAATTTTGCCAAAAATTTAAAATGCCATATTAATTTAATACCATTAAATCCAATTGATGAATTTGACGAAAAAAGACCTTCTAAATTAGAAATAAATGAATTTAAAGATAAGCTTGAAAAAATAGGATTTAATGTGACTATAAGAAGAGAGCTTGGAAGGGACATCAGCGCTTCATGTGGACAACTTAGGCGCAAAGTTGAGGTGAAATAAATGATTGTTGTATCAGCAACAAATGTAGGCAATTACAGAAAAAATAACGAAGACAGTTATTTTGTAAATGAATCAAAAAATTTATATATATTGGCTGATGGAATGGGAGGACATCTTGCTGGCGAAAGAGCATCTAAGATGGCAACTGAAATAATTGCTTCTGATTTTGAAAAGGCAGAGGAAGTTAATAAGATTGAAGATGCTATTGAAATTTTGTCTTCTTCAATTAGAGATGCTAATAGAGAAATATTTAATAGTTCTGAAAAAAATGAGGATTACAGAGGCATGGGTACAACAGTATCTGCTGGCATCATTTTAGGAGATTTTTTAATTTATTCAAATGTTGGCGATTCAAGAATTTATAAAATAAATAAAGATATAGAGCAAATTACAAGAGATGATTCCTTTGTAAATTACTTAAAGGAGATTGGAGAAATCACTGAAGAAGAGGCAAAAAATCATCCAAAGAAAAATGTGCTTACAAAAGCCGTTGGAACAATAGCTGATTTAGATGTACATGTAAACACTTTAAAGATCGAAGAAGGGGACATATTTTTATTTTGTTCAGACGGACTTACAAATATGATTCCTGATGAAGAAATTTTCAAAATAATAAAAGAAAACACTCCTGAAGTTGCAAAGGATAAACTTTTGGCTCTCGCTTTAAAAAATGGCGGCATGGATAATATTACATTTATTTTAGTATTTAATGAGTAGGTGCACAATGATAAATAAAATTTTAGCAAATAGATATGAAATATTAGAAAAAATTGGAACAGGCGGAATGGGCAATGTATTCAAAGCTCATGATAAAAAGCTTGATAGAATTGTTGCCATAAAGGTTTTAAAATTAGAATATAACGAAGACAATAATTTTATTAGAAAATTCAAGAGAGAGTCCCTTGCAGCTGCAAGTATTTCTCATCCTAATATTGTAAGTATTTATGATGTAGGAACTGAAAAAGTTGAAGACAAAGAAGTTCATTACATTGTAATGGAATATATTGATGGTAAAACTCTAAAAGATTTGATAAATGATGAGGGCAGACTTTCTGAAAAGAGGGCATTAAATTACTGCATTCAAATTGCAGAGGCTTTAAAGGTTGCTCACTCAAAACATATTGTCCATAGAGATATTAAGTCACAAAACATCATGGTTACTCGTGATGATCGAATTAAAGTTACAGATTTTGGAATTGCAAGAGTTGCGGACAATACAACTGTTACAGCTACTAATGCAGTAATGGGTTCAGTTCATTATTTTTCACCAGAACAAGCAAGAGGAGCAAAGGTAGATAATAGATCGGATATATATTCTTTGGGTATTGTTCTTTTTGAAATGCTTACAGGAAGACTTCCTTTTGATGCAGATAATCCCGTGTCCGTTGCACTTATGCAAGTTCAATCACAAATGCCAAAGCCATCAGATTTTATTAAGAGTATAGATCCATCTGTTGATGCACTTGTTATTAAAATGACTGAAAAAGATCCTAAAGATAGATATAAAGACGTCTTCGAACTAATTAAAGATATTAAGGATTATACAATTGGAGCAAAAACTTTCTCAGTTAAAAGAGAATACCAAGAGGATGATAGAAGGGTCGTTACTCCAACAGTTAATAGAAGACCAAAAAGAAATCATTCCAATAATATGGATATAGAACGACAAAAGCCAAAAAAAGTTGTTAAAAAGAAAAAATCGGCTGCTCCAGCCATACTTGGAATTTTTTCTGCAATAGTTATTATAGCTCTATTGATTTATGTCGTTCCAAAGGCTATGAAAGGTATGAAGAATAGCGATGTAGTTGAAAAGATTGCCGTAGAAAATTATATTGGAAAAACAAGGGATGAGGCTAAGGAGCTAATAGAAGCTCAAGGTTTGGTTTTAGATGTTAATACCGTAGAAAATGAAAATGAACCTGATGGCGTTGTACTTGGTCAAAAGCCAGAAAAGGGAACTTCCGTTGATAAGGGCTCAACTGTTACTCTAGAAATTAATGAACTCCCTGATTCTGTTCCAGTTCCACCACTAAAGGGATTAAGCAAAAAAGATGCACAAAAAGTTTTAGAAGAAAATTCTCTAAAACTTGGTTCTGTTGAAGAAGAGTTTAATGAAGATGTTGAGGAAGGTAAGGTAATTTATTCAAATCCAGATGGCGGTTATTCTGTTAAAAGAGGAACTGCTGTAAAAGTTATAATATCTAAGGGTGTTGACAAGACTCCAGTCGTATTGAGTGACTACAAGGGAATGGAACAAGATGTTGTTGTAAATCAATTAAAGAGTTTAGGATTTACTGTTGTAATTGAAAATGGAAATAGCAATAGCGTTGGCGAAGGACAAGTTTATGACATGGATCCAAAGCCAAATACAAGTGTGGAAAAGGGCTCTACTGTTACTATTTACATCTCTAAGGGATCAAAGGTTGACGAAGAAGTAAATGAGGACAACGAAAGCAATCAAAATGAAGATAATTTCAATAAAGTAAATCATGTAAAGGTAAGGGTTCCAGATGATGGTGCTACTCACAATGTTTCAGCTGAAAGAGTAAAAGACGGCAATGGAAATAAAATTGGAGCAACTTCTGTTTGGGATTACAATGTTGATAGTGGACAAGTTAGTAATGTAGAGTTAATTGGTCCTGGTGAATACAATATATACGTAGATGGAAATCTAGTGAAGACTGAGAAAATAAAATAATGATTGGAAAAATTATTAAGCTAACAGGTGGCTTCTATTATATAAAATCTGGAGATAAAATTTTTGAAACTAGAGCTAGAGGAAATTTTAGACATTCTAAAGTAACACCTATTGTTGGTGATGATGTAGAATTTAAATATGAAGAAAAAACTCTGGGATATATTGAAAAAGTATATCCCAGAAAAAATATGCTCACAAGACCAAAGGTTAGCAATGTTGATTTAGCTTTAATTGTTATACCAGTAATGGATCCAAAGTATAATCTAGTAATAATAGATAAAACCATTGTACAAGCTGAGCATGAAGGAATTGATGTTGCCGTTGTAGTAAATAAATCAGATTTAGATAAGGAAAGCGCAAAAGAACTTACGAAAATTTATAAAAATTCAGGATTTGATACTTTTATGATTTCTGATAAGGATGACAGCATTAAACTATTGAGAGAATATCTTCATGGAAAGACTGTTGCCCTTTGCGGCGTAAGTGGTGCTGGTAAATCTACTATTACTTCAAGAATTTTGGATAAAGATGTGGAAATTGGAAAAGTTTCTGAAAAAACCAAGAGAGGCAAACACACCACTAGGCACACAGAAATACTTTACAATAAAGATATTTATATTTTTGATACTCCTGGATTTTCTTCATTAAGTTTAAAAATTGGCGAAGATAATTTAAAAAATTATTTTCGAGAATTTAAAAAATTTACAAGTTGTAAATTTAACAATTGCAATCACATTAAGGAGCCAAAATGTGCTATTAAAGATGCAGTTGATAGTGGCGAAATAGAAAAATCAAGATACGAAAATTATTTATACATTTACAATGAATTAAAAGAAAAAGGAGAATACTAATGATTTCACCTTCATTACTTTCAGCAGATTTTACAAATTTAGAAAAGGAATTTAAAATTTTGAATGAAGAAAAAGTTGACTTCATTCACTTAGATATTATGGACGGAAATTATGTACCTAATATTTCCTATGGTCCAGGAATTGTAAAAAGTCTTAGACATCTAACTGAAATACCCTTTGATACACATCTAATGATTGAAAGACCAGAAAATTTTATTGAAGAATTTGTAAAAGCTGGATCGGATATTATTACAATTCATCCCATGACAACAAAACATCTTGATAGAACTCTTTCTCTAATTAAAAGTTATGGAAAAAAGACAGGACTTGCATTAAATCCTGGAGATAGTCTTGATGTTTTAAATTACAACTTAGAAAAATTAGATTTAGTATTAATTATGAGTGTAAATCCTGGATTTGGGGGACAAAAGTTTATTCCATCTGTTTTAAGGAAAATTAGAGAAGTAAAAAAATTAATTGAGGAGAGAAATTTAGATACATTAATTGAAGTCGATGGTGGAGTTAAACTAGATAATGCAAAGGAAGTTCTCGATGCAGGAGCAGATATTTTAGTTGCCGGATCTGCAATTTTTAAAAAAGACAAGACTCGTGAAAATATAAAAGCTTTTAAGGAATTATAATGAAAAAAGCACTTTTAATTTCAGGAGGAAGACAGGTTTCAAGGGAATTAATAGAAAAATATAGTGATAGATTTATTTTAGTTGCCGACGGAGGCGCAAAACTTTTAAAAAAGTACGAACTTGACGCAGATCTTCTTCTTGGAGATTTAGATTCAATTGATGAAGAGTCTTTATATTATGTAAAAAAACATAATATAAAGATAAAAAAATTTCCTACAAAAAAAGATTTTACAGACACAGCACTTTGTTTAGATTATCTTTTTGATGAAGGCTATGATGATATAATAATATTGGGAGCATTGGGAACGAGACTTGATCACGAGCTTGCAAATCTATCTTATCTTAAAAAGGCATATAGATGTGGGGTTTCTGCAAAAATCATTGATAATTATAACGAAATCACCTATGCTGAAGAAGGAGAATATGAATTTTATAAATCAGATAAAAAATATTTTTCATTAATAAATGCTGGTGATAAAATGAACTTTACAACTAAGGGACTTTATTATGAGGTAAAGAATTTAGAAGTTAACTCTGAGAATCCAAGTAGAGCTGTTAGCAATGAAATAGTGGCTGATAAGGCAATTATAAAAATAAACTATGGTGCTGCTTTTATAATTCAGTCTAGGGACTAATTTTAAATATTAATTAGAAATAAGGATGAACAAAAAAAACCAGCGGTGAAACTGGTTTTTTTATGTTAATAATCTATTTCTCTAATTTATAGTACATTTTATAATGTTTTATTGAACCATATTTTCTCTTTAGATAAGTTATTTTTCTATTAAAGCTGAAATCTTTTTTGTTGTTAATTGTAAATTCGTAGCCATTTTTTAAAAGTTCATCAATAATTTTGTGATATTTTTTGTCAGTATACTCCTTTAACAATTTAGGGTGGGCATTCATCCAAATTTTTGAAGTTTCCTTGTGGTAATAAACTTCTTCCTCAAATCCTAAATCTAAAAGGTCTCTAATGTAAAAATCCAAAACATTAACGCCACCAGCAGCCATAAAGTAATGACTTTGGGGAAGTCTCAAGTTCATCTCAAAGGCCTTATAAGTATTATCTCTTGGATCATATTTTAAATCTATATTTGAATAGCCAGTATAGTTGATGGATTCAAGCTTTTCTTTGTAAAATTTAAAAAGTTCAGGCATGTATTTTGTGTAGATTGCATCGTTATTTCCAATTCTAAGTGGAAGAGGGTCTGCAAGAAGAATTTGTCCATAGACCATCATGCGCACCTTGCCAAATTTGTCACAATACACATTAAAGGATGCTTGGTTTGATGCAGGTCCAGGGATGTATTCTTGCACAAGCATTGTGCCTTCATAGTGATTGTCATCGTAAATAGTTTCTACAACAGATTTAAGCTCATCGTAGCTATAAATAGTGTAGACTTTATATTTATTAGGGAAGGATAATTTTACATAGGAAATTGAATCGTTGGGTTTAAGTATTAGAGGAAATTGTAAGTCCAATTTTTTGATTCCCTTGGAATTATTTATAATTGCAAATTTTGGATAAGGTATGCCTAATTCTTCACAAGAATTGTAGAAATCAATTTTATTTTCCAATCTTTCATTTAATTCTGTAGAAGGTGTGTTAAATTTATAGTACTCTTTAATTTTTTCCTTATTGTTTGAAAGAAGTTTTGAATATTCATCTCCGCAAGGAATAGTTATTAAAGTGGCATCTTTATTTTCTTCCGCAAATTTTATCATCTCATTTACAAAAACATCATCATTAGAAAAGTTATTTATAATTTTTCTATCTAAAATTTTTGAGTTATTTGTGGCAGGGAGTGCCCTTTGACAAAATATAGTTGAGATCAAATCATAGTTGTCATTTAATATTCTAGCAATTCCATAGGCATTTTCATCGGATCCAAGAATTACAAATTTGACATTTAATTTTTTTAGTATATCTTTAGAAATGTTTTTCATATTTCTCCTTATAAATTAAAATTTAACATTATCTTACATTATACACTAGAGCAAAGTATTTTTTAACCTTTATCAATAAATGCATTATCTTTATCTTTCCAATAAGATACTATTTTTTTAATTTTATCCTCTGTTACAATTTTTTCATTAGATTCCTTTAGTTTTTTATCAATTTCTGAAATTACTGAAAGTTTGTCAGCACACCACTTTGGCTCAAAAAGTTTAGATTTTGGCGGATCACCAGTAATTCTGTGAACTACAGTTTTTTCGTCAATATTTTTTAGTGCAAAAATAACTATATCAATATATTCTTCCCTTGTTAATATTTTAAAACTTTTATTTTTATAAAGCTTATAGATTGGCGAGTCCTTTAAAATATATAAATTGTGAAATTTAACTCCAAAGGGAGATACATTTTTTATGTAATCAATAGTATTTACAAAATCAATATAATCTTCAAAGGGAAGACCAAAAATTGCGTGAATTAAAAATAATAAATTTGCATCTTTGAGTTTACTAATAGTATCATCAAAAAATTTATGAGAGTAACCTCGATTAATTAATTTAATAGTATTTTCATTCACACTTTGCATTCCAAGTTCAAGCCAAAGTGTTTTTTTATGAGAAATTTCCTCAAGATATTTTATCTTTTCTTTGTCAAGACAATCGCATCTAGTTGCAATAGATATGGCAGAAATGTCATTGCGACTTGCAACTGGATCGTAAATTTTTCTTAAATCATTTAATGAACCATAAGTGTTTGTAAAATTTTGAAAGTAAGCAATATAGTTTTTTGCTTTCCACTTTTTTTCTAAAAATATTTTTTGAGACTCAATTTGCCTAGATATAGAGTAATTTTTTGAGGCAGCAAACTCACCGCTGCCCTCGTCAGAGCAAAAAACACAGCCAATATTTGATAAAGTGCCGTCTCTATTTGGACAAGAAAAACCACCGTCTAGAGAGAGTTTTACGCTCTTTCCAGAAAAATATTTGCGAAAAAAATCGTTAAAAGATAAAAATCTTCTCATTTAATCACCTAATTCATTATATATTCTTTTAAAAATTATTTCCATGGGTTTGAAATTAGAAAAAATACTATATAATATAATAAGAATTGGAGTTTTTTATGGATTTAAAGTTTAAAAATTATTTAATTTTAGCAGAAGAGTTCTTATTAGAAGGCGATAGCGATAAGGCGGAAGATTTGTTACTTAAATCTCTTAAATTTACTAACGATGAAGATGCAGATGAGAGGATTTCTGTTTACTTTGAACTAGCTGATATATATCTCAAGGAAGAAAATTATGCTAGGGCAAAGTTTTATTTTGAAAAAATTTTGAGCATAAAGAAAATGGCAGGTGCTTTTTATGGGCTTGCAATAACAAATGACTTTATAGATGGAGATATAAATTATTCGATAAAAAATTATAAAAGAGCAATTGAACTAGATGACAATTATGATAGAGCGCACTATTACCTTGCCCATGCCTACGATAAAATTGGAAAAACTAATCTTGCTATAGAGGAATTTAAAAAAGTTCTTGCCATTGATGAATACGACTTTGTAACTTATAATGATTTAGGTTCAATTTATGAAATAGAAAATAAAAATGATTTAGCAGAAAAATTTGTGAAAAAATCTCTTGAGATAAAAGCGGATTATGGAAGAGCGCTATATAACATGGGAGTACTCTCAAAAAAGAAGGGCGACAACAAATTGGCTTTAAAATATTATTACGAAGCTATTGGAAAATTTGAAGATCCTTTTTTATTTTTAAATATGTCCGCAGTATATATTGAAGAAAAAGATTATAAATCTGCTATAAATATTTTAGATAGGGGATTAATGGATTTTCCAAATTCAGTGAACCTACATTATAATAAGGCTTGCTCCTTCTCATTACTTGGAGATGTTAAAAGAGCAAAGGAAGAAATTATAAAGGCAATAAAAATAAACGGCGATGCCTATACATGGGCAAAAACCGATGTCGATTTATGTGAAATTGTAAAGGAGTTAAAATGATTATTATTAAAACAGAAGACGAAATAAAAAAAATGCAAGTTGCAGGAAAAGTATTATCTGATGTACATCATAAACTTAGAGATCTTATAAAACCAGGCGTAAAAACTATTGAGATAGATAGATTTGTAGAAAATTATTTAAAGGAAAGAGGAGCTTATCCTGAACAAAAAGGATATGAAGGCTATCCTTATTCAATTTGTGCATCTGTAAATGATGAGATTTGCCACGGATTTCCATCAGAATATAAATTAAAAAATGGCGATATAATTACTGTTGATATGGTTGTAAATGTTGACGGATGGCTAGCTGATTCGGCATGGTCCTATGAAGTTGGAGAAGTTTCTCCTGAAGCAAAAAAATTACTACAAGTTACTCGTGAGTCAATGTACAAGGGAATTGAAAAGGCTGTAATAGGAAATAGACTTGGCGATATAGCAGCGGCAGTTCAAAAACATGCAGAAGAAAATGGCTACTCTATTGTAAGAGAATTTGTAGGTCATGGAATTGGTCAAGAAATGCACGAAGACCCTCAAGTTCTTCACTATGGAAAGCCTGGTCGTGGATTAAGATTACAAGAGGGGATGGTATTTACAATTGAGCCAATGATTAATATGGGGAAAAAGGAACTTACAATAGATGACAATGGTTGGACAGCAAGAACTAAGGACGGTTCTCTTTCTGCACAATATGAGCACCAAATTGCAATTACAAAGGATGGACCAATAATAATTACTGACCAAGGCGATTGTTGATAAATGAGAGAAGTAAATTTGTTAAAGGGAAATATTTTTTCTGCACTATTAAAAATGGCTTTACCATTAATGGGTACTGCCTTTGTGCAAATGGCATATTCCTTAGTTGATTTAATGTGGCTTGGAAGACTTTCCACAGGAGCAGTTGCTGCTGTGGGAACTTGTTCCTTTTTAGTTTGGATTGCACAATCCATTACTCTTATTGCTAAAACGGGGATTTCTGTTGGACTTTCTCAGTCTTATGGCAAGGGAGATAGCGAAGGTTGCAAGAGTGTTTGGGTTTCTGGGTTTGTCTTAAATCTTATTTTTTGTCTAAGTCTTACAATTTTTTATATCGCTATGAGAAATAAAATTATTGGATTTTATAATCTCGACAGAGATGTACACGCCATGGCAGTAGACTATCTTGTAATAATAAGTGGTGGACTAATTTTTACTTTTTTGAATCCAGTTTTATCAGCTGCATTTTTTGCAAAGGGAAATTCAATAACTCCCTTTAAAATTTCAATAATTTCGCTAATTATAAATTTAATACTAGATCCCTTTTTAATTTTTGGAATTTCTATTTTCCCTAAACTTGGTATTAAAGGCGCAGCAGCGGCAACTGTATTTGCACAAATGATTTCCACACTTTTATACTTACACATTGGATTAAAGTCACGAGAAATATTTGTGCGAACTAATTACTTTAAAATGCCCGAGAAAAATTACTTTAAATCAATTTTAAATTTAGGATTTCCTGCCTCACTTCAATCCATGATCCACGCAATGGTAGGCATGGTTTTAAATAAATATATTTCGAGTTTTGGATCATTATACATTGCAGTTTATTCCATTGGGTCACAAATTGAATCGATTTCTTGGATGACTGCTGATGGATTTTCTGTAGCATTTTCAGCTTTTTTTGGTCAAAATTTTGGTGCAAAAAATTATGACAGACTTCACGACGGAAGAAGAGAAGCAATGAAGATAGTAAATATAATTGGGATTTTTACTTCATTTTTGTTATTTTTCTTTGCTAGAAATTTATTTACACTTTTTATACCAAGGGACCCAATGGCTATTGTCAAGGGAATTGATTATCTAAAAATTATGGCTCTGTCACAGTATTTTATGGCATTGGAAATAGGAACTACGGGGATGTTAAATGGTTTGGGGCTTACAAAATACCCTGCAATCAATGCAATGATATTAAATATTAGCAGGATACCTTTGGCACTAATTTTGATGCCAATTCTTGCAATTAATGGTATTTGGGTAGCTATGAGTTTATCATCTATTTTAAAGGGAATATTTTTAACTTTAATTTATTTTTATTTGCGTAAAAAGACAGATGGCTTTAGAATTAATTTGAAGACATATATTTGAAAGGAGACACAATGTTAAAACAATTTGAAAAACCTGCAATTGGAGAAAAAATTGCGGTACTAAAGACAAGTAAGGGAGATATAAAAGTTAGATTATTTGAAGAAGCAGCACCTCTTGCTGTTGAAAATTTTATTTCATTAATAGAAGACAAGTATTATGATGGAATAATTTTCCACAGAGTTATCGAAAACTTTATGATTCAAGGTGGAGATCCAAGTGGAACTGGTAGAGGTGGTGAAAGCAAATGGAAAAAACCTTTTAAAGATGAATTTGATGTAAACTTTAGAAACTTTAGAGGAGCACTTTCCATGGCAAATGCTGGTCCAAATACTAATGGTTCACAATTTTTTATAGTGCAAGGAGATAAACTTTCCGATGACATTTTAAGTCAAATGAAGGATGCCGGAGCTGAAAAAGGATATCCTGAAGAAATTATTGAAGCTTACGAAAAAGTTGGTGGAGCTTTTTGGCTTGATGGCAAGCACACTGTTTTCGGACAAGTTTTTGAAGGAATGGATGTAGTTGACGATATTGCAAAATCAAAAGTTGGCTTTATGGATAAGCCTGTTTTTGATATTGTAATTGAAGCAGCAATAGTTACAGATTACCAAGGATAAATTATGCATCAATATAGAGGAAGAATGATTTTACACACTGGTTCAATGTTTTCTGGGAAGACTAGCTCGCTTGAAAAGGACTTGAAGAGATTTTCAATTGCAAATTATAAAGTCATTGCCTTCAAACCAATGCTTGACAAAAGGTATTCAAGAGAAGAAATTGTTACTCATGATAAAATTTCTCTAAAAGCGATTGAAATTGAGTCTATAAAAGAAATTTTAGATTATGCAGAGAAAAATTCACCACAAGTAATTGGAATAGATGAAGTTCAGTTTTTAAAAGATGATCCAAAAGTTGTATTAGAAAATTTAGAAAAAATGTTAGAGATGGGAATTACAATTGTAATGGCAGGTCTCGATATGGATTATATGGCTGAGCCCTTTGAAATTGTAAAAGAAATCATGCCAAAGACAGATTATTTAAACAAACATCATGCGGTTTGTAAAAGATGTGGGACAGACGCTTGGGTCTCTCATAGAAAGATAAAAAGTAACAATAGAGTTGAGCTTGGAGCAGTAGAAGAATACGAACCCCTTTGCAGAAGATGTTACAAAGAAGCAATTGCTGAAGACAAATTAAAAGAAAATCAAGAAAAGTTTTTATAAAGCATTGACAACCTCTAATCATTTGATTAAAATTTAAGTAAATGATTAGAGGTGTTTTTTTGACTCCAAGAGAAAAAGAAATTATAAATCTTTTGAAAAAGAATCCTGGAATTTCACAACAAGAAATTGCCGACGAATTAAATATCACGAGGTCAGGTGTATCCACTCATATAAATAATTTGATGAGTTCTGGATATATTTTAGGTAGAGGATATATTCTTAGAGAAGATACCTATGTTGCGGTTCTAGGTGGGTGCAATATGGATATTATTGGTTATTCCTTTGACAATTTAAAGGTGAGAGATTCAAATCCAGGAAAGATTAAATATTCTAGTGGCGGCGTTGGGAGAAATATTTGTGAAAATTTAGCAAGGCTTGGCATAAATACAACTTTTCTTTCGGTTTTAGGAAAAGATGATGCAGCCAAAAATATTTTAGATGAGCTAAATCACATAAATGTCGACAGTTCCAAAATTCTAATATCTGAGGGAATTACTCCTCATTATCTGGCGATTTTAGATGAAGAGAAGGATATGTATGTAGCAATTGCCGACATGGATCTTTTAAAAAATATAGATAAAGATTATATTGATAAGAATAAAAAAATTATTGAAAATGCTGAATTTACAATAATTGATACAAATTTAGAAGAGGAAACTTTAGATTATATTCTAAAAAATATAAAGGGTAAATTTTTAATCGACGGAGTTTCCACAAAAAAGGTAATAAAAATTAAGAATTTATTGAATAAAATTGATTTCTTAAAAGTAAATAATTACGAGGCAAAGGCTCTTTCTGGTTTAGATACAGACAATATTAATAGCCTTGGAGAAGATTTAATAGATAAAGGTTTAAAAAGTCTTGTAATAACAGCTGGCAGTAGGGGAGCTTTTTATTTTGAAAAAGATTTTAAAAGGGTTAGAAAACCTGATCCAGTAAAAGTTGTAAGTGCAAGTGGAGCAGGTGATGCTTTTATGGCAGGATATGCCTATGGACTATACAATGATTTTGATATAGATAAGAGAATGAAAGCGGCAGAAGCTGCTGCTAGGATTGTTTTAAAAAGTGCTAATTCATGTTCAAAGGACATGAATGAAAATAATTTAAAAGGAGAAATTTATGATTAATAATGAAATGCTAAAAAAATATGTTGAGTATAATGATGAAGTGAAAGATGCTATGGAAAAGGGAAAACCAATAGTTGCACTTGAATCTACAATAATCTCTCATGGGATGCCCTATCCTCAAAATATTGAGACAGCAAAGGCTTGTGAGAAAATCATAAGAGAAGGGGGAGCTATTCCTGCAACAACTGCAATTATAGGTGGAAAAATTAAAATTGGTTTAAATGATGAAGAATTAGAATTTATGGCAAAATCAAAGGACATTATAAAAACATCAAGAAGAGACTTTGCCTATATTGTTTCTCGTGGATTAAATGGTGCTACAACAGTAGCATCAACAATTATTGCATCAAGACTTGCTGGAATTAAAATTTTTGTAACTGGAGGACTTGGTGGCGTTCACAGACATGCTGAAACTACTTTTGACATCTCAAGGGATCTTGATGAACTTGCATCAAATGATATTATGATAGTTTGTGCAGGATGCAAATCAATTCTAGATATTGGACTTACTCTTGAATACCTTGAAACTAAGGGAGTACCAGTATTTGGTTATCAAACAGACTATATGCCAGCTTTTTTTACAAGAAAGAGTGAATTTAAAGTTGATTATAATATCAAAAATCCTAAAGAAGCAGCGGATGCAGCTAATACTCAATGGAATTTAGGATTACAAGGTGGAATTCTTCTTACAAATCCAATTCCTGAAGAGGATTCAATGGATGAAGATAAAATTAATTCTGCAATAGAAAAAGCTCTTTTAGAAGCTGAAGAAAAGGGAATTCACGGAAAAGAAACAACGCCATTCTTACTTTCAAAAGTTCTTGAAGTAACAGAAGGAAAATCACTTGAAGCAAATATTGCCCTTGTAAAAAATAATGCAAGATTAGGTGCTGAAGTTGCAAAATACCTTTACTAATTCAAAGAAAGTTTCTGAATCAAAGGTTGTTTTCACTTACGGAGTAATGCCAACAGATTTAAACACTGGAGGCACAATGTATGGGGCAAGAATTTTTGAAATTGCTGATCACAGTTCTGGAACTTGTGCTATAAGGCATACTAGGGGAAGAGTCGCTACAATTTCTTGTGACAACTTAACATTTTTAAAGCCAATTAATCTAGGAGATTTTTTAACTGCGACTACATTTATATCTGGAGTGGGAAATTCATCTGTTGAAGTTTTTACAAAGTTTACAAAGGAAAAATCAATGACAGGCGAGACAGAACTTGCAGCTTTCTGTTTTTTGACCTTTAAATGTAAAGGGACAGATTCAGGAAAAATTCCTGCTATAATTGGAGAAACTCTCGAAGAGAAAAATATCATTGAAGGATATGAAAATCGAAGAGAAATAAATAAGATAAGACAGAGAAATAATGCTCAGATAAAGGAGTTTCTAAAATAGATTAATCATAAAATTGCACCACTTTGGTGCTTTTTTTACTTAATTTAAAATATTTTAAAATTAAATAATTTTATATATCAAAGTAAAAAATTTAATTTCTTATGTTATAATTTTAATTATGATAATAGGAATATGTACTTGCGAAATATTTATTTACAATGCAAATTCTTTGAAATCAAAGAGATCCGTTGTAAAAAGTATTGTCGAGAAATCAAAAAATAGATTTAATGTATCAATTGCTGAAGTTGGCGAGAATGACAAGTGGCAAAAAAGTGTAATAGGATTTGCTACGGTATCCAATGACAAAAAAATTGTGGATGAAACTATGGAAAACGTAATACAATTTTTTAATAGCTACAGTGAAATTGAAATTATGAATATAGAAAAAGAAATTTTGTAAGAGGAGGAATATGAAGGATATTTTAACTCATGAAGAGGCGGAAAAATGCCTAGACATATTAGAAGAAACTTACCCAGATGCACATTGCGAACTTGAACATAATAGTCCCTATGAACTTTTAGTTGCAACAATATTATCGGCACAATGCACAGATATTAGAGTCAATAAAGTTACTAGAGAGATGTTTAAAAAATATAATACTCCAAAAGATTTTGCTTATATGGACATAAAAAAACTTGAAAGCCTAATAAAGGAATGTGGAATTTATAGAAATAAGGCAAAAAATATTAAGGCAAGCTCAAGTGTCATTTTGGAAGAATATAATGGTGAAGTTCCAAATACAATTGAAGAACTTATGAAGCTACCAGGAGTTGGCAAAAAAACAGCTAATGTTGTTGCATCGACTGCTTTTGGTGTGCCTGCAATTGCAGTTGATACTCATGTTTTCAGAGTTAGCAATAGAATTGGATTTGTTCACGAAAAAAATGTAGAAGCTACTGAAAGGGCACTTCAAAATAAAATTGATAAAAATAGATGGACTAAGGCTCATCATTTGTTTATATTTCATGGAAGAAGATGTTGCACCGCAAGAAATCCAAAGTGTGAAATTTGCACCATAAATAAAATTTGTAGATATTATGAGGGTGATAGTTGATGGAAAATTTAGGAACAAAAATTCTAAATATTAATAAAAAGATATTAATTACAATTGCAATTATTTTGATGATTATTTTTATGTCTGTTATTTATTTCACTCAAGAATATGTAAATCCAAATATACACAGAGGTATAAAAATCGAAGGTGTAGATGTCTCAAATTTATCAAAAGAGGAAGCATTAAAAGAAGTTAAGACAGTTACAGATGAAATAATTAAAAATAAAGTGGTTAATTTTTATTATGATGATATTAATTTATCTGTTCCATTAAGGGATTTTGGTTATGAATTAAATTTGCATGATGCCGTAAATTCAGCCTTTAATTATGGACGAAGTGAAAATTTATTTTATAATTATTTTGATATAGTTAAGAGTTCAATATTTAAAAAGAATTTTATTGCAAAATCATATATAAATGATGCAAAACGAGAAAAAATAATTCTTGACATGGGAAATAAAGTTTTTAAAAAACCTGTCGATGCCCATCCTATTATTAATACCGATAGAAGTTTAAAAATTGCAGAATCTGAAATTGGAAGATACATGGATATTGACGAAGCAAAAAAACTTATTAATTTAGATATTTTAAATGAAGAAAAAATAGAACTTCCAGTTTACAAAACTGAGCCAAAAATTTATTCAAATTATTACGAAGGGATAGACAAAGAACTTGGCAACTTTGAAACAGACTATTCATCTTCAGCGAAAAATAGAAAGGAAAATATTAAGATTGCTGCATCAAAATTCAATAACATGAAATTAAATCCAGGAGATGAAGTTTCTTTTAACGATGTCATTGGAGAAATTTCCCCAGAAACAGGATTTAAGAATGCAACTGTAATTGTTGGTGGAGAATATGAAGATGGAATTGGTGGAGGAATTTGCCAAGTATCTACAACTCTATATAATTCATTAATATTATCAGATCTTGAAATTACAGAAAGACATAATCATTCAAGACCTATCCACTATGTTGATCTTGGCACAGATGCTGCAGTTGCAAGAGGTTATAAGGATTTAAAATTTAAAAATAATACTAATAATCCAATTTTAATTTTGTCAGAAGCTAATGGCGAAAAATTAAATTTTAAAATTTTAGGAAATGCCGCAGATAGGGATTATGAAATAAAAATAATTCCTAAACTTTTAGAAACAGTAGGTCCAGGAGTTGACACAATTTATTCAGATGAATTACCAGAAGGGGAATCAACGGTAAAAGATAGGGGAGCTAGAGGTTATTCTTACAAAACTTATAAAGAAATAATAAAAAATGGCGAAGTTATTGAAAATAAAGAAATTTCAAAATCCTACTATTTACCAAAGGATAAAATTGTAGTTGTGGGAACAGGAACATCAAATAGCAATGATGATAAGGATAAGGATAAAGATTGATAAGAGCATAAGCTCTTATTTTTTTATCTGTATTTCCTCATATTGTTTATCCTTTCGTTTTTTTTAGTGTAAAATATTTGTAGCGATTTATAATTGGTTTTGATTTTTACTTGCCTTTGCAAACACTATTTTATCATATACTGTGCATTATTTTTTCTTGCATTATATTATAAATTCAAGACATATAAAAATACTTGTAGTTGTGATAAAATAGCATTATGAAAATATTTAAGAGATTTAAAAAGAAAAAGTCAATTTATAAAATTCTTTGGGAAAATAATTTTGATTTACAAAAATTAGAAGAGATAGATGATCTTAATTTATCTGATGGAAGCTATGAACTTTCTATTTTGAAAGGCGAAAAAGAAATAAATCACATTAATACAAGAGAGATAAACAAAGCTGTTGACGATTATTATCTAAGGGAAAGTAAAGCCATAGATGAATTTGAAGAATTTTTTGGTGGACATAGAGCTTTAGAATCTGAGAGAAATTTTTTGACTTTTTTGCTTCAAAAAATTGAATTTGATGAATCAAAATTAGTTGGACTTTCCATTTTGCTTATGAGAGATTCGAAAGTAGAAGAATGTGTAAAATTTGGAATGCTTCTTACAAAGTACTATAATCTCGTTGAAGTAAAAAGGGCATACGAAATATTTTTAAATTTATTAAAACATCCTTCATTTATTTACTATGGCATAGATGTTTTAAAAAATATAGATTATGGAATAATCGACGATTTGTACGATGAAACCACAGAAATTGGAAAAGAAATAATAGAGGAGAAGGCATGGAATTAGGAAAAGTGCAAAAATTAAAAGTTGAGTCAAAAAAAGATAGAAAAATAATTTTAACAGACAATGAAAATAATAGAGTAAATCTTGCAATTGGCGAAGGGGAAAATTTAAAAGTTGGAGATGAAGTTGAAGCCTTTGTATACAATATTCACGATGAATTTGAAGCAACTTTAAAAAAACCTTTTGCACAAGTTGGCGATTTAAAAAAATTAAAAGTAGTTGACAAAGCAAAAATTGGATATTTTGTAGATAATGGAATTGGAAAGGACATCTTCCTTCCATTTAAAGAAAGTTACGGAAGATTAACAGTTGGAGGAGAATATCTTTTATATTTGTACCATGATAAGAGCAATAGACTTGCACTTACAATGAATATTAAGGACAAACTCAAGGTTAATGAAAATTACAAAGTAAATGACATAGTCAAGGGTACGATTTATAGCATTGGAAGACCTGGAGCTTTCGTTGCAATTGAAAACAAATACGATGGAATGATTCCTGCTGAAGAAATCAAGGGGATTTATAGAATTGGAGACGAAGTAGAAGCTAGAGTTCAAAGAATTTTGCAGAGCGGATTTATAACTTTGACCTTAAGAGAAAAAGCCTACAAACAAATTGATGCCGATGCCGATTTAATTTTAGAACTTTTAGAAGAAAATGATGGAGTTCTTGAACTTGGCGATAAATCTAATCCAGAAATTATAAAAGATTTAACAGGACTTAGCAAAAAAGCCTACAAGAGAGCAGTGGGACATCTTTATAAAAATCGACTTATAAATATTTATGATACAAAAATAGAGTTGAAACATGGAAGAAAATAAATTTATAAGAGAAATAATTGACTTTGACTTTAAAGGACTTGGAATTACAAAAATCGATGGGATTCCAGTATTTTTAGATGGCGGAGTAATTGGAGATGAGGTTGAATTTCTCGTAACTAAAAAAAAGAAAAATTTCTGTAAAGGAAAAATTCAAAAAATAATAAAAAAATCTAAGGACAGAGTAAACGGCCCCTGCCCTTATTTTAAAGATTGCGGAGGTTGCGACTTTCTAAATTATTCTAACGAAAAAGAATTAAAGTGGAAAGAAAATGACGTAAATAAAAATTTAAACAAAATTGCAGGACTAGATATAAAAGTTCAAGAAGTAATTGATTCGCCTGAAAAAACTCATTACAGAAATAATATGCAGTTTCAAGTGCGAGATGGCATCATAGGTCTTTATGCAAAAAATTCAAAGGAAATAGTTCCTATAAAAAATTGTATAATGCAAAAAGATATTGCCAATAAAGTATTAAAGATAATGTGGCGATACAAACAATTAAGGGAATTAAAGAGAATTGGGATAAGGACAAACTATAGAGGAGAAGTTCTTTTAATACTCGTAACAAAGGCTGCCAAAATTGAAATAAAGGATATACTTCCAGAATTAATTGATGTGGGAGTAAAATCAATTTATCTAAATTACAACACAGGTGATAAAATTCATTACTCAAGAGAATTTAAAAAAATTTATGGCGAAGACTTTATCGAAGAAAAATTATTAGACATAGATTATAGAATTTCTCCAGAATCCTTTTTTCAAATAAATAGATTGGCAACAGAAAAATTATATGAAAAAGCCATAGAATACTTAGATCCAAAAGCAGAAGATAAAATTTACGATTTATATTGCGGAGTAGGTTCAATATCAATATCAATTGCAAAAAAAGCTACAAATGTAATAGGAATAGAAATTGTAGAAAGTGCCATAGAAGATGCAAGAATTAATGCAGAAAATAATAACATTGAAGCTAGATTTATCAAAGGAGCAGCTGAAGAAATAATAGAAAAAATTTATAAAGAAGAAAAAATTTCACCAAATAAAATAATAGTGGATCCACCGCGAAGGGGACTAGATGACAAATTAGTGAATTTTTTAAAAGAAAACCTAGTTGAAAGACTAGTGTATATCTCATGCAACCCAGCAACACAAGCAAGAGACTTGAAAACTTTAAAAAAAGTATATAAAGTTGAAAAAATAGCGCTAGTAAATTTATTCCCTAACACAGCTCATGTGGAGACTATAGCGCTTATACAAAAGATGTAAATTTAGAAATCCTTCATTTTAAGCAGTTTTATAAGCATTTTGTCTTCGATAAAGATGAAGAAGGATACGTCAAAAAGACCCAAAAAAACTACATGGACGTAAGAGTAGTTTTGCAACTGGTATGAGGAGACACAAAGAAAAATATAATAAGATAAAACCCATTTTATACTTTCTACAAGAGTAGCTTCAATAAGGCTGCTCTTTTTTATTTTAAAGAAAGACTAACTATTAAAAGTCAAGATGTGAAACAAAGAAAATATAAGTAATGATATTGATAAAAAATGAATAAAA
This sequence comes from Peptoniphilus faecalis, assembly GCF_012976305.1. Classification (GTDB taxonomy): domain Bacteria; phylum Bacillota; class Clostridia; order Tissierellales; family Peptoniphilaceae; genus Peptoniphilus_A; species Peptoniphilus_A faecalis. The sequence continues at coordinate 154,678 of NZ_JABDSR010000004.1, forward strand.
ATAAGCATGAAAAAGCACCCTAAAGTTTAAGATTAAAAATAGGGTTAGTAAAGTTTTCGCCTTTTAAATATTAATTTTCTCAAAAGAACCTGTAAATGATGAAGGCTATGCCCGAGCAAAGCTCGTCATTTACAGAACCTTTTTCAAAAATTTGTAAACAGTTAATCAAAAATTAACTCTGCACTTGATAAGGTTCATTCTTAGTAAGAACAGCAAAAATAGTATGACAAAGCTTTCTAGCAACAGCATTGGTAGCAACTAGATGATGTTTTCCTTCACTAATCTTTTTTTGATAATAATCTGAGAAAACAGGATCACAAAATTCAGCTCTAAGAGCGGATTGAAAAAGAGCACGCCTTAAATAAGGAGAACCCCTTTTACTCATATGATTGTAAGTAGATTCATATTCTCCAGACTGAGAAACGCTAGCATCCAAACCAGCATAAGCGACAAGTTTAGAAGGATTAGAAAATCTTTTAATATCTCCAATCTCACCTAATATAGTAGCTGCATTAACAGAACCGATACCTGGAATAGTAGTAATTGGAGAATTAAGTTTTTCAAGCAATAGTTCAATTTCATTTTCAACATCAGAAACCTGATTTTGAATAAAAGAAATTTGCTCAATAAGTATTTTGATCTGAAGACTAAATGAATCCAGACAGAAATTAATACCAAAAGAAGAAGAAGCCTTTTTAGAAAGCTCATCAATCTTCTTAGAAGCATAGTTTTTCTTAGAAACAGATTCAAGAAAAGTATTCAAATCATCAGAATTAATATCCTCAAAATCAGAAGGAGTAGAGAAATTTGAAAGAATTTCCTTAGAAGTCTTCCCAAAAATATTACTAAAAGAAGAGGCATATTCAGGAAAAACTTGGTCTAAAAGTGCAATAGTTTTTCTTTTAAGATCGCCAATTGAAGAAATGAGGTAAGACCTAAATCTGGAAAGATTTCTCAAAGACAAATAATCTTCATTAGAAAGCGAAGTCTCAACGAAATCTCCATATCTAAGAAGATCAGCTATTAAAAGAGAATCAATAACATCAGTTTTTCTCTTTCTGATTTCTACACCTTGTCGCCAACCGTCAGTTTGGATTGGATTGATAACACGAACAGTAAAGTTTTTTTCAACAAGATATGAGTATAGAGATAACCAATAATGACCTGTAGCTTCCATACCAACTTCAAGTTCATTTTTGAAAGCTTCTAGTTTAAGGATTAAACTCTCAGCACCATCAATGGAATTTGAAAAAGAAAAAGCTTTAAAAATAACCTTTTTCTTGTCATCAACTAATGAAGCAACATGAGTATTTTTGCCAATATCAATACCTAAATAAAACATTTGAACCTCATAAAAAAGTATTTTAGATAGACACCTCAAAATCTAATAACGTTACTGCCTTATGGTATATACGAAGTACCCTGAAAGGGTCAACATCTAACTTATTCGTAAACAGTTAAAAGATTAGAGGACTCACTCTTTCAATTACGAGATTAAATCTCAAGGAAGTGACGAGTACACTCTATCTAATAACAATATTATACAGTAAAACTGAATAATACTTAGTCGAAAAAGGGTTATAGGTTACCTTTAACAACCTAAATACATTATATAAGGAGGTAAGAATGAATTTTGATTATTTTTATAATAGCAAGTCTTTGATGTATAACTTCATAAGGTTATCTATGGTATTAATGGAAGATGAAATTTTTGAGAGCATTTCTATTGAAGCTAAAGTTTTGTATTCATATATGCTTAATCGAATGGGGCTTTCATATAAAAATGGCTGGATAGATGAAGACGGAAAAGTCTTTATTTACTACGCAATTGAAAGTATAAAAGATCAATTTAATTGTGCGAGTGAAAAAGCAAATAAATTAATAGCTGAACTTGATATTAAATCAGGAATAGGACTGATTGAAAAGAAAAGACAAGGACTTGGAAAGCCTAACAGAATTTATGTTAAAGACTTTATGAGCATATTTAATAATATGGAATTAAAAAATCAAGAAGTTCGAAAAACAAAATTCCAGAAGTTCGATAATCGGAATTCAAGAACTCTGAATAACGGACTTCAAGATTTCCGAAAATCGGAAGGTAACTATAACAATATTAGTAATAATGAGTTAAGAAAGAATGATTTTAGTAAGGGGCAAAAGCCTTATGGGATATATAAAAATATATTTTTAACTGATAAAGAATACAAAGACTTAACGAATGAGTTAGGAAGTAGAATTAGTGAGTACATTGATAGATTGTCGTCATATATGAAATCAAATAACAGAGATTATCAGGATCACAAGGCAACGATAATCAATTGGTATCTTAATGATCAGGCAAAAAATATTAATGACAATTCAACAAGAAAAATGAATTACGATATAGGAGAGAGTTTATGACAAGCTTAAAAGATTTTGTATTAAGAGAAAATGATGTTGAAAGAAATTGTCATATCTATTGTAAGGTATGTGGTAAAAGAGTCGATGGAGAATTACTTGACCTTGGATTTACAAAGTTTATTCCAAGAATTAAATGTGAATGTGAAATAAAAAGAGATAAGGAAAATGAAGAAAGATAATGTTGGACTTTTATTTTATGGAGATGTTGGTAGTGGAAAGACTTATCTTGCTTGTTCAATTGCAAATGAATTAATCGAAAGAAAACAAATTAAAGTTAAGATTATGAATTTATCTCAGGTTATAAACCAAATACAAAAATCAGCATTTAAGCTAGATTCAAATGAAATTATCAGTAAACTCTCTAATATTCCATTGTTAATCTTAGATGACCTTGGAATTGAAAGGGATACATCTTATGCAAGAGAACAAGTATATAACATTATAAACTCAAGATACTTAAAGGGTAGGCCGACAATTTTTACTACAAACTTATCATTGGAAATTATTCAAAATCCTAATATTGACCTTGAGTATCAGAGGATATATTCAAGAATACTTGAAATGACAATACCAGTTAAAGTTACGGGAGAAGATTTTAGAAGAAAAATCCATCAAGAGAAGTTAAGAAAATACAAAGAGTTACTTTTATATGGAGGTGGAATAGATGATTAATGAAGAAGTATCTAGGTCGGGTCTTAATCTTGAAGTAAGACTTGCAAAAGCAACAAGTAAAGCAATTCTTGATGCCTTAAAGAAAGTTCACAAGCAAATAGAAGAACAAGGAGGTTTGAAAAATGTAATAAAAAATAATGGAGAAGAAGTAAAGCTAAAAGATATGGTTAAAAAGGGACAGTTAGAAGAAATTAATTTAAAGGATCCTGAGTTAAAAGAACTAAAGAAAGTTTTAAATAAACACGGAGTGAAGTTTTCTGTTATGAAAGATAAGGAAACTGGCAACCACTCTGTGTTTTTTCAATCTAAGGATATAAAAGTAATGGAACATGCCTTTAAAAAAGTAGTTAAGGCTTCTGAAAGAAAGTATAGTTACTTTAAGAGATAAGAATTATAAGACCACAAGAGCCTTAAAAGATACCGAAAAGAAGATTGATGAAAAAACACAACTCATCGACTAATCAGAAAAATATTTGAAGTACAAGAAAACCTACAAAGCCTATATAAAATTAAAGAAAAGCAAACAGGAAGATTTTTATAACGAGCATACCGCAGAGATTATTTTATTTGAGAGTGCAAAGAAATATCTGAAAGAACATTTAGGAGAAAGTAAGACCTTAGCCATCAGTAAATGGGAAACAGAAGTTACCACTTTGAAGAAAGAGAAAAAGAGCCTTTACAATCAAATATTAGAGATAAGGGAAGAAGTAGAACAAGCAGAAAAAGTTAAAACATGTATAGAGCAGCTACAGGAAAATTCAAAGGAACTAAAACAGAGCAAGAATAAAGATTTTCAACTTTAGAAAAAAGGAAAGTATACTTGATATTTTTGAAAATAATGATTATACTATATGTAAAGTTAGCTTGTCATTTGAAGAAGGTGGTTTAATGTGAAGAACAGACTTGAAGAAATAAGAAAAGCAAATGGAATAACGCAAGAGGAGTTAGCTTCTATTCTGGAGGTATCAAGGCAGACGATTGGTTCTTTAGAAAATGGAAGATATAATCCATCAATAATGTTGGCATTTAAAATTGCAAGGTACTTTCAAATGAACATTGAAGAAATTTTTATTTATGAGGAGGAATAAGATGAAAAATAAAATTGAATATGAAATGAAGACTGGTAAAAAAGTAGGTATTTTATTTATTTGTATTGGTGTGTTATTTGCTTTACTTGGCGTAATACTATTTTCTAAGAAAGATATTTTACAAATATTTCCAAGAATGGATATTGCTTGGATTGGATTTTCTGTTGTTGCTTTTATTCTATGTGTTAGTGGGATAAATGTATTCTTAATTTCTGGGAAAAAGCAAGAATGGATAAATGAAACTGATGAAAGAGAGTTACTAATTACTGCTAAGGCTAGTATGGTAGGGTATTATATTCAAACAGTTTTACTGGGAGTAGTTTTTTTCCTATTAACTTTTATGGGATATTTAAATAAAGCTTCAGGATTTTCTATACTAGGAGTCATTTTGATAAGTGGTATTGTGTCATGGATTTATAATTTATATTTACGAAAAGTAGAATAGATAACTAAAAAGTAATATTTATTAGAAAACAGTAAATCACAAAAAGGTTTACTGTTTTTTCTTGTTCAAATGTTAAAAGAAAGAGCGTCAATAAATCAAAAAAGGTACTTGACAAAACGCTTCCTGGGGAGAAAGCAAGGATATTGCTCCATACATTGACCCTAAGTTTGAAAACAATGTACTAATAACTAATACTGAAAGACTTACAATGAACTCAAGACCTAAAAACCCTAAATATGCTAGAAATAAAAATGTATTAGTAATAGGTGGTTCTGGATCAGGTAAGACGAGATTTTATGTAAAGCCAAATCTAATGCAAATGCATTCTTCCTATGTAGTAACAGACCCTAAAGGATTAACCTCTTAGGGATATAGAAAATCATAAAAACTTGGAAAGGAGGTAATTCTCATGTCAAATACGAAAAGAACAGGACAAACAGCCCTTTATGAGCGTTTAAGTCGAGATGATGAAATGCAAGGAGAAAGCAATTCCATCACTAATCAAAAGCAGCTGCTTGAAAGCTATGCAAAAAGAAACGGCTTTGTAAATATCTATCACTATACCGATGACGGAGTAAGCGGAACAACCTTCGATAGAGAGGGATTTCAAAAGATGATAAAAGCAGTAGAAGAAAACAAAGTATCTACTGTGATAGTAAAAGATATGAGTAGGTTTGGCAGAGACTACCTCAAAGTAGGTTTTTACACCGAAATACTTTTCAAAGAAAAGGGAGTAAGGTTTATCGCCATCAATAACGGAATAGACAGTGAAAAACAAGCAGAAAGCGACTTTACCCCATTTCTAAATATTATGAATGAATGGTATGCAAGAGATACCTCAAAAAAAATACAATCTATCTTTAGAGCAAGAATGGAAGAAGGTAAAAGAGTATCACCAAGCGTTCCATACAGCTATTATAGAAACCCTAAGAACAAACAGGAGTTACTTGTCGATAAAGAGAGTGCAAAGGTCGTAAACCGTATTTACCATCTTGTAATAGAGGGATATGGAGTAACACAGATAGCAGATATATTAACCAAAGATAAAGTCCTTATTCCGTCTGCTTATGCAGAAATACATTACCCCGAAAATAATCATAGCTCAAAGAAAAGAGGAATAGAAGACCCGTATTTTTGGACACCAACCACAGTAGGCTATATCTTAGAAAAAAGAGAATACATGGGACACACTGTACTTGGTAAAACAATATGCCTTGATTACAAAACCAAGAAACGAAGAAAGGCAAAAGAAGATGAACTCATTATCTTCAAAAATACCCATGAAGCCATCATTGACGAAGAAACATGGAACAATGCGAGGAGGCTAAGAAAAACAGTAAGAAGAAGTCCAAAGTACGGGACAACATCACACCCATTTACAGGACTTTTAATCTGTGCAGATTTTGGAGGAAAATTAAGTTACAGAGAGCCGGCAGAACATAAAGCAAAGAAATATGATAGTGATTACTCTTTTGTATGCCAACATTACAGACACAGAAAAGGCACTTGCAGTATGCACTACATCAAAGTATAAACAGTCAATGAAATTCTCTTAAAATCAATCAAAGAAATCACAGACTTTGCAAAAGAAGAAAAGCAAGAGTTTCTAAAAGTGATGAACAAGTTATCCGACGAAAAAAGAGAAGAAAAGTATCAAGGATATAAAGAGAAATTAGAAAAACTGTTATCAAGAAATGCAGAACTAACACCCCTTATTACAAAGCAATACGAAGACCATGCACTTGGAAAAATTCCCGCAAAACACTTTGACAGATTATTTAATATCTATGATACGGAGCAACAAGACTTAGAAAAACAAATACAGTATTTTGAAGAGGAAATTGAAAACTATCATCAGAGAAAAATTGACACCGATAAATTTCTAAAAATGATAGAAAAGTATACAGATATTGAGGAATTGACCGTACCAATGATAAATGAGTATATAGAAAAAATAATAGTCCACGAATCAACAGGAGGAAGAAAAGGTAAAGACCGAAAACAACAAGTTGATGTTTACTTTAACTTTATAGGCAACTGTCAAGTACCACAGAAAGTAGATATAGAAAAAATGGCTTAAAAATGGTATAGTATTACTAATTATTGAGATAGAAAAATTAGAATTTGAGAGGATATTTAATGAAGTTAAAGAAAAGTAAACAGGTACCTGTTGGGATGTTGTTTTTGGTATTAGCTATCATCTTAAACAGAGTATCCAACATAAGTGATTTAGTTATTGGTATCCTATATGGAATATCAATCGGTGTATTGACTATTGGAATTATCAATGGTAAAAAGTAATTCCCAATTTGTGGAGGGGAATAATTTGCTGGTATTAAATAAATTAGAGCAGTTGCTAACTGTATGTAAAGTAAAAAACATTGACGATATAGATTTGAGCAAGGAATTCTACTTCATAGGTAAAACAGATGAAGAAATTTCTCTTGTGTGTGAAACAGATGATGTTCCTGAAAACACAATAGAGCGTGAAGATGGGTGGCGTGGTTTCCGTATTCAAGGAATTTTGGATTTTTCACTCATTGGCATTCTTTCAAAGTTGTCTGGAATACTTGCAGATAATAAAATTGGAATTTTTGCGGTATCTACATTCAACACAGATTATATTTTAGTGAAAGATGTGGATTTTGAAAAATCATTAGCTGTATTATCAAATGCCGGATATACAGTGATATAGATTTCAGATACTTTAAACGCAAAGAAAATCATAGGAGGAGTGAATTATTAGTATGAAAGATATTGATAATATTTGTAAAATCGCATTGGTGCAGGCAGAACCTGTAATGTTTGATAAAAGTGCATCGCTGAAAAAGGCACTTCAATATATTCGTGAAGCTGCAAGCCAAAAACCGGATTTGATTGTTTTCCCGGAACTGTTTATTCCGGGATATCCTGTTGGAATGAATTTCGGCTTTAGCATGGGAAAACGAAGCGAGGAGGGACGAAAAGACTGGAAACGATACTACGATGCTTCCATTGTTGCTGGAGAGACGGAGTTCCAACAACTCGCAGAGGCAGCCAGAAAAGCAGAGGCATATATCAGCCTCGGATTTTCCGAGCGAGATGCTGTTAGCGGAACGCTCTACAACAGCAATGTCATTTTTGAACCGAACGGGTCATATAAGGTACACAGAAAATTGAAGCCGACAGGATCTGAGCGTGTTGTATGGGGAGATGCGAATAAGGATTATTTCCCTGTTACTGAAACGCCGTGGGGACCGATCGGCAGTATGATTTGTTGGGAAAGCTATATGCCGCTTGCTCGGGTAGCGCTCTATCAAAAGGGAATCACCATTTACATTTCACCAAACACCAATGACAATCCAGAATGGCAAGCCACTATTCAGCACATTGCAATCGAGGGGAAATGTTTCTTTGTGAATGCTGATATGATCATCAGACGCAGTTCATATCCTTCTGACTTGTGTGAGCGCAATATCGTATCCGAGCTTCCGGAATTTGTGTGCAGAGGAGGGAGCTGTATAATTGATCCATATGGACATTATTTGACAAAACCTGTCTGGGATAAAGAAACTATCATCTATGCAGAACTTGATATGAATTTGCCTGCCGCCTGTAAGATGGAGCATGATGCGATTGGACATTATGCACGTCCGGATATACTTGAATTAAAAGTCAACGAAAAATAATAGTCTGTTGGCTCATCAACTTCCAGTTTGTCGAAGTAAAACAATTAAATACAAGCAATGATATAACAACTTACGAAACAGTAAATCAAAAAAGGTTTACTGTTTTTTCTTTGTCCAAAAACTAAAGAAAGGAAAACAGAAATGAAAAACATAGATGAAAAAATCTTAATGGCAGAAGAAGAAATTAAGCAGTTACAAAACAAAAGAAGAAAACTCATCAGTCAGCAGAAACAGGAAGAAAGAAAAAAGATAGATAAAAGGATATATGAAAAAGGAGCAGTCTTTGAAAGTATCTTTACCGAAAGCAAGGACTTTACTAAAGACGAATTTTATCAGCTAATCACATTTCCGAATATAAAAGAAATAGTCAATCAAAAATCTTAAAAATAGTAGAAGAACGAGGACAAAGCGAAAACAAAATTACAGAAACACAAGAGGAAGTAACGGACATCAAGGAATAATCCCTTGTTTACAAGGGCGCACATATACACCTTAACAGGTGCGTGCGTTCTCCGAAGGCTCTTGCTAGATAAGCATATCAGCTAACGCTGATACAGGGGAGCTACACTCCTCTACGGAAATAAATTTCCTACCCCTTGTGTACTTCCCAAAGAAAATCGGATAAAAAGCTATCCGATTTTTTTAGGAAGTCTTATCTATCGCCACATAAAAGTATCAGAAAAATGGAAAGGAGGTTTTCTCTTATGGCGATATATCATCTTTGTATAAAGATTATCTCAAGAGGCAAAGGCAAAAGTGCAGTAGCAGCTTCCGCCTATCGAAGTGGCGAAAAGATAAAAAACGAATATGACGGCATAGTCCACGACTTTACAAGAAAAGGAGCAATAGCCCATACTGAAATTCTATTACCACAAAATGCACCACAGGAATTTTCAGATAGAGGAACATTATGGAATAGTGTAGAAAAAATAGAAAAAAGTAAAAACTCACAGCTTGCAAGAGAAATAGAAATTGCATTGCCTAAAGAATTAGACAGAGAAAAACAAATAAATCTTGTAAGAGAGTATGTAAAAGAAAATTTTGTAGATGTCGGTATGTGTGCCGATATTGCTCTGCACGATAGAAATGATGGAAATCCACACGCACATATCCTACTTACCATGCGACCGTTAAATGAAGATACAACATGGGGAGCAAAATCAAAAAAAGAATATATCCTTGATGAAAACGGAGAAAAAGTAAAACTCAAAAATGGAAATTACAAGACAAGAAAAATCAATACAGTGGATTGGAATGAGCAAGACAAAGCAGAACATTGGCGAAAAGCATGGGCAGACATTACAAACAAATATCTTGAAGAAAACAGCATACAGGAAAAAGTGGATCACCGTTCTTATCAAAGACAAGGCATAGAACAAATACCGACTATTCATTTAGGCGTATCAGCTACCCAAATGGAAAAGAAAGGTATAGCCACCGACAGAGGAAATATCAACCGAGAAATCAAACATCAAAACAAAATACTAAAAGAAATTGCAAGAAGAATAAAAGCCTTAATGAGATGGATAAGAAGTTTGACGACAAACAAAAGCAAAGATAATCTAACAGAGAACCAAGAGGATATATCTGTATAACCCACTACCTTGCCAAAACAAAATAACCTAATAAATATACTTTCTCATTTCATAAAAGAAAATGCAGATAACCATAATACAGATTTAGAACAATACATTGAAAGCTATCAATTTCTTAAAGAGAAAAATATTACATCAATACCCGAATTGAAAGAATGTATATCAGCATTAAGAGATAAGAACTACAAGACCACAAGAGCTATTAAAGATACCGAAAAGCAGATTGATTATAGAGTACAACTTATCAACCAAGCCGAGAAATATTTGAATCGTAAAGACACTTACAAAGCCTATACCAAGCTAAAGAAAAACAAACAAGATACTTTCTACAATGAACATACCGCAGAGATTATTTTATTTGAAAGTGCAAAGAAATATTTGAAAGAACATTTAGGAGAAAGCAAGACCTTAAATGTATCTAAATGGAAATGGGAAGTAACAATCTTTAAGAAAGAAAAAGATACTCTATATTCTCAAATCTTAGATATGCGAAAAGAGGTTGAACAAGCTGAAAGTGTTAGAAGCTGCATAGAGAAATTACTACAAGAAAACAGAGAATTAACACAGGTCAAGAAGCACGAGTTAAGGCTGTAAAACTAATTGAAAATATTGATATAATGATATAAACATAGAGTGAAATAAAATTTCAATTAACTCAAGGAGGTGTGTTGAAATACAAAAAGTAAAGATAGAAAAGAATACCGTTCAGGAAACATTGCTTGTACCACTATATGGTAGAAAAATGTGTTCTGAAAAATTTCCTGAACTTTATACAGACATTTTCGCAAAGAATTTATGCAATAGTTTGGATTATGATTTTTCAGAATTAGAGAGAAAAAATAATTCGTTTTTATATGAGTTTGGATCACTTGAAGCAGCAATGCGTCAGTTAGATATTATGTGGGAAATCAAAGAATATCTAAAGACTTATCCGAAGGCAACTGTTGTAAATCTTGGCTGTGGCTTAGACGAAACAGGAAAAGCTTGTGATAATGGAAGTTGTAAGATAGTCAATGTAGATTTCCCCGATGTTATAGAAGTTCGTAATCAGCTTATTTCAAATTATGAAAGAGAAAAAAATGTTACCTGTGATTTAAAAGATTATTCATAGATGAACGAAGTAGACGGTTCAAATGGAGTTGTTTTCTTTGCGGCAGGAGTATTTCATTATTTTAAGAGAAACGAAGTAAAGGATTTGGTTTTAGAGCTTTCTAAAAGATATGTAGGAGGCTGCTTGATTTTTGATAGTGTAGGTAAGCTTGGTTTAAAGCTAATGATGTCAAAGACACTAAAGAATATGGGCATCAGCGATGTAGAAGGATTATTCTATACAAATAATCCAATGCAAGAGCTTAACTGGTCGGACAAAATAAAAATTACATCAAAAGGCTATATGTTAGGCTACTATGACATGAAAAGCCCCAATATTCGTTTCTCTCATCGCTTACTTGCAAAGATAGGCTATGATATGATGAAGATGGCTATAAATAGAACTGAGTTTGTTTAACTCAAGCAACTAAATACAATCTATAACATATCAACTTACGAAACAGTAAATCATAAAAGGTTTACTGTTTTTTCTTTGTCTAAAAATGGAAAGGAGGACTTATGGAAGAAAAAAGAGAAATAAAAACACCCCCTAATAAACAGTTAATAATGGATATTGGAAAGATAAAATATACTGTAAACCTACATTTTAAGCAAGGTACAGGAGAAACATACAAGGATAAAATACTAAAGCTAATCAAGAGAGAAACAGAGAAGATATAAATTTATCAAAGAAATTTTGTTTATGTCCTTGACAAACCTTCCCAAAAGGGACACTTGTGCTAGAGTGTGGAAAAATGCTTTATGAAAATAGATATGACATAAAGATATTAAACACAATAAACTTTAAAAAATCTATGAAATACAATCCCTTTGCTTATCTTCGATCAGAAAAAGATATTTTAAAGCTTGTCCAAACAATTATTGCCAACACTAAGGGAGATGGAGAAAAGGCAGGAGAAGATTTCTGGGTAAAAGCTGAAAAGCTATATTACACTGCCCTTATCGGTTATATATATTATGAAGCACCAGAAGAAGAAAAGAATTTTAAGACGCTATTGGATATGATTGACGCAAGTGAAGTTAGAGAAGATGACGAAACCTATATGAACCCAATTGATAGGCTTTTTGAAGCTCTTGAAAAGAAAGATTCAAGTCATTTTGCAGTTAAGCAATATAAGAAATATAAGCTGGCAGCAGGAAAAACTGCCAAGTCAATTCTAATATCTTGTGGAGCAAGACTTGCACCTTTTGATATAAGAGAGCTTAGAGAGCTAATGAGTGAAGATGAATTAGAACTCGATAAAATTGGAGATAGAAAAACTGCATTATTCGTAATAATATCAGATACTGATGATACCTTTAACTTTGTAGTGTCAATAATGTATTCCCAATTATTTAATCTACTATGTGATAAGGCAGATGATGTTTATGGTGGAAGACTTCCTGTTCATGTAAGATGTCTACTTGATGAGTTTGCCAATAGTGTGACACGTTCTACGCCCAAAGCGGTAGGAATAACCGACAAAAGCGTAGCCTAAAGTCACAAATAATTTAATAATGTGGTTTTAGAGAACTGCATAACTGAAATTTCAAATGAAGGGGTAA
>NZ_JABDSR010000005.1 GCF_012976305.1 Peptoniphilus faecalis
TTTCTTCTTCTGGTGCTTCATAATATATATAACCGATAAGGGCAGTGTAATATAGCTTTTCAGCTTTTACCCAGAAATCTTCTCCTGCCTTTTCTCCATCTCCCTTAGTGTTGGCAATAATTGTTTGAACAAGCTTTAAAATATCTTTTTCACTTCTCAAATATGCAAAGGGATTGTATTTCATAGATTTTTTAAAGTTTATTGTATTTAATATCTTTATGTCATATCCATTTTCATAAAGCATTTTTCCACACTCTAACACAAGCGTCCCCTTAGGGTCTGTTACTACATAAGAAGAATGCATTTGCATTAGGTTTGGCTTTACATAAAATCTTGTCTTACCTGATCCAGAACCACCTATAACTAATACATTTTTATTTCTAGCGTATTTAGGATTTTTAGGTCTTGAGTTCATTGTAAGTCTTTCGGTATTAGTTATAAGAACATTATTTTCAAACTTAGGGTCAATATAAGGAGCAATATCTTTGCTTTCTCCCCATCTTGCAGATCCATACTCTTTACCTTGCCTATATTTCTTTTTGTTTTTACCTTTGCTATAAACAATTAGCTTAACAAGACCAGCAACTGAAACACCTACTAACAAGTCCCTTGGATTAATACTTGGTATATAAGATAAAGTTCCTATATCAGAAATTCCTACCATTATTCTATCAATAATATCTCCTCCTACATAAGAATTGATGTGCTTAGAAAAGATATTTCCAATGTAGCAAAATGATAAATAAGGAATGTTTGATAATATAAATTTCTTTGGGTTGTCTATTTTAATTAAGTTTTTAATATCAGAAAGAATGGCTTCTAATACCTTATTCATCGTAGAAACCTTCACTATCTAATAAAATTAGTAGGTAGTGTCTTCCCTTTGGTGTTATAAATGTTTGTATGCCTACAAGTGTACCTAGTGGATCAACCCATTCCTTTACTTCAAAATATCCCTTGTTCTTATCTGCATAAGGTAAGAGTTTCTTTTTCTTATCTCTATAAATTAATCCCTTATCCATTAAAAAACTTATAAATTGATTTTGTGGTATTCCTAACTCTTTGGCAGTATTTCTAAAGTTTGTAAGTAGGTTATAATCTACTAATTTGTCATAATAATCTGCTTTTGGTCTTAATTCTTCAATTTCTTCTTCTCTCTCGGCAATAATTCTATTGGCTACTAGAATTGCATCTGCAAGTAACTCTTCATTAGTTTTCTTTTCTTGCCCTACTATATATCCTCCATTTTTTCTAATACTTGGTAAGACTTCTCTAGTTACCCAAGCTTTGAATATTTTTGCTTGTGGTAGTTTTGATGAGAGGATAAGTGAATATAATCCTGACTCATTAATTATTGAAATATTCTGTATTCCTCCAGGGGTGTTCCATTTCGTTACACCCTTATCTTCTTCATCTACATGGTCATAAACAGCTTTTCTTGGATTGACATATCCTAACATAGTTGCTACTTCATTTGCTATAAAGAAAAACTCACCGTCTTTTTCTATAACAGTGAGTTTCCCAAAATTCTTATTTTCAAATGTTTTTAAATTACTTATCATAAGCTTTGCTCCTTATGTTTATTTTTAACTTTATCTTTGCTAATGGTGTCCTTAGCCATATCTTTAAACTTATTTATAGTCTTAGTTATTGAATCTTTTCTATCGGCCTTTCTTTCAGAAACCTTAACTGCTTTTTTAAAGGCGTGTTCCATTACTTTTATATCCTTAGATTGAAAAAACACAGAGTGGTTGCCAGTTTCCTTATCTTTCATAACAGAAAACTTCACTCCGTGTTTATTTAAAATTTTCTTTAGTTCTTTTAACTCAGGATCCTTTAGATTAATTTCTTCTAACTGTCCCTTTTTAACCATATCTTTTAGTTTTACTTCTTCTCCATTATTTTTTATTACATTTTTCAAACCTCCTTGTTCTTCTATTTGCTTGTGAACTTTCTTTAAGGCATCAAGAATTGCTTTACTTGTTGCTTTTGCAAGTCTTACTTCAAGATTAAGACTTGACCTTGATACTTCTTCATTAATCATCTATTCCACCTCCATATAAAAGTAACTCTTTGTATTTTCTTAACTTCTCTTGATGGATTTTTCTTCTAAAATCTTCTCCCGTAACTTTAACTGGTATTGTCATTTCAAGTATTCTTGAATATATCCTTTGATACTCAAGGTCAATGTTTGGATTTTGAATAATTTCCAATGATAAGTTTGTAGTAAAAATTGTCGGCCTACCCTTTAAGTATCTTGAGTTTATAATGTTATATACTTGTTCTCTTGCATAAGATGTATCCCTTTCAATTCCAAGGTCATCTAAGATTAACAAAGGAATATTGGATAGGTTATCTATAATTTCGTTTGAATCTAGCTTAAATGCAGATTTTTGTATTTGATTTATAACCTGAGATAAATTCATAATCTTAACTTTAACTTGCTTTCTTTCGATTAATTCATTTGCAATTGAACAAGCAAGATAAGTTTTTCCACTACCAACATCTCCATAAAATAAAAGTCCAACATTGTCTTCTTTCATTTGTTCAAAGCTTTTGGCATAATTATAAGCAACTTTATAAGCTTGACCTTTTTCATTTAAGTATTTCTCAAAATTATATTTGTGTTGGATAGGTGATGAGAAGCAATCTCTTTTCAATGTCGATATTCTCATCAGTCTTTCTCTTTCTTCGTTTTCCTTATCTCTTTTTATTTCACATTCACATTTAATTCTTGGAATAAACTTTGTAAATCCAAGGTCAAGTAATTCTCCATCTACTCTTTTACCACAGACCTTGCAATAAATATGTCCTTTTCTTTCAATATCATTTTCTCTTAATACAAAATCTTTTAAGCTTATCATAAACTCTCACCTATATCGTAATTCATCTTTTTTGTTGAATTTTCATTAATATTTTTTGCCTGATCATTAAGATACCAATTAATTATTGTTGCCTTGTGATCTTGATACACTCTGTTATTTGCTTTCATATATGACGAGAGCCTATCAATGTACTCATTAATTCTACTTCCTAACTCATTTGTTAAGTCCTTGTATTCTTCATCAGTCAAAAATATATTTTTATATATTCCATAAGGTTTTTGTCCTTTACTAAAATCATTCTTTCTTAACTCATTATTACTATTATTGTTATAGTTACCTTCCGATTTTCGAAAATCTTGACTTTCGATATTCGAATCTCTTGAATTTCGATTATCGAACTTCTGGAATTTTGTTTTTCGAACTTCTTGATTTTTTAATTCCATATTATTAAATATGCTCATAAAGTCTTTAACATAAATTCTGTTAGGCTTTCCCAGTCCTTGTCTTTTCTTTTCAATAAGTCCTATTCCTGATTTAATATCAAGTTCAGCTATTAATTTATTTGCTTTTTCACTCGCACAATTAAATTGATCTTTTATACTTTCTATTGTGTAATAAATAAAGACTTTTCCATCTTCATCTATCCAGCCATTTTTATATGAAAGACCCATTCGATTAAGCATATATGAATACAAAACTTTAGCTTCAATAGAAATGCTCTCAAAAATCTCATCTTCCATCAATACCATAGGTAACCTAATGAAGTTATACATTTCAGATTGCCTATTATAAAAATAATCAAAATTCATTCCTGCCTCCTTTCTTTGAAATAAAAAAGACGACAGAATTATTACTTTCTATCGTCTAAGATTTACATATTAAATATTTACTAAAACCATTCTTTGTGCATTTTTTCTAACGACTCTTTTGTAAGTGGATATCCAATAGATTCTCCTATCACTGAGTCAATCCCACAATATGGACAAATTGCTGTCCAATTTGGTTCATCTTCACACCAATCATCTATTTCATTTGGAGAAAAGATTCTACAACAATAAAAACAACCACACTTCTTTTCATTTTCAAGCATAGTTTTATTTGCAAAAGAATACTTATGAGCTTCTATACAATCCATACTACCTCCTTATAAAATTTATAATCTTTATTTATATTGGTATGCTATTTACAATATCCATTATTAAAATGGATACTCTAAGCAGCACACCAACTATTTATTTTTTGAGTTTTAAACTTTGGTAGAAGTCTTGAACTCCTTATATTTACATAACTATTTGCCTCTATCACTATTATGACACGAAACCCACAAGTAGGGTCATAGACTTTATTGATGTTTGTTTTTCCATCCATTACGAGCCTTGCTAATAGCTTTGATACTGTTTGCGGAGTAAAAAACTCGCCGCCAGATTTACCTGCGTTACTGGCATAATTTGAAATCAAATATTCATAGGCATCGCCAAAGGCGTCTATATCATTATCCTGAAAGTTCCCAAAATTTATTTCTGCTATGCCTGTCAGTATATCCGCCAATCTTTTGTTTTTTTCTGCTACTGTTGCTCCTAAGCGATTACTCGTTGTATCTACATCTTCAAACAGTCCTTTGATGTCATCTTCCGATGCAAAGCCTACTGCACTGCCTTCAATTGATTTAAATATATTAGCTAAGTCAGTATTTAAGTTTTCGTTGTCTCTAGCATTTTTTACAACATTTTTAAACAACTGACTTGGCAATATAAAAAAGCCTTTATCTTCAACGGTGTTCGGTCTAAAATCACATTCTGCTTCTTCATCAGAAATTTTAGCATAATCAAAGTCTAAGTCGCCAGCTTCATGTTCGGCAGAATTAAAAAATTCAGTAATATTTTCGGAAATAAATCTATAAAACAAAATTCCTAGTATATATTGTTTAAAATCCCATCCATCTACTGCCCCTCGAACGTCATCGGCAATTGCCCAAATTTTTCTATGAAGTTCTGCTCTCTGTACTATTTCTTTGTTCTCCTTTTTTAAATCTGACATCCTCTTCTACCTCACTTTACTGATTAGACTTTGATTAATCCTTCTTCTATATTTGTTATTTTAAAGATGTTTTTATCTGTTTTTTTAGAAGTTCTAATAGGATAAACTTCTGCTTTATCTATAATTAAAAATTATCTTGAATAATTATTTTGCGATTTTTATTTATGTCTTTAGCTTTTTTTAGCATTCTCTCTAAATCACTTTCATCAAAATTATAAACCTTGTCGCAAAAATAACAGCTAACTTCAGCTTTTTTGTCTTCACGCAAAATTTCTTCAATTTCTTTTGGTCCAACAGATACAATTGCATCTTCAACTTTTTCTCGAGAGCAATTGCATTTATAAGTGATTTCTCTCTTTTCAAGAATTTTAAAATTCATG
Organism: Peptoniphilus faecalis; assembly: GCF_012976305.1. Classification (GTDB taxonomy): domain Bacteria; phylum Bacillota; class Clostridia; order Tissierellales; family Peptoniphilaceae; genus Peptoniphilus_A; species Peptoniphilus_A faecalis. The sequence goes on from NZ_JABDSR010000005.1 coordinate 5,243, forward strand.
TCCTTCATTAAAATTTCAATTAATTTTTCTGCATCGTGATATTCATCTAAAATTGAAGTAACGCTTGGAAGGTTTTTTAAATTTTCCTCTAGCTTTGAAATTTGCTCCTCAGTTGCATCGGGCATTAACTGAATAATAAATCCGCCAGCAGCCTTTATTGAATAGTCCACATCAACTAATACTCCAAGACCTACTGCAGATGGAACTTGGTCAGATTGGCTAAAATAAACTGCAAGGTCTTCTGCAATTTCTCCTGTAGTTAAATTTACTGTACCCGTATAAGGCTTTTTCATTCCCGTATCCATTACAAGAGTTAAATTTCCCTTGCCTACAATTCCAGACACGTCAATTTTACCGTCACTTTCCCTTATTGGAAGATCCGCTGTGGGATTTGTAACATAACCCTTTACAAATCCGTCGTTTTTACAAGTTGCAACAATTCTTCCAGCAGGTCCATCTCCATTAATGGAAAGAGTTATTGAGTCCTCTTCATTTTTTTGCCAAGAACCAATAATTGATGCTGCAGTCAAAACTCTACCTAGTGCAGCACTTGTAGTCTTTGATAATTTATGAATTTTCGTTGCTTCTTCTACCACATCAGTTGTAATGGCAGCAGAAATTTTTATAGTTTCAGTTTCGTCAATTGCCCTTAAAATATATCCCATTATTACCTCCTTGCAATAATTGTGTATCTTGAAGTTTCTTCTCCAACTGCTTTAAACTCATAGTCGTCATAAACTTCTATTTCACAAAATCCAATTTCTTCTAATAAATTTTTTACAAAAGATAAGTCGTAAGCTCTTTCAAAATGTTCCTCGTAAAATCTTTTATATTCATCGTCCTTTATATTTCTAAAAAAATTAACTCCATAGGTATTTAATTTTTTTTCGTCATCATAAATGTTTTCCCAAATGTATAGGACATCATCCACTTCATCCACTGTAACTGGCGGTATATTTTTAAATTTGTATTCTGTGTTTAAGTCAAAAATAAAAATTCCGCCTTCATTTAAGTGTTGGTAGCTTGATTTTAAAGCAGATTCAAAATCTTTTTCATAAGTTACATAATTTAAACTGTCGCCTACGGAAAATATTGCATCATATTTTGAGGGTGCCAAAAAATCCGCCATATTTTGTTTAAATAATTTTAAATTTTTGTTTCTTATTTTATTTTCGCATAGGCTAAGCATATCTTCTGATAAGTCAAAGGCATGAACCTTGTAATCCCTTATGATTTTCTCTGTAAGGGCACCTGTTCCACAAGCCATTTCTAAAACTAACACAGGTTCTAGAGACTTTTCCCCTAGAACCTCTTTGATAAATTTATAGATTTTTTCATAGTCTAGATCGTACATGAGCTTGTCGTAAAAATATGCGAAATCTTTGTACATCATTTTCTGCTTTCAATCTCCTTTAAAATTTCTTGTAAAACAATTGTAGAATTTTTGTGAATGACTACATCTGCTTGGCGATCCATTGGCGTTGGATCATTATTTATTATAATCAAATGGTCAACATAATTTGGCAAGAAATTTACTGGAGAAACTGTAAGGGATGAACCAACAACTATTAGAGTGTCAGTGTTGTCAAGCTCCCTTGCTCCCCTTTCAAAGTCATCTGGCATCATATCGCCAAACATAACTACATTCGGTCTAATTGTGCCGCCGCATTCGTCGCATTTAGGTGGTATTTCTCCTTTTTCCACTTTTTCACGCATTACTGCAAAGGGATATTCTTTGCCACATTTCATGCAATGTGTGCCACGAGTTTCGCCGTGAACTTCGTAAATGTTTTTTGAGCCAGCCTTTGCGTGAAGATTGTCTATATTTTGCGTGATAATCCCCGATAAATATCCCAATTCTTCTAATTTTGCAAGAGCTTTATGGCCGCCATTTGGCTCTTGGTCGTTTAAGTCTTCCAAAATTTTGTAACCTTCCTTATAAAAAATTTCTGGATGGTTTAACAATCTGTCCTTTGAAAGTGCAAGGGCTGGATCCATTTTTGAATAATATCCTGTGGAAGATCTAAAATCAGGGATGCCTGAGTCGGTGGAAATTCCTGCACCAGTTAGTGCAAAAACTTTTTTTGATTTTAAAATTAAATCAGCTGCTTCTTTTATTTTATCCATAATCCTACCTCCTAAAAAACAATGTAGTGATAAATGAAATACAAAATAACAAGGGCAATTATTGGCACAAAATTAAATAAATCAATGCCCTCCACATCTCTATATCTAATTTTTATTTCTTTGTCCTTATTATTTTCTTCTTTTAAACTCTTCAAAATATATCTAATTAAAATCACTGAAAAAATTGAAATTACAATTAATATAATAATTATTAAAAGTTCAAGGGAACCAATCTCGCGAGATAATTTCGTCTTTCTCAAAAATTCAAAAAGCCTTTCATTGACATACCTAGCAGTTAAAACTGCAATTACATTATTGACAAAGTGGGCCGATATTGCAGGAATAATTGAACCTGTAACTTCAATTAAACTTGAAAACAAAAGCCCCAACAAGAAGGGTGCAATAAAGTTTTGTATGTCAAAATGAAATAGTGCAAAAACTAAGGCTGATACAATTATGGCAAACCTCTCGCCATAAACATTATAGGCATTTGTAAGCGTTCCTCTAAAAAAAACTTCTTCGCAAATAGCTGGCACAAGACACATAAATATTAAATAATTAAAAATTGGGACATTTTGTAGCATTATCTCCATGGGAAAATTTTTGTACTCAATAAAATTTGATAAAAGCGACAAAAAAATTCCATTAAAGAGAAGAATGACTGGATATGCTAAAATTACAAGTATAATTGTTTTTAAAATGCTCTCAAAAGAAATCTTTTTAATCTTTAAAACTTCTCTAATATCTCCCGTAGAGGAAATTAAAATTGCAGGAATTAAAATTATAAAAATTTCCGTAATAAATGTTCCCCAAAAACTATATTTTTCTTGAATATTAAAACCAATTGTTAAGAAAATAATTGCCAGCACTAGAGTCAATGTGTTGACGCTCATGACATTTAGATTTTTCTTTTTAAAATTCTTCATTTTTTTCCTTATAAGTGTAGATATATGGCACATTTCTGTAATAATCGCCATAATTTAAACCATAACCAACTATAAAAATATCTTCAATTTCAAAACCAACATAATCGGCACTTACATCTGCTTCTCGCCTTGAAGGCTTGTCTAAAAGCACGCAAGTTTTTAGTTTTTTTGGATTGTAAGTCAAAAGTTTTTCTTTCACTGCGTAAAGTGTGTTGCCAGTGTCTAAAATATCATCTACAACTAAAACATTTCTATTTTCAATATTTGTGCGTAAATCCGTTAAAAACCTCACTTCTCCACTAGAACTTTCATTATGTCCATAACTTGAAGTTGTAAGAAAATCTATTTCAACTAATTTATCAATCTCTCTAACTAAATCTGCCGCAAAAATAAAGCTTCCTCTTAAAAGAGAAATGACAACGAAATCGTCATCGAAGTCAGCACTAATCTTTTTGCCAAGATTTTCTACTTTTTCTCTTATCTCATCGCGAGAAAATAATATTTGTCTTTCCATAATTCCTCCACCTACATTATATCAAAAAATGGCAAAAATTCATCTTTAATTGCCATTATCACAAAACCTTTGGTATAATTACAGAGAAGGTGATTTTATGAAAAAAAGTTCTTTTGAACTTGCATTAAATAAATTATTAATTCTATACATAATAGATAACTTCAGCCACAAGTTAAAGGAAAATGATCTTAGCTATTTTGTATTAGATATTGAACTCTTTAATTACTTTTACTTTAAGCAGTATTTAAAGGAATTGGAATCAACGGGCTTAGTACTCTTTGATAGAGATAAGAAATATTATCTATCTGATGATGGTGTTAAAACGCTAGATATTTTTTACGAGAAAATCCCAGAGGAAAATATAAAGTTTTTAGATGAAAAAATGAAAAAATATCGCCATGAATTGCTGCTTCAAAATTCCATTACATCAGAAATTTATGAGGAAAAGGGTACAGGATACACTCGTCTAAAAATTAAAGATGGTGAAATTGATGTCTTGGATTTAAAAATCGAAGTATCCGATTTGTTAATGGCAAAAAAAATATCTGCAAACTTTAAAAAGAATGCAGAAAATATTTATTCTAAAATATTAAAATTATTGACAGAAGATAAGAATTAGAACCTCTGAGTTCTTTTTTATTAAATTTAAACTCTGTATTCCATCATATTTCTTCCAGCAATGGCAACCGTGGACGCATTGTGAAGAAAAGCTGAGTTTGTATTTGTCAAATGTCCTGCTACTCCAAGTGCAATTAGAGCTCCGTTAAAGGACACAATATGCCTGTAACTTCTATGGACTCTTTTTTCCAATTCCCTTGCAATTTTTATTACATCAATAAGTTCTTTTAGGGAGTCTGATTTTATTGATATATCTGCGATTTCCTTTGCAATATCTGCTCCTTCGTGCATTGAAATTCCCACGTCTGCAGATGAAAGTGCAATGGAATCATTAATTCCGTCACCAATCATGACAACTGTTCTTCCTCTTTCCTTTTCACTATCTACATAATTTTTTTTGTCCTCTGGCAAGACTTGAGCTTTATAATAATCAAGGTCTAGTTTTTCTGCAACAGCTCTTGCTGAATTTTCTGCATCTCCTGTTAACATTGCAATTCTTGTAAATCCAAGTTTTCTAAGAGAATCAATTGTATATTTCGCATCTTCACGAATTGGGTCGTCTATACAAATTACTGCAATTAATTTTTCGTCAAAGGCGAGGTACAATAGGGAATAATCTTCTTTAAGTTCATCAATCTTATTTCTTTGCTCCTCATCAATTTTTATTTTCTCATCTTCTAAAATAAAGTGAGCTGAACCAATTAGAGCCTCTTTATCTCCAATTTTTGATTTTATTCCATGTGCCACAATGTACTCGGGCTTTGAATGCATTTCTTCGTGGTTTAAATTTTTTTCCTTTGCAGCCTTTACCACGGCATTTGCTATTGAATGTGGAAAATGCTCTTCAAGGCAAGCTGCAATCCTCAAACATTCATCTTTGTCATTGTCGTAAAATGCAATTACCTTTTCAACCTTTGGCTCTGACTTTGTGAGAGTTCCCGTCTTGTCAAAAATAATTGAATCCGCTTGGGCAAGTTTTTCTAAATATCTACCGCCCTTTACAAGAATTTCTCTTCCTGATGCAGATGAAATTGCCTTCATAGTTGCAATTGGTATTGTAAGTTTAAGTGCACATGAAAAATCTACCATCAAAAAGGATTTTGCTTTGATGAAATTTCTCGTTAACAAATAAGTTATTCCTGCTCCTAAAAAGGAGTATTTTACAATTGAGTCGGCTATGGACTCTGCTCTCTTTTCTGCAAGTGATTTGTTTTTTTCACTCTCTCCAATTAATTCAATTATGTGATTTATTCTCGACTCATCGTGTTTTTTAGTAGTTTTGACGAGAATTGCTCCTTCTTCTAAAACTGTACCTGCAAATACAGTTTTGCCTTCAGTTTTTTTCACAGCAAGGGATTCACCAGTAAGTGAGGATTCATTTACCATTCCTAAACCCTTAATTATTTCACCGTCAACAGGTATTGTGGAACCCATATTCACTTCCACGACTTCAGAAATATTTACTTCTTCTAATTTTTTTAAGTATTTTTTGTCGCCATCAACTACAAAAACTTTTTCTATATTTAGTTTTAGTGATTGAGCAAGATCTTCCTTTGATTTTTTTAAAGTGTAATCTTCTAGCTCTTCGCCAAGTCCAAGTAGAAACATTATATTTCCTGCATCGTTAAATTCTCCATCAAGTATAGAAATTCCAATAGCTGTCGCATCTAAAATTGCCACATCTAATTTTCTATTTTTTAGACTTCTCAATCCAGCTTTAATATAAGGTATCGCCCTTATTAAAATTCCAATTGGTCTAAGGGGCATTGGCAAAATATGTGCAAAGAAAATTCTTCTATACATTGCATCTCGAAGAATATGAAAAAGTTCTCTATCTTCTTGAGGCACAAAATCTACATCATCAATTTCAAAATTTTTTAAATCTTCTAAATTGAGTTCTAAAATAAATTTTGCAATTTTCGGCAAATGTTTTTCTTCATAATTTACTATAATTGAATTTGCTAGAGGTGAAATCTTACAAGATTTAACGCCAGATAGTCTTTCAATTTTGTATTTTAATTTATTTACATCGCAGTTTCTAAGTACGCCATCGTATAAAAAGCGACTCCTGCCTAGAGTTCGACTTACAATAGTTGCAAACATATTACTCTTCTACTTCAATTTCTTCTGAAGATTCTTCGCTTTCTTTGGCAACTTTTTCGATATCTAAGTTTGCTTTTCTTTCAGCTTCTTTTCTGTCGTCTTCAGCCTTTTTAACTTTTGCTTCAGCAACAATATCTTCAGTGGAAACTTTTACGCTTTCGACACCTTTGTCAATTCCCTCTTTAATTTTAAGCCCTTCAGCAACTGTTGTTACAGCAATTCTTTTTGCCGTTTTTGATGAAAGGATTTTTCCACCAATCGCTCCTGCAACAAAACCTAAGCCTAAGTTAATTAATTTCTTTTTCATAATAGCCTCCTATTTTTTAAGATAATATTATCATTTTTTATTTTTAATAATTAAAAATATTTCCGTTAATAAATTAATTTTTTTAATATGCATAAAAAAACTGACTCGTTGAGCCAGTCTTTAGGAGTTATTAAAATTTATTACTTTACTTGTCTTCTATTCTATCTTTTTTTAAAATTACTTTAAATTGAGTTCCAATTCCAAGTTTTGAACTTATCTCCAGCTTTCCGTCAATAGATTGCAAAACATGCTTTACTATAGAAAGTCCAAGACCTGTCCCGCCAATTTTTCTAGATCTCGATTTATCTACTCGATAAAATCTTTCAAAAATTCTCGCTAGATCCTTTGAGGGAATGCCTATGCCTGTGTCTGTAATAAAAATTTCTTGATTTTTTTCATCTTCAGTGATTTTTATGTCAAGCTTTCCGCCATCTTTATTGTATTTTAATCCATTGTTTATAATGTTTGCAAAGAGTTCCCACATCATAGTTTTGTTTTCAAATACAAGTCCATTACCTTCTAAGGTAACTGCAATATTTTTCTCGTCAATTAAATTTCTTTGAGCTCTTAAAATATCTCTTATAAGTTCCTTCAAATTCAGCTCTTCTCTAGAAAAGGTTTCAGCATTTTCAATCCCAGAAATTTTCATAATATCTTCGATTAAATTTAAAAGTCTCTTTGAATCGTCATAAATTAATTTATAAAACTCTTCCTTGTTGTCTTCATCTACCATCCCATTTACTAGGAGTTCTGAAAAACCGCATATTGACGTAAGAGGTGTCTTCAGCTCGTGACTTACATTAGATGAAAACTCTTCTCTTAATCTCAATGCTCTAATTTCTTCAGTTTCATCGATAAATAAAATTACCACGCCTCTAACTTTTTTATCTTCAAACACTGGATTTACATAAAATTTAAATTCTCTGTCTCCAATGTTAGTAACAGATTCGACACTAGAACCCATCAAGGCATCGTCTATTAGTTTTAATAGATCTACATCTCTTATTAAATTTAAAATATTTTCTCCAATAAGTTTTCTTTTTGAATTAAAAAGTTCCCTTGCAGAATTGTTTACAGAAAGCAAATTTTTGTTTTCATCTATTATAATAAGTGATTCCTTCATATTTTTTAAAATAGTTTCAATGGTATCCCTTTCTCGACTAATCTCCTTGAAATTCTCCTTTATAGTCTTGTTTTGTTTATTAATTTTTTGAATAAAGGGACTTATTTCTGGAAATTTATATGTGTCAATTGTAAGTAAATCTTCATTTAAATTATTTAAAGGTTCAAATGTTTTTTTTGTAAGTCTGCCTGAAACTACTACTGCAACCCCAAATACAAAAAGTGACATTAAAATATCTACGGGAAGAACTTTTGTAAAGGTGCCAAGGAGATTTTCCATCTCTCTTGACACTCTTAAAATACTTCCATCTTCAAGTTTTAAACTTACATAATAGAGATCCTTGGAAAGGGTAGTTGAAAATCTTTCAATTTGTGCAAAGCCGTCTCTTTGCGCCTTAATAACTTCTGGTCTATCCTTATGTGTAGGAAGAAACTTTGCATTTTCAACTGAATCATAAATTACATTTCCATCATCTTTTATTAAAGTAATTCTAAAATCTCTTTTCTTTTTAGCCACATCCTCTAGATAGTTTTGGTCATCATCAATTTTATTTAAAGTTTCGCCCATAGTGATGACTATATTTGAAAGGTCTTTGTTTGATCTGTCTACATAGACAGAATAATAGATGAACATGGATGTAATAGTTGAGAGAAAAAGCGTAAGAAGTGATATGCCAAGTAAATATCTAAAAAACCTATTTTTCATTTCAATCCTTCGTTGAAAGCATATAGCCCACGCCTCTAATGGTCTTTATATAATTTCTTTTTTCTTGTAATTTGTCACGAAGAAGTTTTATATGCATATCCACAGTTCTCGTTTCGCCTTCATAATCATAACCCCAAATGTAAGTTAAAAGTTTTTCACGAGAGATGACTATCTCTTTATTTAAAATCAAATATTTTAAAAGTTCGTATTCTTTAAAAGTAAAGTCCACTTGCTCGCCATCAATTGTAACAGTTCTCTTTAAATTATTCATTACAATGCCACTAAATTCTAAAATATTTTTATCTTTTTCAGAAGTGCTGGCACGTCTAGCTATAGCACCAACTCTAGATAAAAGTTCCATTACAGAAAAAGGCTTTTTAATATAATCGTCGGCACCACCATCTAGGGCTGAGATAATATCATACTCAGAAGTTTTTGCTGTGATCATCATGACCCAAATATTTTTAGTGTCCTCTTTTTCCCTTAACTTAGTTAAAATTTCTGTACCATCAATGTCTGGAAGCATTATATCAAGAAGCACAATATCAGGCTTTTTTTCACTCAGCTTTTCGAAAAAATCATTGCCATTTTCAAAACAGTATACATCGTAGCCCTTGCTCCTCAATGAATATTCAATTAATTTTAAAATCGATGTGTCATCTTCTACTACATAAATTAACATTAAATCATCCTTTTATAGAAAATATTACCCACTTGGCAATATTTACAGCGTGATCTGATATCCTCTCTAGGTATTTTGCAATCATTATAATATCAATTGCAGCTGCAGGATCAAAATCTGATTTAATTATATCAATTAATTCGTCTCTTATCATCACAAAATAATTATCTACAACATCATCTTCATCGTCAATTTTATTTGCAGAATCAATATCCATATTTACAAAGGAATCTATGGACTTATTTAAAAGTGCAATAGTCGCTTCTGCCATTTGCTTTACTAGAGGAAATTTATTTGAAGCGTAGTCATCGGGCAACATCATGCAAATTTCTGCAATATCCCTAGCATTATCGCCAATTCTTTCCATATCGGTAATCATTTTTAAGGCAGCAGATACTCTTCTTAGATCACTTGCTGCTGGTTGTTGTTCAACGAAAATTTTTAAACATTGCTTTTGAATAATACCTTCGTATACATCAGTTCTTTCTTCATAATTTGAAACTTCCATTGCAATAGCTTCGTCCTTATCATCTAATAATGAAATTGACTTTTTAATTGCAGTTTCATTTAGCATTGCCATTTCTAGAAGTAAATTATTTAAATGTCTTAACTCTTCATCAAATTTCTTTCTCATTAGCCGAACCTTCCTGTTACATATAATTCTGTTTTTTCTTCCCTTGGATTTGTAAATATGTCAATTGTGTTTCCATATTCGACAATTATTCCTTGAAGGAAAAATGCCGTCTTGTCAGAAATTCTTGAAGCTTGTTGCATATTGTGAGTAACTATAACTATTGTATACTGCTCCTTTAATTCTTGTGCTAAATCTTCAATTTTTCCTGTAGAAATTGGGTCAAGAGCAGATGTTGGTTCGTCCATCAAAATTACTTCAGGATTTACTGCAATTGCTCTTGCAATACAAAGTCTTTGTTGTTGCCCACCAGAAATTGAAAGTGCAGACTTTTTTAAATCGTCCTTTACTTCATCCCAAATTGCTGCTTGTTTAAGCGATGACTCCACAATTTCATCTAATTCAGCTTTGTTTTTTATACCATGAGTCTTTGGACCATAGGCAATATTTTCATAAATACTCATTGGAAAGGGATTGGGCTGTTGAAATACCATTCCTACTCTTTTTCTAAGTTTATTTACATCGTAATTTTTGGCATAAATATCTTCACCATCAAGAGTTATATCTCCATCTATTCTACAACCTACTACTAGATCATTCATTCTATTTAAACATTTTAGTAGTGTTGACTTACCACAGCCAGAAGGTCCAATAAATGATAAAATTTCATTTTCCCTTATGTCTAAATTTATATTGTGAAGTGCTTTAAAATCCCCATAGTATAAATCGAGATCCTTGACATTCATCTTTGATTGCATTATTCTACCTCCTTTAGTTTGTCTGCAAGCTTAGTAGAAGACCAGTTGATTAAAAGAACAAGTAGCAAAAGCACCATTCCTGTTGCATAAGCCTCCCCAACATGCTTACCTTCAGACGAAAGCACATACATGTGTAGAGCTAGTGTCCTTGAAGATGATTTAAGTGATGATGGAAGTGATGTTGCTGTACCTAACGTGTACATAAGCGCAGCTGTTTCACCAACTACACGTCCAATTGATAAAATTATTCCCGATAAAATTCCTGGAATGGCAACTGGCAGCACAACTTTAAAAATTGTTCTAAGTTTACCTGCTCCAAGTGCAAAGGAGCCTTGTCTAATTGATGGATGAACTGATTTTAGTGCCTCTTCCGTAGCTCTCATTATAATCGGAAGGATCATAATAGATACTGTCAATACACCAGAAATTACTGAAAAACCCATCTTTAACTTTAATCCAAAGAATAGCATTCCAAACAATCCATATACAATTGATGGAATACCTGCAAGAGTTTCCGTTGCAAGCCTAATAGCCTTAACAAGTTTGTTTTCAACATCTGTGTATTCAACTAAAAATATTGCAGTAAAAATTCCAATTGGTGATGCAAATAATATTGCAAGAACAACTGTAAGAAGTGTTGTAATAATCGCAGGTCCCATTGATACATTTTCTGAAGTGTAATTTAGTGAAAGCATATCTGGTCTAAAAGAAAATGCTCCTTTAAAAACTACAAAAGCAACTATGAAAACTAAAACCGCAAAAGTCATTCCTGAAAATAACCTAGTAGTTATCCTGTAAAAAGATAAGCCCTTTATGAAGTGAAGTCCAAAAACTAGAGCGACAAAAAATAATAATATGCCTACTGTAATATATTTAACCATTGTTTTCGCTCCTACTCTTTACTATAAAAAATACAATATTTATAATTAAAATAAAAATAAATAGCACAGCTGCAGTTGCTATAAGAGCTTGTCTGTGTTCTCCAGCCGCATAAGCCATCTCAAGTACTATATTAGTCGTCATGGTCCTAATTCCCTTTAGAGGATTTAAAGTCAACCTAGTTTGATTTCCTGCTACTAATATTACTGCCATTGTCTCACCAATTGCACGACCCACGCCTAAAATTATTCCAGCAAAAATACCAGATTTTGCGGCAGGTATCATTACCCTAGTAATAGTTTCATCGTGAGTTGCGCCAAGAGAAAGAGAGCCTTGATAAAAAGATTGAGGAACAGTTCTAAGAGATGCCTCTGCCATAGAGATTATTGTTGGCAAAACCATAATCAAAAGTAATATTGATGCAGATAACATATTCATACCTGTACCACCAAAAATAGATCTATTAATTGGCACTATAACTGTCAAGGCAAAAAAACCATATACAATTGAAGGTATGCCTGTCATTAAGTTTAGTGCAGGTTTTAAAATTCTATAAATATTTTTCGGACAATCAAATGCCAAATAGCAAGCTACCATAATTGAAACTGGAACTGCTGCAATACACGATAATGCAGTGATCATTATAGAACCAATTATCATAGGTAGAATTCCATAACTTGGCGGTACATTCATTGGCGTCCAACTATCGTTTAAGATAAATTTTCTTACTCCAATTTTTCCAATAAAACCAAAAGAATCTTTGAAGATAAATATACATATCAATAGCAAAAAGAAAATTGACAGTACAGAACAAACTAGGAAGAAGTGTTTAAATACCTCTTCCTTAGTGAATGTTTTTCTTTGGTTTTCTTTATGGAGTACCTTTTTATTAGTATCTTCCATTTTATTCATTCCCTGTACCTAATTATTTTGCTGCTTCAGACCATTCAGTTAATTGACCAGTGAAGATTTTTTGAAGTTGATCCATTGTTAAGTTTTCGCAAGTATTTTCCTTGTTAACAATTACTGCAATACCATCTCTTGCGATTACTGTAAATTCAAGAGCTTTCTTTTCTTCATCTTTAAGTTCTCTAGAAGCCATACCAAGTTGTGCTGTACCTTCCATTGCTGCAGTCATACCAGCAGAAGAACCATTAGACTGAATGTCAATTTGAACCTTAGGATTTTTAGCTTTGTAAGCTTCAGCAAGCTTTTCCATTAGAGGAGAAACTGAAGTAGAACCAGCAATTGTAATGTGTGCATCATTGTCAATAGCTTCGTATTTAGCACCTGTAGCATCTCCAACATAACCTTCTTCTTCACAAATCTTTTGACCTTCATCTGACATAATAAATGTGATTAAGTCTTTATATTTTGCATCTATATCAGCTTTATAAGCAACATTAAATGGTCTAGAAAGTTTATAGCTTCCCGCTTTTATATCTTCAGGAGTAGCTTCAACATCTTCAACTTTAACAGCCTTAACTGTGTCATTTAAAGAACCAAGAGAAATATAACCAATAGATGCCTTATCATTTTGTACAGTTGTAAGAACTGCATCAGTAGAAGATTGAACTGCTGCTTCAGCATAAGTATTGTCAACTTCTTTGTCGCCATCTTTAACAAGAACGCCAGTTAGCTCTGTAAAAGCAGATCTAGTACCTGAACCCTGTTCTCTTGAAATTACATTAATAGTTCCAAGATCAGCCGCATTAGATCCCTTTTCTTCTTGTTTAGCATTTTCTTTAGGAGTATTAGCTGCTTCTTCCTTCTTGTTTCCCCCACAAGCAACTAAAGACGCTGCCAATGCAAGAATCATTCCAACCTTGCCAATTTTTTTAATTTCCATTATTATCTTCCTTTCAAATATAATTTTTACTTTCGTTGCCATTATAGAAAAATATTGTAAATTTGAAAGATTGCTATTGTAAATTTTGTGTAAAATATTTTACAAGCTGTGAAATATTAGTGAAACTATGTAAAGTTTAGATATAGATCGCCATTGTTGCTTAAAGATGAAATAAAAAGGAGCCAGATAACTGACTCCAAATTTTATCCTCTTACTCTTTTATTTTCTTTGTCGTAGAAAATCCTGTCGCATAATTTTGCTTTTATATCGCCATCTTTAGTTTTAATTTCAACTTCTTTACCTTCTATTGCACATTCTTTTTCAATTAAGCAGTAACCAATGAACTTTTCAACTGTGTAGCCATAGGTAAATTTTGTAACTTTTCCAATTTCTCGACCATCTAGTAGAACTGCATCCCCTGCCTCAACTTCGCCTTCCTCAAAAAGTTCAAAGCCTAACAAATCCCTTTTTACATCATCTTTTTCTTTAAGAAGTGCATCTTTTCCAATAAAGTCGCTGTCCCAATGAACTGTCCAGTCATACCCAACTTCAAGTGGATTTGTACCTTCCAGGTCGCTCATTAGTACATATCCCTTTTCTCCTGGCAAACTTCCAATAATTACATCCGTTGTAATATTAATAAGCCCAAACTCTTTGCCACATTCTTTAATTTTTTCTTCTAGCTTTTCTTTCTTGCCACTTTCAACATAAAGTTCGTATCCAAGTTCACCAGTAAAACCTGCCCTTGCAACCATAATGTCTAAGTCGCCAACAGAATTATCTTCGATAGTAAAGAATTTTAAATTAGAAATGTCTTCATCAACAATTTTATTTACAAGATCTCTTGACTTTGGTCCTTGAATAGCAAACATTGTAACTCTTGAAGTAATATCCTTGTAATCAAGGTCGCATCCATCTTTAAATTTGTCGAACCATTTAATCATCTTGTCAATATAAAGAGTTGAAATCAAATATTTGTCTTCTTCCAATCTAAAAACTATTACATCGTCAATGATTTTCCCTTCTTCATTTAGCATTGTAGTATAAAGTGCGTGTCCTTTTTTCATATTTTTTATGTCATTTACAAAAACTTTGTCTAAAAAAGTTGCTGCATCTTTACCCTTGACATCTAAAATTTGGTGAGTGAAATCATAATAACCAACACCACATCTTACGGCTTCATGTTCTTTTCTTTTTAGTTCATTATCTTTCATAATATCATTCCTTTAACACTTTATAACAATAGTCTTCACCCCTAATATACCCTCAAAATTTTTTTAAAAACAAAAACCGAAGTCTTTAAACTTCGGTTTCTTTATTCGTTTGATTTTAATGCATCTATTGCATTTATCTTTTTTATTCTAAAATGGAATATTATCATTATAACTGTGTTTACAGATACTGTTATTATTCCCGCCAGTATAAAAGGTTTTGCAGTCAATTTTTCAGGTAGCATTGACATTAAAGGCACAACTATTTGTAACACAGAGTAGTGTAAAATTTTACCAACCACAAGCCCTATTAATATTCCAATTATTGCAAGGATATAAGTTTCCTTGTAAATATATGCTGTTGTCTCTTTTGGATAAAATCCTAAAACTTTTATAGTTGAAACTTCTCTTATTCTCTCTTCGATGTTTATATTTGTTAGATTATAGAGAACTACTACTTCCAAAATTGTCGTTACAATTAATATTATTATTTCAACTTTTGTTATTGAATATAAAAATTGGTTTAATATATCCTTCATGTCGTCAACATCTGTGATGTTAAAAACAGATTTATTTTCTATTGTAGTTTTTGTAAATTTATCTTTATCAAAATTTTTTGGCAACTTTATTAAATCTGTATTTGGAACAAATTCTGACCCTGTTACCTTTTCAAAATAATCTTTGTTCATGTATACATTATGTCCAATGTAAAATTCTGTGATGCCTGAAACTTCTACTTCAAATTCATTTCCATATACATCACGAAGCTTTAATGGGTCCCCAACTTTTATCTTTTTAAGTTTAGAAAGTTTTTCTGTGATTATTGCACCTCTCTTTGAAAGATTAAGTTCTTCTACACTGTCTTTATCCCTTAGAGATATATAGTCTTTAAACTTTTCATTATCACTTGGCACAATTACATTTACATTTTGGTCTATCTCATCATAATCCATGGTGAATAATTCTTCATAAGTCTTTGTGTAAGCTAAATTTTTATCTTCGATACTCTTTCTATAATTTTTATATGATTCTTCGTCAAATTTGCTGTCGTATAAAACCGAGATGTCATATTTTAAAATGTCTTTAAATTGTAATTTTTCTACATTTTTAACAGATTCTGAAAGTCCAAATCCAAGTACAAGTAATGCTGCACAACCCATGACGCCGACTACTGTCATAAACATTCTCTTTTTCGACAAAAATAAATTTCTTGCAGTTACTTTTGATAAGAAACTCAAATTGTTCCAAATAAAGGGAATTCTTTCTATTAAAATTCTATTTCCCTTTGAAGGTGCTTTGCTTCTTAGAAGATAAGCTGTTTTTTCCTCTAAATTTTTATTAACTGTAATTACTGCCGCAACAGTTGTAAATAAAAATCCAATAGCAATGGCAAATATTATTTTTAGTGGAAATACATTTATTATCAAATGGTTCTCAAAAATTGTCTTTGTGGAGTAAGCATTTCCAATAATATAAGTTAAAATATAAGATCCACTTATAGCACCTAAGGTTCCGCCAATTATTGATGCAAGTGATCCATACAAGAAAAATTTTCGCCCAATTTCTCTATTTGCGTAACCCAATGCCTTGTATGCTCCAATTACAACTCGATTTTCGTCCACCATTCTAGTCATTGTTGTAAAACAAACTAATAGCGCTATTGCAAAGAAAAATATTGGAAAGATAAAGGAAAGCCCGTCAACTCTTTTTGCATAGTCTATATAAGTGTTGATGTCGCCAGACAAATGTCTAGGTGTGATTTTGTATCTAGGTTGCTTTATTAGGCTCAAGTATTTTCTTCCATCGGCAATTTTTCCCCTTGCATCAGAAATTTTCCCTTCTGCTTCTTTGGATTTATCATTGTATTCACTTTCGCCCTTTTTCAAGTCTTTCTCTGCTTTATAGAGTTTTCCCTTGGCGTCATCTAATTTATTTTTTCCACTTTTTAACTCTTTATCTAGCTTTTCTTCTCCTCTTTTTAATTCATCAGTGCCAGATAAATATTTTTCTTTTGCTCTTGAAAGTTTTTCTCTGCCTTCAAGATATTCACTCTCTTTTTCATTGAGTTCTCTTTTTCCTCTTTCGTAGTCAGCATTGCCTTTATTTAATTTTTCCTCGGACTCATCTAATTTATTTTTTGCTTTTGCTAATTCAAGTTTTGCGTCCTGTAATTTCTTTTTATTTTTTTCTATTTCCTCTTTATTTTTCGCAAATTCTTCTTCGCCCTTTTCTGCTTCAGCAATTCCTTCTTCAAGTTGTTTTTTACTATCTTCAATTTGTTTCTTGCTGGCATCTAAGGTTGCTCTCGCCGATACTAATTTTTTTTCGTTTTCGTCAATTTGCTGAATTCCTGCTTTACCTTCTTTTACTTTAGCTTTTAAATCATTTAAATTTCCAGAAATTCCACCTGGAACTTTTTTATTTATTTCTTCAAGTGCATTATCTATTTCTTTCTTAGAATTGTTTAAAAATTCTAATTTTTTATTTAAATCATCTTTATTTTTTTGAAGTCTATTCTTTTGCGCATTTAATCCTGCAACTTCAGCACTAAGTTTTGCCTTTTCATCTTCTGACAAATTCGGATCTTGAAGTTTTGAGTTTATATTTGCAATTTCGTCATCAATTTTTGAAATTCCTGCATCTACTTGGTTAATTTGTTCCTTTGTGCTTGCTATTTCATCTTCGATTGTAGGAAGTTTGCTTAAAATTTCTTCTGCATTATCTAAAATTTTATCAATGGCATAAATCTTTTCAACAGCATCTTCATAAGAACTTGCACCCATTTCTTTTACAAGCTTTGCCTTTCCAGCGTCAAGTTGTAATTTTCCGCTGTCGTATTCTTTTTCGCCATCTTCATATTTTTTTATACCTTCAGAGAGCTTAGCTTTTGATTCTTCAATTTTTTGCCAACCATCATCTAACTTTTTTCTGCCTTCAACAAGTTGATCTTCACCTTGCTTTAAAGCCTTTTCTGAAGCTTCTGCTTCGCCAAGTCCCTTTTGGTATTTTTCCTTACCTTCGACAAGTTCTTTTTGTCCAGAATTTAACTCACTTTTTGCATCATTAAGTTTTTTCTTTCCTTCACTTAACTTTTCATAACCGTCAATAAGTTTTCTCTCTCCATCATCAATTTCCACAGATGCTTTATATAATTTATTTCTATTTTTTGAAATTTCAGACTCTGCGTCAGTTTTTTCTTTATTGTACTTGTCAAGACCTTCTTTATAATCCTCTTTTCCCTTGTTGAGAACCTCACGACCCTTTACAAGTTTATCCTTTGCATCAGTTAGCTTTTCCTCTGTATCTGAAATTTTATCTTCAGCATCATTTATCTTTCCAGAAATTTCATTTTGAATAGAAAGAAGTCTCTCTTTAGGTCTGTTTTTAAGATCGATTTTTATTTCCCGAGTCTTTTTGTCCATGTATTCCACATAATCTTTGTCGGAAGTCATTAGACCTTCTGTCCCCAAAAATTTTAATTTTGCAAGGGTTGGTTCACCTGAGAAATTTCCGTCATCAATATAGGCAAAATAGGAAATTTTTCCATATCCTCTTTCAGAATAAGTCCCTTTTTCATCTTGAATGAAATCCAATGAATTTGCAAAACCAACAATCTTGTAGCTAAGCCTCTTTAAATCATTATCTTTATCATCATCATTATCTTCTTGGAAAGAAATAATATCGCCAATTTTTTTACCTTCTTTTTTCATTCTCGAATCGAGGACAATTTCATCAGAGCTTTTTATATTTCTTCCCTCAATAATTTCAGGTTTAGAAATTTCATAGGGCATATTTAAAACCTTGATTACAATGGAGTCGCCTTCCAAAAAAACATCTTTATCGTAGCCATATTCAAGTTCAGATATATCATCTTCTCCTTCAATAATTTCTCTATCTTTGTCCTCAAAACCTATGGGTACAGAAATTTTTATGTCCTCTTGATTTAATTTTTTTATCTTGTCATCGATTGTGTTTCGCATAACTTCTCCCGTAGAAATTAACCCAATTAATACAAAAACACCTAAAAAGACAATTATTAAAATTGAAATAAATCTTGGAAGAGAATTTTTTATCTCTCTAAAATTATCTTTATCGCAAGCTTTCACGCTGCACCTACCATTCTATTTCCATAATATTCTTAGGATTTTTATTGATAAATACATTCTTCACCTTTGCATCAGCAATTTCAATCAATCTATCTGCACTATTTTTTATCGCAGAATTATGTGTGATTAAAACCACTGTTGTATCTGTAGTTCTAGTTAAATCTTGCAATAATTTTAAAATTTGCTTGCCTGTATTATAGTCAAGAGCACCTGTTGGCTCATCGCAAAGAAGTAATTTAGGGTTTTTTGCAATTGCCCTTGCTATTGAAACCCTTTGTTGTTCACCACCAGATAATTGTGATGGGAAATTATCAATTCTCTCGCCAAGTCCCACAGATTTTAAAACTTCAACGGGATCTTTTGCATGCTTTACAATTTGTGTCGCGAGCTCAACATTTTCTAGTGCAGTAAGATTTGGAATAAGATTATAAAACTGAAAAACAAAACCCATGTCATATCTTCTATAAGTTGTAAGTTCTCTTTCGTTATAATTTGCAATATTCTTGCCATCAACTAAAAGTTCACCGCTTGAAGCAGTATCCATTCCGCCTAAAATATTTAAAAAAGTCGATTTGCCAGCGCCACTTGCACCTAAAATTATTGCAAATTCATTTTTTTCTATTTCAAAATTTAATTTATTATTTGCCATCACAGCTCTCTCGCCAACTTTATACACCTTTGAGAGATTTTTAACTTCGATAAAAGCCATAATACCATCCTTTTAATCTAAACTAAAATTCACTTATCAATAAATGAACTTAGTGTTAATGCTTCTATTTGAACATTATATAATCAATTTTAAGGAAAAACAATAATCATTAAATTACATCTGTTGATTTAGTTTAGGATAAAGAAAGATCAAATTAATAGTAAGATTAAAATAAAAAGCGCTCATCACTGAGCGCTACTCATAAATAAGATAATTTTTTACAAGATAGTATTAACTTTACTTAAAAAATATTCCAATTATTTTATTATCTTTATTGAAACTTACTCTAAAAAGTGCATCTTTTTTATCATATTTTACTTTCTGCAAGATCGTAAAATAAGTTTCTCCCTTATCCTTGTCTTCTTCATAAATCCCCTTTGACTTTCCAAATTCTACAAATTTTCCATAATTTTCAAGGTTTTTATAAGCTTCTTCAAGGATTTCCTTTTTAAATCCAAGGGATTTTTCTGTCAAGTCAATAAATTCAACTGTTTTTCTTTCATTAATTAAACTTATTGCAGCCTGTGCTTGCTTTTCATACTTAGAAAAATCATCATCAGACATTTTCTCACCTTTTGAACCACAACCAACTAGAAATAAAGCTATCACAATTAAAATTAAATTTTTAAAATTTCTCATTGCTAATTCCTCCTAATTTAATATTGACAATGAAGAGCAAAATAAATACACAAATAGCTGTCCATATTCCATATAGCATAAAATTGCTAAAATCAAAAATATATTTTAATGGTATTAAATAATCGAAAATTCCATGCATCATTATTGCTAAAATTAAGTATTTATATTTCTTATTTCTAGCAAAACCAGTCCATATTAAAACCGTCATCCCAATGTGAAATATCATTGCTAATATTCTTTCATAAATTCCTAAAAAAAATTCTGAATTGGTCATTAAATTAAGACTACTAAAGCTTATTGCAAATACATATATGACTTCTATCAAACCATATCCCAGTCCAAAAATAGTAGCATCAAGCTTAGATTTACTTTCTTTTAAAAATTTATCCTTGAAAATAAATCTACATCCCTCTTCAAATATACCTGCACTCAATGATAGTATAAAACCATGTAACAACGGATATAATATTTGAAAATTATAAATTAATAGGCTATTATTTAAAAGCTTTAAAATAGGTAAACGCAGGCACAACTGTGATATTGCAAAGCATAGCATTCCCAACAAAAATAATTTTAAAAATTTTTTCACATCTCTCACAAACTTTCTGTTTAGACATATTTCTAAATAGACTATAGCATTGTTTTTTCTCCTTGTCAATTTTTTACTTCTAATTTTAATAATATTTAAATAAATATAAAATTTAATTTTTATAAAAATAATAAATAAATTTATGCACAAAAATAAGCACTCAGTATTTGAGTGCTCCTATTGCTACCAAGATAAAACCTACTATGAAAGTAAAACATATTGAGTTTTTTTATAAATTCAATTCAAAAAGAAATGCCAAAAACTACATTTTTAAATAGCCAACAAATTTATATATTCATAATGAATTAAATTTAGAAAAAGTAAATTCTACAAGCCTTGGGATTTCTTTATCTACAAGCTCACAGTTTTTAGTTCTTAATTATATAAATAAATTCATATTAGAGTTGTCATTATCAGAAAGCATTGTCGCAACTCCACCTACTTCTACTCCCTCAATCAATTCTTCTTTTGAAAGTCCCATTACATCCATAGACATTTGACAAGCTGTCATCTTAACTCCTGCTCTTTGAGCATTTAATATAAGTTCTTCTAGAGATGAAACTCCCTTATCCTTCATCACTTTTCTTATCATTTTTGAGCCCATTCCAAAGAAATTCATCTTAGAAAGTCCAAGTTTTCTTGAGGATTTTGGAAGCATCATTGAAAACATTTTTGACATAAAGTCTTTTTTTACCTTTGGAGCATTTTCTTTTCTTAATATACTTAACCCCCAAAATGTAAAAAACATATTTACTTTATTTCCCATTGCTGCAGCACCTGTAGCTATTATAAAAGAAGCTATCGCTTTGTCTAAATCCCCGTCAAATATGATCATCGTCTTTTCTTTAATATTTGTGGGGTTCTTTTCTTCCTTTTCTACCCTCTTTCCCTTTTGAATTTTTGCAGAAAATTTCCCTTTATTAGCACTGCTTTCCAATAATGTATTTCCTGTATTATTTGCCCACGATTTTATATCTCTGGCAAAGCCTGGATCTGTTGCCACAACTTCTATTATCTCGCCAGGAGATAATTTATTTATTGCTTCTGATACTTGAACTATTGGACCTGGACAAGAAAGTCCACATACATTTAATAATTTTATTTCTTTATTATTATCATCTTTATTTTCAGAGCTTTCAAATTTATCCTGTTCTGTCGACAAATCTGAATAATCTGAAGATCCTTCTATATCTAAATAAGTTCTGTATCCACCTAAAATATTATGAGCACTAAAGCCCCTTTGTTTTAATATTCTCTCAGCAATATAGCCCCTTATCCCAACTGCACAATAAATTGCATACTCTTTGTTTTTATCAAGCTCGCCTATTCTATTTCTAATTTCAGTAAGCGGCATAGATATGGCTTCATCCATCATACCTGATACTTGTTCTATTTCTTCTCTCACGTCAAGTACAGTGTATTTTGATTTATCCTCTTTCAACTCTTGCAATGTAATTGGTTCAGTAAGTCCTTCTAATATATTTGTCGCCACATATCCCGCAAAATTAACTGGATCCTTGGCACTTGAATATGGCGGAGCATAGGCAAGTTCTAAATCACTTAAATCATATACATTTCCTTTAAAATATATAGTCGTTGCAATTATGTCTATTCTCTTATCCACTCCATCATAACCTACTATTTGAGCTCCTAAAATTTCACCATCCCTGCCAAAAATTAACTTAATTGTCATAGGAAGTGCTCCTGGATAATATCCTGCATGGGACATTGGGTGAACTAGAGAAATATAATAATCCTTTTTATACTTGTATCCCTTTTTAATTAGTGATTTTTCATTTGATCCCACTGTTGCAACAGTCATGTCAAATACCTTAGCAACACTTGTGCCCATAGTTGCTTTATAAGTTTCTTCCCTTTTTTCTAAAATATTTGAAGCAACAGCTCTACCTTGTTTATTTGCAGGTCCCGCAAGAGGAATCATAGTATTTGTTCCCAGTATAAAGTCTTTGACTTCAATTACATCTCCCACGGCATAAATGTTTTCGTCAGATGTTTTTTGAAATTTATCTACTTTTATACCGCCTCTTTCATTTAATTCAAGTCCAGCACTTTTTGCAATTCCGCTATTAGGTCTAACGCCAATGGATAAAATTGTAATATCACTTTCTAATTTTTTCCCAGATTTTAATTTTATAGTTTTTCCTTTATTTTCTGTTCCGTCAAATCCTTCTCCAAGTAAAAGCTTTACACCTTTATTTTCTAAATGATTTTCTAAAATTTTTGCCATATCTTTATCTAATGGTGGCATAACTTGATCTGACATTTCAACAAGAGTAACTTCCAGACCCTTTTCATATAAGTTTTCAGCTGTTTCAAGTCCAATGAAGCCTCCTCCAATGACTACTGCTTTTTTAGGTTTTTCTTTTTCTATAAAATTATATATTGCATCTACATCTGGAACTGTCCAAAGCTTAAAAATATTTCTTTCATTAATTCCTTCTACATCTGGTATAAAAGGACTTGAGCCAGTAGATAAAAGTAATTTATCATAATCTTCCTCGTATTCTCTTCCACTTGTGTAATCTATGATCCTGACCCTTTTATTTTCTTTATCTATTGAAAGAACTTCATTTTCCGTTCTAATTTCAATATTGTATTTATCTTCAATAGATTCTTTAGTAGTTACAAAAAGAGAGTCCCTTTCTTCTATTGCACCACCAATATAATATGGAAGACCACAATTTGCGAAGCTTACATATTTTCCTCTTTCTAAAAGAAGAATCTCTGCATTTTCATCAAGTCTTCTAAGTCTTGCTATCGCCGTTGCACCACCTGCAACTCCACCAACAACTATTATCTTCATTCTGCACCTCTCATTATCACCTTTACAATTGAAATTACATCCTTCCTTTTAACTGAATAGTAAATTAAATTTCCTTCTTTTCTTGCTTCAACTATTCCTAAATCTCTAAGTTTTGATAAATGTTGAGATAAATTTGATTGAGTAACATCCATGCAATCCACTATTTCTGTTACATTTTTTTCTCCTTCATTAATCAATTTATCAAGCACACATAATCTCACTGGATGAGCCATTGCCTTTACCAGACTTGCTCTGTCTTTAATTACTTTTTTATGTTCTTCAGTAATTTTTTTCAAAATCAATACACCTCTAAAATTTACCTATATTAGCATATTAGCAAATTCTAATATAGATGTCAAGTTAATTAAACCTTATCTTTAGATATTTTATAATTCTTTAATTTGTTTTGCTTTCAATTTATGTCAGGGCATTTCAAAGTAAATTCATCTTTTATGTAGTCAGTCAACACTAATTAAATGCTATAAACATAATATAAAATTACCATATAAAAAGCACTCAGTATTTGAGTGCTTGCCTTAGTTTTTTGTCTACTTCTTTTTTCTTCATAGTCTCTCTTTTGTCCCAAAGTTTTTTACCCTTTGCTTTTGCAATTAAAACTTTAACCTTTCCCCTCTTTAAATAAACCTTCAAAGGAATTATTGTATAGCCATCTTGAGTCTTTACTTTTTCAAGGCGAAGGATTTCATTTTTGTGCATCAAAAGTTTTCTCTTTCTCATCGGGTCAACATTGTAAATATTTCCCTGTTCGTAAGGAGAAATGTGCATGCCATATACAAAAATTTCGCCCTTATTTATGTCGCAATAGGAATCTTTTATATTTATTTGTCCCTTTCTTATTGACTTTACTTCTGTCCCAAAAAGTTCAATGCCTGCTTCATAAGTATCTTCGATAAAATAAAGATGGCTCGCCTTTTTGTTATTTGCAATTGCGTTATCATTTTCTTTACTCAATCTTCATCACCTATTAATTTAAAATCAATATTTCCCATATTTAAATCTACATTTATAACTTCAATTTTTACTTCGTCGCCAATGTGAAATTCATCCTTTGTTTCGTAATCAATAGCCTTGTAATTATCCACGTCAAATTCGTAGTAACCATCCATAGTTCTGTAGCTAATGAGTCCTTCGATTAAATTTTCAAGCTCTACAAAAATCCCAAAACTTGTTATACTTGAAACTCTACCAATGTATCTTTCTCCAATGCGTTCAGACATATACTCTGCCATTTTAATGTCTTCAACTTGTCTTTCTGCATCCTGTGCAATTTTTTCCGTCCTAGAAACCTGCTCTGCAATTTCTGGAAGGACTAATTTTAAATTTTTTATTATTCCCTTAGAAAGGGTACCCTTGAGATGTCTTTTTATAATTCTGTGAATTGTAAGATCAGCATATCTTCTTATTGGAGAAGTAAAATGTGAATAGTAATCAAAGGCTAAGCCAAAGTGTATGTCATTTATTTCAGAATACCTCGCCTTTGTCATAGATCTCAATGTCATTGTAGAGATAAACATTTCCTCCTTAGTTCCCTTTGCCCTTTCGAGAACTTTTTGCACATCCTTTGGTTCGACTTTTCCGTCAAAATTTATCATATATCCAAGTGGTCTAAGATAAGCATTTAGTTCGGAAATTTTATCTTCCTTTGGTCTTTCGTGAATTCTATATAAAAATGGAATGTGTTTGAAAAAATATTCTCTTGCCACACAGACATTTGCCGTTAACATAAAATCTTCAATAAGTTTGTTGGCAGATCTTCTATCTCTCTTGTGAATATTTTGTGGCCATCCTCTTTCGTCAACTTCGATTATTACTTCTGGTATATCGAAGTCAATTGCGCCGCCTTCTTCTCTCTTTTTTTGTAAGATTTGTGAAAGTTCATACATATTGTCTAAAGTTTTTTCAAGCCCAACTAGGGATTCATGAACTATATTCTTTTCCAAATAATCGGACACATCTTCATAGACAAGCCTTCTATTTGAGTTTATTACAGATTCACAGATTTCATGTTTTACTACATCGCCACTTTTATTTATCTCTGCAATAACTGAAAGGGTAAGCCTATCTACACCTTCATTAAGTGAACATATGCCATTTGAAAGTTCAAAGGGTATCATTGGTATTACTTTATTAAGTAAGTAAACTGAATTACCCCTCTTGAAAGCTTCCTCGTCTATTGCCCCAAGCTCTTGGACATAATGTGCTACATCTGCAATGTGAACACCTAAAATGTAATTGCCCTTTTTAGAAATTTCTAGAGAGATTGCATCGTCAAAATCCTTTGAGTCCGCTCCGTCAATGGTAAAAGTTGTTAGATCTCTGAAATCACGCCTGCCCTTTATTTCATCAGCACTAACTTCTTGCGGCAAGCTCTTTGCTTCAGAAATTGCCGCCTTGTTAAATTCCATGGGCAGGTCAAGAGATGCTGCAACGGACATTATGTCAACATGAGGATCTTCTGGATAACCTAAAATTTCTATGATGCGACCCTCTGGTTTTTTATTTTCCTCTGGCCATTTCTCTATTTTTACAACTACCTTTTGACCATTTCTTGCTCCATTAATTTTTTTCTTTGGAATATAAATATCCATTGCCATTTTGCTCTCGTCTGTGATTACAAATCCAAAGTCCTTCTTTTCTTGAAAAACTCCAACAAATTTCGTGTTCACTCTTTTTACAATAACAAGCACCTTTCCCTCAGGTCTATCGCCAGAGGAATCTTTGTACCT
The DNA here is from genome assembly GCF_012976305.1 of Peptoniphilus faecalis. Classification (GTDB taxonomy): domain Bacteria; phylum Bacillota; class Clostridia; order Tissierellales; family Peptoniphilaceae; genus Peptoniphilus_A; species Peptoniphilus_A faecalis. The sequence continues at coordinate 31,290 of NZ_JABDSR010000005.1, forward strand.
TCTAACAATAACTTCATCATCATTAAGTGCAAAATTTAAATTGTTTTTTGATATATAAATATCTTCGTCAAGATTTCCCCTTATCAAAAATCCAAATCCCTTTGCTTTTGTTTGAAGTTTTCCATAAAAGAATTTGTCATTGTCGACAAATCTGTATTTTTTTCTAGAATCTTCAAAAATAAGTCCTTCTCTTTGTAGCTCTTCAACTATTTTAAAAAACTGTTTCTTTTCTTTGTTTTTAATTTTAAATAGCTTTGTGAGTTCCTCCTTTGACCTTGGCTTTGAATTTTTGATAACTTCTAAAATCTTTTCTTTGATCATTAAATCTTTGCTCCATAACTTGTCATATTAAATAAATTTGAATCAATGGAATAATTGTTTTCTGCTCTTTCGCTATGTCTAGTCTTTCCAAGTTCAATTAATTTTGTAATTAAATCCTCAATCTTTAGTCCATCTACCTCATAAAGATAAAAGGCAATAGAACCTGGTAGGGTGTTAATTTCATTTACATAAGCCTTTTCACCATCAACTAAAAAGTCAATCCTTGCAACTCCCGCTCCATCAATTGCCATGAAACTTTTTTTTGCAAGCTCTTTAATTTCTTTTTCAAGACTTGGTGTCAAATCAGCTGGGAGCTTTTTGTTTTGATGCTTTTGTGATGACTTTGCACCCTTTGAACCAGAAACATATTTATCTTCGTACTTCAAAAGATCCTTAAATCCGAGGGGTTCCTCTGCTGCAGAAACTCTAAGGTCATTTTCATAACCAAGGACTGCCACATTTATCTCCCTTGGATTTACCACTGCTTCTTCCACAATTATTTTTCTATCATAATGTGCTGCAACTTCAAGTGCCTTTGAAAGGTCAAGAGCATTCTCCACTCTTGAAATTCCAATAGAGGAACCTAAATTTGCAGGCTTTACAAATAAAGGATATTTCAAATCCTTGCATTTTTCAACAATATTTTGTAAATTTTTAAGCTCTTCTTTGTAAAAATACTTGTATTTTGTCATTGGAATATTTTCTGATTCAAAAACTTTTCTCATAATTACCTTGTCCATGCCTACAGCTGCTGACATTACGCCACAACCAGTGTAGGGCATTCCCATAAGTTCAAAAAGTCCTTGAGTGCATCCATCTTCGCCAAAAGTTCCGTGAAGGGCAAAAAATATTGCATCGATTTTTTCGTAAACTTCGACAGAATCATACTCTGGCTTAAACAATTTTTTTTCGTTATGCTTTACAAAGTAAAGATTTTTGTCGCCATAAGTTGGCTTGAAAAAAACTTCAACTCCATCGTGGAAGTCTTGATTTTTATACGCTTTAAAGTTTTTTAAACTTTCGCCCGAAAGAAATTTGCCGCTCTTTGTAATATAAATTGGAATAGGATTGTACTTTGTCTTATCCATATTTTCAATAATTTGCATCCCTGTAATTACAGAAACTTCGTGTTCAACGGATCTACCTCCAAAAATTACACCTATATTTTCCATATTCTCACTCCTCATTGTAATTGTCAGGAAGGTCATTTTCAAATAGAAGGACATCTCCTGGCAAGGAAATCTTTGCGAGTACTTCAGTAGCTTCTGCTAGTGAAGAAACTCTGTAAATATTATCTTCATTAAATTTTTTATTTTTTAAACCCTCATAAATTGGAAGTGTTCTCTTTTTGCCGACTAAAATTACAAAGTCGAGGACATCTGCCATTGCTTCGCCTATTTTTCTATTTTCACAAATTTCCATATCGCCAAGTTCAACCATGCCTGGCGTAATAATTATTTTTCTATGATCTTTAAATTCTCTAAGAACATCTAATGCTGCCCTAAATCCAACAGGGTTTGAATTAAAAGCATCGTCAATAACTATTGTGCCATTTGTCGATGGTAGAAGTGAAAGCCTATGTTCCACTGGCTCAACTTTTTTTATTCCCCTTTGTATATCTTCTAAGCTAAGTCCAAGGACATGTGCCGCAGTCGCTGATGCAAGTATGTTTGAAATATTGTGTACTCCAAGAAGTTTTGTCTCGCATTTTATTTCCCCCACACCCTTGATGTGAAGCATAAATTCAGAACCAGTTTCATTAACTTTTATCTCGTCAGCATAAATATCTAGTTTTTCAAAGTCCCTTGTTCCATATCTATAAGTTTTCTTTAAAGTTTTATCCGCAAGAGGCTTTACATAGTCGTTGTCGTAGTTAAATATTGCAATTCCATCTTCAGGCAAATCCTCTATTAATTCATACTTTGTTTTTTGAATATTTTCGATTGTCTTAAAAAGATGCATGTGCGTTGGCCCAATTGCTGTAATTATTCCAATATCAGGTTGTACAAGTTCCGCCACTTCGTGAATTTCTCCTGGCATCTTGGCTCCAAGCTCTGCGATGAAAACCTCTGTGTTGCTTTCAAGTTCATTGTTAATAATTTTTGAAAGACCCATAGGCGTATTAAAGGAAGAAGGCGTGTTTTTAACTCTAAGTCCTTCAGACAAAATTGTATTAGATATAAATTTTACAGAAGTCTTTCCAAAGGAACCCGTTATCCCTAAAACTTTTAAGCCCCTTTCTTCTTTAAATTTTTTAATTTTAGCTTGTGCAGAATTGTAAAATCCCATATTGATTTTGTCTTCAGTTGGCTTTGCCCACATATTTGTCAAAATCAAAATTCTATATTGAAAAAAATAAACTAAAAAGGAAAATACAATAGTCGAAAATGCTGATAGCACATAAGATTTTGTAATATCAAATAATAAAAGAGAAATTACAACAATAATTACGAAAAAAATAAAATTTACAATTTTATGCTTTTTTAAAAGTCTCTTTGCCCTATCAGTCCAAACTATTGGCGTTTTTTGATTTTTATCCAATTTGTAGACTAATTTATTCATCTTTTCCTTGTTATTTTTCAAAAACGTTTTGTACTCGTCATTGTCATAGCCTTCAAGTTGAAGCATATGAATGGGAAAATTACTCCTAATTAAAGAGTAATAAAGTGCCACAGAAATTACTATTAAATCTATTATATAAATAGGTAGTTTCACTAAAAAAATTTTCATCTAAATCTCCTAATCTAAAAAGGAATTAATAACTGCTCTAAATTGTCCAAACTTATCTAGATATGAATAATGACCAGCATCTTCCAAAACCACAAGTCCTGAATTTTTTATCTCTTTTTCAAAAATTTTGCCCATGTAAAGAGGCGTTGCATCATCTTTGTCTCCCCAAATTAGAAGAGTCTCTGCTTCGATATTTTTAAACTCTTCTCTTGTGGATTCATTCACAACTTTTACAAAACATTTTCGCATAATTCCTTCTGCTGCCTTGTAGTCATCGGAGCCGTGATTTTTATAAAATTTTGACAGAGCTTTGTCGTCGTTGCCATGAGTTAGCATATATAGTTTTTTTGCAGCTTTAAAAGAATAAACCTTAGCATAATAAGAAAGTTTTCTCTTTGGAATAACTCCCGATGCATCGATTAGCACTAATTTGTCTATTAAATTCTTATTTCTCGCACCTAAAATCGTAAGAGTTTTGCCTCCAAAGGAATGCCCGATAAATGTAGCCCTTTTTATATTAAACTTTTCCAAAAACTTCAACAAAAAACTATAGTAATCGTAGGTTCCCATTACCTCTTTTGGTGCCTCGCTGTCTCCAAATCCCGGTGCATCATAGGCATAGACTGTGTAATGCTCTGGAATAGCATTAAAAATTGGCATAATCGACTCAATATATGCACCCCATCCGTGAAGGATAAGGACAATTTTTTCGCCGCCCTCTCTTTTTATATATGCAGTATTTATTCCATCTATATCAATAAAATTTTTATCTACTTTCATCTTCATCTTCTTCTATAAAAATTATGCAACCATCATCTTCCTCTTTTAATTTATTATTAAAATCTTTTTCCACATAAAGTCCGCTAAAATTATTTTTATCTTGGTCTTTGTCTGAATTTTTTTCTATATCCTTTTGAAAATTTATACTAGTATTTTCATTTAAATCTAGACCAATCTTTAGCGAAGAAATCCTTGAAGTGTGTCTTTCAATTGCTCTTAAAGTTTCATCAATGTCAAGATCTGACTCTTCACCCTTTAAAATATTAAACTCATGTCGCCCAAGAGATTCAAAAAGTTCAGATAACTTTCTCTCTTCGTTTAAAATTTCGTACTTTAACCTTGCCATTTTTTTTATTTCTTGTGATTCACTTACAATTTTTTTCTTTAAATAATTTAAATTTCCCATTATTTCATTAACATTTCCATCGAGACTGTCAAAAAATCCCACAATATCACCTCGAATCTATGCTATTATATCAAAAAATGACTACCTTTTAAATACTGCCCTTGTTTTCTTTACCATTAATTGGGTAAAATAAAATCGGAGGGATTTTATGGAAAAATTAACACTTTATGTAGGTACAATTTGTCCATTCTGTAAAAAAGTTGAATCTTTTATGGCAGATAATGGCATTAATTCTGTAGAAATAAAAAACATTGATGAAGATAAAGAAGCTCGCAAATATTTAATTGAAAAGGGCGGCAAAAAACAAGTTCCATGTCTATTCATTGGCGACAAGCCTCTTTACGAATCTTTAGATATTATAAAATATTTAAAGGAAAATGTAGCTTAATTTAATTAATCAAATGCAAAAAAGACAGGTGATTATTGTTCACTCTGTCTTTTTGTTTTTTCTTTTAAACTTATTTTTCTTTCTCTTTTTTCGCGATAGCAAAATATTCTTGCTTTTAGAAATATTATAAGAATTTAAAATTATATTAATTACACTGCATAGCATAATTATCTTTATGATAAATACCCTTGGAATAAAGTAATTTGTCATAATTATAAAACTAATTAATGTAAATATATCTACAAAATATTCAAAATGCATTACTTTTGAGACAATAGTGTTTTCTGATAATTTTAAATTTGCACTAAGTACATTTAGAAAAAATAATACCATAATAAAAGTATAAGTAACAATGGAAATATTAATTCTTGCAGTGATAATATACGCTTGAAGCATAAAATACATTGAAAAATTTAATACCAATAATACGATCTCATATTTTTCTATTTTAAAATCCTTAGTCTCATAAAGATTATCTATATCCCATTCTTCTGTGAGTGCCTTTAGAATTTTTGTGGTTTTAATCTTTTCACAAATCCAAGAAGGCAATAAGCTTAGAACAAAAATGCTAATTAAAATTGTCTTTAGTAAATCAAATAAATTTGCACTTACAAATCTTTTGAAATAATTTAAAATGAATAAAATAATTCCAATTAATGCAGACACAGAAAGCATCTTCAAAAAGGCTACAAAAATTTCATAGTTTTTACCACTTAAAAGAAATTTACTACCTTCAGTATAAGTTGTCGCAAATTCATAGGGATTTCCAATTTTATTTAATTCTTTTTTTATGTCATCTTCCGTATAAATTTCCGGAAGTCTATCTTTCAAAATTTCTAAAAAATCATCCCTTGCATCTTTTTGCTTATCATAGGGGATGTATCTTTGCAAATAATAAATATATCTATCGACGAGTTCATGTTCTACTAATTTCATAAAATCATCCTCATTTATATTATAAATTAAATAAAGGTTCTTTTAAATGATGAACTCTTATTTTTTCAATTTTTTTATTTTTAGATTTTCATTTTTCTCGAGATTTCTTTAATTTTTGGAAAACCAACAATTTAAAAGTTTGCATTAAAAAAGTCCCATTGCTAGGACTTTTTTAATCAAGTACATAAACTTTTACATTTCTTCTGCCAAATCTATTAGCCTCAGCATTTGAGTTGTAAAATAAATCAATTCTATTTCCCTTTATTGCTCCACCAGTATCTTCTGCTGTCGCATAACCATAACTTGCGAAACCGTCCATTGATTCAATATAAAGTTTTGAACCAAGAGGGATAACCTTAGGGTCAACGGCAACTGCTCCAACTCTTGCACGAGTTCCCATAGCTGTCTTTGAACCAGCTGTTGGATCATAAGCAGTGGCTTGCATCACTATTACTCTTTTGGCATTTTTCCCATTAGGTGCTGCAGGTGCTTTTTTACTTCCAACTTCTACAACTTCTTTAACGGGATTCTTTGTAATTTCACTTTTTAAAACTTCAGTAGTTTCAAGAACTCCGTTGACATAAGTGTTCTTTAAACTTTCAACCTTTTGTCCAACTTCACCATTAGTGATTACATTTTTTTGTCCTTCAAGCATTTCTGCATTTTCACGACTTTCTGTTTCAAAAGGAATTTCTATTTTGTTTTCAATGTTTTCAACTACTACTCTATCAATTTGAATTTCCATTCCTTCTTTTGCAATTTCATCAAGAGGAAAGGAAACTCTATCAAGCTTATTTAACTTTATATTTAAATTTTCAAGTACATCAGCAACTGTATATCCATTTGCCTCAGCAATTATAGTCTTATTGCCATCTTTAATGTGATAAGATTTTGGAGAAGTTATTATTACCTTCATATCTTCCTTGATTTCTTGATCAACACTTGGACTAACAACATCCTTATCTTTAAGTACTATGCCTTCTTTTTCTAAAAATGCACCCACAGTCTTTTCATATGTAAAAACTGTCTTTGTCTTTCCATTAATATTTAATTCTACATCATTTCCTAAAGCTGTGCTAAAACCCATTGTAAGCACTGAAACAAGCGCTAGGACTATTAAAATAAACTTTGCATTTTTAAAAATGTTTTTCTTATTCAAATAAATAACCTCCATAGCGTTACAAAATTGTAAATTTTGTTACACTTTTGTAACCTTTTCTAACCTCATAAAAGTATAATAAAAAAAACTTAATTTGTCAATTTTTTGTAACTTTTTTGTAATTCTTGGCATAATCTTTGAAATTTAGCCATTTTAAAGGTTGTATTATTTAAATATATTTTATGATAAAAATAAAAAAAGCTCTAAACATTGAAATTTAGAGCTTTAAACTAAAATATTACATTTGTATTACAAATATTACTAGTTTTTTATTAATTTTTTATTAAAAATAATTTTTATATCTATTTTACAGAAGTTTTTTACAAAATTCAAATCATCAATTATCAAACTTTGCACAAGGTCAAAGACCTATTCTTTCTACAAATCTTCTCGTTATTTTGGCAGTAAAGCCCCAAATAATGATACCTTTATAATCATAGAATAGGACTTCTTCTTTTCCCCTTTTGAATTTATAATTTTCTCCATTTGGAATCAAATGATAAGGAAAGTCTTCATTTCTATTTACATTTAAATCTAACTTGTAGGATTTTGGCTCAATCTCCATAAAAAATTTTAGTGGTACTGTGAAAATTTTTTCAACCTCATCCTTTGATGGAATAATTTCAAAAAAATCTTTTTTTATCTCGCCAATATAAGTGTAAATAATAGCAGAATATGGATTTACTAAAAAATCCCCCTCTGAATATATTTCCAAATCCTTTTCTTTTATTAATAATTCCTCGCAGGTTTCACGAATAGCAGCCTGTTTTGGGCTTTCATTTCCCTCAATTCTGCCACCAGGGAAAGAAACTTCTCCTGGTTGATTTCTAAGATTAAGTGCCCTCTTTTCAAACAAAAGATGAATTTGTCCTCTTCTCTTTATCAAAGGTATCATGACAGAAAATCTGTTTTTAACATCCACAGGCATTGAACTTTTCTTCTGAAGTTTAGCTTTAATTTTCATTAATTCAAAATCAGCATTAAAATCCATTTTCTATTTCCCTCATTAATCCTTCAACTGTATAAATTTTGTATCTATCTATCTTATTTTTTTCTGCTTCTCTTTCTAAAAGCTTATATAAAAGTTCATCGTATTTAAAATTTTCTGGCATCTCTAGCTCTGCTGCAATCTTTGGTACATATTCTTCAAATATCTTTCTAATAACTTTATTATCAATTTCGTAGACCTTTTCTTTTAAAATTTTATAAATATATTTTAAACTTTCTTCTTCTTTAATTGGCAAAATATAATACTCTTCACCCTTTAAACCCTTTACAGCTCTAAAGGCATCGAAGTAACCATTTTTTATTAATTCATCAGCTCTATCGGTATCAAAATCAAGTGTTGAACCAAGCCTTTTATTTGGTTTAACAATATATTTCGCACGCTCTTCATTTTTTATATTCCTATCAGAAAGTCTTACTAAAACAATATCCATGTCATCTTCAATCATTTCAATAGGAGCTGGAGATGCAAAACCTCCATCTAAAAATATTTTGCCATGAAGGGATTTTAATTTAAAGAAAGGAATGTAACAAGAAGCAATAATGTAATCTTTTATTAGTCCCTTCTCAATATCTTCTTTAAATAATTTCTCAACTTTTAAATCAGAAACATTAACTGTACAAATTCCAAAATCAATATCTGAATTTCTAAGCTTGTCTTCGTCAATAAATTGATCTACTAGTCTAAAAAGTGGATAGGGCGACCTTGTCAATTCAGGGATTTTTATGTCGTGCCTCCTTAATTTTTCTATGATTTTTGCCAAAATATCCTGATCTTCTTCCACAGTTTTTAATTCATTGACAAAAGAAGAAAAATCCAAGTTTTTCCAAGCTTTAAAACACTCATAGGCATCACCTTGGGCAAACATAGCTCCATTAAAGGCACCAATGCTCGTGCCAACAATTTTTGAAAAATTAAATTCCATTTCCATAAGGGCAAAATAAGCACCTACTTGATAAGCGCCTCTTGCTCCACCACCTTCAAGGACCAAACCCCACTTTTTCATTTTACACTTCCAAGTTCAGATGTACAGTGTGGACATCTAGTTGCATCAATTGCAATAGTTGACTTGCAGAAAGGGCATACCTTTTCTGTCGGTTTCACTTCTTCCTCTTTTTTAAATTTGCTAGTAACTTTTGAAATTTGTTTAATCATTATAAATATTACAAGTGCAATAATCAAAAAATCAAAAACTGATTGCAAAAATACTCCATATTTAACTTCAGCAGTTCCAACAGTTATACTTAAATCAGAAAAATTAACCCCACCAATAATAATTCCAATAAGTGGCATTAAAATATTTTCCACAAGACTTGATACGATTTTGCCAAAGGCGCCACCTATAATAACCCCTACTGCCATATCCATTACATTGCCCTTAGAAATAAATTCTCTAAATTCTTCTATGAATCCCTTCATGTTCTACCTCCTAATTTTTGTGTATCACTTATTAATATAAGATACCCAACATCTAAATAAAAAAACCTATTAAGTTACACTTAATAGGCATCTAGATTTGTTAAATTTGTTTTAAAAGAATATTATTTTTATTCAGAAGTTCCATTGCATAATCATCCACTCTATAAGCTTCGTGATAATATATGGCACAAATTCCTGCTTGTATAAGTGCCTTTGTACAGTTTAAACACGGAAAATGTGTAACATAGGCCTTAGCACCCTTCACTGAAATTCCTTCCTTTGCACAATATAAAAGTGCATTCATCTCTGCATGAATTGTGGCAATGCAGTGCCCATCTCTCATTGTATGACCAACTTCGTCACAATGAGGGTTTCCCGTCACAGACCCATTATATCCAGTAGAAATAATTCTGTTATCAGAATTTACCAGCACGCAACCTACAAAGGCACGATCACAAGTGGATCTAGTCGCAACCATTTCAGTTATCTCCATAAAATATTCGTCCCAAGACTTTCTCATTTTGCCTCCTTTGCAAGCTTATCTACAAGTTCATTGTACTTCACACCACTATGTGCCTCTACTTTTATGAATTTTACTTCTAGCTTGTCTTTTATGTCATCGTAAAATTCTTTGTATAAAATTGTCCCCTCTTTATTTGTCTTCCAAAATCCAAGAGCCCAGGATCTTATACCCTCGTAATCATAATGAAGATAAATTTTTCTCTTTCCAATAGATTCTGCGTACTCCATAGCCTTCATGGCGCCCTTTATTTCTCCAGAAACATTTCTCATCTCTGAACCCTTAAAAAATCTTTTAGAAAAGATATATTCCTCTTCGTCATTAAACATATATACCCCATAGGAATGGCTCTTATCAGAATTCCTATAGGAGCCGTCTACATATGCTATTAGCTCATCCCTTTCTACCACTTCTTTTTTTTCTTCTTCTATTTCATTTAAAAAAGCTTTAGCATCTTCAAGAGTAGAAAATTTTTTAAAGCTTGCACCTTTAAATCCCATAGTCTCTTTTTTACACTCATCCCACGTTTTATATATTCCAGGGTTTCTTCCAACCCTTACTGCATAATAATTCATATTCACCTCAAAATTTGTCATTTGTCAACTATGTCTACTTATTATATAATTAGAAGTAATAAGAAGTCTAGACTTTGGAGGTAAAAATGAACAAAAAACAATTTGATAGAATGAAAAATGGCAAAGGCTTTATTGCTGCCCTTGACCAATCAGGTGGATCAACACCAAAGGCACTTTTAAATTATGGAATAACTGAAGACAAATATTCTAACGATGAAGAAATGTTTAACTTAGTTCATGAAATGAGAAAGAGAATTATAACTAATGAAGCTTTTACTTCTGATAGAATTTTGGCTGCAATTTTATTTAAAGTTACTATGAATTCAAAGGTTGACAATAAATTTACTGGCGACTACCTTTGGGAAGAAAAGGGCATAGTTCCTTTTTTAAAAATCGACGAAGGCCTTGATGAATTAAAAGATGGTGCACAACTTATGAAGCCTTTCAAACACATTGACGAGCTCCTTAAAAATGCTAAAGAAAGAAATATTTTTGGCACAAAAATGCGTTCCGTAATAAAGGAACTCAATGAAAAATCAATTGAAAAAGTTGTAGACCAACAATTTGAATATGCAAAGAAAATTTCTGATGCAGGCTTTGTCCCAATTATAGAGCCTGAAGTTGATATTCACGCTAAAGATAAAGCTGAAATTGAAGAAGTTCTAAAAAAATATTTAATCGAAGGACTTAAAAACTTAGAAAAAGAAAATTATGTAATGTTTAAATTAACTCTTCCTGAGAAAGAAAATCTTTACGAAGACTTATATAATTTCAGTCAAACAATTAGAGTTGTTGCTCTTTCTGGTGGCTACTCCAGAGATGAAGCTAATAAAAAACTTAGAAAAAACAAAAGTGTAATCGCTTCTTATTCAAGAGCTTTAACTGAAGGACTTAATGTCAACCAGACAGATGAAGAATTTACAAAAATGCTTGACGAATCAATAGAAAAAAATTATTCAGCTTCAGTTGAAAAATAATTATTTAAATCTCCATTAATTTGGAGATTTTTTAATTTATGCTTAGTTTTTAAAACGATTTCATTTTTTATTTAACAAAATAATTAGTGAATATACAATATTATTGACTTTTAAATTTCTATAACGTAAACTATTTCATAGATAATATTCTTATCTATGAGTGCTGACCGCTCATCAAATTTTTATTTTATTATTAGTATTTTACTAATTTACAATCAACTTTTTGATAACCGGGGTTCTCAATTTGGATACTGTCCGCTAGTTGACTTTTTAGTCGATGACCGGGGTTCCTCTGTAAATTTATCATTTATTATTTATATGGAGGTTTTATTTTATGAAAGAGTATCAATTAGACGTACCTACACCACATTCCTATACTTATGTTACTAAAAACTTGCCAAATGTAACAGTTGAGCAAAGAGAAAGAGCTCTTAAAGCTACTCACTACAATGAATTTGCTTTTCCTGCAGGAATGTTAACTATCGATATGTTGTCAGATTCAGGAACTACTGCTATGACAGATGTTCAATGGTCTGCAATGTTTTTAGGCGATGAATCTTATGGAAGAAACAAGGGCTACTATGTTCTTTTAGATGCATTTAGAGACGTTTTTGAAAGAGGCGACAACCAAAAAAGAATTATTGACCTTGTAAGAACTGATTGTACTGATGTAGAAAAAATGATGAACGAAGTATATCTTTGCGAGTATGAAGGTGGATTATTTAACGGTGGATCTGCACAAATGGAAAGACCTAATACTTTTATCATCCAACAAGGTCGTGCAGCTGAATCTGTTTTATTTGAATTAGTTAAAAAAATTTTAAATGAAAGAGAGCCGGGAAAGACTTACACAATTCCTTCAAATGGTCACTTTGACACAACTGAAGGAAATATTAAACAAATGGGTTCTATACCAAGAAACTTATATAACAAAAAACTTTTGTGGGAAGTTCCTGAAAATGGCCACTACGAAAAAAATCCCTTTAAGGGCAATATGGATACAGAAAAATTAGAAGAATTAATTGAAAAATTAGGACCTGAAAATGTTCCTCTAATTTATACGACTATTACTAATAATACTGTATGCGGTCAACCCGTTTCCATGGCAAATATTAGGGAATGTTCTAGAATAGCACACAAATATGAAATTCCATATATGTTTGATGCCGCTAGATGGGCAGAAAATGCTTACTTCATTAAAGTAAATGAAGATGGATACGCTGACAAATCAATCCCAGAAATCGCAAAGGAAATGTTTTCTTATTGTGATGGATTTACTGCATCCCTAAAAAAAGATGGACACGCAAACATGGGTGGCGTGCTTGCCTTTAGAGACAAAGGCTTGTTCTGGAAAAAATTCTCTGACTTTAACGAAGATGGCTCAATAAAAACTGACGTTGGTATTTTATTAAAGGTTAAACAAATTTCTTCATACGGAAACGACTCCTATGGCGGAATGAGCGGTAGAGATATTATGGCACTTGCTGCTGGACTTTATGAAGCTGCCAAGTTCGATTACCTTGATGCTCGTGTAAAACAATGTGAATATCTTGCACAAGGATTCTATAAAGCTGGAGTGAAGGGCGTTGTACTACCTGCTGGTGGACATGGAGTATATATAAATATGGATGAATTTTTCGACAATAAGCGAGCACCCGAAACTTTTGCTGGTCAAGGCTTCTCTGTTGAATTAATCAGAAGATATGGAATAAGAACAGCTGAACTTGGAAATTATTCTATGGAATACGATCTAAAAACTCCAGAACAACAAGCTGAAGTCGCTAATGTAGTTCGTTTTGCCATAAACAGAAGTCAACTTTCTAAGGAACACCTAGATTATGTAATTGCAGCTGTAAAAGCTCTTTATGAAGATCGTGCTACTATTCCTAATATTAGAATAGTAAAGGGTAAAAACCTTCCAATGCGTCACTTCCACGCATTCCTAGAAACTTATGAACCTTCTGAAGATGAAAAATAATGAACTTAATTAAAATTTAATATTAAATACCCCTTTCAAAAAGGGGTATTACCCTATTCAAGGAGAATAATTATGGATAACAACTTAAAAACTCGCGATGGTTTTAAAAGTAAATGGGGCTTTATACTTGCTTGTATAGGCTCTGCAGTTGGTATGGGCAATATCTGGAGATTTCCTATAATGGTTTCAGCCTATGGTGGCATGACTTTTTTAATTCCTTACATAATATTTGTTGTGCTTATAGGATCTACTGGAGTAATTTCTGAAATGGCTCTTGGAAGGTCAGCTGAAGCTGGTCCAGTGGGTGCTTTTGGCAAATGTACAGAACTTAGATGGAAAAACAAAAAAATTGGAGAAACTATTGGGCTTATACCTGTAGTTGGTTCTCTTGCACTTGCAATAGGTTACACTTGTGTAATGGCTTGGATTTTTAAATACACTTTCCTTTCACTAACAGGCGGACTTTATGCAATGGGTCAAGATATGGACGTAATTGGTGGAACTTTTGGACAAACTGCCTCTACCTTTGGTGCGAACATTTGGGTTGTAATAGCAATTATCGCAAGTTTCGCAATTATGGCAATGGGAGTATCTGGAGGAATCGAAAAAGCAAATAAATTTATGATGCCCACATTATTTATTTTATTTGTTGGACTTGCAATTTATATTTTTAAACTTGATGGAGCTTCAAATGGATACAAATACATCTTCACAGTAAACCCTGAAGGATTAAAAGATCCAAAGGTTTGGATCTATGCCTTTGGACAAGCCTTTTTCTCATTATCAGTTGCAGGAAGTGGCACTGTAATTTACGGGTCCTACCTCCCCAAGAACGAAAGTATACCATCATCTGCAAGAAATGTCGCAATATTTGACACTATTGCAGCATTATTGGCAGCTTTTGTAATTATACCAGCAATGGCAACAGCAAATGCACCCCTTGACACTGGTGGTCCTGGACTTATGTTTATTTATTTAGTAAATGTATTTAACGGAATGGCTGTTGGAAAAATCGTTGGAATTGTTTTCTATATTTGCGTACTTTTTGCAGGATTAAGCTCAATAATAAATCTTTATGAAACACCTGTTGCTTACTTGGAAGAAAAATTTAATTTCTCAAGAGTAATTGCAACTACAACTATTCATATAATTGGTTGCCTAGTTGCCATCTTTATCCAAGCAATAGTAGGTGGTTGGATGGACGTAGTTTCAATTTACATCTGCCCACTAGGAGCATCTCTTGCAGGAATAATGTTCCTATGGGTTGCAGGAAAGGATTATGCACTGTCCGCAGTTAACCAAGGAGCCAAAAAAGAAATCGGTGGATGGTACTATCCACTTGCTAAATATGTATATGTTACTGCAGCAATAATTGCCCTAATAGCAGGAGCAATTCTTGGCGGAATTGGTTGATATTTGATTTTTACATTTAAAAAGTGTTGGCTTTTCTTTTGCCAACACTTTTATTTTTTACTCTTAAAAATTATCCTTTTTGTTTCTAAAAATTATAAAATCCTCTAAATCTCTTGCAAGTAAAAAGGGATTTATTTTTTTCTCCTTGCCAATTGTTGAAGGAAGGGTGATTTTATTTTCTTCTCTTAATTTTTTTACTCTCTCATACTCTCTGTCTAAATCCTCATTAGAAATCACAGATTTTGCAAATTCTAAATTAGAAAGGGAATATTCGTGTGCAGGATAAACTTTTGTATCATCATCTAAACTTTTTAATTTTAAAAGACCCTCATAGGATTTTTTATAATCCTTTGTGAAAACTCTGCCACATCCAGCAAGAAAAAGTGCGTCGCCACAAAATAAATTATCTCCCATTAGATAGGAAATATGTCCTTCTGTATGGCCAGCAGTTAAAATAACTTTAAAAATTTCATCTAAGACTTCAAATTCATCATCCTCTTTTACAGTAACATCGTTGTACTCTTTAGTTTCAACTGGTCCATAGACCTTTGCACCGCATTTATTTTTAAGTTCTTGAACTCCTCCCACATGATCCATGTGCTTGTGAGTAAGAAGGATGGCAACTAATTTTTTGTTTTTTAAATAATTAAGAACAGGAACTGAATCTCCGGGATCCACTACGATGATTTTGTCCTCCCTTTCAATTGTCCAAATATAATTGTCTTCAAAAGCCTTGATATAATTAATATTCATAAAACACCTCACTATATAATTACTCTAACTGCCTCTATTTAAACAAAGATGTGTTAATTTTAAAGTTTTTTAAGGTATAACTTCCTCAGCAATACTCCTTTAAGTCTTACTGTCTTATCTTTAGATAAAATTTTTATAAACTCTTACTTTAAGCTCCTTTGCTGGATAAAATAAAAAAACAGCCTATCTCAAGACTGCTTTTTTTGAGGCTGTTTTAATAAATCCTACTTGCCTGAAAATGCTAATTATTCCTTCGCATTTTCTATATTACATGGATAAGATTTTTCATAAGTTCATGTTTTCTTTCAGTCGCATTGCTGTTAAAGTCAGAAAACCGAGACTTATCTCGGCTTTTCTGATTATCACATCATTCCCATTCCTTGATTCATTGCTGGCATTGCAGGTTTTTCTTCTTTTATATTTGCTACTGCTGCTTCTGTTGTTAAAATCATTGATGCTACGCTTGCTGCATTTTGTAGTGCTGATCTTGTTACTTTAGTTGGGTCTACTATTCCAGCTTTTTTCATGTCTACATATTCTGATTTATATGCATCGAAACCTATGCCCTTTTCTTTTTTCTTTACATGTTCTACTATTACTGAGCCTTCTAATCCTGCATTTTCTGCTATTTGTCTTAGTGGTTCTTCCAATGCTTTCAAGATGATATTTGCACCAGTTTTTTCGTCGCCCTCTAACTCATCAACTGCTTTTGCAACTGCTTCAATTGAATCGATTAATACTGTACCACCACCAGCTACTATACCTTCTTCAACTGCTGCTCTTGTTGCTGCAAGAGCATCCTCAATTCTTAATTTTCTTTCTTTTAATTCAACTTCTGTTGCTGCTCCTACTTGGATTACTGCAACTCCGCCAGAAAGTTTTGCAAGTCTTTCTTGTAATTTTTCCTTATCAAATTCTGAATCTGAATCTTCAATTTGGTTTTTAATGTGGTTAATTCTATTTTCAAGTTCAGATTTTTCGCCTGCTCCATTTACTATTACTGTAAGTTCTTTTTCAACTCTAACCTTTGACGCAGAGCCAAGCATATCAATTGTTGCATCTTTAAGATCTTGACCTAAATCAGAGGATACAACTTGTCCACCTGTTAAAATTGCAATGTCTTGTAGCATATCCTTTCTTCTGTCTCCATAGCCTGGAGCCTTTACTCCAACAACATTTAGAGTTCCTCTTAGGGAGTTTACAACTAAAGTTGCAAGTGCTTCACCTTCGATGTCATCTGCAATAATTAAAAGTGGTTTAGATGCTTGCAATACTTGTTCAAGTAGTGGTAAAATTTCTTGAATATTTGAAATTTTTTTGTCCGTAATTAAAATATATGGATCTTCTAATTCTGCAACCATTTTGTCAGAGTCAGTTACCATATATGGTGAAAGATATCCTCTATCAAATTGCATTCCTTCAACTACATCAAGGCTTGTGCCCATTGATTTAGATTCTTCAACAGTGATTACACCATCATTGCCAACTTTTTCCATTGCTTCAGAAATAAGCTTGCCAACTTGTTCATTTGCAGCTGAAATTGAAGCAACTTGTTCAATAGATTCCTTTGAAGAAACTTCCGTTGAAAAGTTTTTGATTTCCTCAACAGTACTTTCTACCGCCTTATCAATTCCCTTTTGTAAAACCATTGGATTTGCGCCTGCTGCAATATTTCTCATTCCTTCTCTAATAATTGCTTGAGCAAGAAGAGTAGCTGTAGTAGTTCCATCTCCAGCAACGTCATTAGTCTTTGTAGCAACTTCCTTTAAAAGTTGTGCACCCATATTTTCAAATTTATCTTCACATTCAATTTCTCTTGCAATAGTTACACCATCATTTGTAATTAGTGGTGTGCCATATTCTTTGTCTAAAATTACATTTCTACCCTTAGGTCCAAGTGTTACTTTAACCGTATCTGCAAGAGTATTTATTCCTTTAATTAAGCCCTTTCTAGCTTCCTCTGAAAATTTAATTTCCTTTGCCATTTTATCACTCCTTATTCAATAACTGCCAAGATGTCTTGGAATTTTATTATTGTGTATTTTTCCTTATCAAGTTCAATATCATTTCCTGCATATTTTGAAAAAATAACTTTATCTCCTACTTTGACAAGTCCCTTCATATCTTCATCTGTATCTAGTTTATTTCCTATTGCAATAACCTCTGCTATATTTGATTCCTCTTTAGCTGAAGAAGGAAGTACTATGCCTGAAGCAGTTGTTTCTTCTTTTTCAATTTTCTTGATGACGATCTTATCGTCAAGTGGTCTAAGTTTCATATATATTTACCTCCTTTTTATTAGCACTCGGCAACGCCTTCTGCTAATATATATATTAATACATTGGCAAAAATTTTTCAAGGGTTGAGTGCAAAATAAAAAATAAAAGCTTCACTTTTTTATAGCAAAGCTTTTGTTTTACTTCTACATTTATTTTTTAAACTTGAAACCCTCGTTTTGAAGTAATTTCTTTTTTTTCGCAATTCCTCCTGCATAGCCTTTAAGACTTCCATCGACTCCAATCACTCTATGACAAGGTACTATTATTGATATCGGGTTATGCCCAACTGCACCACCTACCCCTTGTGCCGACATTTTTTTATACTTTCCCATCTCTATTAATTTTTCTGAGATAGTTTTATATGTAATAGTTTCTCCATAGGGTATCTCTAATAAAGTTTTCCACACATCTCTTCTAAATTCTGTTCCAATAAGTTTTATGCAAGGCATAAATTTTGGCTCTTCACCACTAAAGTAAATATCAAGCCACTTTTCTGTAGTTTCTACATTTTTATTGATAATTTCTAACTTTTTTAAGTTAAAATCTTCTACCTCTTCACCTTTTATAACTTCTCCAAAATATTTTTGATTTTCAAAATATAGTCCAAGTAAAAATTCTTCATCAAAGATTAAATAAATTTTCCCTAATGGCGAGTTGTAAATTTTTTTATAAAACATAAGCCCTCCAAAAATATAAAAAAGGAAATCCCATTGGATTTCCTTATACTAATTCTATAATTGAAATTTCTGCACCGTCTCCACGTCTTGGACCCATCTTCAATACTCTAGTGTATCCACCATTTCTATCTGCATATTTTTCAGAATATTCTTCAAATAATTTTGTAACAACATCTTCTGAATAAATATATGCTAAAGCTTGTCTTCTTGCGTGAAGGTCGCCTCTTTTTCCAAGTGTAATCATTCGATCTGCAATTCTTTGAACTTCTTTCGCTCTAGTGTGAGTAGTTTTAATTCTACCTTCCCTTAAAAGAGAAGTAACAAGGTTTCTAAGCATTGCACGTCTATGACTTGAATTACGGCCAAGTTTTCTGTTTTTTGCCATAATGTCCTCCTTATTCTTCTTCAGGTTTGAGGCTCAGTCCTAATTCTTCAAGCTTTTCAGTTACTTCTAGTAGAGATTTTCTACCAAGATTTCTAACTTTCATCATTTCACTTTCAGTTCTATTAGTCAATTCCTCAACGCTGTTTATTCCAGCTCTCTTTAAACAGTTAAAGGATCTAACAGATAAATCCAATTCTTCAACTGTCATTTCGAGAACTTTTTCTTTTTGATCCTCTTCTTTTTCAACCATCAAATTTATTTCACTGACATGTTCTTTTAGGCCAATGAAGAGTTCAAGATGTTCTGTCAAGATTTTTGCTGCAAGGGACGTAGCTTCGTCAGCTTTCATTGAGCCATCTGTTGTAACTTCAAGGATTAATCTATCATAATCAGTTCTTTGTCCAACTCTAGTGTTTTCAACTTTCCAGTTTACTTTTTCCACAGGAGTGAAATTAGAATCCATTGGAATAATTCCAATTTCAGTTATTTCGTCCTTTTTAAGCTCAGAAGGTTCATAGCCTCTTCCCCTTTCAACCATCATTTCAAGATAAAAATCAGCATCTTCATTTAGCGTAGCTATATGTTGATCTGGATTAATAATAGTTACCTGAGGTTGAAGTTCAATGTCAGAGGCTTTAATTTCTCCCTTTCCCTTTTTTTCTATAACAAGTTTTACAGGTTCATCTTCAGTCATCTTTAAAACTATAGATTTAATATTTAAAACTATTTCAGGTACATCTTCCAATACACCTGGAATTGTATCAAATTCATGTTCAACGCCGCGTATATTTATAAAAGAAACTGCTGCGCCTGGTAGAGAGGAAAGTAACACTCTTCTTAAGGAATTTCCAATAGTGATACCAAATCCAGCTTCTAGAGGTTCAACGACGAATTTGCCATATAAACCTGACTCATCTAATTCTTCAATACTAATTCTAGGTTTTTCAATTTCAATCATGGGTACCCTCCTTCTCGATAAATAGTTTAGACTCTTCTACGTTTTGGTGGTCTACATCCATTATGAGGAATTGGAGTAACGTCTTTAATCATAGTTACTTCAAGACCTGATGCTTGAAGAGATCTAATAGCAGCTTCTCTTCCTGAACCTGGACCCTTTACATATACATCAACGCTCTTTAATCCATGCTCTTTAGCTTTTTCAGCTGCTTCTTGTGCTGCTTCTTGTGCTGCAAAAGGAGTTGACTTTCTTGAACCTCTAAATCCAAGTTGTCCAGCACTTGCCCAAGAAATAACATTACCGTTAATATCAGTAAGAGTAACCATAGTGTTATTAAATGTTGAAGCTATGTGAGCTTCTCCCTTTTCAATATTTTTACGAACACGTCTTCTAGAACGTGTAACTTTTTGTTTTTTAGCCATTATAGTCCCCCCTTACTTACTTTTACTAACAAGTTTCTTAGGACCTTTTCTTGTCCTAGCATTAGTCTTAGTTTTTTGTCCTCTTACAGGAAGACCCATTTTATGCCTTCTTCCACGATAACAGTTGATTTCGCGAAGTCTTTTGATGCTCATTGCAACATCACGACGCAAATCACCTTCTACGTGGTATTTATCTATTTCTTCTCTAATTTTAGCAAGTTCAGCTTCTGTCAAGTCTTTAACTCTTGTATCAAAATCAACGCCAGCAGCAGTTAAAATTGCTTGAGATCTAGGTTTTCCAATACCATAAATATAAGTGAGTCCGATTTCAACTCTCTTTTCTCTAGGTAAATCTACACCGGAAATTCTAGCCATAATTACCTCCCTTATCCCTGTCTTTGTTTATGTTTCGGATTTTCGCAAATTACCATTACTTTTCCGTTTCTCTTAATTATTTTGCACTTTTCGCACATCTTTTTTACAGATGGTCTTACTTTCATTTAAATGCCTCCTAACTCTAGGATTATTTCTTTCTCCAAGTTATTCTTCCTCTTGTAAGATCATAAGGTGAAAGCTCAACTGTCACCTTATCACCAGGAAGAATTCTAATATAATTCATTCTCAATTTACCTGAAATATGAGCAAGTATGATATGTCCGTTTTCAAGTTCAACCTTGAAATGAGTATTTGGAAGAGCGTCTACAACAACGCCTTCAACTTCAATTACATCTTCTTTAGCCATATTATTAAGGATCCTCCTTTAGCTATAAGGTAATAGTTTCTTTCTAATATAACTGTCATTTAAATCTTTAACATTAAGATCAATGACATCCTTATATATATAAAGATGTTTTACCTTTTTTTTCTTTGGTCGATCTAGCTTTCTTAGCTTTCCATCTACGATAAAGAGAAAATCATCATCTATAATCTCAGTGATTACAAAAACTCTTCCCTCATCTCTACCTTTTTTGGATCTTACAACTTGTCCCCTTAAAAGACTAAATGTATTATCCATGAACTATTCAAGACCATTAACTATATCTTCAAATACTTTGTCAATGTCCTTAGCCCCGTCGATATCTACGAGAAGATTTTGCGCTCTGTAGTAATCAATAAGAGGTGCAGTTTGATCAAAGTAAACTGAAATTCTAGTCTTTACAGTTTCTTCAGTATCGTCATCTCTTTGAATAAGCTTAGTACCGTCCTTATCACAAATTCCTTCTTCCTTTGGAGGGTTGAATTTAACATGATAAGTCATTCCACAAGTTTTACAAACTCGTCTTCCAACAGCTCTTTCTATTAAAATTTTAGGATCAACTGTAATATTAATAACATTATTTAGCTTTTCATCATTTTTATCTAAAATAGAATCAAGACTAACAGCTTGAGCTACGGTTCTTGGAAAACCATCTAGTAGAAATCCCTTTTTAGCATCTTCCTTGTTTAGTCTATCTTCAACAAGTGCGATTACAAGATCGTCTGGAACTAAAAGTCCCTTATCCATATAAGATTTTGCTTCCTTACCAAGTTCTGTGTTGTTCTTAATATTTTCTCTAAAGATATCTCCAGTTGAAATGTGTGGAATATTGTATCTTTCAACAATATATTCAGCTTGTGTGCCCTTTCCGGCCCCTGGAGGTCCCAATATAACTAATTTCATAAATGCCTCCTATTTATTCTTTAAGAAACCACGATAATTTCTCATGATTAATTGTTGTTCTAATACTCTGTGAATTTCAAGCACAACACCAACTACGATAATAATTGAAGTACCACCATAATTAAATTGTAATCCTGAAATAAGTGTTAGTATAGTTGGAAGAACTGCAAGTATAGAAAGTGCAATTGCTCCTGGCATAACCAATCTATTCAAAGTTCTACCTAAATAATCACTTGTCGGTTTACCTGCTCTAATTCCGCTAATAAAGCCACCATTAGCTTGAAGGTTTTTAGAGTATTCAACAGTATTAAATTGGATTGTCGTGTAGAAAAATGTGAAGAATACAATAAGAATTATAGTAAATATTATATAAATCACAGCTCCAGGTCCTCCAGCAGGAGTTAACCATTTTTGAATCCAATTTCTAGTTGATTCACTAGTGAACATAGCAATAGTTGCTGGAAT
The DNA here is from genome assembly GCF_012976305.1 of Peptoniphilus faecalis. Taxonomy (GTDB): domain Bacteria; phylum Bacillota; class Clostridia; order Tissierellales; family Peptoniphilaceae; genus Peptoniphilus_A; species Peptoniphilus_A faecalis. The sequence continues at coordinate 53,497 of NZ_JABDSR010000005.1, forward strand.
AGCAAGTAGTGAGTTGGCAAAGATAATTGGCATAACACCAGTCATCAAAACTTTAATAGGAATATGAGTAGCTTGACCGCCATACATTTTTCTTCCTACAACTCTCTTTGCATATTGTACAGGAATTCTTCTTTCACCTTCAGTAAGTGTTACTACAAATACAACAATTGCAATTGCAATTATTACGAATAGCACTAAAAAGATTGGACTAGATTTTCCTGCTCTTACAAGAGCAACTGATTGAGCTATATCAATTGGGAATCTTGAAACGATACCTGCAAAAATTAAAATTGAAATACCATTTCCAATTCCATGTTCAGTTATTTGTTCACCTATCCAAACTAGAATAGCAGTACCTGCTACAATTGATAGGATAATTGTTGCATATTCAATAGCACTTGTTGCGTTTATAGCTTGTCTGAAAAGACCAAAAGTATAACCAATGGCTTGTACAAGAGCTATGGCGATAGAAAGATATCTAGTATACTTTGCAATAGCCTTTCTACCAGTTTCTCCCTCTTTTGCAAGAGATTCCAATGAAGGAATTGCAATTGTCAAAAGTTGAAGAATAATTGACGCAGTAACATAGGGATATATATTAGCGGCAAAAATTGTAAACCTTCTAAAGTTACCTCCTGCCATTAAATCTAGGAAGGAGAAAATTGATCCACCTGCTCCACTCATAAGTTGTGAAATAACTTGTGAGTTCATGTAAGGAACAGCAATATGTGATCCAAGTCTATATAATAGAAGCATGAATAAAGTGAAAAGCATCTTCTTGCGAATTGACTCAATTTTCCATGCATTTCTAAAAGTAGATAGCATTAAATCACCTCGGCCTTTCCTCCGCAAGCCTCAATTTTTTCTTTAGCAGATTTTGAGAAATGCTGAGCTTTTACAGTAAGTTTAACATTTAATTCACCATCTCCCAAAATTCTAATTCCGTCTTTAGCTTTTCCAGCTTTGATAAATTTATTTTCTATTAAGAATTCAGGAGTGATTTCAGTTCCTTCTTCAAATACATTAAGATCTGCTACGTTAATAACTGCATATTCCTTCTTAAAGATATTTGTAAATCCTCTCTTAGGAAGACGTCTAAATAGTGGCATTTGTCCACCTTCAAATCCAGGTCTAACTCCTCCGCCACTTCTAGCATTTTGTCCCTTGTGACCTTTGCCAGATGTTTTTCCAGTACCGGAACCTATTCCACGACCTACTCTTTTTCTAGCTTTAACTCCGCCGCCTTCATTAGGTCTTAAGTCATGTAACTTCATTAGGTACACCTCCTTATTCTACTATTTCGATCATATAATCGACTTGTTTCAACATACCTCTAATTTGAGGTGTATCATTTTTTTCAACAACTTGGTTTAATTTTTTAAGACCAAGTGCTTTTATTGTTTTTCTGTGTTTAGGTACTCTACCGATAGGACTTTTTACAAGTTTAATTTTAATTGTACTCATGATTTTCCTCCTATCCTATTATTTCATCCGCTGATTTATTTCTAAGTCTTGCAACAGATTCAACAGTTTTAAGTTGTTTTAATCCTTCAATTGTTGCATTAACTGTATTTCTTGGATTATTTGTACCAATATTCTTAGTACGAATATCAGTGATACCTGCAAGTTCACATACAGCACGAACAGCTCCGCCTGCGATAACTCCTGTACCTTCTCTTGCTGGTTTTAAGAAAACTCTACCTGCTCCATAAATTCCAGTTACTTGATGAGGAATAGAAGTATTTAGTAGGTTTACTTTTATAATATGCTTTCTAGCATCTTGTGTTGCTTTTCTTATAGCTTCAGGAACTTCAAGAGCTTTACCTGTACCTACACCAACGTGTCCATTTTTGTCGCCAACTACTACAAGAGCAGAAAATCTAAAATTTCTACCACCCTTAACTACTTTGGCAACTCTATTTATAGATACAACTCTTTCTTCAAGATCAAGTTCTGCCGCATTTATTAATGAACGCTCCATTACTTCCTCCTTCTTAGAATTTTAGCCCAGCTTCTCTAGCTGCGTCAGCAAGTGCTTTGATTTTGCCATGATATACATAACCGCTTCTATCAAAGACAACTTCTTCGATGCCTTTTTCCTTTGCTTTCTCAGCAATAGAAGCACCAACAGCCTTTGCCGCTTCAATATTTCCAGTGTTTTCTAAATTCAATGCCTTATCAAGAGTTGATGCACTTAATAAAGTATTGCCAGCTTCATCATCAATTAGTTGAGCATAAATATGCTTAGATGATCTGTAAACTGAAAGTCTTGGTTTAGCAGAAGTACCGGAGATATGATTTCTAAGTCTTTTGTGTCTTTTTATTCTATTTGCATTTTTATTAATCTTTTTTAACACTTAAATTCTCCTCTCTTACTTACCAGTCTTACCAACTTTACGTCTTACATATTCATCAGTATATCTAATACCTTTACCCTTGTAAGGTTCAGGTTCTCTGAAGCTTCTAATGTAAGCAGCATAAGCGCCAACTTGTTGTTTGTCATTACCCTTTACAATAATGGAGTTAGCTGCAGGAACTTCAACTTCAATACCTTCTGGATCTTCAAGATCAAGAGGATGTGAAAATCCTAAGTTAAGAGAAAGAACCTTTCCTTTCTTAGCAGCTCTATATCCAGTTCCGATTATTTCAAGTGATTTTGAGTAACCTTCTGTAACGCCAATTATCATATTGTAGATTAGAGTTCTAGTTAAACCGTGAAGTGCCTTAATTTTTTTAATCTCATTTGGTCTTTCTACAGTGAGAACTCCGTCATTTAATTCTATTTTTAAATCTTTATCAAAAGATTGTGTTAGTTCACCCCTTGGTCCCTTAACAGTTACTGTTTGACCGTCAATTTTAACATCAACGCCCTTTGGGATTTCAATAGGTTTTTTGCCAATTCTTGACATTTTTCACCTCCAAATTACCAAACGTAGCAGATTACCTCTCCGCCAACTTTTTCTTTTCTTGCCATTTTATCTGTAATTATTCCCTTAGATGTAGAGATAATTGCAATTCCCAGTCCTCCTAGAACTTTAGGAACATCTTCGCACTTAACATAAACTCTAAGTCCCGGTTTAGATATTCTCTTTAATCCAGAAATAACTCTTTCTCCGTCTTGAGAATACTTAAGATCAATCTTGATCATTCCTTGTTTGTCGTCTTCAACAACATCATATCCTTTAATATAACCTTCATCAAGAAGAATTTGAGCGATTTCTTTTTTGATTTTTGAACAAGGAATATCAACAGATTTATGTCTTGCATTATTTGCATTTCTAATTCTTGATAGCATATCTGCAATTGGGTCTGTCATCATATCAGTTTGCCTCCTTTCATCTAAGGCTTTACCAGCTAGCTTTTCTTACGCCAGGAATTTGTCCCTTATACGCAAGTTCTCTAAAGCATATTCTACATATTCCATATTTTTGTAAAACTGAATGTGGTCTTCCACAAATTTTACATCTAGTATATTCACGAGAAGAATACTTTTGTTTCCTCTTTTGTTTTGCAATCATTGATTTTTTTGCCACAATGTACCTCCTTAAGCCTTAGCAAAAGGCATTCCCATTTTATCTAGGAATTCTTTAGCTTCTTCATCAGTATTAGCAGTAGTTACTATAATGATGTCCATTCCTCTAATAGCATCAACTTTATCATACTCAATTTCAGGGAAGATAAGTTGTTCTTTAAGGCCTAGAGCATAGTTTCCTCTACCGTCAAAAGCAGTAGGCTTAACACCTCTAAAGTCTCTTACTCTTGGAAGGGCAACATTCATTAATTTGTCTAAGAATTCATACATTCTTTGTCCTCTTAGAGTAACCTTAACGCCAACATTTTGTCCTGCACGAAGTTTAAAGTTGGCAATTGATTTTCTCGCCTTAGTAACAACAGCCTTTTGACCTGCTATTGTAGTAAGTTCCTCTACTGCAGATTCAAGAGCTTTGTGATTGTCTTTAGCTTCACCAATTCCAATGTTAATAGTGATTTTTTCAAGTTTCGGTACTTCCATAACGTTGCTGTAGTTGAAACGTTCCATTAGGTGGCCCACAACTTCTGTCTTATATTTTTCTTGTAGTCTTGAAGTCATTATTCTACCCCCTACTTAATTACCTTTCCGCTAGATTTTGCAAATCTAACTTTTTTTCCGTCTTCTATCTTATATCCAATTCTTGTAGCTTTTCCTGATGCACTGTCAAAGTACATAACATTAGATACGTGAATTGGAGCTTCCATTTTTTCTATTCCACCTGGATTTTGTGGTCCTCTAGGTTTAATGTGTTTAGTAACAATATTTACCTTTTCAACAACTACTAAATCTTTTTTAGGAATTGTTCTTAATACCTTACCAGTTTTGCCTTTATCTTTTCCGGCTATAACTTTTACGATGTCATCCTTTTTAATTTTCATATTACACCTCCAAATTATAGTACTTCCGGAGCTAGAGAAATAATTTTCATAAAGTTTCCAGCTCTTAGTTCTCTAGTTACAGGTCCAAAAATACGAGTACCAACAGGGCTTCTATCATCTTTAATTACAACAGCAGCATTGTCGTCAAAACTAATGTAAGATCCATCTTTTCTGCTGATACCCTTGTTTGTTCTAACAACAACTGCTTTTACAACAGAACCTTTTTTGACAACGCCACCGGGTGTTGCATTCTTTACAGAACAAACCACGATATCTCCGATACTAGCTGTTTTTCTATTAGTTCCACCAAGGACTTTAATTACAGATAGTTCTCTTGCACCTGAATTGTCAGCAACACGCAATCTTGTTTCTTGTTGAATCATGTTATTCTCCTTTCAAGTTAAAATTATTGAGCTTTTTCAATAATTTCTACAAGTCTCCATCTTTTATCTTTACTTAGTGGTCTAGTTTCCATAAGTTTTACGCGATCACCAATACCACATTCGTTGTTTTCATCATGAGCCTTGAATTTAGTAGTTTTCTTAAATCTCTTTTTATAAATTGGATGATTCTTTAAAGTCTCAGTTTTAACTACAATAGTCTTATCCATTTTATCGCTTACTACAATTCCTGTTATAGTTTTTCTTGAATTTCTTTCCATGAGATTAAGCCTCCTTTCCAACTTCAAGTTCACGTTCTCTAATGATCGTTTTTACTTTTGCTATATCTCTTTTGACATTTTTAATACTTGATGGATTGTCAAGTTGACCAGTAGCCAATCTGAATCTCAAATTAAAAAGTTCATTTTTAAGTTCATTAACCTTATTATTTAAATCTTCGCTAGTCATTTTGCGAATTTCATTAGCCTTCATTTGAGTCACCATCCTTATCTTTCATAACGAATTTAGTTTTGACAGGCAGTTTCATAGATGCAAGTCTCATAGCTTCTCTTGCAACTTCTTCAGAAACACCGCCCATTTCAAATAAAATTCTTCCTGGTTTAACTACTGCAACCCAATACTCTGGAGCACCTTTACCAGAACCCATACGAGTTTCAGCAGGTTTTTCAGTAACAGGTTTGTCTGGGAAAATCTTAATCCAGATATTTCCACCTCTACGAATATATCTTGTCATAGCACGACGTGCCGCTTCTATTTGATTTGAAGTTATCCAACAAGGTTCTAAAGCTTTTATACCATATTCGCCATATGCAAGCTCATTACCACGCATAGCCTTGCCCTTCATTCTGCCTCTGTGAACTTTACGATATTTTACTCTCTTAGGCATCAACATGACTATTCCTCCCTTCTTTAAGACTCTTTATTCTTATTGTCTCTTCTATTGTTTCTGTTAAAATTATTATTTCTGTTATCGCGTCTTTTGCGATTTCTATTATCTCTATTATCTCTGTTATCTCTAGGTTTTCTTCTTGAATCTTCTTTTAATTCAGGGAGAACTTCGCCCTTATAAAGCCAAACCTTAACGCCAATCTTGCCGTAAGTAGTATCAGCCTCAGCGAAACCGTAGTCGATATCAGCTCTTAATGTTTGAAGAGGAATAGTTCCTTCAGAATAACCTTCAGTTCTTGCCATATCTGCACCGCCTAAACGACCTGATACAGCAGTCTTAATACCAAGAGCTCCTTGACGCATAGTTCTTTGAATTGCTTGTTTCATAGCACGTCTAAATGCAACTCTTCTTTCAAGAGATTCTGCAATGCTTTCAGCAACTATTTGTGCATCTAAATCTTGATTTTTAATCTCCTCAACATTTATTACAACAGATTTATTTGTAAGCTTTTCAATTTCAGCTCTAAGTTCTTCAACTCCAGCTCCGCCACGTCCAATTACCATTCCTGGTTTAGCTGTGTGAATTGAAACTTTAACTCTATTAGCAGCTCTTTCAATTTCAATCTTAGAGATTCCTGCAGTATAAAGTTTTTTCTTGACATATTTTCTAATATTGTTGTCTTCAACTAAAAGATCGGCAAAATTTTTCTTGTCTGCATACCATTTTGAATCCCAATCTTTAATTATTCCAACACGAAGTCCATGTGGGTTTACTTTTTGGCCCATTCTCTACCTCCTTACTCTCTTTCTGCTACTACAACGCCAATGTGACTTGATCTTTTAAGGATTGGATAAGCCATACCCTTAGCCTTAGGACGAAATCTCTTCATAGTAGGTCCGTCATTAGCGTATGCTTTTTTCACATAAAGATCGTCTCTGTCCAAATTAAGGTTGTTTTCAGCATTAGCTACAGCTGATTTTAGTACCTTATAGAGTTCATGAGCTCCCCTCTTATTAGTAAATTTTAAAATAGAGAGGGCCTCATCAACGCTTTTGCCGCGTATTTCAGCGCAAATATAATTCACCTTAAGAGGTGATATTCTTACATATTTTGCAATTGCTTGTGCTTGCATTATAACCCTCCTTATTTAACTGTTGTGCTCTTTTCGCTCTTGCCGCCGTGGCCTCTATATGTTCTCGTTGGAACAAATTCACCTAATTTATGTCCTACCATGTCTTCAGTAATGTATACTGGCACATGTTTTCTGCCGTCATGAACAGCAATTGTGTGTGATACAAATTCAGGGAAAATAGTTGAGCGACGAGACCAAGTTTTAATTACTTTCTTTTCGTTCTTTTCATTAAGCTCGTCAACCTTCTTTAGAAGGTGTTCATCAGCAAATGGTCCTTTTTTTATTGATCTACTCATTATACCCTCCGATTACTTAGTTCTTCTTCTTACTATATACATATCAGATTTTTTAGATTTCTTTCTAGTCTTAAGTCCTAGAGCTTTCTTGCCCCAAGGAGTCATTGGTGAAGGTCTACCTACTGGAGTTCTACCTTCTCCACCACCATGTGGGTGATCAACAGGGTTCATTGCAGATCCTCTAACATGAGGTCTTCTTCCAAGATATCTGCTCTTACCTGCTTTACCTAGTGTAATAAGTTCGTGAGAAATATTTCCAACTTGTCCAATAGTTGCCCTACATCTTTGATTTATCAATCTAAATTCACCTGAAGGAAGTCTAAGTTGAGCATATTTTCCTTCTTTAGCCATTAGTTGAGCTGATGATCCAGCACTTCTTGCTATTTGGCCGCCCTTGCCTGGAGTCATTTCGATATTGTGAATAGTAGTACCAACTGGAATGTCAGCAAGCATTAGCGCATTACCAATTTTAATATCGGCATCTGAACCTGATTCGATTACATCTCCAACTTTTAATCCATTAGGTTGAATGATATATCTCTTTTCACCATCCGCATAATGTAAAAGTGCAATGTAAGCTGTTCTATATGGATCATATTCAATAGCCGCTACTTTTGCAGGAATATTATCTTTATCTCTCTTTAAATCTATAATTCTATATTTTCTCTTAACTCCGCCGCCTCTATGTCTACTAGTAATTCTACCTTGTGAATTTCTACCGGCAGTTTTTTTGATGCTAACTAAAAGAGATTTTTCAGGTGTCTTCTTTGTAATCTCTTCAAATGTAGCAACAGTCATCTGTCTACGGGCAGGAGTTGTAGGTTTAAATCCTCTAATCGCCATTTTAATACCTCCTACTATCAGATAGAATCAAAAAATTCTATCGGTTCTGAGTCATCAGTAAGCTTAACTATAGCTTTTTTCCATGAAGGACGTCTACCTTGATGAACTCCTTGTCTTTTTAATTTTCCACGCATATTCATTGTATATACTTTTTCAACCTTAACGCCGAAGATTTCTTCAACAGCTTTTCTGATTTCAGGTTTAGTGGCATCCTTTTGCACTTCAAAAGTGTACTTGTTTTCTGCCATCATATCCATACTTTTTTCAGTAACTAAAGGTCTTTTAATAATGTCAAATTTATTCATCAGTTAAAAACCTCCTCAACAACATCTAGTGCAGCCTTTGAGATAATAAGATTATCGTATTTTAATATATCATATACATTAATATCAGTGGCTCTAGATGTTTTTACTCCAGCGATATTTCTTGCAGCCCTTTGAACGTCCTTTTCGTCATCATTAACAACTACAAGCGCTTTTTTTCCTGCTTTAATATCCTTTAAGATGTTTGCAAAGATCTTTGTCTTTGGCTCATCCATTGTGAACTTATCAACAAGAATCATTTCACCATCTTGGAATTTGCTAGTAAGAACTGACTTAAGAGCAACTCTTCTAGCCTTCTTAGGAGTTGTATAAGAATAATCTCTTGGTTTCTTAGCGAAAACAACTCCGCCACCTCTCCATTGAGGTGATCTAATAGAACCTTGTCTTGCACGACCTGTTCCCTTTTGTCTCCAAGGCTTTCTTCCGCCTCCACGCACTTCAGCACGAGTTTTAGCAGAGTGAGTACCTTGTCTTTTATTAGCCAAAATGTTTTTAACAACTAAATAAACAGCATGAGTGCTTATAGGAGCATCAAATAGCCCTTCACTTAGTTCGACTTCTTCAACAGGATTTCCCTTAATGTCAATCATTTGAATTTTAGGCATTTCTTAACCTCCCTATCTTATCTAGTCATTTTAACAGTGCTTTTAATTCTTACAGTTCCCTTCTTAGGTCCTGGGATAGCACCCTTAACTAAAATTAAATTTTTATCTGTATCTATTCTAACAATTTCTAAATTTTGAACAGTAACTCTTTCGTTACCCATTTTTCCAGCCATTCTATGGTTTTTGAATACTTTTCCTGGATAAGAAGCAGCACCCATACCACCTGGCATTCTGTGGAATTTAGAACCGTGAGTTTCTCTACCACGGCCAAAGTTATGGCGTTTGATAATACCTGCAGTTCCTTTACCCTTTGAAGTACCAATTACATCAACATGTTCCTCTACTTCAAAAATATCTACCTTTATTTCATCTCCAAGGTTGTAAGAATCTACATCATCAGTTCTAAATTCAGAAAGATGTTTTCTATATCCTACGCCTGCCTTGTCGAAATGTCCCTTCTCAGGTTTGTTAAGTTTTTTTTCTTTAACTTCATGTGTTGCAACTTGGATAGCATTGTATCCATCACTTTCAATTGTTTTCTTTTGCACAACAACATTTGGTTCTACTTCAATAACTGAGACAGGAGTAACATTACCCTCTTCATCAATAATTTGGGTCATGCCAATTTTTTTACCTACTAAATATTTCATGTTGCACCTCCTAGTATTTACAGCGGACTTCTAAATAGAAGTCATATAAAGCAAAGTCTTAAAGTTTAATTTCTATGTCTACACCAGCTGGTAGATTTAACTTCATAAGTGAATCTACAGTTTTTTGTGTAGGATTAAGTATATCAATTAGACGCTTGTGAGTTCTTTGCTCAAATTGTTCTCTTGAATCCTTATCCTTGTGTACAGCTCTTATAATTGTAATAATTTCCTTTTCTGTTGGAAGAGGAATTGGTCCAGATACTTCTGCACCGCTCTTCTTAGCAGCTTCAACAATTCTTAACGCTGAATTATCAAGTAATTCGTGATCATAAGCTTTAAGTTTAATTCTGATTTTTTGTTTGCCTTTGTTAGACATATTTACCTCCTATTCGCTAAAGCCTTACTTGCGAATGGGGTTATCGATAAACGCACCCTAGTGTATCATAGAGCCCATCTGAAAAAAATAACCCTCGCCCAAGTCCAGCTTGGACTTCTCCGTCATAATTACCTCGAAACTCCTTTTTTTCAGCAAAGTTTCGAGCAACTTATGACTTCATCGCAACATTCTTTTTTAAACGCTTAAACATTATATAGTATATTTAAGCCAATGTAAAGGAATTTTTTGAAGTAATTGAAAATTTTTCGGGAAATTTTAAACTTCTCCATTGTAATTTTTAGAGAAACTTTTTCTATAATTGTAAATTAAATTATAAGTTAAATTTATTTCAATAAAAAACTTCCTATTTTTTTATGTGTATAAAATTTTTGAATTTTCTTACACCTTCTCCTCAATTCATATTCTTCTCTTTAAACCTTTTAATTTATTTTACCAATCCCGACCAATAGCTCATGCCAAAACAGAAAAATATGGCTTAGTTTTTACTAAACCATATTTCTTCTATTATATATAATTGGTCTATAAATTTTATTTAGTCATTAAATAATTATATGCACCTAGTGCAGCTATGGCTCCGCTACCTTGTGCTATCACAATTTGTTTAAATGTAGAATTCGTACAATCTCCCGCTGAGTAAATTCCTTCTTTATTAGTTTTTCCAAACTCGTCTACAATAATTTCGCCACGAGAATTTTTTTCTACATTGTCAAGCCATTCAGTCGTAGGAACAAGGCCCACTTGAATAAAACATCCCTGTGTATCTTCTGTAATTACTTCACCGCTAACTCTATCTTGATAAGTTATTTTTTCTAAAACTTTTCCACCCTCTAGACTTTGTGTAGCAGCATTAGTAATAACCCTTACATTTTTAAGTTCCTTTAACTTATCTTGTAATATAGAGTCTGCCTTTAACTCCGGTAAAAATTCTAATACTAAAACTTCCTTTGCAATGCCTGCCAAGTCAATAGCTGCTTCTATACCCGAGTTTCCTCCGCCGATTACTGTAACCTTTTTATTCTTAAATAAAGGTCCATCACAATGCGTGCAATAAGCTACGCCCTTATTTCTAAATTCAATTTCACCAGGAACTCCGATTAATCTCCACTTAGCACCAGTTGCTATAATTATTGTTTTAGACTTAAGTTCTCCATGATCAGTAATTACTTTAATTGGATTTGCTTCTATTATATTTTCTACATTTACATTATCTATAATATCCACATTATACTTTTGTACATGTTCCCTTACATCGTCCATAAATTTAGGTCCCTCAGTATATGAAAGCCCAGTAATGTTTTCTATTGCTAAAGTTTCCTTAACTTGTCCGCCAAATTCCTTAGCAACAAGCCCTGTCTTTATTCCCTTTCTGGCAGCATAAATTGCTGCAGTTGCCCCTGCAGGCCCACCGCCTATTACCAATACGTCAAATTCTTCTTTTTCATCTAGCTTTAAATCTTCTTTCTCATCTGTAACTTTATTTAAAATTTCATTAAGAGAAATCTTGCCATTATAGAATAATTCACCCTTTAGGTAAGAAGTTGGTACAGCCAATATTCCTAATTCTTCAACATAATCCTTAAACATAGAACCATCGATCATAGTATGTTTAATTTTAGGATTAAGTACAGCCATTATATTTAAAGCTTGAACAACTTCAGGACAATTGTGGCAGCTTAGGCTTACAATAGTTTGAAAATCAAGCTCTTTATCAATTGATTTTATTCTCTTTATTTGTGACTCTTCAATCTTTGGTGCTCTTCCCCCTACTTGAAGAAGTGCTAGGACAAAGGATTCAAATTCATGTCCCAAGGGAATTCCTGCAAAAGTTATTCCCTCTATATCTTCTGAAGATAAAGAAAAACTAGGAGTATACTTTAAATTTCCCTCTTTTAGTTTTAATTTATCTGATAAAGGTAATAACTCATCTATAAATTCCTTAACTTTTTTTGAATTTTCACTCTCATCAAGACTTGCAGTGATTACAACCTCTCTTTCGAGAAGTTGTAAATACTGTTTTACTTGATTTTTTAGATTTGAATCCAACATTAGATTTTACCAACAAGATCTAGTCCTGGAGTTAATGTTTCACCTGTTTCTTTCCATTTAGCTGGACATACTTCGCCAGGATTATTTCTTACAAATTGTGCCGCACGAATCTTATCGTATACTTGACTTGCATCACGGCCAATTCCATCTGCATTAATTTCAACAGTTTGAATTATTCCATCTGGATCAATAATAAAAGTAGCTCTTTGTGCCAATCCTGGCTCTTCATCAAGCACATCAAAATCTCTTGTAATTGATTTATGTGGATCAGCAAGCATTGTAAATTCTAGCTTAGAAATAGCTTCTGAATGATCATGCCAAGCTTTATGCACAAAATGTGTATCAGTTGACATAGAATAAACTTCAACACCTAATTCTTGTAATTTAGCATATTGACCTTGCATGTCCTCAAGTTCCGTAGGGCATACAAAAGTAAAATCTGCCGGGTAGAACATTAACACCGTCCATTTACCTTCAAAATCTTTATTTGTAATTTCGATAAACTCTTCTTTCTTTGGACTATAGCCCATTGTTTTAAACTCTGGAATTTTCTTTCCTATTTGTGACATATTGTCCTCCTTTATTTTAATTTTAACTTTTGCGATAATATTATGATAAACATTATCAGTATTAATATACCCTAGAAATTTTTTTATAAACTTCTTTTTATTAATAACATAAATTTAGTCCCCCTTTCAAATATCACTTATTCAATTTCTTTAAAACTTCTGCTTTTAATATTTAAGGCAATGTAATATATTTTCTTCAAAAACACTAATATCCTTTTTATAAATTTATTGTTCCATAAAAGTTTTTCTTCCCATCAAAATTCTTAAATCGAAATATAAATCTATTTATTAGGGTATAATATAAATATATTAAATAAATATTAAGGAGGAACTATGAAGATATTATTATTAATGAAAACTGTTCCTGACACAACTAATGCAAAAATTGACCCAGAAACTAATAACTTAATTAGAGATGGAATTAAAACTATAATAAATCCATCAGACTTATGTGGACTTAAATTTGCATTAAATATATCAGAACAAGTAGAAGAAGATGTCCAAATTGACGTGCTAACTATGGGACCACCTTCAGCAGAAAAATTTTTGCGTGACTGCATACAAATGGGTGCAGAAGAAGCTTATCTATTAGAAGGTCTTGAGTTTAAAGGATCTGACACAATAGCAACTTCCTATGCACTTGCAGAAGCGGCGAAATCAATTTGTGATTACGATATAATCTTTACAGGCGACCAAACTACAGACGGCGACACTGGACAAGTAGGCCCACAAATTGCAGAAAGACTCGGCATGAATCAAGTTACTTATCTATGCGACATAAATTATCGAGATGGCGAATTTGAAGTTAAGAGAAATATAGGCACAGGCGTTGAAACCATAAAATTATCTACACCTTTTGTTGCAACAGCCCTAAAGGGTTCAGTGAACAAGCCTTCAAAATTTGCATTAAATAGAGATGAAATTGCAAAGGAAAAAGAAATTCACGTCTTAACTGCATCTTCCCTTGGACTCGACCCTGACAAGCTTGGACAAAAGGGTTCTCTTACAATAGTAAAGGATTTAAGTGCTCCAAGAAAATCAGAAGCAGGAAACATAATTGACACTGGCTCTGCAAAGGGAAATATCAAAGAAGTCATAAAAATTTTAGAAGATAAGAAAGTATTAGTGTAGGTGATAAAATGAAAAAAGGAAATATTTGGGTAGTAAACGAAACTTCAGAAGGTTCACTTTCACTTATTACTAAGGAAACTATGTCAAAGGCAAGAGAACTTTCTGTGGATTTAAATAAAGAACTTATAGCAGTTGAAATTGGATTTAATAACGACGACATTGCAAGGGAATCAGGGTATTATGGCGCCGATAAAGTAATACAAGTAAATGATGAACTTTTACAAAATTACAACACCTTAGGCTATGCAAAAGTTTTGGAAGCATTAATGGATAAATACGACCCTGCAATAGTAATGTTACCAGCTAGCCACAACGGCCGTGACCTTGCCGGAAGAGTTTCCGCCAATAAAGGCGTTGGACTCGTTGCAGACTGCTCATCAGTTGAACTAACAGAAGATAAAAAAGACATAAAATGGATTAGACCTTCCTTTGACGGAAAATTATTCTGCGACGTAAGAATTTTATCTGAAGTTATGATGGCAACAATTGGAAGAGGTGCTTTTGTGGAAGCAACTCGTGACGAAAGTAAAAATGTTGAAATTATAAAAGAAGAAACAAAACTCAAGGCAGAAGACATTGCTACAAAGTTTATTGGCTTCGAAAAATCTGACATCAACCCACTACTAGACAAACTTATGAATTCAAAAATAGTTGTATCAGGTGGATTAGGACTTGGCGGACCAGAAAACTGGCATTTAGTAGAAGAACTTGCCGATGCTCTTGGCGGTGCAGTTGGTGCAACAAAAGCTGCAACAGACCTTGGCTGGTGTGATAAAGACATTCAAGTTGGAGTAACTGGCGTACAAGTAAAACCAGATTTATACATTGCCCTTGGAATATCTGGAGCAATTCAACATACAAAGGGAATGGAAAACTCTGCGACAATTATTGCAATAAATAAGGACCCAGATGCAGCAATATTTAACATAGCAAGCTATGGAATAGTAGACGATTTATTTAACATAGTTCCAGATTTAATAAAAGAAATTAAAAATAGAAAGTAACATTTAAAGCCGTGGTTTCCATGGCTTTACTTTTTTTATCATGCACAAAATAAAAAGACTCGAGTTTACGAGTCTTAATAATATTTGACCTTTCTATAAATGTCAATGTCTTTTCTCTTTTTTTACATAAGCAATCATTTTAAAGAACACTAAAAACATGGCAATCCAACCAACAACTGTAACAGCATAAATTGCATACTTTAAATATGGAACTTCACGTTTCTGTTCAACTTGCGTAGTCACATTAGCTTTCTTTTCCACAACTCTTTCTGCGTTAATTAGTAGCCTCTTTGGTCTAGGTGGTCTCTTTGGATGACAAGTTAGTAATGTAATCATGTCCCTGCCTTCAATAGGGAGAATACTTTCCCAATCACTTGGATCTATAATCTCCTGACCAGTAACTTTGTACTTCAAAAGTCCGCTGCGTCCATCAATTAAAATTTCATCTCCAACTTCAAGCTTGTCGATGTTGTAAAACATTAGATCTCCCCACCAGCCTCTATGACCAGCGATGACAGATCTCATAGACTTTCCGCCAAGAGGAATACTCGTTCCCTCTACTTGTGCAACTCCCCAATCCAAATGATCGTAAGTTGCATCGAGATAAATTGGCTTTTTCATGTCAAGCTTAGGAATAATAAGATAAGCAAAAACTTCGTCCTTGTCAATGCCCTTGATATCGTAATAACCTTTATAATCTTCGTTGTCAAAGGGGTCGATAATATTGTTGCCGCTCTTTTTTACCTCTTCATTGTATTTTTTAAGTGCATCAGTTACCTGAGCATCTTTCTCCTTAAAAGAGGCATACTTTTTGTCCGCCATGATTTCTCTAAAGGACATAGAAGTAAAAGCAAGAAGGGGCATAAATATCCCCACCAAGATAAACAAATATCCAATTATGACCCTAGTCTTAGCCTTCATAGCCTCCTCCTGCGTCTTCTAATGTAAATATATATAACGAGCATAACAATAGCCAAAATAGCAAATACCCAAATCAATGACCTTTGATTGAACTTAGCTTTATTTTCCTCAGTTTCTTTTTCCTTTGGCACATATGGAATCCTGTGTCCACGCACCAAAAGTCTATGAGAATTAATCATATAAGGCGTACAAGTTAAAAGAGTCATGTAGTCCATGCCGTCAACGACGAGAACATAATCAAAATTCCACGGCTCAATAACTACGATTTGGTCCACTTGATAAGCTAAAGTTTCCTTGATATTTGTATAATAAAACACATCGCCTACTTCCATCTTGTCAAGATCTCTAAAGAGCTTGACTTGCGGAAGACCTCTATGAGCTGTGATGACAGAGTGGGTAGACTTGCCGCCAACAGGAAGGGAAGTTCCTTCCAAATGACCACAAGCGTGTTGCAAAACATCTTCAGAAGTTCCGGCAAAAACAGGAATATTTTGGTTTATCTTAGGAATATCTATATAGCCAATTTTTTCCCTCGCTTCAAGCATTCTGGCATAATTTGCCATGCCTTCCTTTTCCCTTTCAGTGTAGGGGTCAGCAAGCTTTGAAGGGTCTAGAGTTTCATTATAAGCACGAGCAAGATCCATTCTCTTGTTTATCTCTTCCTCTGACATCTCAGAAACAGCTTCCTTAAATTCCGTAATTTGATTGTTGTTATCCACAGTATAATAATAATTTGAAATAATCGGATAAATGGCAATGAGAAGACCTAACAAAAATAACAGGATAATCTTCCAATTATTTTTAAACTTCTCCTTCACTGTCATCACCTCTATCATTATTATCATTCAAATCACTATTTTTAGTCGCATTTATCTTAGCCATCTCAATATTTTTTGCCTTTTCAGCTTCTCTTTTTTTCGCTAACTTTTTATTTCTCTTAGATTGAATAAATCTAGCTAATATAATTATAGCAAAAATTAAAAGAATGATAAGCCTTTTATCAATACCTAAATTGCCACCCTTATCTTCTCTAATCTTTTCATCTTTCTCAGGCACATAAGGAATCCTGTGTCCACGAACAATGAGCCTGTGCGTATTAATCATAATAGGAGTACAAGTAAGTAAAGTTGCATAATCTTTTCCCGGTACCACAAGAAGCTGAGAAAAATCAGAAGGATCTATGACGTCAATGTGATCAACTTCATATGCCAAAACACCGCCAATGTTGTTGATGTAAAATTTATCTCCAAGCTTTACCTTTTCAAGATCGGTAAAAAGCCTAGCAGAAGGAAGACCAGAGTGAGCAGTGATGACAGTGTGAGTGGACTCACCACCAATAGGAAGAGAAGTACCCTCCAAGTGCCCACAGCCTTTTTGCAAAATTTCCTCATTAGTACCAGCATAAATTGGCAGATCCACGTCAATAGAAGGTATCTCAATAGTGCCAATCTTAGTCCTAAGTTCAAGCATCTGTGCATAATTTTCTATCGCCCTATGTTTTTCTTCCTCACTATAAGGATCCTTTGGGACTACATTGCCCAGATCGTCGTTATAAATCTTGGCTAACCTAAGACGTCTGTCTATCTCCTCTTGACTCAAAAGCTCCCTTGCTTCCTTAAAATCAGCAACTTGATTGTTTGCCTCAATCCTATAATACCAGTTAGATATCAAGGGATAAGAAAGTATCCCAAGACCTAAAATAAAAATAAAAATGAATAACTTATTGGATTTTTTCTTTTTTTTGCTCATCTTTTCTCCCATAAAAAAGAGGCTCCAAGGAGCCTCACTTTACTTTTTGTCCTTGATCATAAACCTGCCTAGACCAATCATTATAGCACCAGCGATGACAAGCACAATTAGCGTGATGTCGCCAGTCTTAGGAATAGGCGGCTTTTTAGTATTTTCAATAATTAGGACTTTCTCAAAAGAATTGTCGTCAATGTCAAATTTCAAACTACCTTGCAAAAGAGTGTAGCCACTAGGAGCCTTAGTTTCCCAGATATAATAAGTTCCATAAGGGAGATCCCTCACAAAAAACTTGCCATCTTCACCAGAACTAAGAACTAGATCCTTGCCATTGCGCTTTAACCTTTGGTCCTTGCCATCAACTTGACGAGTGATTACAAACTCAGCACCAGGAAGACCCTTTTCTCTTAATTCATCAGTCTTGAAGAAATTATAAGAACCAAGCTTTTTCTTGTTCATAACAGTGAGCTTTGCCTTGTCCCCAGAGAATATTGAAAATTGACTTTCTGCCGTAACAATCTCATAACCCTTAGGTGCCTCGATTTCTTTGAAAAAATATACACCAGGTTCAAGATCTTTTATTAAAATATAACCCTTATCATCAGTCTCGAAGACTTCTTCCTTGCCCTTATCATTCATAGAAAAATTGCTAGTCCTTACTACCTCGCCATTATCACGAATAAGTTGGAACTTTGCACCTTTTAATGCCCTTCCTTCATCATCAGTCTTAAAAAGCAAAACTGAATTAGGAGGAGTTGGCGGTACATGAGGTGGATTATGAGGCGGCTCATGAGGTGGATTTTCTGGAGGAGGAGTTTCCCTTCCTCCCCACTTTAATTTAACAATATTTGTTTCCTCAGGAGAAAAAACTGCAGATTCAATAAAAGTTTTTCTATCTTTGCCACCTAGCTCCCTAATATAATAAGTACCTCTTTCAAGTTCAAGAGTAACTTTGTAGTCGTCCTTATCTTTAGGACTAATGACCCACTTGTCATTTTTATCAGCAAGTTGCTTGTCAAGGTCATCTTCACTTAACTTGTCTAATATAGAAACAAGTTTAGTCTTATCCATATTAGTATCAATAAATTTGTCGTTGATTTTCCAAATGCCTAGAGTCCTTCCTTCCAAGTCCTCTCTAGTCAAAGTTTCCCTTGTGTTAATTTCGATGGTAACAGAGGATGCTCCCAAAACATTAAGAGGTAGGAAGACCATAGTTACCATCATGTATAAAATTATTAAATCTTTAATTCTTTTCTTCATCTCTACCTCACAATCATAATATGTAGGGAAGGGAATTCCCTTCCCATAGATTTAAAAATCTGCTCCTTGAGTTAATAATTTTGTATAAAATCTCAAGATATTATCTCAAAAATATCTATATCAATCAATAGATTGATTAAGCTTCTCCTCTATTTTTTCTCATTGCTATAACAGCGCCAGCCATTAAGCCAATACCAACAACAGTGAATATAACAGTACCAATACCACCAGTTTGTGGGATTGATACTTTGTTATTCGTGATTTGCATAGCATCATTTGCCGCTGAATCTGCTACATAATCAATATTTCCACTACCTGTGTAAGTTCCATCACCTACTTTAAATGTAAAGTTTCCACCATTAGTTGGAAGAGCATATCCAGCTGGAGCTTTTGTTTCTACTGCTCTGTAATCTCCATATTCGAGTCCCTTAACTTCAAATTGACCTTTGTCATTTGAAGTAAATGTAGTAGCTTTTTTAGCCTCTTCTACCCAAGTATAAGATAAATTAGCAGCTGTAAATGCATTATCTCTTGCTACTCTTAATTCTTCTACTTTTGCCATTGCTGCGTCTTTGTTATCATATTCTTGTCCAGCAATATTTGCTTTATTTGCATCTGAGATTTCTCCCTTTGCTAAAGCATCGTTAACTGCTTTAATTGCATCATTGTATGCTTTTTCTGCAGTTGCATAAGTTGTTGCATCTTTTTCAGTAATCTTTAAATATTTATCTGCGTTAGCTCCTTCATTTTTGTTTTGGATAACAAATTCAGCACCTGCTAATCTTGCAGTACCTTCCTTGTCAGTCTTAACAAATTTCTTTCCGCCAACAGTTACTTGTGGAGGTGTAGGAGTGATAGAATTTGGAGTCTTTGTATTATTAACTGTTACCGTAGCTGTATCTTTTGCTACTGTGTATCCCGGTTCATAACCATTTACAATTTCTTTTACTTTATAGTTCTTACCATCTTCTAGTCCTTTGAAAGTACCTGCATAATCACCTGTTACTTTAAAAGTAATTCCATTACCTAAATCTGTGCCGTCAACTGTTGTTGCATTCTTAAATGTAACATCAGCTACTGGCATATCATTTTCGTCTAATAATACATACTTTACTGTTATATCAGTAGGAGCAGCACCATCAGCCCAAGTTTTAGTAACTTTGATTTCTTTGTTAACTGGAGTAAATTTGTCACTTGATGGTTGTGGTGGTACGTGGTTATAAGTGATTGTTGCGTGGTTGTCCATTGGCTTATCAACTATTGCATCAGCTGTAACAGTTGCAGAGTAAGTAAATGTTATTGATAAGTCTTTTGCTTCTGCTGCCTTGTTTAGTTTGTCTAAACCTTTTTGTTCGAAGTGAACTTTAAATCCATTACCTACATTTGTTACTGTATAGTCGGTATTTTCTTCTAATGCTTTATCTAAAGCTGGTTCTACTGTAATAGTGACTTTCTTATCTGCATTATATTTTAATCCCTTATCCATAGAATCTGCTAAGTCTAAGTTTGTAAATACAGCTCCCTTAGGAAGTTCTGCTTTTGCTTCATAAGGAATTTCTTTTCCAATTTCAGCTTTTGCATTTGCTTTTTCTTTTTCGTAATTATCCATTACTGCTCCAACATCTTTTAAAGTATTAGGGTCAGTGATTGCTTCTAGTCCGTTTGTTTTTGCAAAGTTCTTGTCAAACCTAACTGGGCTTTCAACATTCTTTGGATAAACATTAAGTGGTTTTTCTACGCTATAATTACCAGTACCATCTGGAAGACCTGCTGGTAATACTAAATCAAAAGGAACTGCCTTTGATTCAGTAAGAGTTCCCCCTTGGTCACCTTTGTAAGTTGAATGTGCTTTATCTTCAACTACTCTGTAAGTTCCATCTGGTAATGTAACTTCGGCTACGCCGCCATTTGCTGTTGTAACAAAATCTTTGCCGCCAACTTGCACTAATTTGTAAAACTTGTCAGCTTCTAAATCTCCAGTAGCTAATTTGTGTGTTGTTGTTAAATCACTACCTTTTGTATATCCTTCCGGATTAGGTTCTTCTCCCGTGTAAACTTCGTAAATTCTAAAAGCTACGCCATCAATTTCTTTTGCTTCTGCACCAAAATATTCTTGAATATTTTCAATAGCAGATCCATCGTGATCTTTTGGCCATTCTGGCTTTTCAAGCTCTTTCTTATCCATAAGTATTTTATGGATTCTAACTTTGGTTTCTCCTTCTGCAAGTGCTGTTAATGGAGAAAAAACTCCTACTAACATCACTAATGCCATAATTAGTGATAAAATTTTCTTTTTGTTCATAATATAACTCCTTGTTTAAATTTTTATAATTATTTGCCTTGGCAAATTATTACCTTATCTAAATAGCACTCTTGGCTATTATATCTTATAAAAGACTTCATTCTTACTACTTCTTCAATACCTCTCTGTCTTATTTAACTTATACAAAACTATTAAAGACCTTGATTGTATTGAGGGAGAACAGTCTTAAGTTTAACTTCTCTCCTATTAATTTAAAATCACTGAAACATTGTCTTCCCTAAGGAGGTTTCCTCTGATTGCCCTTAAAACTAATCATCATAGGACACACTCCTTTTTCTCTTGTAAACATAAGCAGCTGCACTCATTAAGATTAAACCACTTAGAGTAAAGATTAAAGTACCCATACCACCAGTTAGTGGATATTCACCTTTATGGTTTTCAATCTCAAAACTATTATTGTCTACCTCAATATTTCCATCTAAAACTGTAAATTCCTTGACATAGTCTTTTGGTTTTATATATTTTTCCGGTGCTTTTATCTCTTTAAGGGCATAGTAACCGGAATCGTATAATTTGAATTTTACTTTTCCATCTGCTCCCGTTGTGAATTTGTAAACTTCATCATAACCATCTGGAGCTTTTTCATCTTTATTCAAGACTAATTTATTGTTATTCGCATCTTGGTATAATTTTATAAGTTCCTTTGAGTATTCTCCATTTTTGTCCTTCTTATACCAAACTTCAAACTCTGCACCTTCAAGAGCCTTTTTATCCTTTGCATCGACTTTTACAAATTCCACTTCTTGCTCTTTCTTATTGGTTATAGTGATTGGCACAGCTCCTACTTCTTCATTAGTGCCCTTTCTTGTGATTTTTCCTTTTTCATCTACACTAAATTCTAGTAAAGGATCATTTTGTTTAACATATCCCTCTGGAGTTATTGTTTCTATTAATTGATATTCACCCGGTTTTAGTTTAGTGAACTCAAAGCGTCCATCTTCACCAGTTGTCTTAGTTACCTCTCCATATCCGACAAAGTTTCCTTCGTTATTCTTCTTGTAAAGTGTGAAACTTGCACCTTTTAATGCTTTGCCATCTTGGTCAACTTTAATAAATTCAATTTTGTTTTCAGGGTTAACTGCTTGGATATTTAACTCTGCTTTTGCACTGGCTTCATTTTCAAAAGTATAAACTTGGTCTTGTCTGTATACCATTATATATTCTCCATTAGTATACGTTAATTTCAGTTTACCATACCCTACATAAGCAGATTTATCATCTCCCGCTACCCTTCCTGTTACCTTGATAATTCCGGAATCGCCATTTGATAGTCCACCATTAAATGTCAAATCTACAGATTCATTTGCGTTTAAAGATGTTCTCGACGTTATAGTTGTAAAAGGCATAAGATTTGTGCTATTTTCATCTACTCCAAAGGACTTAGGCATATCTCTTTCCACATAATAGTTGTTTCTCAATGCACTATAACTAATTTTTAAATTTTCTATGTCTTGCTCTGATGAATAATTGAATTTAAATGGCCCAGTGTATTGTCTTTTCCTATTTACATAATAGTAGTGAACAAATTCTCCATTACTTGCCCTATAACTTACGATTTTTGATGCAAGATTTAAAGAATTATACCCATCACTATATTCGGCATAGTTAAGGTCATAGACAACTCTTATATCGTGATATTTGCTAGTATCATCACCCACACCTAAACCAACTCTTTGTTCAGCTGATTCCTTCAAATTGTACAAGTCAATAAAGGCTGAAAGCTTATTGCTAAATTCTACTAACTGATAAGTGTTGGCATAGTCTGTAAATTTGTAGGTAATTGTTCCATTTTCTCTATCGTAATCTGCTTTGGCAATAGTTCCTACTCCATCTGCAAATATATCAAGACTTTCAACATTATCTTCAAGAATACCATTAATATTAATGTTTTTACTTAATTTTAATACAAAATAATCTCCCGGATTTATTTTCGTATTTGGAGCAAGTTTATAGGTGTTGTCAAATTCAAAACTTTCTCCTACGTGTGGATGAATTTCTCCCTCTTGCTCCGGCTCATTATTTTCATTTTCAGGATTTACAACTTTCATATCAGATTTATCAAGAATTATTTTACTTGTTAAATCTACTCCCGTTCTTGAAATATCTCCTGCATAAGGGTCTAAGTCCTTGCCACCTACTGTGAAATGCCATACTTGGTCTGTATTGACATAGCCTTCAGGGGATTTTACTTCTTCCAGTTTGTAATTTCCTATATTTAGTCCATCAAATTTCAAAGTTCCATCTTCGCCGACAGTTTTAGTTATAACCGTATCATTTGATAAATTAGTTAACTTAAATGTTGCTCCAGGCAATTGATCCGTAGCACTTATTGTTTTTCCATTTTGGTCTACCTTTTTGACAGTTATGCTACCTTTTCCCGGCTTTTCGTTTACAATCTTGCCCATGTTTTTTGCAGTTGCACTTGTTACAAAGTCAACTAGCTTGCCATCTTTTTCAGATGTTGTTTTTTCAGGTACATATTGATAAACCCCATTAGCTTCGTCATATTCCAAGGATATATATCCGCTGGAATCTGGCACTATTTTTATTTGTTTTACGGGATACTCTTTTAACTTTCCTTCATTGTCCGTTACTACTATATTAAGATCTTTTAGTAGAACTTGTTCATTTGTATTAGGATTAATTACCTTAGTTTCTTCTATATTGATATTCTTTGCATCCACAGAGCTAATAGGTACTGTTTGTCCTTCTGAATTAATCATATTTAAATCAGAGAGTTCATACACTGTATCATTTTGAGAACCCGTAGGAAACTTGACTTTAATAGTTTTAATATCAATTGTTTCGCCGGTCTCTGGATCTATAATTTTTCCAGAATTATTGTTTATAGTTTCTATTGTAAAGTATAGCAATGGCCCTTCAATTGGGTTGTAACCTTCAGGTGCTTTAACTTCTATTAGTCTATAACGACCCGGTTTTAATTCTCTAAAACCGAAATATCCGTTAAATGCAGATGCTATGCTTGAACCCGGCACATCCACATATGTGTTACCTACACTTTCTTGGAGTTTAAATACAGCTCCTTCAAGTCTTCTATTAGTAACTTCTTCACCAGTTAAAGATTCCTTTGGATCATCTCGACCGTGTTTTGAGAATGTGATGTTGTAAGTTTCTTTATCATTTCTTATATCCATGCCTTCTAATCCAATTGTATTGACTTTGCTTGATGAATATAACGGTTTTATATTGATGCTTGTAACAATGGAATCTTTATTATCATCTAATGCAGGATAAATCCTACCAGCTTTATATAGCTCACCATCTAAATAAGCCTCCTTGCTTAATGCATTAACATATTTTTGATCCTGGTAAGATTTGCTATTTGCCCAATTGTCAGCTTCTTCTTTTCCTCTGTATTTTTCTATCCATTGTCTAAGGGCTTCCATACCGCTTTGATAAGAACCCTTGTCAACAACCTTATAGCTAAAACTTGGTTCTCCATAGACAAGTTGTTGAAATTGTCTTGCACCGTCATAAAAGTCAATATTCATATTGATTTCCCCTAGATCTATGATGTTGTCGTCATAGAATCCTTCGACATCTATATAGTAGACTCCCTTGTCAATATTTAATTGGTCTTCGTCAAATCCCCAGTCAAAAGGTCTCCACCTTGCAGTGTTAACCATGGACACGTCATTTCTGGATATATCATAGTACCTCAATATGTTGTCCAATTCACTATCGCTAGGGTTATCACTTAGTCCAGTTATTTTATATGTTGACCTATACGCAGTCTTCACACCTTGCGTTATAGTTTCAGGAGCTTCTCCCGGTCTTTCAAACTCTTCTCTTTTTATATCTGGTGTTATTTGAACATTTATCTTATTGCTTCCTGTATAAGCCCTAGTATCTATATATATTCTTTGAATAAATGTCTTTGATTCCGGATTTATATAGGTCATCCTAGATGCATACTTAATTCCGCTAGGAGTTGTCGTTAAACCAGTTTTGCCGACATCTTTTGCCTTATCAGAATCTATAAAAGTATTCGGAGTGTCTTCCGGTCCCTTGTAGTCCGCCTTCAATTGACCGTTTTCTTCATATACGTGAATTTCCCAAGGAGCTTTGATCTTTTTATATCCTTGCGGAGATTGAGTTTCTTCCAATAGATAATAACCTGGTTGTAAAGTTATAGCTATATCTTTTCCTTCTGCATCTTTTTGTACTAGCAAACCATCTTCTCTAGATTCAGCATTTATAGGCGTGAAATTAGTGTCCTCTGTTTCATAATTTTTGTCAGTATACTTCTTTAAAGTAAATTCTCCACCTTGTAACGGATTGCCGTACATATCTCTCTTGTATACTTTGAGGTCAAGACCTGTTTGCTCATTCTTGATTAAAGCAAATCCACCAGTAGGTATTTCAACAGAACCTTCTGGAGGTGTCGTTCCAGGGTCTTGTGCTTGTGCAAAGGTAGCTGACACATTTACATTTGATGCTGGCATTGTAAACTTATACTGTCCACTTGCATCTACTGTTATCGCCACACCATCCACTGTTACACTTTCAACTTTATATCCCTCATCAGGAGTAACTGTAAGTATAACCTCTGCTCCTTCTGCTGCACTTGTAGTACTTGCAGAAACCTTGCCATGTTCTATACTGCCATCTATATTTATAGAATAATTTGTAGGTGGTATTGGTACAAAGTAAACATTGATACCTACATCAGATGCCGGCATTGCAAAAGTTACAGTATTGTCGTTAACTTTTGTTGTTTCCACAGGACCTTCTGTGCTGTTTACGTCTATGCTTTTAAATTGATATCCTGGATTTGGGTTTAGTGTAAGTGTAACAGTTTCTCCAGCTTTTATATTTTCTTTTGGACTTGCAGTTACAGTTCCATTTTCTTGAACATTAATAATTGTTTTATAAGTTGTTTCAGGAATTTGTTCAAATATAGCATTAACTGTTACATTAGATTCTGGCATTACAAATGTGTAATTGTTATTGCTTACATTTGCAGTTACATCATTTCCATTTACTAGTAACTGTTTTAATCGATTGCCTTGACTAGGACTTATTGTAATGGTTACCCGATTTCCTGCTTCTACTGGATTTATCTTATCAACAGCAATTGTACCATTGCCAACTGTACTTGTACCTACATTATAAGATGAAACTGTTTTAGTAATTGTAACTTGTGGTGAAGGTATTGTTTGTAGTTGTGTACTATTATCAGTATCGTGTCTGTATTTAATAGGTTGAACCAAATCGTAAGTTCCAGATTGTAAATTATCTTTAGCTTGTACTTGGAATTTAATGTGGGCAATTTGTTTTCTTCCGATTCTTGGATATCCAGATTTAAAATCAATCTTGTTTTCAGCTGCATTATATCCTATATGCCATCTAGTTTCATCACTTTGAACCGCACCTAGCCAAGTTGTTGTTGACCCTTGTACAAAATCAAAGTTATCGTTGAATTTTAATTCAAAGAATCCGTCATTCTTAAAAAGTTCATTCTTATTCGCCAGATCAACTTGCACTTCAAATTTTCCATTACCTAAATCTGTAACATTTGTTGTAACATTAGTCTTCCCAAAAGGCTGGTCCGTTAATGTATTTCCTATTGTGTATTCAGGTGCTGCACCTAATTTCATTAGTAATCCTGGTAATGTTGGCCCTACTGCAAGTCCAATTACATTTTCTAATTCTAAATTAGAATTTGGGTCATATCTTGAATAAATATTATTCCTTGCACTAGCTGCAAACATTATAGAATTTTCTACAAAGGCTTCTGAGTTTATATTGTCAGGGTTGTCGACTTTATAGTAGGCTTTTCCTTCCTTCGTAATTGTAACTGTCCAAGTTACATCTGTCTTTTTATAACCTGGTGCAGCCTTTTCTTCTGATAATTTATAAGTTCCCGGTCTTAATCCATCAAAATATATTATACCGTCCTCTCCCGTAGTCATAATTTTTTCTTCTTGACTTGGATTAGGTCCAGTAAGTTTGAAGGTAGCTCCCTCTATAACTTGATTTTCATCGACTTTTTTTACTTTTTTAAGATTAAATCCAAAAGTTTTAAACTCATTAGTTACATCGAGAGAGTCAGATGATACATAAGCCCCCTTGATATCCCCTTCTTGTACAACTGGCTCTGCAAGTTTTATTGTGTCTACTCTTTCATAATAGTCGCTCTTCCAATAAGTCGTGCCATTTTCCGTCCAGTCCATTCCAAGACCGACTCCGCCAGTTGCATCCTTATAGGAAACTTTTATATCCACAACTATTGGCTTATCCGTAGCAGGAAAATCTAATTTTAGACGTTGCGGTTCTCGTGGGTTGGTATTATCCGTACTTCTTCTCACGCTGTCCTTTATTTCTTCAGCTCCATACTCTGAAAGTCTTATATCTGAAATAACGCCTTCAACTGGTTTATTCAATTTGAATACTTGGTAGGTTTCATTTCCTGCATACCAATCCATGTTTGAGTAATTAGGTTTTTCTCTGTGAATTGTTGCTGTGGTTTCGCCAATTTGTGCTGATTCTGGATTTAATACAAATCTTTGAATGATATATTTTTTATCTTTATTTATTCCAACGATTCTAGTCCCAAGTTTATGGGCTTCTGCTGAATTTCCCGTCCAACCTGTGTACCTATTGTCGTTTAAATTCCATCCGTCTAATGTCCTTTCCCTTACATTGACCCAATTTACTCCTCCTTGTTCTAAAATTGAATTTAATTCTGTTGGGCTTGCAGGTTCTCTGTAATTATAAACTTTCTTTTCTCCATTATTTATAACTAAAACCCATTTCTTGTCGAGCTTGTTGTAACCTTCAGGAGCTCGGGACTCTTCTAATATATATGTCCCGTCAGTTAAGGTGTTGTCAAATTTTACAACACCATTTTGGCCAGATTCTGCAATCTTTGAAAATGTACTATCGTCTGGTTTTGTAAGTTTAAATTCAGCCCCTGCAAGTGGCGTTCCCTTGGAATCTTTCTTATATACTACAAATTCCGTGCCCATTGGCTTATTGGTTACTTCCATGTTTATATCTGTGCCATGATACTCTTCATCAGCACCGAGAATTCCAACTTCTAGGATATGCACTTCGCCATTGTCATAAACTGTAACTGTCCATTTTTTCTCTGATTTTCTAAATTTATCTGGTGCAGTACTTTCTACTAGAGTGTATCTTCCCGGAGCGAGATCAGTAAAACTTACTATTCCATCGCTATCTGATGAGCGATAAATTGTATTTCCCTCTTCATCAGTCAGTGCGAAAACTGCTCCAGTAAGTTTTTCCTGCTTATTTCCCTCATTTAATTTAGTTATTTTAAAATGACCAGGAGTGTATTTTTTATTAATAAGACCTACTATTTCTTTAGAATATTGTGGTATTTCTCCACCAACTTGGTCTCCTGTACTCCAATTGTAATTAGCTGCACTGGCAAAGGCAGATCTAAGAGTCCCATTACCGCTATCCATTAGGAAGGCTCTCCAACTACTATTGAAGGCATCTAGGTCTGGAATTTTAAAAGTCTTTTCTATTACATAGCCTTCTCCCCTACTTGAAATGTTA
Organism: Peptoniphilus faecalis; assembly: GCF_012976305.1. Taxonomy (GTDB): domain Bacteria; phylum Bacillota; class Clostridia; order Tissierellales; family Peptoniphilaceae; genus Peptoniphilus_A; species Peptoniphilus_A faecalis. The sequence goes on from NZ_JABDSR010000005.1 coordinate 81,991, forward strand.
GGCATTACTATTTTTAGAGGAGTTTTCTGATTAATTACACCTGAAGTTTGTATTTGGTTTGGGTCATAATCCAAAGTGAAGTTATTTGATCTATCGCTAATTCTTTCATTAGGATTTATAGGCATATGGTAAACTAGAAAGTACCTATAAGGGTCTTGTTCAGGCCTAATCCCAAAAGATAGAGGCATATTTTCATTTAATGCTTTCTCCTCTATTACTTTTCTATTTTTATCTGTGCGATAAATTTTTACATCTTCCAGTTCAAAGGAAGGACTTGTTCCATTAGCTCTCCAGTCATATACAGCATAATTACTTTGATAATTAGTAGAAAGCCAATTCCAAGTTACAGTTCTCTGTCCAAATCCAGTATCTCCCAATGCATTGTAATAGGATATTACTTTTAAATACCAATTGCCGTCGCTATCTTTATATACATCCCTAAAATAACTTGCTTGAGCAGGTGCTCCAAATTTTGTATCATAATAGCCGTAGTCTGCTTTAATCTCATTCGTTTTGCTTTGTTCTCCATCAACGCCTGTTACGCCCGGAGCTACTATATTTGTGAATTTATAAGTCCCATCTTGCTTTGCGTAAAATTTGCTAGGAATAATACCTCTTAAATCAATTGATATAGTTGCCGTTCCTCCACCTGACTTATCATTAAATACATAAGTCAAAAGGTTTGTGTCATAATTGAAGTATGGATCTGCAACGTAAACTCCACCTATTTTAATTTTTGGAAATTCCGCAAAATATTGTGTGAAATCAAGATTTGGGTCAAATTGAATTTCAAACCTTGTGCCCGGTGATGATTTATCCAAAGTTATATCTGCGTGATATTGTAATGATTCCAACTCGTAAGCTTCCCATACACCCGGTTTTCTCCCAATATCACCTGCCGTATTTTCTTGATAAGTGAGGTTTTGCTTTACCTTTATTGCTTTTGCCTTTTTCTCATCATCCTGAATTTCTTCTGTTTTTTTATAGTAATCTTCGCCAAGAACTGGTGTACCTGAACCTTCCTTGAATTTAGGACTATATGTTACTTGTCCTTTATCGTCAACTGTTACTTCAAAGTAGACCTTTGACTTTTGATAGCCTTTCGGTGCACTGACTTCTTCTAATGTGTACACTCCCGAAGCATACTCTCCAAAATTCGCTACTCCATATTCTCCCGTAACTTTATTTGCGATTATATTTCCGTCCCTATCCTTTAACACAAATTCTGCTCCAGCTAGTTTTTGTTTTTCAGTTGAATTGTCGAATTTTGTTATAGATATTGGGCTTTTAGTAAATTCTTCATTTTTTATAGTTATGCTAGGCAAACCTTCTTCGCCGCTATTGCCTAAATTCACAATTTTTGAGATTTGAGCTTGATTTCCCGTATCCTTATCAGTTAACCATTCATAGGAAAGTGTAGTTGATTTATTGTCTCCGATATTAGCATTTACTTTTACCAAAAAGCCCCAGTCATTAGCAAATCTTTGTTGAGGAAAATAAATTTGATATCCTATTTTTCCAGTATATGCATCAGTTTTATTAGGTGTCCCTGTAATCATATTGCTATTTACTATATTTATTACGCTTAAACCAAGGCTATTAATAACTGTATCTACAGTTTGTTTTTGCATTAAATCTTTTACATTATCTCTTTTATCTGGTGAAACATCATAAGCTGTTACATCAGTAATTTCTACTCCCGGTATGCTGATATTTAGCCTTGTATCTCTATCTGTTGAACCGCCTTGTTTCTTTGCATTAGCCTTTAAGAAAAGATAAAATTCTGCATTTCCATTTTCGTCAACCTTGCCGTAATACATGGCATTCATGTAGTCTGGGTAGCCGCTATGTTCCACATATTCAGTTTTACCTGCTCCAAGTGAGAAATCTGCATTATTTCCCGATACGCTAATTTCTCCACTGTCGGATATATTTACAGCCTTTAAATCTTGGTCTATTTTATATCCATCTGCCGCTTTAGTTTCTTTTAATTGATAAGAACCTGAAGGTATATCTTTAAAAACAGCTTCTCCTTCTTCATTTGTCGTTACATCTATCCCAGTTCCTAATAATCTAAAAGTTACTCCTTTTATTTTTTTGTTTGGATCTTTGCTGTCAACTTTAACCACTTTAAAGGACGCCGTTTTTGCTTCAGTTTCTTCAATAGCTGAATTTTGAATATAATGAACTTTTTCATAGTTTTTGTAGTAATTTACATTTTCATAGTATCTGTATGTTCTGCCATTTATTGTTACTGGATTTGCATCGTATTCTTGTTTTATTCTGTGATCTATTAGATAGGCTTCTCCCAATGAGCTAATATTCCAATATTTTACATGGGGTATAGTTATTGTTCTTTCCTTTTCTCCATCTAATCCTTCACTAACTTTTATCTCGCCAAGGACATCTCCGTCATTTCCCACTGCTTTAAATGTTTCGCTAGGCATTGTCAGACCCTCTGGCAAGTTCCAAACTTGTTGGACGTAAAGATCTCTGTATTTTGAGATTTTAACTCCACTCACTTCGTAATCTTGATATGTTTCCGGAGATTGTAAGTCAGTAATAACTTTATATACTGCTATATTCCCTACCGCTTGGTTTCCACCTGGATTTGTTCCCTCTTGTGGAAAATCAGTAATAGTTTGTGTGCTTCCTATTTGAACCATTTGACCTTGGTCATTTAAACCGTATACCGCACTTTGTCCTTGAGCAATATTTTGATTATTTCCCAAGCTTCTAGTTTCTAATGGAAGAGTAACATTAGTATCTCCACTTGATACTCCGTCTGTAATAGTCCATATTGCTTGTGAATTGGAATTGAACTTTCCTTCTATTGTAGTTCTATTATTTACACCAACACGAGTAGGAGTAGATTCTATTATTGCATCTTGGGTATATCCCTTGTCAAAAACTAATCTAAGAGCTCCCGTCTTTCCCCTTCCCTGTTCATCAGTTTTATTTGTAAGAATTGTAGAAATATCTAACACATAGTTGCCCTGTTTATTTGTTACTTCTGTATAGAAATTATATACAAGATCTTGACCCTTTCCTTGAAAATCATGATGTTTAGAGTCAACTATTCCCAAGGCTCCATTAAGTTGGTCCTTTAGATCTACGCTTTGTCCATTGATTTTTACATCAGTAATTTCTCCAAGTCCTGAACCTTCAACAGTAGTCAAATTTAACTTATAGCCCAAGGCATCCATTAAGTCTTGTGTTGCATTTACCCTAATTGTCCAATTGATCCCTATCATTTCCCTGTTTTCTATGACAGGATTTCCAACTGCATCTAGGTTAATTTGATAATTTCCATTTTTATCGTCTATTATTTTAACAACATCATCACTACCTGGTTCTATTATTGTGTTAACTGTGTTTCCATTTTTGTCTACGACAACAGGTAGAAGTGCCTTTGGTGGTGTTACTCCAAGTCCTGAAATTTTGTTGATAACTGTAAAGCTTTCGTCTGGTATAATTTTTCCAGTGTTAAAATCTACATCGATATTCAAAGGAAGGCTAATATCTTCATTTATTTCTCTAACTATTTTGTATCTTATGGTATTAGAGGCTTCATCGTATTCCGGAGTTGCTATTGTCTGTCCCTTGTAAACTATTGGTTTAAGGGTTGAGACATCTTTTACCATGAGTTTTTCGTCTAGATGAATGTCAAAGTATTGTCCTACTTGTATAGCTCCAAGTCTTGTAGATGTATCAAATCTAGTCCTTATAGTGAATTTTTTATCTTCTAGCGGACTCGGTTCAGCTCCAAAAGCTGCCCTTAATCTCATAAAACCAAAATTATTTTGAACAGTTGGCATTTCTGCTTTTTGAAGACCTGCGTCCATTTCTTCTTCTGTGAGTTCTCTGTCTTCTCTTAAGTAGTTTTCATAAAGGTCACTTATTTCTAAGCCAGTATTTTCTGCTTCATCCTTTTGAATCATGAATACTTTAGGGTCTAAGTTTTCGTAGCCATGTTCTTCTATGAATTCTTTAAAGGCTTCTGTGTTGTCTGCCATTAGTTTGGCTTGGTCTTCTCTTGATAAATTGTATTTATCTTCAAAGGTGTTAAGTAATGCTTGGATTTCTTCTAGTCCATTGTCTTTATTTTTAAGAGCTTTTTTAAGTTCTTTATCTGCTCTTTGTAAATCCGTCAAACCTAGACCTTCTTTTAATTTGTCTAGAAATCCCTTTTCTTCTTCGTCTTCAATTTGTTTTTCTTCTATTATGTCCTTTGATTTATTTGATTCTTCCAAGTTTAGGCTTTTTTCTGATTCTTTTGCTTGGTCTCTTAGACTTTTTTCTTTTAATTTTTCTTCTAATAGTTTTTCTAACTCAATTCTCTTTTCGTGAGCTTCTTTGTATTCCGCTTCCGCCTCAGATAATTCAGCTTCATTTGCTCTTGCTGCAGCTTCCCTTTTTGCCGCTTCAATTTTAAGAGCTTCTTCTTTTTCCTTTTCTAATCTAGCTTGTTCATCTTGTTTTTCTTGTTTTTCTTCTGCTGGATTATCTTCTTTTTCAGGAGTCTTTACATCTGTGCTTGTTTTTTCTGGACTTTTTTTGGCTGGTACTAATATTTCATAATCTTCTTTCTTCTTAGCCGGTTGTAAAAATCCATCAGATTTTTCATATTCAGTCCTAGAATCTTTTTTATTGTTGCTTTCTGTCTTATCTGTGGTAAAACTTTTCCCTGTGAATAAATCATCGGGCAGTTTTTGTTGATTTTCTGTGCTAGAATTTTGGACTTCTCCCTCGTCAAATAATCCTCTAGCAGCTACAGCTACTGGACTAAACACCTCCAAAATCATCAACAACGCCAATGTAAGGCAAATAATTTTTTTAAAAATTCTGTCCATTTCTTTGCTCCTCCTATTAATCAGTCTTAGCCTATACTAGGATTTATTTGATTCACTAGTAATGATGTACATATTATAAAGTAATAATTATTTTTTATCAATAGTTTACTTAAAAAATAGTTTTAATATTATGTCTAAATCTACGCATTTGTCTGGCTTTTTTAAGTTTTTTGATTCGTAGATATGCGTTTTGTTGTATTGATTTTCTTGTGGTACGAGTAAAATATCCCTATATTTAGCCATTTTACTTTTTTATTTATTTTTAAAAAACTATATTTTATTTAAACTTCTTTATTTGTATGTTTTTTATTTTATACAATTTTTCTTTAAAATAAAATTTTTTAAAGCCCTTTATTTTTATATTTTGAGATTTATAATCAGGTAAAATACAGGTTTTAACTCTTTCACTATATATATATATATATATATATATATCACTTTTAAAATTTTTATATCCAATAATTTCTCTTGAGAAAGTTTATTGTAAAATATCTATAATATCTTTTGCGCTTCTTTTTTATATTTGACCTAAAAATAGAGCAAAATAAAAATGCATCGTCATCTCTGACAATGCATCTTTCTATATTACATATATTTTATTTTCAATATTGCTCTATGCTTTTAAAGCTTTAATAGTACAAAGACCTTAAACTTTATTCATATCTAAGGGCTTCTATAGGGTCAAGTTTTGCTGCCTTGTTGGCTGGATAGTAACCAAAGAAAATTCCTATTAGCATAGAAAATCCAACTGCTACTACAATTGAGCCAATAGATGGAAATGTGCGAGCTTTCAAGAGGTTAGAACCCACAAATCCTATTATTGACCCCAAGATTATGCCAAAAATTCCTCCAATTATACAAATTATAATAGATTCTATTATAAATTGTTTTCGTATGTCTCCTCTAGTTGCTCCAAGTGCTTTTCTTATTCCTATTTCCCTAGTCCTCTCTGTTACTGAAACTAGAAGAATATTCATTACTCCAATTCCGCCAACTAAAAGGGATATAGCTGCTATGGCTCCAATTGCTATTTGGATCGAACTCATTGCACTATTTACTTGTGAAATTTCGCTTTTAGCTGAATAATATTTCACTTCCGCTCTAGGATTGTTGGCGTAAAATTTTGCGTTTAAGTCGTCGACAATTGATTTTGCATCTTCTTCTATTGTATCGGGGTTTTTTAAAGTCATTGTTACATCATAATAAACAGTCCTCGGCTCTGTCAAAAATTCTCTATCCCCTGTGGTTCTTGGAATGTAAACTGTGGAACTAGATCCATTAAAGGATTGTCCCATTACAGATATCTCTTCGTACTTGTATACGCCAATAATCATAGCAACTATTAGCTTGCCATTGCTCTCGATTTTTGCTTCTCTGCCCAGTACCTCTGGTGCTGAAGTTTTGTATACTTTTTCCAAAACCTTGTCGGATATTACTACAACTGACTTTCCCTTCTTTACATCTTCTTCACTTAAAAATCTTCCGGCAAGCATTTTTACTTTGGAAATACTTTTTTCGCCTGGAGATGTTGCCGATATTGAAACTTGCTCTTTATTTCTTTCTTCTTTTACAAAGCCATTTCCACCAGCTCCATAGTAGATGAGTTCGTCGATCTTCCTGCCCTTTTGCGCTTCTAAATAATTTATTATATTTTCTGTTAGGAAATCACCTTCGCTAAGCTCACTATTATCGTAATCAGAACTTTTGGACTTTACATAAATTTGGACTGCTGTGTTAGCTATGGAGTCAAAGGCTTTGTTTACAGATTTTGTAAGTGCATCGCCAATTGTCGTGATTCCAATTACCGAACCTATACCGATTATAATGCCAAGCATAGTCAAAAAGGACCTTAACTTATTGGTTCTTAAGCCTTCCAAGGAGAGTTTTATTGTTTCTAATATATCCATTAAATCTCCTCCAACATTCCATCGTTCATCTTGTAAATTCGTGTGGCTTCCTCTGCAAGTTCGAGGTTGTGAGTGATGATAATTATTGTCCTCTTATCCACTTCGTTTAGCTTGTGAAAGAGGTCCATTACATTTCTGCCCGTTTTGGAGTCCAATGCTCCCGTAGGTTCGTCCGCTAAGATTATGTCCGGATTATTTGCCATAGACCTCGCTATTGCCACTCTTTGTTTTTGTCCTCCCGATAATTCGTTGGGAAGGTGTTTCATTCTATCCTTCATATCCACAATTTCTAAAAGTCTTTCTGCTCGCTCTGTCCTCTCTTTTTTTGAAACTCCTGCATAGGTCATTGGCAATTCGACATTTTTAAGTGCATTTGACCTTGGTATTAGGTTAAAATTTTGAAATACGAAGCCAATTTTTTTGGAACGATAGCTAGAAAGTTCGCTGTCCTTTAGAGAAGAAATGTCTACTTTATTAAGTTCATAATAGCCCGATGTCTGTCTATCTAGAAGTCCAATTATATTCATTAAAGTTGACTTGCCTGAACCAGACTGCCCCACTACTGAAACGAAGTCCCCTTCATTTACATCAAAATTTATGCCGTGAAGAATTTCTAGTTCGTTTTCTTTCCCAATGTTAAAGGACTTTTTTATGTCCCGCATTTTTATGAAATTATTTTTCATCTTCTTTTCCAGCCTTTTCATCTGGCAAATTTGTATCTAGGATTTTTACAATATTTCCTTCGCCATATCCTCCTGATGTAGCAAGAACTTTATCTTTTTCCTTTAAGTCCTTGGATTTTATTGCAATTTCTGCATCATTTGCAAGTCCCTTTGTAACTTCAACTTTTTCAATTTGATATTTATCCTCGCTCTTTTTCCTAAGTGCAAGTATATAATTTTTGCCATCTCTCTCGAAAATTGCGTCTGCCGGTACTTTGAAAGTGTTTTTTTCTTCGCTCAAAATATATTTAACTCTAAGTGTCATTCCTGGTGCAAGTTCATTTTCTTGTCCACTATTAATTTCTATTACCGTCTTGTATAGTACTTCGCTAGTTTTGTTTTCCTCTGAAATTTTCATTGGCACTGGCTCTATGGAAATTACTTTGCCCTTGTAGCTTTTGCCCATGACTGCATCTGATGTGATTTCTACTTCTGTCCCAATAGATACAGAATTTTTATCGTATTCCTTTAATTGTGATTCAACCCTCAATGTTTCTATGGTTTCGATTTTGGCAACAGATGCTGCTGGTGTTTGTCCTTCCTTTGCATTTAGCTCTGTTACAATTCCGTCAGCTGGTGCTTTTATCATTACTTTTTCTAACTCTTCTGTTAGATTTTCAATTTCTACGCTGTCTAAATTGTTAGCACTTGCCCTTGCTGTTTTTAAATTGTCTGAAAGTCCAGAAATTTCATTTGCCACTTGAGTTTTTGTAGACTCAAGATTTTTCTTTGCACTTTCATAATTATTCTTTGCGGTTTCTACATTTTGTGCCAAAGTTTTTAACTCGTCTTCACGTGCCTTTTGTGATTTTAAAGCTTTGTCGGAATTTAGATTGACATCATCTTTTGCTTTTTGCACTTCAAGTTTTGTTGCGTCCACTTGTTTTTCCTGTGCTTCTAATTCTTTTTCCAGTGCATCTGCTTCTGAGGTGTATTTTTGTTCGTCAGCTTTGGCATTTCCTAGTTCTTCTGAAATTCTATTTACTTCAATTTCAACTTCGTTTTGTCTTCTTGTAAGACTATTTACATTTTCATTTGCCGATTTTTTTATTGCATCAAAGTTATCAAGTGCCGATTTTTTATCTATAATATCTTTATCACGTTGTCCTATTTGTTTTATTACTTCATCAAGTTCCCTCGAAACTCTATCTAATTCTTTTTTTGCTTCATTTGAAGTTGATGTAGATAGCCTTTTTCTATCTTCTTCTAGTTTTTGTTCTTTTGCTTTTAATTGACTTTTTTCTGCTTCTAATTGACTTTTTTCTGCTTCTAATTGACTTTTTTCTGCTTCTAATTGACTTTTTTCTGCTTCTAATTGACTTTTTTCTGCTTTAAGTCTACTTATTTCTGTTTGATAATTAGAAACTTGTCCTTGAGCTTCTGCTAATCTTTCCTGTTCTTCTTTTATGGAAATTCCAATTTCAGTCAATCTTCTCTTTTCGTTTTCAAGTGAATTTTGCAAATAGTCCGTTTCTCTAGACTTATCTGCTGCCATAGCTCTGTTTTCAGAAATTTTACTATTGTTTTTATTTATATTATCTTGAAGTTGTTTATATTTTAAATTCGTCGCTTCCTCTTGGTAGGCAAGATTTTCCTTTGTATCGCCCTCTGCGACTATACCTTGATTATATTTTTCGTCAATGCTTCTCTTGAAGTCGTCATAGGCTTTTTGTGCAGCTAAATACTGATCCATTGCTTGTGTTATAGAAGTTTCAGCAGCTACAATCGCTGCATTTTTCCCTGAATCTCTGCCACTAATTGCTTCTGATAATCTTTTTTTTGCCGCAGAAATTTGTGCTGAAACATTTTTATCTGTGGCTGATTTTTGTGCACGCCTCGACTTTAACTGTTGCTCAATGGAAGATGAATCCAATTCTGCAATTACATCGCCTTTTTTAACTTTATCTCCCACTTTTACATTTACATGAGTAACTGGAAGTGGCTTTTCTGCATAAACTTCAACAGAATTTGAAGGTACAACTTTGCCCTTTTCCGTAACGGAATTTTGGACACTTCCCCTCTCCAATGTAACTACTTGGTTTTGTGAAATTCCTTCGCCATCTCCACTCTTTAGCTTTCCCGAAATTATTTTAAATATTAAAAATATAATTAAAAATAATAGCAATAATGCAATTATTTTAGTTTTCTTATTTTTAAAAATTAAATTCTTTGTCTTTATGTATAAATTCTTCATATAAACCTCCAATAACATTATATAGCATGAAGATTTTAATTTGCAATAGTTAAACGCTGCAATAGATTTATTTAAATAATTCTTAATTTTAAATTAATTTTTTTGTAATAACTTTTCTAATATTCTTTATAATATATTTTGTATAGAGTTAAGATATAATAATTAGGGGTGATTTGATGTTTGAAATATGTATATTAATTTTATTCATGCTAAATTTATTTGTAGCAATAGTTTTTAAAATACAACTAGCTTTTGCTCTTTTCTTAAATTTAATGCTCTTGTCTTTTTATGCCTACATAAAAAATTTTAGTTTAAGGGAAATCTCTACAATGATATATACCGGCATAAAAAGCACAAAAACTATTCTAATTGTATTTTCTCTCATTGGAATGATTATAGGGATTTGGAGGCTTTCTGGCACAATCGCTTATATAATTTATCACGGAACAAGCTTAATTAACCCAAGGTTTTTTTACGTTGGTATTTTTATTTTTAATGCGATTATTTCTTTTCTTACAGGTACAAGCTTTGGCACAGCATCAACAGCTGGCATAATTTCCATGTCAATTTCAAATGCAATGAGCTTTAATCCCCTTATAAGTGGTGGTGCAATTTTATCTGGCTGCTTTTTTGGCGACAGATCATCGCCAATGTCGACATCGGCATTACTCGTTGCAACTTTGACAAAAACTGATCTTTACAAAAATTTGAAAAATATGTTTAGGACCTGCATTATTCCCCTTGTCCTTACAATTTTAACTTATCAAATTTTTAATCTTGGCATTGACGCAAAAATTGACAATGGTGGAATAAATTTAATAAAAGAAATCTTTAACTTTAACTTGTTTTTAATGGTTCCACCACTTTCCATAATTTTGCTCTCAATTTTTAAAGTTGATTTAAAAATAAATATGCTTATTTCCATTGTGCTTTCAATATTTTTTGCAGCTGTTTTTCAAAATAAAAGTGCATCAGAAATAATTAAGGCATTGATTTTTGGTTTCCACATAAATTCAGATGCTGGCAAATTAATTAATGGCGGTGGATTTATTTCAATGCTGAAAATGCTTTTAATAGTTGGAATTTCATCAGGATACTTTGGCTTTTTTAAGGAAACTCAACTTTTAGTCGGCGTAAAAAAATTCATAAAAAAATTATTTTCAAAATTTCCCGACATGGCAATAATGTCAATAATGTCAATTTTAATTTCAGTTTTTAGCTCAAATCAAACACTTTCCATAATGCTAACTTATGAAATGGCACGTGAAAGTTATAAAGATAATGAAAAACTGGCCCTCGATATTGAAAATACCGCAGTCATGACAGCAGCCTATATCCCTTGGAATATAGCGGGTCGTACACCCCTTGAGATGTTTGGCGCACCAATAATGTCCTTGTATTTTTCCTTTTACCACCATTATATAGTCCTAATTAATACCCTAGCTTCTGTAATAGAATTTAGGAAAACAAGAAATATGAGAAATAAATAGAAAAATTTTATTACGCTTTTATATTAATAAAAAATTTTTGCAAAAAAACTCAGAACTATTGACGCTCTGAGTTTTTTGTTTCTTTATTTTTTTCAATAAATTGTCTTAAAAGTATATTTGATTACTTTAATCTTCATCAAATTCAATTAATGGTGCTGGCTTTCCTCCTGATGCTAAATCTATCTTTGTAACTATAAATATTACAACAAAGGCAACTACTGCGCCTGGAACTATTGCACTAAGTCCCCATGGGCTATTTAATACAAATATCCAAATAGCTGATACTATTGTTCCCGCAAGTATTGCGATAAAGCCTGCCTTTTGAGTTACATCTTTCCAAAAAAGTCCACAAACAAAGGCAGCAAAGGGTCCTGCTGAACGCAAGGCAAAGGCTGACATCATTACACTAATTATGTTTGAATTAGATAATGCTACTCCCAATCCAAAAAGTCCTGCCAAAGTCATTACAACCCTTGATACTAGTACTTCCTTTTTTGGATCTGCATTGTTATTTGTGATATATGGTTTATAGATGTCATTTGAAAACATTGTTGCCGTTCCAATCATATTTCCTGATGCACTTGATATTGTAGCTGCAACTACTGCGGCAAGCACTATTCCTGAAACTAATGGAGGTGCAAATCTAACTGTAGCATCTGCTAAAGCTGATTTAGATATTCCGCTATCTACGTATCCATCAATATAAGTATAAGCCATAAGCCCTATGAGAGCTGGTACTATTGCATAAGCTGCTGATAAAAGTCCTGCTATTATTGATCCCGTCTTTGCTGCTGAACCGGTTTTTGCTGATGAGAAAGTTTGCACAATCTCCTGCCCTGTTGGAAAGGTCATACAATACATAGCTATATATCCCAGTACTGTTGGAAATCCGATTTTTGTCATGCTCATTAAGTCTAATTCTCCATTTGATGCAATGGATACTTCTCTAGCCTTTTCAAATAAATTTGCAAATCCTCCAATTGCTTCATTTTTAACCATTACAAATAGGGCAATTGTCATTCCAACAGTTATGAAGAACACATGCATCATATTAGCTGATGCAACTGATGCAAATCCACCAATCATAGTGTATGCAATTACAACTATTGTCGTTATAATTGCAGCCTTGTTAAAGTCAAGACCAGTTAACACATTTATTATTGAAGCTGTAGCTATTATTTGAGCTCCAGTTGCCATAAATAGTGCTAAAATTGACGTTATTGCTGTTATTATATGTGATGGCTTTCCAAATCTCATTCCAATAATTTGTGGAACTGTGTTTGCTGATGATCTTCTAAAATAAGACGCAACAAAAGATACTAATACGAATCCTATTCCCGCAGCTATTACATACCATGCTGCCGAAAGTCCATAGCTATATACATTTGTAGCTATTCCTGTTGTCGATGCTCCACCTGTATTGGCTGCAAAAAGTGTTCCAGCTAACACTAAGGGTCCAAGAGATTTTCCCGCCATCAAGAAATCTTCATTTGCATTCTCTGATTGCGACTTCTTTTTTTGTTTATAAGATGCAAATAAGCCAATCACTACTGTTGCAATCATATATAAGATTATTATCGTTAATGTCGTTTTTTGAGTAGCATTCATATTTATCTCCCTTTAAATCTTAATACTTTGCCTGCTTTTTTAGGAGTTGCTTTCCCCTTGTCTATTAAAATATTTCCATTAACTATAGAGAAGTCTATTCCTGTAGCTAATTGCTTAGGATTTGTATAATCTCCATTATCTTTAATATTTTCAAAATCTATCACTAATATGTCTGCTGCATATCCATCTTTTAAATATCCTCTATCTGTAAGTCCTATTGTGTCTGCTGCTTTACCAGTCATCTTTCTAATGGCAATTTCAACTGGAAATACTTTTTCATCTCTGCAATATTTTCCAAGAACTCTTGCAAAGGCTCCGTAAAGTCTTGGGTGTGGTTTTGCTCCTATGATTCCATCTGTACAAACATTTTGTTCATCTCTTTTCATAAAGGTCTTTATATGTTCTTCTTTGCCATAAAAATCTACTAAACCTACAATATTTTCTTCATCTCTGATTAAGTCAAATATTGCATCATAGGGATCTTTCCCCGTAGCTTCACCTAGTTCAATAAGATTCATTCCAACATATTTTTCTGATTCTTCGTTTTTTACAAAGGTTATAAAGATTCCTTCAAGTCCTGCAAAGTCTATAAAGTTGTCCCAGCCCGGTATTCCTTCTTTTATGTCTTTTTTCATTTTTTCACGAAGTTCTTTATCATTAAGTCTTTCTATTAATTTGTCCGTTCCTCCGTCGTGAACCCATGGCGGAAGAATTACAGACATCATTGTAGAGCCTGCAACATAGGGATATTGGTCAAAGGAAATTGTAAGACCTTCTTTCTTTGCATCATCTAGCTTTTTTAGAATATCAGGAATCAAACCCCAGTTATTTTTTCCACAGATTTTAAAATGTGAGAAGTGAGTTCTACATCCACCTTCTCTTGCTATTTTTAAAATTTCATCCATGGATTCAAGCATTGCATCTGCTTCTGATCTTTGATGAGTTACAAAAACTCCGCCATTTTTCTTTATTACTTTTCCAAGTTCAATAAATTCATTTACATCTGCATATACACATGGTGGATAGATCATTCCTGTACTCATCCCAAAAGCACCAGCATCAAAAGCTTTTTGAAGTTCTTCTTCCATTCTCCTTTGTTCTTCTTCTGTTGGTTTTCTATTTTCAAGGCCCATGCTGACCATTCTCACATTTCCATGAGGTGCAAGATATGCAATATTTGGTCCAAGATCAAGCTTGTCGATTTTATTCAAGTATTCTTCTACACTTCTCCAGTCCCACTCATAATCATATTCACCTTCTAGTCCTGCCATTGCTTTTTTCCAAGGTTTTACAGTTTCATTATTTACAGGAGCAGGTCCCATTCCATCTTGAGCAACTAGCTCAGTTGTTATTCCTTGAAATAATTTTGGTGCAAGATAAGGATCTTCGATTACAAGCATTGAAGAATGGGAATGTGTGTCTATAAATCCTGGAGTTACAATTCTATCTTTAGCATCAATTATTCTCTTTGCTTCAACATCTCCTTCAACAAAATACATTTTTTCATCTTTAATAGCTATGTTTTTATCAAAGGGTTTTGTTCCCGTTCCATCTACTACAGTTCCATTTTTAATAAAGATATCGTACATATTTATCTCCTTTACAATAATAACGCTTCCATTACTGCTTCATAAGAGTCCACAACTTTTTCAAGCTCGGAAACTTCTATGTATTCATTGACAGTGTGTGCTAAATTTTCTCTAGAAGGTCCAATGCCAAGTGTTTTTATCTTTGCCTCTCCTGCATAATGACTTCCATTTGTACAGAAATTATATTGAGTTATCTCTGGATTTTGTCCCTTATCCTTTAGCTTGGCAACAACTTTTTTTACCCATGCTTCATCTTCATCAAATATCCATCCTGGAAAAAATCTTTCTCCTCCAATAGTTTCTCCAGTAAAACATTTTTCTTCAGCCTCTGTGTAATAAGCTCTAACTTTTAATTCACTATCCTCCTTCATTAACTTTTCTAAAAGTTCGTTTATTGGAGCCAAAACAGATTCCTTAGTTTCATTAACTAATAGTCTTCTATCATAAGTAGCAATACATTTTTCTGGCACGACAGATGCACCTGGATAGGGACTTGACTTAATGTCTACAAGTTCTAAAATTCCATCGCCTAGTCTATCGTGATGCGTTGGTTTTAAAGTTTTAATCGCCTCGATTACTTTGCACATTTTATAGACTGCATTGATTCCCTTTTCAGGATTTGCTGAGTGTGCTGGCTTTCCTAAAACTTCAACTTTAATTTCAGCCCTTCCTCTTTGCCCAATTTTAACATTACAGTTTGAAGCTTCGCCAATTATTGCATAGTCTGGATTTGTATAAGCACTTACTTCTCTTGCAGCAACACCTTCAAAGCATTCTTCGTGAACTACTCCTGCTATAAAGATTTCTCCGGCAAAATCTCCCTTAGTTTTTTCCTTAAAATTGCTTGCTGCAACTGCCATAGACGCCAAAGCACCCTTCATGTCGCTTGAGCCTCTTCCGTAAATCTTTCCATCGTGAATTTCTGCCTCAAAAGGAGGATACTTCCATTCACTTTCATCAGTTACTGGAACTGTGTCCATATGCCCGTCAAATACAACTTTTGGTCCTGGTCTATTGCCTTTTATGTGACCAATAGTGTTTCCATACTTGTCCACATGAACATCATCAAAGCCATTATCTTCAAAGAATTTTGTTAGTTCTTCTGATACTCCCTTCTCCTTTCCTGAATAGCTTTGTCTTCTGATTAACTTTTGCGTTAACTCTACTGCACTTATTTTGTTCATTTTCTACCTCCTGTACTTTCATATTTTCCATCCCATACAATGTCTAAATAGTTTTTAGCATCCGTGTCGCCTTCCGTAGAAACAAATATTAAATTTGAATCTGAATTTATATTTAATTTCTTTCTTACATCTTTAAAACTATCATCAGTTAAAATTTTTATAATTGCACCAAAAGGAGCTGCCCCACTTTCCCCTGAAATAATCCTTTTATCATCCCTATAAGGATTTCCTAGAACTCTCATGCCAAAGGCTGCAAATTCATCTGATGCCTTAATATAATGTTCACAATTATCCAAAAGAACTTTTAGACCAAATGTATTTGGTTCTCCACAAGCAAGCCCCGCCATAATTGTTTTATGCTCTCCACCAACTAAAACTCTTTCGTTTGCAATAGCTGATTCATAGATACAAGCAACAGTATCTGGCTCTACAATAGTAAAACTTGGCTTATCTTCACCCTTGTACATATTTGTAAAAAATCCAGTAGTTGCTGCTGCAAAGGACCCAACGCCAGCTTGCAAAAACACATGAGTTGGCTTAATATTTTTCTCTTGCAAAGTTTCATACATTTCCCACGCAAGAGTCATATATCCCTGCATAATCCACTTTGGAATATCTTCATATCCATCCCAAGCAGTGTCTTGAACCATAATGTATCCCTTTTCTTCAGCAAGTTTATTAGCTTCTCTAACGCATTCATCATAGTTCATATCTAAAACTTTTACAGTTGCACCTTCTTTTTCAATATTTTTAACTCTCTCTTCAACTGATCCCCTTGGCATATATACAATTGATTTTTGAGCTAATTTATTAGCAGCCCAAGCAACTCCACGACCATGATTACCATCTGTCGCCGTTATAAAAGTAATATCTCCTAATTTATCTTTAACTTCTTTAGAAGTTAATTTTTCAAAATCTAAATTTTTGATGTCCATATTTAGCTTTTCTGCAATAACTTTTCCAATGGCATAACTTCCACCAAGAACTTTGAATGCATTTAATCCAAACCTATTGGATTCATCCTTAACCAAAATATTTTTTACACCTATTTTTTCCGAAAGATTTTTTAGTTCTACAAAAGGCGTTTCTTCATACATGGGAAAGTTATTGTGATAATTATGAACTTCTATCGCTACATCTTTATTTAAAAAGCTTAAATCATATCTTTCCTTTTTATCTTTTTGTTCTTTAGTAAAAATTTCTAATTTCATAGACTCCCCTTTTTATAAATATTTGAATATAATTTTTAGTGTTGTGTGATATATCACATAATACATTGCAAACCTTTTTTTGTCAACCCCTTTTTTCAACACTACTTTTTATAATTATTTTATGATATACTTTAAATTAATAATGAAAACGAGGTTTTAATGTAAAATATGCTATTAGAAAATAGGAGAAATGAAAAAATAAATAGAACTTTTATTAAGGATGAAGTTTATGATACTCTTTCTAACTGGATAATAACAGGTTATTTGGAGCCTGAAACAAAAATAAATATAAATGATCTTTCAGAGAAGCTTGGAATAAGCAGAACTCCTGTTAGGGAAGCCATTCTAAAATTAGAAAATGAAGGACTAATACTTTCAAAAGCTAATCGTTGGACAATTGTCGCACCCATTGATTTAGATGCCTCCTTTTATACTTATTCAGTGGTAGCTAGTTTGGAGATGCTCGCACTTGAACAAGCTTTTGATAAAATTGACGATGACTTTATTAATGCCCTTCAAAAAATAAATGCAAAATTAGATCTTGCTTTTAAGAATCTCGACACAATGGAACTTTTAAATTACGACAATGAATTTCACGACAGCTTTATTTACTTGTCAAAGAATCCAGAATTACCTTCTATTATCCACCCTCTTAAAAAGAAAATTCAACGAGTTGAGCTTTCTTTTTTTAAAGACAACGACGGCAAGTCAAATACTTTTGGAGAGCACAAGGCTTTAATAGAAGCTCTTAAAAAAAGAGATTTGGAATTGGCTAAGCTTTGTTTAAAAGCAAATTGGTACAACTCAATAAATTTAGTAAAAGGAAAAAGTAAAAATAAGGATAAATAGTTTTATAAATTATATAGAAGTATTTTTTTTCAATTTAAACTGCCTTTTTTGCAAACAAAAACTCAGAACTATTGACGCTCTGAGTTTTTTATTTTGCTATTAAATTGTATCTTTCACTTTAAATAATCTTATTTATAAAATTTTTTTATTAATTTAAGCTAATTGTAAACTTTGCTTTACTGTTTACTTTTTATCAAATTAAATCAAACTTTTGTAAAGGTTCTTGGCGTTAGCTTATTTTCTATTATTCCAAGTATAAAGTCTGCCAATACTGCCATTAGTGCCGTTGGTATTGCTCCTGCAATTATTATCGGGCTTCCATTGGCAACAGTTATTCCTCTTGTTATTATATCGCCAAGTCCTCCTGCACCTATGAAGGTTCCCACTGCTGTTACTCCTATGGCAAGGACTAGTGCATTTCTAATGCCGCCCATTATAATTGAAATTGCAAGGGGCAATTCAACTTTTGTCATTAGTTGAATTCTTGTCATGCCCATACCCATTGCTGCGTCAACAAGTTCTGGCGTTACAGAATTTATGCCAGAAACTGTGTTTTTTAATATGGGAAGAATTGCGTATAGAAATACGGCAAAGACCACTGTATTTGGCCCCGTTCCTATTAAAAACATGAGTATGGCAAGCATTGCAAGGGAAGGTATGGTCTGCATTACATTGGCAATGCTAATTGTAAGCCTTGAAAGTTTTCTTTTTCTCGCCACAAAAAATCCAAGAGGTATTGCAATTATTGATGCAAATAAAACTCCATAAAGGGAAATTAAAAAGTGCCTAATAAATTGCTCAAAAACATAGCTTGAATTTTGTGCGTAGTACATTATTACCTCAGACATTTTTTCCTCCTTCCACAAAAGTTTTATACTCTTGTAACTTATTTTTGTCGACTTTTACATCTTCAAAATAATTATTTTTTTTCAAAAAGTTTTCTGCTACCTTTGCCGGTTCAATTAAGTCTTCATCTGCTTGTCTATTTAATTCCTGCATAGTTTTTGATGAGACTTGTCCCACTAGTTTCATTATTGCAATTTCTGCTTCTGGATATTTTTCCACAATTTCTTCCGATGCAATGGGCGATGCGTCATAGGGTGGGAAAAGTCTTTTGTCATCTTCTAATATTACTAAGTCGTAAGATGAAATTTTTCCGTCAGTTGAGTATCCAAGGACTACATCCATTTCGCCACTGGCAAGTGCTGTATATACGAGTCCAATATCCATTGGGTAGACACTTTTAAATCCATAGCCATAAGTTTCTTGAAAGGCTTTATATCCATCGCCTTCTCTCTTTATCCAAGCGGTGTCAACTCCAACGCTAACTTTGTCCTTTAGTTTTTCTAAATCTGAAACTTTTTTAAGATTATTTTCTTCTGCAAATTTTTTAGTAACCATAAAGGCATATGTGTTGTCAAAGCCAAAGGATGGATACCAAAATCTATTCCACCTTTTATAATATTCCTTCATTACAACTTCTTGTGCTTCTTTTGGATCTCTTATTGGTTTCATGCCAAGTTCGCCACTAAGTGCGGTACCTGTGTACATGGCACCAACTACATTGACATCTCCTTTTAACATGGCTATGTGATTTAAGACTGATGATGATAAATTTGTTATTAGTGAAACATTAAGGTCTGTGTGATGTTCTATCATTTGCTTAACCATTTCTCCCAATATTTGTCTTTCAGTATTCGACCCAGTGGCAACAACTACATTTGTTTTTGTGTTTCCACCAATGCCTGGTAATGTGCAAGATGTCAAAAATATGGAAGCCATCGCAAAAATTAAAATTAATTTTTTAAATTTTTTCATCATGCCACCTCACTTGTCTTGTTAGGTGAAAGCTTGTCTTCCAAAATTCCAAAGAAGAAATCAACGATTATAGCCATTAATGTTACGGGAATTGTTCCCCATACAACCATTGGCATTATTGCATTTGTAAGTCCATTAAATATAAAATCTCCTAGTCCTCCTGCTCCAACATAGGATGCTAGAGTTGTCCATGCAAGTACATAAATAGCAGAAAGTCTTATACCACTCATAATTACTGGCATAGCCATTGGTATTTGAACCTTCAGAAGAATTTGCGACCTCGTCATACCCATGCCCTTGGCTGCGTCAATTAATTTGTCGTTAACTCCTGCTATTCCTAGATAAGTATTTCTCAAAATTGGAAGTAAAGAATAGATAAAAAGGGAAACTATGGCAGGTTTTTTGCCAACTCCAAAAATTGGAATCATAAGTGCCAATAGTGCAAAGGAAGGTACAGTTTGGAGTACTGATGCAATTGCCATTACAATTTTTGCCGTAGTCTTTGAGCGAGTTAAAAATATTCCCAGTGGAACTGCAATTAAAACTCCAAAAAATAGTGAAATGGCTGCAATAAAAAGATGTTCCATTGATTTTGATAAAATTTCTCCACTATTAGCAAGTAAAAAATCAATCATTATCTTCACCTATCTTTTTAGATGCCTCTCCTGATGCGTCTTTCATAAGTTCTGACAAGTTGTCGTCTTCAAAAATTTCTTCACTTTCTTCGCCATCTTCATTTTCCCAAAGGTTCGTGTAAATTGTATCTACTACGGAAGCTCTAGTTACTAGACCAACGAGTTTGTTTTCTATATCCACTACTGGAAGGTTTTTTATATCCAGGTTATAAATATCTCTTATGGCATTCATAATAACTGTGTCTTCTCTTATTGCGTGAACTTTTTCCATTACTTCATTAAGGGACTTTATTTTTTTACCAAATCTTCCTATGTCAAACATTCCAACTGCTCCAAGAAGATGGCTTTCTTCGTCAGTTACAAAAATTGTATCTACTCTTCTCTTTCTCATAAGGGCAAGGGCATCGTAAGTAGACCTATCGCTAGAAAGTGAAACTGGATCTTTTAACATTATTGTTTCTACTGTTCTGTAAGATGTTTTTGCTTCGTTTAACTTTTCTTCTCCAAGCATATCTTCCACGTACTTGCTCTTTGGATTTTTTAAAATATTTTCTGGCGTGTCAAATTGTTCCACATGTCCCTTTCTCATGATTACAATTCTATCTGCAAGGGACAGCGCCTCGTCCATATCGTGAGAAACAAATACTATGGTCTTTCCCATTTCTTTTTGAAGTCTCTTTACAAGTTTTTGCAAAGCATCTCTAGTTATTGGATCAAGTGCGCCAAAGGGCTCGTCCATTAATATAATATCTTGATCTGCTGCAAGAGCTCTTATTACTCCTATTCTTTGTTGTTGTCCTCCAGATAGTTCCGATGGATATTTATCTAAATAAGATAAGGGCAAGTCTACTTTTTCGATTAAGTTTTCTGCTATTGGTCTAAGTTTGTCTTCGTCCCACTTTAAAAGTCTTGGCACGAGGACTATGTTATCGTAGACTGTCATATGCGGGAGTAGTCCAATTTGTTGAATTACATATCCAATTTTCCTTCTAAGATCAACTGGATCCATGTTTTTTATGCTAACTCCATTTATCAAGATATCTCCACTAGTTATGTCATTCATTCTGTTGATCATTCTCATGCAAGTAGTCTTCCCCGATCCACTGGCTCCAATAAAGCATATAAATTCGCCATCCTTAAATTTTAAATTTATATTTTCAGCTGCAACCTGATTGCCAGGATAGATTTTACTGACATTTTTAAATTCTATCATTCTAACCTCTCCTTTTTACTTATTTTATTATACCCTAAATAATGATATTTCAAAAATTACTCATTTTGACCTTTTGTACATAAATGTTATAATAGTCTTGTAAGTATATTTTTTGTTTTAAGGAGGATATTATGGCTAACGATTATCATGAACCAGCAGAAGAATTGACAAAAAAATCAAGGGATATTATTAGAGCAATCAATTCATTAAAAGAAGAAATTGAAGCAGTTGACTGGTACTACCAAAGAGTTTCTCTTTCTGAAGATAAAGAATTAAAGGAAATAATGTGGCACAATGCAAAAGAAGAAATGGAACACGCAATGATGACACTTGAATGGTTGCGAAGAAACCAAGAAGGTTGGGACGAACAAATGAGAACTTACTTGTTCTGTGAAGGCGATATTATGGACGCAGAACATGATAGTAAGTAAAGGATAATATTATAAAAAATAATATACTAAAAAATGGCTAAATATTTTTATATCTAGCCATTTTTTAAACTTTTTTTATTCTAATATCTAAATTTTTTTCCTTAATTTTATATTCAGTATATTCTCTCATCAGTTCATAAAGAGTAGATGCTAATGGTATAAATACCCACATTCCCACTACTCCAAATAGAGAACCACCAACTGTAATTGCAAATAATGTCCAAAGTGATGGAAGTCCTACTTTGTTTCCAACTATCTTTGGGTATACTAAATTAGATTCAATTTGTTGAAGAATCAAAATTAAAACTATAAAGGCAATTCCCTTTGTAGGGTTTTCTATTACTGTCATTACAAAGCCCATGGCTCCGCCCAAAAAAGGTCCAATTATTGGAATGAGATCTGTAACTCCAATTATAACTCCAAGGGTTGCTGCATTGGGAACTCCAATTATAAAGCATGATACAAAGGTTGCAATTCCTATAAAAGTCGCTACTGTAAGTTGTCCTCTTATAAATCCAAAAAAGTTTTCGTGAAGAAGGTGCATTACATGAATTATTTTATTTGCAACTCTATTGTTAAAGAAGGAATAGCAAATCCTTGTAGCTTGATATCCAAGTCTTTCCTTGTCAGCCAAAATATAAATTGATGTTATAAGGGCAAGCATAAAGGATACAAGTCCGCCTAATATGCTTGATGCAGTTGAAATTGCACTATTAATTATATTTGATGACTTTTCCTTCGATGTTACAAAGTCCTTAATTCTGTTAAATATTTCATTCCAGCTTAAATTATCATACTCACTTTGCAGTTTGTCTGAATAATTACTTAGATAGGGAATTTCTCTAGTCTTGTCAATTGCCATTTGTAAAAAGCTTGGCAGTGATTTCCTAATTCCGTCAAAGGATTTAATTAGTTGAGGTACAATTATTGCCATTATTATAAATATTACTAGTATAATAAATATAAAGGATAGAGCTATGGAAATTGTCCTCTTATGCTTTTCTATTTTTTTATTTTTTATTTTGCTAAAAACTTTTCTCTCAAAAAAGTTTAGAGGTATTTTCATTATAAAGGCAATGACTCCACCTAGTATGAAAGGTGTCATTATTCCAAGTAATATGCCAAAACCCGTGAATATACTTTTGCTATTTAAAAATAAATAGGCAATGAATAGTAGTGCTAGTCCCGTTAAAAAAATCTTTTTATAAACTTCATTTTTAAAGGACAATTTCCTTAGTGGACTATTTCCACTTTCTCTTGTTTCTCTTTTTTCTTCCATAATCCTCCTTATTTTTTTGAAAGGCTATCTAAAAAGTCAAAATAATCTTCAAAAAAAGATTTTTGCATATCAAGCATACTATTGATGTAGATTTCAGAAAAATTAAGTGCCAATTTCATTTGTCTAGAGAAAATCTCTCTGTAATCGTCGAGAATTCCAAGGGTTTCTTCTTTAATTTCTTCTTGATTATAAAGCATTGGCAAATTGCTTTTCCTTTTATTTTTTTTCTTTTTATCTTCATAGATATTTGGATTTATTTCCATAATTATTTCAAAACCCTTGTCATCTGGTTTTTCCTTTTCCTTTAAGTTGATTTCAATATTTTCTTCTTTTAAAGGAGCTTTGCCATAATCTAGTGGAAGCAAATATCTAATGGGATTTACAGCAAGAGATTTTTTGTCTTCCTCTTCCTTTGTAAAGGAAATTACACCGCTATTTTGGTGCTTTGAAATTTCTTTTAATTTTAAATCGTCTATTTTTTTTGAATCTTCATTATTTTTTAAATCTTTTTTACTCAATTTAAAAACCTCTCAATACATCAGGTCTAAAATTTTTCTTTTTCAAAGTTTTTTCTATCGCCTTAATGAGATCTAGCCTGTCTTCGTTTAAATTTCCTGCTAAAAGAACATAATTTGATGCATGATTAGACCTAAAGACTGTTCCTTCTGAATCAACATGTTCCAAAAATATTTTCATCTCTTCTAATATTTCGCCAGCATCGGGCATTTTAAATTTGCCAGAAATATAATCTGAGTAAAGTGGAGTATTCTTATAAATTCTCATAGTGAGGTATCCCAAGAAATCTGGCTTAGTTTCTGATACAAGTTTTGCAGTTCCCACTGCATTTTTTTCCATTCCTTCAACTCCACCTAATCCTGCAATAATAGTAACAGAAGTCTTAAATCCCGCTTCCTTTGCTTTTTTCATTGCAGTTACGTACTCTTCATAGGTGATGCCCTTTTTAATTTCTTTTAGAAGTTCTTCATCCCCAGTTTCAAATCCAATGTATAACATTTCAAGTCCTTCTTCACGAAGCCTTTTTAATTCATCAAGGGACTTCCTATTAATGTCTTGAGCAGTCGCATAAGATGAAACTCTATTTACATTGGGATAATATTTTTTTATAGTTCTTAAAATTTCAATTAAATCTTCTGTCTTCAAAACAAGTGCATCTCCATCAGCCAAGAAGATTCTTTCAAAATAATCTCTGTAAGAGCTCATTTCAACTAAATCCTTTTTAATATCTTCAAGAGATCTTATCCTAAAGTCGTCATCTTTATACATATAACAAAATGTACAATTGTTGTGAGAACATCCCACAGTCGCCTGAATAATTAGTGACCTCGCCTCACTTGGCGGTCTAAAAACATTTCCATAGTACTGCATATTTCTCCCCTTCTAATTTTATTTTTAATTTTTACCGTGTTTCTTTAATAAATCGTCCTTAACCTTCCAAAGTTTTTCTGATAAATCCACGATGTATTCATTTGGATTGTCTAGTCTCTTAGTTTCTTCCCACAATGTGTCTAGTTCCCTCTCTGCCTTCTTCTTTATTTCTTCAAGACTTGGAAGTTTGTAGACAAGTTTGCCTTTGTCGTATATTTGTACGAGAACTTTTTTGGCAGTGTAATTTGTGAGAGTTTTTCTCTTCCAAGTGTAAATTGGATGGAAAATTTCATAATTGTCTTTTGGTATTTCTTCATCTCTTAATGCAACTACATCTGCCATTGCCTTCCCCGTTTCATTTTCGTAAAATCTATAAAGTTCTTTAAACCCTGGAGTAGTAATTTTTGTAACATTTTCAGAAATTTTTATCTTTGGAGTAATTTTTCCATCTTCATCGACAGTTGCAACTAATTTATAGACACCACCAAAAACTGGAGATGATTTTGATGTAATAAGTCTTTCGCCAACTCCAAAGGAATCGAGTTTTGCTCCTTGATGTAAAATAGTCCTTATTGTGTATTCGTCAAGTGAGTTTGACGCCATAATTTGCACATCTTGATAACCTGCGTCATCAAGCATTTTTCTCGCTTTATTTGATATATATGTTATATCCCCTGAATCGATTCTTATGCCCTTTGGTCTAAATCCACGAGGAACAACTTCTTCATCAAAAACTTTTATTGCATTTGGCACTCCTTCTTTAAGAGTGTCATAAGTATCTACTAATAAAAGACAATTGTCTGGATAAACTCTTGCAAAGGCCCTAAAGGCTTCAAGTTCTGTGTCAAACATCTGAATCCAAGAATGTGCCATTGTGCCAAGAGCTGGCACGCCAAACATTTTGTCAGATAA
The DNA here is from genome assembly GCF_012976305.1 of Peptoniphilus faecalis. Classification (GTDB taxonomy): domain Bacteria; phylum Bacillota; class Clostridia; order Tissierellales; family Peptoniphilaceae; genus Peptoniphilus_A; species Peptoniphilus_A faecalis. The sequence goes on from NZ_JABDSR010000005.1 coordinate 107,272, forward strand.
TGTGTTGGCAGTCCCTGCACATCCCCCAATATATGCAGCTCTTGCCCCTAAATTTGCAGCAGAATATCCCTGTGCTCTCCTTGAGCCAAATTCAACAACGGGTCTTCCCTTTGCTTGTTTTACAATTCTTGAGGCCTTTGTGGCTATCATTGATTGATGATTTAAAGTTAGAAGTATCATAGTTTCTAACATTTGTGCTTGAATTGCAGGCCCTCTTACTGTAACAAGGGGTTCACCGGGAAAGGCTAAAGTCCCTTCTGGCATTGCCCACACATCACATTCAAATTTGAAATCTCTTAAATATTCTAAAAATTCTTCGTCAAAAATATTTTTCTTTCTCAAAAACTCTATGTCCTCTTCAAAGAAGTGAAGATTTTCCATATATTCGATCAATTGTTCTAGCCCAGCAATAATAGTGTATTCACCGTTATCAGGCACTTCTCTAAAAAACATATCGAAGATTACAGTCTTATCTCTCATTCCTTCTTTAAAAAATCCATTTGCCATTGTTAATTCATAAAAATCCACAAGAAGCGTGAAATTTTTTTTAACATTATAATTTACCATTTTATACTTCCTTTTTATCTACATATAATGCGCTTGATTTTTTAGCGTATTTAATTTAAATTAAGTAAATTATATCACATTGCGAAGGTTTTTGATAATTAATGCTCTTTAGAATTGTCACAAATTATAAAAGATTTTTATTTTTAAAAGATTTTTATTTTTAAAAACTCATTGTGTTATAATCTTTAAGCAAAAGTTTAGGCGGTACAAAAATATTTTAGCGCCTTTACAAATTGTATTTAGTTAAATTTAGAAAATAACTGTGCTATAATGAGAATAGATTGGTAAAGGTGAAATTTTTTGGAAGCAATAAAAAGCACTGTGGACATAGAAAGGTCCCTTATAAAAACATATAGAAGAGATATTTACAAAAAATTTGTACAAGGTGTAAATAAATATGAACTAATTAGTCCTGGCGACAAAATTGCTGTTGCAATTTCTGGCGGGAAGGATTCCCTCACTCTTGCGAAATTATTGCAAGAATTAAAAAGGCATAATAAAGTGCCCTTTGAACTTGAATTTATAACAATGGATCCTGGTTATCTCCCCGAAAATAGAGAAAGACTTGAGTTCAATTGTGAAAAACTCGGTATACCAGTTAAGATTCACAACTCCGATGTTTTTTCTGTTGCAGAAAAAATGTCTGAAGGCGGTTCTCCTTGTTATATGTGTGCAAGAATGCGCCGTGGAAATTTATACAATAGGGCGAAAGAACTGGGATGCAATAAACTTGCTCTTGGTCATCACTTTGACGATGTCATCCAAACAGTTCTTTTAAATATTATTTATGCCGGCGATTTTAAAACTATGATGCCAAAATTAAAATCGCAAAATTTTGAAGGTCTTGAACTTATTAGACCAATGTATCTAGTTCGAGAGGAAGCAATCATCCGCTTTATGAAATCCACTGGATTATCTGCACTTGATTGTGCCTGCACTGTTACAAAGAAAAAATCTGGCAACAAGAGATTTTTTATAAATGACTTAATCGAAGAGCTTAAAAAAGAAAACAAAAATGTCGACATAAATATTCTTCGTGCTACTGAAAATGTAAATATGGAACAAATCTTAGGTTTCAAAGAAAAAGGCAAAAGACATAACTTTTTGGAATTTTATTAGGAGGATATATGCAGGAATTTAAAATGATTTCTTGGAATGTAAATGGACTTAGAGCTGTCATTAAAAAGGGGTTTATGGATTACTTCAACGAAGTTGACGCCGATATATTTGCACTTCAAGAGATAAAACTTCAAGAGGGTCAAATTGAAATGGACCTTCCTGGTTACTACGAATTTTATAATTATGCAGAGAAAAAAGGTTACTCGGGTACGGCAATTTTCTCTAAGAAAGAACCTATTAATGTATATTATGGAATTGGATCAGAAGAGCATGACAACGAAGGACGGGTTATAACACTAGAGTTTGAAAATTTTTACTTTGTAACTTGTTATACACCTAATTCAAAGAGAAAATTAGAAAGGCTTGATTATAGACAAGTTTGGGAAGACGACTTTAGAACTTATCTAAATGCTTTAAAATCAAAAAAAGGTGTAATTTTGTGTGGCGATTTAAATGTCGCTCACAAAGAAATCGACCTAGCAAATCCATCTACTAACAGAAGATCTGCAGGTTTTACTGATGAAGAGAGAAATAAATTCACAGAACTCTTGGATAATGGATACATCGACACTTTTAGATATTTTTATCCAGAACTTATAGATGAATATTCATGGTGGAGTTATTTTGCAAAGTCAAGAGAACGAAATATTGGATGGAGAATAGATTACTTCGTAGTTTCAGATGACCTTGAGAAAAATTTAGTAGACGCAAAAATTCATCAAGAAATTATGGGATCGGATCACTGTCCTGTTGAACTTAAAATAAAACTTTAAATATAGGAGGAATTATGAAAAATTTATTGTCAGTTCCTATTAAAAATGATATTTATTATATAGGTACAAATGATCGACAAACAGAATTATTTGAAGGAATGTGGCCTCTTCCAAAGGGTGTTGCATATAATTCATATCTAGTTAAGGGTGAAAAAAATGTACTTTTTGACCTAGTAAAAGTTAACACAGTCGATGATTATATCCAAAAAATAAATGAAATAGTCGGCGAAGGCGAAAAAATTGATTATATAATAATCAATCACATGGAACCAGACCACACATCTTCTCTTAAATCAATATTGGACATTTATCCAGAAGCAAAACTCGTTACAAATAAAAAAGCTGTCGCCATGTTAAATAATTTCTATGAAGTTACAGACAATATCGTAGAAGTAAAGGAAGGCGAAACAATTGAACTTGGAAATAGAAAATTTACTTTCTACATGACTCCTATGGTTCACTGGCCTGAATCCATGGTAGCCTATGAAGAAACTACAAAGACGCTTTTCTCACAAGATATTTTTGGCGGCTTTGGAACTCTTGACGGCGGTATTTTTGATGATCGAATTGACTACAACGACAATTACCTTGAAGAAACTACTAGATATTTCATAAATATCGTTGGCAAATATGCGACACAAGCACTTAAAGCTCTAAAAAAATTAGCTGTTCTTGACGTCGAACTAATTTGTCCAGATCACGGACCAATTTGGAGAGAGAACCCTAAAAAAATAATCGACATCTACACATCCCTTGCAAAACAAGAAACAATTGACGGTTGCGTAGTAATCTATGGATCTATGTATGGAAATACAGAAACAATGGCAGAAGCTGTCGCAAGGGGACTTTCTGAAGGTGGACTTACAAATATTAAAATTCGCGACATAACAAAGACTTCCTTCTCCTATCTACTATCAGATATTTGGAGATACAAGGGCGTAATCCTTGGCTCATGTTCCTACGACAATAACTTGTTCCCGCCAATGAATTATCTATTGACAGAGGTTTCTCATCAAAGGATGAAAAATAATTATTGGGGAATTTTTGGATCCTATTCCTGGTCTGGTGGAGCACTTAAAACTCTAAAGAAATATATGGAAGATGGAAATTACGATGTGCTCGACACACAACTTGAAATTCAAGGTTCAGCAACCGATGAAGAAATTAAGAAGTTAATCGACTTTGGAAAAGAAATGGCCGCAAAAATTTTAGATAAATAAATTAATCGTCACGATTTCGTGGCGATTTTTTGAATAAAATCTCTTGTACCAACTTTTTAACTATTTAGAAAAAGATTTATAAAAGATTACTTTAAGCTACTTAAAAATAAAATGCACAAAAAAAGAATGTCAAATTACTTTACAAAATGACATTCTTTTTAAATATCCAATTCCATCCAATTTAAACTTTTTGGTTCAATCACGTCTTATCACCTATATTCTTATTTTACCTAAGCCCTATACAAATTGATATTCTCACAGTCCCAACTCTAAGCCTGTGTACCTCATCATATAAAAACTAAGAGTAATATCAAAACAAACTATTTACCATCATTTTATACATTAAACGTCTATTAAAAACTATTCGATTTATATAAAAGCCTTGACCTTTTAAGTCAAAACTCGTAAATTTAACAAAATCAAAAACATTTTTCAAATTTTGGATGGAATTGTCAAGTTTCTCCAAATAAGATTTTATTTTTATTTATTTTTTACTTTAATACGATAATCTTATTTGGTACTAATATTATACCACGTATTTTTATTTTTAAACACTTTTTATAAAAATTTTTTTAATTTTTTTATAAATTTCTGTAGTATAATGTTTTTAAATTGAGGAGGCGTAAAATGAATATATTAATCGGATATAAAAAATGCAGCACTTGTAAAAATATAGAAAAATTATTAAAAGAAAAAAATATTTCCTATGAATACAGAGAAATTGACAAGGAGCTCTTGTCAGTAGATGAGCTTAAAAAAATAATGAAAAGGGCAAATATTGATGTTCTAAAACTCTTTAATACAAGTGGTATGAAATATAGGGAATTTGGACTAAAGGACAAGAAAAATGAAATGACAGAAGAGGAAATATTAGAATTACTTTCAACAGATGGCATGCTAGTAAAAAGACCAATACTTTTAAAAGATGATAAAGCCTTTGTAGGTCCACAGGTAAAAAAATATTTGGAAAGCTTATAATCACAAAGTTTTATAGTTCAAAAAAACTAGAATTGGTTTCAACTCTAGTTTTTTTTATTTCATTCATTTTTAAAAAATTTATCTATCTCTAAGGCGTCTTCAGCTTTTATTAACACTGTTATTTTATCTCCATAAAGTATGATATCATCTGCTGTTGGAACTATTTCAACTCCTTCTCTTTCTATTGACATTATTATTATATGCCTTGGAAAATTTATATCTCGCAAAGTCTTTCCTGCAAATTTTAATCCATCTGTTATTGTGTACTCGAAAATCGAATAATCGCCAAGCTCTCTTTCCTTTGGACTAAGTAGGTTTTTGTCCCTTAGTTGTCTTTCGAAAAGGGTGTCATAAATTGGGGCAACTTTTAAAATTTCTGCCACATAATAGGAAACCATTACAACTATGGAAAGAGCTATTAAATGTTCAAAAGTTGAAGTCATTTCCGACACTAAAATAACTGAAAGTATGGGACTTCTAACCACCGATGCTAGTATGCCACTCATGCCAAGGATTATAAAATTTACATAATATTCTTCTAGTCCAAAATTATTTTGTAATATTGAAAAAATAAGTGCTCCACAAGATCCTCCAATTACAAGTACTGGCAAAAAGATACCTCCCTGTACTCCCGAGCCGTAGCAAAATGTTGTGTAAAATAACTTTACTAAAAGTATTGCCAAGATATATTTTATTGGAAATTGTCCTCTTGCCATTTTTTCTAGGAGTCCATGGCCGCCTCCCGTTCCTTCAAAAAAGATAAATCCAATTATAATTGTAACGCTCATTAATAATCCATACTTTAAAATTTTTGAATTTATTTTCTTAAAAAGATCTTGAAATTTTGTAATTAAATAATTATAAACTCCACCAACTAGTCCTGTTAATATTCCAATTAAAATCGCCACCCAAATAAGTTTCATAGGTAAAGATTCAGAAACAAAGAAAGAAAAAGATGTCTCGGCTCCCATTATTACAAAGGAAACATAATTGGCAACTATTGATGCTATAAAGGATGGCAAGAGAACAAATTTTGAATAGGATTTATGAAGTTCTTCTATCGCAAAGATACAACCTGCCATTGGTGCGTTAAAGGCTGCTGCAAGCCCTGCTGCTGCTCCTGCTGTAATCATGTACTTTATTTCATCTGGCGGTCTTTTTATTGCCCTTCCAATAAATTTTGCCGCTGCACCGCCCATTTGTATTGATGGACCTTCTCTTCCAAGAGAAAAGCCCATGAGGTTGCCCAATCCTCCACCTACAATTTTTGATATAAGCGTTGGCACTTCATCCATTTTAAATTTGCCTAGTATTTCGCCTCGGATTTGTGGAATTCCACTTCCTCCAGATAGAGGCACCCAATTTAATAATTTATAAATTACAAAGGAAATTATTATTGCAAGGACAATTAAAATTAAAATTGATTTTAATTTTAATTCACTGTATAAGATTTTTCTATAAAAATCCATTTTCATTATTACAAATCTATATAAAACTGAAAAAAGTCCTGCAAAAGTTCCTACAATTAGGGAGTCAAATAAAATTCTAAATATTAATTTACTCTTGTTGTTAAAATCATTTTTCATTACTTGCTCCTTTTATTAAATTCTTCCAATCTTTCTCGCTTAATTTTAAAATTTCTATATATTTTTTTTCCTTTTCAATTTTATTTGGAGTAGTATAGAAATTAAAATTTACTTTTTTTATCTCGCTTCCATCTATATCTGCTATTACCTTAAACTTTTTTGACTTTATTAAGTTATAAAACCTTGCATTAATATGCATAAATTCATCGTGATAGATGAGGTTTTTCTCCTTTGGATAATAACTCATCCTAAAGTTTCTTTGATTTATCTTTCCCTTAATTGTTTTCAAATTTTCATTTTCTTCGTGCTCAATGAAAATATGTCTGTGAGGAACTTTTAGTTCAAAATCCTTTTTTATTTTTAGCATATACTTTCCGTCATCGGACTGAAGTTTTAAAAGATTTTTGTCATCGTCTGTTTCCATGTAAAAAACTATTACATCTTGTTTTTCTAAGTCGCCGTAAATATTTAAAAATTCTTTTTTTAGAACTTCACTTAAAATCGTAAAGGGAAAGTAATTTTCTTCCCGATAAAATTCTTCAACTTTATTCATAAGTTTCTCAAGGTCCAAGGACTTTACTTTAATTTCATATATATTTGTTGAAATGTTTTTTACATTAGTTTTTCTAATTATTCTCGTCCACTCTTTTTTTACATATTTTTTTAGTTCTGAGTTTTTTTCAGAAAAAGAAACTGGCGGCAAAAATAATTTTTTATTATTTATGTCATAGCCAAGATCTCCTAAGACATTGGAGTCCTGAGATAAATTTAACATTGTATTTCTGTCAATATAAAGAGGAAGATCGGAAATTTCATCTCTATAAAGATAGACATCGCTATTTACAATTTTTTCGCCCACTGTCTTTGTCTTCTTATCTTCTTCTTTTCTTTCAAGAAAGTACAGGGATTTATTTGTCACACTCTGAAAATTTATAATATTTAATTTATCGCCATTTTCTTTAAGGCTACTCAACCTTATACCATAATCTCCCGAGCTCTTAACTTTTTCAAAAATATCACTTATGCCAAAATCTTCGATATAGTCATCTGCAAAGGCAAAAATTCTGTCATCAATGGTGTAAAGCACTTCTGCTACAATTTTCTTTGGATAGCGTTTAAAATTATTTACTCCCAAAAAAATCAAGGCAACTAAAATAAATATTAAAAAAATACTTTTCCTTTTCATAATATCACTACTTTGTATATAATAATTATAGTTTACAATAAATATTCTCTTCATTGCAATTAAAAAGGCACCTTTGAGTGCCAATTATTTTACATAATGATATTTTTTCTCCATTTTCCAAATTTATAGTAAATTACCATGAGAAGAAAGTTTACAAAATATGAAACTGGATAAATTATACTTATTACTCTTATGGAATTAAATATTGGCATTGCAAAGTAAACTACCACTAATCTAAAAATACAAATTGTCAAAAGAGAAATAATCATTGGTCCCATTGCGTTTCCGCTTCCCCTAATAAATCCAGAAATAGTTTCTGAAAGTCCAAAGGACCAAATTCCAAGACTTATTATCCTCAAAAAATCGGAACCATATCCAACTACCTTTGGATCAGAATTAAATATTGCAATAAGCTCTTCTGCAAAGGCAACGGCAATTACTGATAAAACTGCGGAAATTCCAAATACAATCAAAAGCGAAACTTTAATCCCCTCTCGGAGCCTTTCGTATTTTTTTGCACCAAAATTTTGTCCCGAAAAAGTTGTCGCTGCAAGGGCAATTGCTTGAAGTGACATAAATAAAAATCCATCGATCCTTCCTTCTGCTGCAACACCTGCAATGGCATCGGGGCCAAAGGAGTTTATCTTTGCTTGAAAAATTACATTTGTAAAGGATAAAAGTGCTGTTTGAACTCCCGTCGGTATTCCAACTTCAAAAATTCTCTTTGCTTCAAACTTGTGAAGTTTTATTTCTTCTTTTCTAAGTTTGTAAGAGCCATCTGTTTTTAAAAGTGAATAAGTAACAAGAGCTGCTGATGCTACTTGTGATGCAAGAGTTGCAATACCAGCACCTAGTACAGACATTTGAAGCCATCCTACTAAAATTAAGTCGAGAACAATATTTACAACGGCAGAAACGCATAGAAAGTTAAAAGGTCTCTTTGAGTCGCCTGTTGCCCTTAAAATAGATGCACCCATGTTGTAAATCAGAATTGGAATAGTTCCCAAAAAGAAAACTCTCATGTAAATTATTGCATCCCTAAAAATCTCTTGCGGCGTGTCCATTATCCTAAGAAAGAAGGGCGTCGTGAAATAACCAAAAATTGTTATAAAAAGCCCTGACATTAGTCCAAGAAAATAAGAAACGCCAACAGATTTTTTTAATCCATCCCTATCATTTGAGCCATAATAAAGGGATATTATTACAGACGCACCAGTAGTAAGCCCTAAAAAAAGTCCAATTAATAGATTTGAAACTGGTCCCGTTGCACCAACTGCTGCCATAGGGTTTTTCCCTGCAAATCTTCCTACAATCATAAGGTCTGCTGTATTATATAATTGTTGCAAAAAATTTGTAAGAAGAAGGGGAATTGCAAATTTTATAAGTCCCTCTGCAATAGAGCCTTCTGTCAAATTTATATTTCTGCTGATTTTTTTACTCATCTTTGTACCTCACAATTCCAATATATACTTTTTTAAGCTCTCCCACATTGCTATTTAAAAGCTCTCCCTTTTTTATATCAGATATTGCATAGGTAACATTGCAAGCCACACAATTTCCATATTCTTCACCTGTATCTGCATCCATTCCAGAAGGTATATCCACGCCAATTATATAATTTCCATGAATATTTATAATATCAATTAAACTTCTGTAGAATTTATTTAATTTTCTATTAAGTCCTGTGCCAAAAATTGCATCCACAGTAATTTCATTTACTTCAATAGATTCAATTAATTCATTAAAATTATCGCCTTCAATGTATTTTACATCTGTAAGTTTTTTTATAATCTCTAAATTTTTGGAAAAATCCTCTGTTTCTTTGTCTCCAACTACAAAGACTTCAACAGTTTTTCCATTAAGTATTAAATGTCTTGCGATTACAAGTCCATCACCGCCGTTATTTCCCTTACCGCAAATTATTGTAAAGGAATCGTACTGATTAATTTCACGAAAAATCCCCATACCTGCATTTTCCATTAAAATAAGAGAATCAATTTTAAACTCCTCTATTGTTCTCTTTTCTAGTTCAATCATCTTGTTTTTTGAAATTGTCACAGTAATCCCTCCCTGTGTTTATTATATGCTATTTATTAAAAATTGACACCACATTATGATAATTTTTGAACTTTATTTTATTCTCTTTAATTTCTAAATTATATAGCAATTAATTATTTATTTATCCTTAATAATAAATTTTTGCAAGGAGAATATAATACAACAAAACTCTCGCAATTGCAAAAATCTTTCCATTTTTTTCAAAAATTATTTTTATACCCTTAATAAAAATATTTAAATAAAAATAATTTTATTAGTTGATATTTAATATCAATTGAGTTATAATTAAATTAAATTTTTAATGAATAAATAATTAAGTTAAGTTTTTATAGAAAAAATAAAATTATATTAATAGGAGGAATTATGACAAATTATCTTAAAATTGCAGAGAAAGCAAAGCCAGAGTGCATAAATTGTGCCCAAGAAATTTTTGAAGCTATTTCAAAAAATTCTACTACAAAGTCTCTTGATAAGGTTAAAAAACAAATGGACAACTTAAATACATTCTTATATACATACTTTCTCATTACTTATAATAAAGACCTCACAAATATTCACGACGATTTTACTTTAAAAATCAAAAATGTCCATGATAAATCTTCTTTAAAAAATATTGCAAATCAGTTGATTGAAGCTTATTCCAATTCTCTACTTGATGAAATGGAATTTTCTAGAAATGAAATTATAGACAATGCCCTAAAGATCATTAATAAAGAATACGCAACGGGGTTAAATTTAGAAGATCTTGCAAAAAAACTTCACCTTTCCAAAAATTACCTTTGTTCACTTTTTAAGGAAGAAACAGGCTTTACATTTTGCCAATATTTAAATACATTAAAGACTAATAAGGCAAAAAAACTTCTTTTAGAAGATAAAAAGACTTTAGAATACATTAGTTATGAATGTGGGTTTTCTTCACAACCTCATTTTACTATGACCTTTAAAAAGTATACTGGTAAAACACCTCGTGAATACAAAATGAGCCTAGTGTCCCAATAATCTAATTATTGAAATCCTCCATGCTTTGCTATATTATATAGTAATTGGAGGATTTTATGCTTTTTAACTCATTTGAATACTTGATTTTCTTGCCCATAGTTGTGTTTTTTTACAACTTATTACCAAGAAAATTTAAAAATATATTTTTGCTATTGGCAAGCCTCGCATTTTATAGTTTTTGGAATGTTAAATACACATTCCTAATGCTCCTTTCAATATTTATAACCTACATAACTGGAATATATATTGAAAAAAATAGGGCAAATGTAAAAAAAATGAAGCTTGCTGTCTTTTTATGCTTTTTTATAAATTTGGGCATACTCTTTATTTTTAAATACTTTAATTTTTTTGCCAATATTATAAATAGTTTTTCTGACAGTAATTTTAATATTGCAATAGATGTGCTACTTCCAGTTGGGATTTCCTTTTACACTTTTCAGGCACTTGGCTACACCATTGACGTGTATAGAGAAGACCTTCACGCAGAAAAAAATCTCGTGAACTACGCCCTTTTTGTATCTTTCTTTCCACAACTTGTGGCAGGACCCATTGAGAGAAGTGTAAATTTACTACCTCAATTAAAAAGCCCAAAAAAATTTAGCTACGACAATCTCATTAGTGGTCTAATCCTATTTACCTATGGAATGTTTTTAAAATTAATTATCGCCGATAGAGCTGCAATTCTCGTAAATGAAGTCTTTGGAAATTATGAAAGCTTTTCAAGAGAAATTTTAATTATTTCAGGCATTTTATTTACACTACAAATTTATTGCGACTTCTATTCCTATTCTATAATGGCAAAGGGATCGGCAAAAATCCTCGGCATCGATCTAATGGATAATTTTAAGGAGCCACTCCTTTCTAAATCCATTACTGAGTTTTGGAGAAGATGGCATATTTCTCTATCCACTTGGTTTAAGGACTACCTATACATTCCCCTTGGTGGAAATAGAAGGGGCAAGATGAGGAAATATTTTAATTTAATTGTTGTTTTTTTAGTGAGTGGACTTTGGCACGGCGCAGAACTTTCCTTTGTGCTATGGGGTCTTATCCACGGAATTTTTAATGTACTTGAAAATATTTTTGGTCTTAATAAAAAAAGCCTTCATAAAAATATTTTTGTAGATACCTTTAAAAGAATTGTAACTTTTATAATAGTTGTCTTTGCCTTTATTTATTTTAGAGCAGAAAATATTCACCAAGGCAACGAATATCTACTTGCAATTTTAAATAATGAGAAAAGCCTTGATTTATTAGGAGAATTGTCAAAAACTTCCTTTGGAATTTCAAATATTTATCCTCTAACCTTTGGTGTAATTATTTTATTCATCTTCGACATTTTAAAGTACAACAAAATAAATTTAAGTGAAGGTCTTTTAAAAATAATTCTTCCAATAAGGTGGTTAATTTACCTCGCCTTTATCTTTATAATAATAATTTTTGGCGTATATGGTCCAGAGTTTTCTGAATCCGCCTTTATATATTTTCAATTCTAGGTGATAAAATGAAAAAATTTCTAAAATTTTTAAAATCAATAATATTTATTGCCATAGTAATTTTTGGCATCATAGAACTAAATAGCCTTTTCATGAGAAAATCTCTTTCAAAGCCTTGGGATATGGGAAATAAAATAGGCGGCTTTTTTAACGAAGCTGAAGACTATAATGCGATGTTTTTTGGTTCAAGTCATACTTACTGCTCCTTTGAACCCCTTGTAATTTATGAAAATACTGGTGTTAAATCCTATGTATTGGGGTCTCAAAAACAGCCTCTACAAGTTACTGCAAGTTATGTAAAGGAAGCCCTCAGAATAAAAAATCCCAGCGTGATTTTTGTCGACATACAATCATCAATTTATAAAATTCAAGAAGATTCTAGCGTCGTAAATTCTTATTCAGACTATTTGCCAATGTCTAAAAATAAATTAGAAATGATCCTTAAAAAAGTTCCTAAGGAGTTTAAGGCAATGTCCATTCTTCCCCTCATTAGCTATCATAGCAGATGGGATGAGTTAAAGTATGAGGATTACAACTTCGACAAAACTTCCTACAAAGATTACCTAAAAGGCTATGTACTTTTAAAGGGTCAAAGTAAAGATTTTAGAGAAAATATATTTGAAGATGAAGATAATTATTTAAATTCAATTACTTCCTTTGATGAAAAAAATTATTTAAAGGAAAACCTAAAGGCCTTTGACGAAATCATAGACCTAGCAAATAGAAATGGTGTAAAATTATATTTTGTCAAGACGCCCGTTTACGATTATAATTTGTATAAAAAAAATATAAATACAATTGAAAAATATTTAGAGAAAAGAGACGCAACCTTTATCGACTTCAACAAATTTTATGACGAAATAAAATTAACTAAAGATGATTTCTACGATCCTCATCACTTAAATGTTCAAGGTGCAGAAAAATTTAATTTGTTTTTTATCGACTACATGAAAAAAGAAGGCATCTTCCAAGAAAATTTGGCTAATGATAAAGCTTGGCAAGAAAATATTAAAATTTATGATATAAATAAATCTTGATAGACAGAGGTTTTTATCTTCTGTCTCTTTTTTTGAAAATCTTTTTTAATATTGATAAGCACATTTATTTGTAATATTATATAAAATGAGTTTAATAAATAAAATTATAACCTTTTTTCTATATTTCTTGCTTTTTATTAAAAATAATAATAAAATATGCTTAAGGAGGCTAATATGACTATAAGGGATTTGGAAATATTTATTGAAGTTGTTAAGACGAAAAATATGTCAAATGCTGCTAAAAATCTAGAAATTTCGCAGCCTACCGTCTCTCATGCAATTTCACAAATAGAAAATGAGTATAATGTAAGACTATTCGATAGGGTTTCTAAAAAATTGTACATAACTGATGTTGGCTTAAGGCTTTATGATTTTGCCCTAAATATATTGGAACAATTTGAAAACACTTTGATTTTTTTGCAAAGTTCATCTACCGCCCACAATATTAATCTAGGTGTGAGTTCAAATTTTAGTTCTCAATTTTTGCTTGAAATAGTAGATGAGTATGAAAAAAAGGAAAACGATGTTAGTATAAGAGTATATGTTGACTCTCGTGAAAAAATAATTGAAAAATTAAATGCTGGTATAGTAAACCTTGCGATAATAGACGGAGATTCTGGAGTTGAAAATAATCTAGTCGAGCCCTTTTTTAAAGATGAGATTTTTATAATTTCTTCGAAAGATTCTGAAATAAAAGACAAAAAAGTACTTGAACCAGATGATTTAAAAAACAAAAAATTTGTATTTGGAGATTTAGACAGTGTTTCTAAAAAAATACTTTTGGGTTATCTTCGTGAAAAAAATATTCCAATAGATTTAAAATTTATTTGTCAAAATAAAGACATGGTTTTAAATATTGTAAAAAATAGTGATGTACTTTCCATTGGTGCAAATTCATCCTTTAATGACGATAATATAATTAAGCACAGAATTTTAAATTTCTCTATGAGTAGAACTTATTACTTAGTTTATCATAGTGATTCTTTTCTTAAAAATAATTTGAAAAATTTTGTGAATTTTATAAAATACAAATTTAAAACAAAATAGCATGGAAATTAAATTTTTAGAAGCTTTACAAATTCTCTACTCTCCAATTTTAAATTATCTCATGATTTTTATAACTTATCTGGGCAATGGAGGATTTATTTGGATTGTTGCTGCAATATATTTGCTCTTTCAGAATAATAATAAGTTGAAAAGAGAGGCTTTTACCTTAGCATTAGCGCTAATTATTTTTTCAATCTTTGGTCTTCTAATTTTAAAACCAATAATAGCAAGACCAAGGCCTTTTACAGTATCTGATGTAAATCTTTTAATAAAAGAACCGCTGGGATTTTCTTTTCCATCAGGACACACTGGATCGTCTTTTGCAGCAGCATATGTGATTTATTTTTACAACAAAAAAAAAGGTGTGCTCGCACTTATTTTGGCAGCACTCATTGCCTTCTCTAGAATGTATCTCTTTGTTCATTATCCAACGGACATAATCGCCGGAATAATTCTTGGATTAATATCTGGAAAATTGGCAACAAATTGCACAAATAATCTTTTAAAAAGGGCGTATAATAATTAAAAAATTTAAATTCTTTGCAAAATACCCCGTAAACTTTTACGGGGTAGAATATTTTTCTGCAATTTTTATATTTAGTTCTTCACCAAGACCTCCATAGATCTCCTGGTACTCTTCGTAAACATTTTTTAGTCTAGTTAAATTAAAATCAATTGCTTCTTTATCATCTAACATATCCAGTTGATTTAGTGGAAATCTGTCAAACATCATTGAGATTTCTATCTCTAGGTCATCTCTCATAAACTGCAATTTTTCGCTACTTATGCGAAGTTCTCTCGGCCTTTCTCTATTTAAAAATTTCAAAAGTCCCTCTTTGTCACAATTTTTGAAAAGTTCTTCTGCCCTGTCAAATTCTTCCACAGGAAAATCGTAAAAAGCTGGACTATAATAAAATATTACTTCTCTAAAAATATCCTCAATTTCTTTTCTCTTTTCATCAGTAATTATAATTTCATCTTCTCGTGTGAAGTTTTTTTTATCTTCCAATTCAAGTTCTTTAAACTCTTTTGCAAATTCTTCTTGAGCCTTATTTTTTGCATCTACGGGAGAAAGTTTGTCCAACAATTTTATATTTCTTCTAAGTTTTCTAATATTTAAATTTAAAGTATCTACATAATTTTCCAATTCGCCAAAAATCTCATTATATCTCTCATAAGTCTTTGGAATTAAATTTATAATTGTGTCTTCTTTTACAAAAATTAGCTCCGACACTAAAAATTTCAAATAATTTCTCTCCATAACATCACCTTTTCCTTTAGGCCTAAACTTTATTATATTCATCACAATAAGTCAATGTTAAAAATATTGTAAGAAAAAATAGGAAAGTTCATCAATCCTTTTAAGTCATTGTAATCTATATAGGAAGGAGTTTTATTCCAACCGTCATAGACATGTAAAATTTTGATTTTCATACCCTTAAATTTATAAATTGAATATCCAAAAATAACCAAAGAATGTCTTTTATAATATCCGTTCCCGAGATTCATGAGAACTGGGCGAAAATTATCTATTTCATCTTTTACATGGGAATAAAAATTACCCATGTAAATTCCCCTTGATTTTAGATTCATATTATTTTTTCTAAAATAAGTATTTGCAATGCGTGAAATAAAAAAGGGAATCGTGCCAATATTTTTGAAATAGCCATTTTTATTTGCAATTTTAAAAACCTCTTTGTAAATTTCAAATTTATCAAGGTCCTTAAAACAATAACTAATAATTCTCGTCAAACTTGCAATAGTACAATTATTGCTTCCATCTTTAAAATCTCTTTGCAAAAAGTTTTGCATTTCAATTTCCCTTGATTCCACAAAAACTGCCTTGGGATAGTTTTTTTCTATATAGTCCTTTAGATTTGCAATTCTATTCTTTTTCATCTCTTCCCCCAATCTTTATATACCCAGTTTACAATAAAAAAAGCTTTATGAAAAATTCATAAAACTTTCTCAAAGTCTATTTATCTCTGGAAGGTAATTCCAATATTTTTTAGGCATATTCTGTACCCTAAGCCTTTCATTTTTCCGTTCCTTAATAGCAATTGCATCGTAAAAAATTCGCCAAAGGTCTACATAATCGTCTTCAATTTTAAAATCTTCTTTCATTTCATAATCAAAAAATTCTGCCCTAACTCCATTGTAAATTACTCCTCGATTTCTCTTTATGTCTACAATTATAAATTTTGTTTTTACAAGTCTTCTTTTAAAATGATTAAAGATATAATACAAGATATCATTTTCTGGACTAAATTTTGCAAATAAAAAGCCATCTTTTTCATCGAATCGAAGAAGTCCCTTGTATGAATGAATTTCCCCTAAAACTCTTTTTAAAATATTTCTAAATAAAACTACATAATCATCGGCACTTTCGATGTAATAAAATCCCTTTACATATAATTTTTTCAACGTCTTGGCAATGGCAATTTCCTTTTTTTCATTATTTGATGAAAAAACCATAAAGATATTTTCGTAAAAGGAATAGGAAAAATTTTTTATTATGGAATTTTTTACACGTTCTGCCTTGTCCTTTTCTGTTACACATTTTATTCTATCATTAATAAAATCCTCTTGTTCAGTTTTTTTGACAATATCTTTCACTTCTTCCAAAACTTTATAAGAATCAAAAATTACTGTGAGAAGTCCCTGGAAACTTCCATCATATACATAAATCATATTTCCCTCTCTATAAAAATGTGAGCTGCTCTGAATTTTCTCTCTCCAAAATTATGGAGCGAAGAGATTCCCTTGAGTCAAACTTTTTGCCATAATATTTCCCCGAAACTGTTATAAAATTTATAGCCCTTTTTGTAGAAATTCTAAGCTTCTTTAAATCTTCAAAATTTAGAGCAAAGACCCTTCGTGCTTCAATAATTTTTTTCACAGTTTTTGGACCAAACCCTGGAATTTTTAAAAGTTCATCTGCCCTCGCCTTATTTATTTCAATAGGCTCTACAAAATTTTCAATTGCCCAATCCATTTTTGGATCCATATTTAAATCAAAATCTTTTTTTCTCTCGCTTAAAAGTTCTGTCGCACGAAAACCATAAAATCTAATCAAAAAATCTGCCTGATAAATCCTGTGTTCTCGCAGAAGTGGTGTAGCAAACTTTGGCAAATTAGAATTTTCACGAACTGGCACATAGGCAGAATAATAAACTCTTTTTAGAGAATAGTCATCGTAAAGAGATTGAGACCTCATCATTATATCTCTGTCGTGAATGTCGCCTGTACCAACAATCATCTGCGTAGTTTGTCCCGCTGGCAAAAACAAGTTTTTTCGCCCAAAATTTTTATATTTTTTCTTTTCAAGGAAATTTATCTTTAATGTTTTTGACACAAAATCCATGGGCTTAGTTATTTCAGCAATTTTCTTTTCTGGTGCAAGAAGTGCAAGGCTTTTTTCAGTTGGAAGCTCAATATTTATACTCATCCTATCCACATATCGCCCAAGTTCTTTGATTAAATATTCACTAGCACCTGGTATTGCCTTCATGTGAATATAGCCATTAAAATTTTCATCTTCGCGCAACCTTTTTGCAACTTCAATTAATTTTTCCATTGTGTAGTCACAGGATTTAAAAATTCCAGAAGATAAAAACAGTCCTTCAATGTAATTTCTCTTGTAAAAATTAACTGTAAGATCTACTACTTCCTCCACTGTAAAAGCTGCTCTCTTTGAGTCGACGCTCCTTGCGTTTACACAATACTTGCAGTTATAGATGCAATGATTTGTAAAAAGTATTTTTAACAGTGATATGCATCTACCATCTTCGCTCCAAGAATGACAGATTCCACTCACATCTGCGTTACCAAGTCCTCCCCTATTCTTTCTATTTGAACCAGAAGAGGAACAACTAACATCATATTTAGCGGCGTCTGATAGTATTCTTAGTTTTTCCATTAATTCCATATTACCACCAAATCCATTCTATCATTAAAACCCATGTTTTGTAAACATATATTTTTATTACAAAATAGTTTTTCTATTTCTCTGTTTATACAAGCTAAAAATTCACATAAAAAAATCTGCTACCATGAGCAGATTTTTAAAATATTAAATTGCAAGTTTTCCTGCATTAGAAATATAAGATGAAATTCTTTCCAATGCTGCGAGAGTCTTTTCATATAAAAGTCCACTTTCAGGATTGCAGATTTTTTCTCTCATCCTAATCATGTGATTGTTTCTAAATTGAGAAGCGTCTTTTTGCACTAATTCGTTGGATTCACGCAGAAAAGCAACCCTTTCGTCTTTATCCAATTCTGCAATTGCCGAGTTAAACATTTTTTCGATTATTTCATTTATTTCCTTTAATTCTTCAAAGGTTTTATCTGTAAATTCAAGTTTTTGATCTTCTTTTAATTTAGCAACTTCGGCGATGTTTTTGGAATGGTCTCCAATTCTTTCCATGTCTCTAGATATCCTTAGATATGCCGCAAAATTTGCTGAAGTCTTTTCATTCATTGCAAGTCCAAGAGAGTCAATTATAAAGGCTGAAATTTCTTTGTTTAAATAATTTATTACTTCTTCCCGTCTAAATATTTTATCATATACTTCTTCGTTAAAATTTTTGAGTAAAGCAACTGAACTTTTATAATTCTCATTGCAAATTTCAAAAAGTCTTTTTATTTCTGCTTTTACATCAGTAAAGGTTGCAGGTGCGTCTTTGACAATATTTTTGTTTATATATTGTAAAGACATTTCTTCTTGTTCCTTATCTATACCAGGAATTAGTTTAAAGGATAGGTCTGCAAGCTTTTTAGAGAAGGGAAAAAGCATAAGTGTAGTAGCCACGTTAAAAGCTGTGTGCAAGTTGGCAATTTGTGCTGCTGGCAGATCTCTTGAAAAATTCATTATTATTTTATCAATAGGAACGACAAAGGAAATTGTTACAAATATTATTGTACCAATAATATTAAATAGCACGTGGACTAATGCAGTTCTTTTTGCATTTTTAGATGATCCAACTGATGACAAAACAGATGTAATACATGTACCAATGTTAAATCCAAAAATTATATACATTGATGATTTAAGTGGTATTACTCCTTGATTTGCTATTGCCTGCAAAATACCAAGAGATGCAGATGATGACTGAATTATTGCAGTAATAATTGTACCAGCAAGTACGCCAAGTATTGGATTATCAAATTTTGTCATTAGAGTTACAAAGCCAGGATACTCTCGTAGAGGCTCCATGGAATCACTCATAAATTGCATTCCCATAAATAAAAATCCAAGTCCAATTATTGCTTGACCAATGTATCTTTTCTTTTTATTTTTTGAAAATGTATTTAACAAAAACCCAACAAAGGCAATTATAGGTGCAATTGTAGAAATATTTAGTGCAACTAATTGTCCCGTTATTGTTGTACCAATGTTTGCCCCCATTATAATTCCAACTGCTTGATAGATTGTCATGAGTCCAGCATTTACAAAACCCACAACCATTACCGTAGTTGCAGAAGACGACTGAATTATCGCAGTTACAAAGGTTCCAACGAGTATTGCCTTAAAAAAACTCGATGTCATTTTCTCTATAACAATGCGAAGTCTGTCACCTGCAACTAGCTCGAGGCCGCTGCTCATCATTTCCATACCATATAAGAATAAAGCAAGACCTCCCAATAGTTCAATAAAGTAATTAATTGACATAAATCCTCCCAATTTTTTATTCAATTTAATCTTACAATATAATTGAACTTTTTTAAAGAAAAAGTAAAAAAAATGTAAATCTTTAGTAAAGATTTTAGAGTATTTATGCAATAAAAAGGCGATTCCTCGCCTAATTAAAATTATTTTGTATTTACAACTTTTAAATATAGTGGAAGGGCAAGAAGCTGCGTCGTCATAGAAATAATTATCATAATAGGAATAGAAATGCTATACACTACGCCAAGTAACCACGAACCCAAGAACCAGAAAAATCCAAAAGAAGACTCAAAAATTCCATATCCAGTGGCTCTATTTTCCTTTGGTACCATGGAAGTTACTGCCGCCTTTAAAATTGATTCCTGTGCACCCATGCCAATTCCCCAAAGGACCAATCCAAATAAAAGTGCAGGAATACTTTTAAATCCAAAGATAAAAATTGAAAAAGGTGCAGAAATAATTGTGGAAATTACTAGAGCCTTTACTCCATTTTTGTCGTATATATGACCGAAAATCAGTGCTGCAATGGCATCCACAAGCATTGCTCCTGCATAAAGTAGTGGAATTGTTCCACTGTTAATTAAATTTGATGTTTGTATATTTCCTGCTGTAAAATTTTTAGTTATGTGCATAATTATTATTGAATAGTCGATGAAACCAAAGGCAAAAAAAGAAATTCCCGCAATATAATATATAAAGGACTTTTTCATTTTAAAGGGTTCTTCCCTTTTTGACTCTGGCTCAAAACGCTCTGGGTTTGGAAATTTCATCTTCGTATAAAATAAAAAAAGGATTGTAATGAAACCAGGAATTACCAAAAATGCAAAGCAAGTTCTATAAATTTCAAAAATGCTGCCCTCTGTTTTAAATAACATAACTAGATATAGAAAAACTGGACCTAGAAATGCACCAATTTGATCTAACATCTCTTGTATTCCAAAGGACTTTCCCACGCCTTCCTGCGATGCAGCAAAGGACATAATAGTATCTTTAGCTGGTTTTTTTATTGCTTTCCCCATTCTTTGCACCACAAGTAAAAGTGATGCAGCAAGCCAACCATTTTCGCCCACAAGTGCAAGAGCAGGAACAGCCAAAATATCTAGTACATAACCAAAAATTACCATTGTCCAATATTTTTTAGTCTTGTCAGTAATTTTTCCAAAAACATATCTCATAGAATAGCCAACTAGTTCGCCAAGCCCCGAGATAAAACCAATAGTCCCTGCCGATGCTCCAAGTACAGTGAGATAAGCTCCTCTAATGCTCGATGCACCTTCATGTGTCATGTCTGAAAATAAGCTTACAATGCCAAATAAAATTATAAATAACATTGCAGTAGAAATTCCTTTTTTCTTCAAAATAATCTCCCCTCAAAGTCTTAGTTTTATTATTATATCATCATATTATAAATTTTCTTCAAAAAATAAAAAAAGTTTGCAAGTTTAATTTGCAAACATAGATTAATTTTTATCAAAATTTGTAAGACTTTTATTAAATTTATGCAATTATATAAATAGATAGAGCAAATATTATCGTCAGTATAGTGTCAATGTACAAAAATGTCTTTCTTATTTGTATCTTTTCAATTTAACCAATCAATAATATTTTTTCGCAAAATATTGCAATAATTTAAAAATAATGACCACACTTTTCCTTTATTTTAAAGTTTCAAAATCTTTTAAAGTTTCATTTTTATTTTCTATATTATTTGAAAATTATTAGAAAAATTTTTATGTTTAATACTTTCACTTTGATAATTAAAATTTTCTTCTGTATTTTTAATAGAAATTCCATTTCTGCCATAAATTAGAAATTTTAAAATTTCTCTAGTTTCTTTATTTTCTATTTTATTTAAATCACAAAGAACATCGCCAAGTTTACCATTATCCAATTTATTCATAGTAATTAAATTTTTCTTGTAAATTTCATAATTTGGATCCAGCCAACCTACATTTAAAACATAATATTTTTCTCCGTCATAAATTAAACTTCTGTCATCTTTTGCCGAAAACACAGATGCTAAAAAGATAAAAAAAGAAGAAATACAAGCACAAATTATTAGAAAAATCAATAGTATGACTTTTATATATCTATTAAGCTCAATTCTTGTCAATTTATAGAATGAAAAAATTTGAAGTCCTATAAAAAATAAAAAATTAAATCCAAGTATAAGATTATTAATTATTGGAATTAGTTCGACTCTTTTAATAATTGCAAAAACACCAAAGCTAATAACAAAGGATGTAAAATATATTAAAATGCCTATAATATTTTTGTTTTTTAAATCCATAATAACCTCGAAACTTTTAAATTTTAAAAAAAGAGATTTAAAGCAATTTCTTTTAAACTACATATTGTCCTTTACTCCAACTGCAACCATCCTTGCCTTTGCACGAACTTCTCCATCAGCTTCCATTACCATATTTACTATGACTTTTCTTTCGCCAATTTCCTCAGCAGTTGCCCTAACAGTAATTTCCACGTCCATTGGAGTTGGTTTTTTGAAATCAACTTCAAGTCTTGCAGTAATAAAACGACCTATTACTGTGTCTTTAGTCAGTTCAAGACCTAAATCATGATGCTTAAACCATGCCGCAGATGCAGTTCCGTGACAATCGAAGATCATTGCAATCATTCCGCCAAAAAGGTTTGCAGGAACGCCACCAGTATATACAGAATCTGGAGTTACCTTTGCGATACACTCTCTTCCATCTTCAGATGGATAGGATTTTAGGTGCATGCCTTCGTGATTTTTAGGACCGCAACCCCAGCAGTATTGAAATCTTTCACCATAAGTTTCTTGAATGGCAATATTTTTATTTTCTTTATTCATTTTATTCCTCCAAGTTTATAATTAATTTTGCTTTTAATATTTTTATTGTACCACATTTGAGTTTTAAAAATAAAAAATCTCTTGGAAATATGATTTCTAATTTTATTTTACCTTGTCTTTAAGTTATTTTAATCTAATTTTCTGCTTTTTTATTCTCCTCCGATTCATGATCTTCTAGTTTAATAGTTTTATACTTAATTCCTGCTTTCTTCTCGCTCTTTGTATTACCCAATTCTCCAGCCCATTCAAATCCTTTTTTGGCGGTTATTACCGCAATAATTTCGTTAATTACGGCTGCTGCTGCAATGGTTCCTTGAACAATTTTTGAACACTTTGGAGCTGGTGTAGCTAAAACTGAAACGGCGATCCCAGTAAATACCAAGGAAACGCCAGAGTGTGGTAAAAGTGTTAAGCCAAGATATTTCTTTACAGTTTCAGGACATTTTGTAATGCTCGCTCCAAAATATGCTCCAAAATATTTTCCTGCTGCTCTTGTTATAATATAAATTACAGTAAATAAACCAGCTCCAAGAATCAAGTGGTAATCTAAAGGTGCTCCTAAGTTTAGAATTACAACAATCATGGAGATGCTTAAAATAGGGCTAAAGCTATGCATGATCTGTACAAGACGTTTTTTTGAAACCATATTGGAAAAGGTTGCGGAAAATGCCATGCCGATTAGCATAAAATTCAAAACAGGTCGAGGCAAAATCAATATATTAAAAATAAATCCAACAGAAGATGCTACTATAATCATGGCAATCAACAAAATCAATGTAGAAGATTTGCTTCGCTCTTTTTTCAATACTAAGCCAGCTAACAAACCTGTTACAATGCCTATAAGCAAAGGCAGTATTACAATAAGAGTAATCATGTATGCTGGTAAATCGCCGGCAGAAAGATTGCCTGCAACTATTGCAATAGTCGTGAAAAAGACTATACAACCTACAATATCATCTAAGGCTGCCATGGGGATTAAGGCTTCGGTAACTGGTCCTTTTGTATTAAATTCTCGTACAATGGATAAGGCTGGAGCTGGTGCTGTTGCAAGTGCAATTCCGCCAAAAATGAATGCCAAATATATTGGGATATTCGCTTTGTAGAATACTATGCCGAAAACCAGTGATACAATTAAAAAAGTGCCCAAGGATTGTGTCAGTGTTGTAATTACAATAGCCCTTCCAGACTTTTTTATTTTATTCCAGACAAGCTCAGTCCCAATCATTAAACCGACACCACATTCAAGAATATGATTAATTGTCTGATACCACTGCGCATCTAAAAGTTCTTGATTTATAAGTGAAAGTGCATGCGGTCCTAAAAACATTCCAGCAATCAACCATCCCAATATTGATGGTAATTTCAATTTAGAAACAAGCTTACCCACAAAAAATGCAATTCCTATTGTTATAAGTAGCCTAAAAAATAATATAATCATTTCGCTTCACCTAATCTTTCTAAAGAGAGTCTATTACATATAAAGTTTTTTTAATTTTCACCATTTTTCTTTGTTGATTCCTTCGCTAAACCATACAATATGATGTCAAAAATTGTAGATAATTTTCCCTCGTGGTCATCAACAAATTCTCGATAGTCACCTTTTTGTTCTGATTTTTTTTGAAAATAGTTATTGAACATTTCACTGACACCTAAAAAATATTCCAATGCTATCTCTTTTGTAATCCCCTCTCGCAATGTGAGATAATCCAAAAGAGCAAGATAATACTCACTAAAATACTCATCAAAACCACTGCGCAACTTAGCAAGTTCATGAATCAGATGCTTTGGCGGTTGTAAAACTGTATTGAAAAAAATATTAGCATAATGGGGGTTGTCTTGAAAAAATCTTTGTCTAATCATAAGGAAGTTTTTCAAGCCATCTTTAGCACTTTGAATTTCAAAAGGCTGTGCCTTCAAAGCCTCTGTCATTTCATCATAGCAAGCTTTTACGCAAAGCAAATAGAGCTCATCCTTCCCTTTAAAATTGTGATAAATCAATCCCTTGGAAATCTTTCCTATTTCACAGATGCTATTGACTGATGCCGCATCGTAACTTTTGCTGCCAAATTCTTTAAGTGCGGCATCAATAATACGCTCCTTAGTTTTTTGAGTTTTTTCTTGTTTTTTCATTCTAACCTCCATTATTTATTATTGACTACGTGGTCTATTATAGTAAAACATAGACCGTTCAGTCAATAACTAAAAAGTAAACTTTTCTTTTATTTATAGATTTGTCCCTTCTTTTATAGAGAAAAATTTGAAATTTCTTATTAGTTTTCACACAATTATTTATAATAGATGTCAATAAAATAATGTAAAAACTGAGGAAAGATTATATTTACTTTTTAATCTCAAATGAAATAATCTCTGTAGTTTTCACAGCAAAAAATCTTTTTTATTTTGGTGTTATTGTTTTTAATAAATGGAATAAATTTTTTGTCCTTTTTCCTTGATTTTAAGCAAAAAAAAACAGTAAATCTATTGATTTACTGCCTCATGAATTTTCTTATAACTTATTATTTAATATTTGAGTTAAATAACTGTAATCATAACGCTATCTTCTTCCATTTTCTGATCTTTGTTCTAAATGTTCCAAAGGGTGCAACAGTGTTAACATGAATAAACTTATATACTTCCCATACTGCTGTTTTAGTCGCTTCATCAGCCCACTTTCGCATATGTGGTTTAAATAATTCTTCCTCACTTAATGAATCGATCATATCATAGATAGCATTAATATTTCCATTTAATTTAGATTTCAACTCTTGCAGAGATAAATGAGCGTAGGTATCTGTAAACCACTGATATAATTCGCCTAATTGATTCCATTTGAATTTATCCGATGGCGTCTTTACTTGAAGTCCCCTTCTTTCATCTTCTTCCCATTTAAGGACTAAAGTCGTCCATCCCACCTGATAAGCAAGGTTTTCTGCTGGCGTTCTGTCAACTTCACTAACTCTCTTGTCCTTTAAAGTTTCTGGAATGTCATCGAATTCTGAAATATATTTCTTAAATGTCTTATTTATTTCAGCCTTGAGTTCCTCTTTATCTTTATACACTCGCAAAAAATCACCTCTATAAGTCTTAATTTATAAGTTCCTTTATTTAAACTAAAACTATTTTATCATTTATAAATTGTGAAAAGCAATAATGCCGCTACCAATTTGATAGATGCTAAAATTCATTATTTAACTTTTTAATTTTTTAATAACCAATAATCCAATTAGAACAGTTAACCAATAACAAACCTCACCTAGAAATATTATTAATAACATTTCTTTTGTATGAGTCTTATTTATATCATATTTCAAAAAATAAAAAACACCCATAATAAAAAGTCCAATGATATTATACATTAAGGCTCTTAAGAGCGCATTTTTCATTAATGATATCCCCTTTTACTCCAATGTAAACTCGTAATATATTCTCCGTCAGTGGTATAAAAATCTCCATAGAATCTTGTGTAATGTTTTCCTGTTCTATAAGGACTTGAATACACATCTACGCTTGCTCGAACATTCCATGGCATAATTCCACCTGCCCCTAGTAATCCAGCAGAAGTAGCTGTCAATACAAATTTCCCACGATCATTGGAATAAGTAA
This sequence comes from Peptoniphilus faecalis, assembly GCF_012976305.1. Taxonomy (GTDB): domain Bacteria; phylum Bacillota; class Clostridia; order Tissierellales; family Peptoniphilaceae; genus Peptoniphilus_A; species Peptoniphilus_A faecalis. The sequence goes on from NZ_JABDSR010000005.1 coordinate 133,442, forward strand.
CAAATACATCACGTGTTTCTTCATCAGATTCTGTTAGTTCTAAAATTTGATCAAAGCTATAGCTTTCTGAATTTATAAGCTCTTGATCTGAATTTCTGTTTTCAAAGTAAACAATGCCAACTGATCTATCGACAGTTATAATCTGAGTTTCTATTAATACCCCTTCATCAGTAAAAAAATTAGAAGTAGTTTTGATTTTATCTCCTCTAGACATCAAATCTTCTTCAACTTTATATTTTTTCCATCTTCTACAAAGTTGCCTCACTATGTTTAACATAATCTGAATACTCAGAGGCTTGAGCATAGCTTGGAGATAAAATTGTAGCTATCATTACAAATGCCATCAATAGGCTTACTATTTTTTATTCAATTCTTTCTTCTTTTTATTGATATGGTTTATCACTTTTATTTTCACACTTCAGACCTTATTTGTCAATATCTCTTTAGAAATTACCATAATCATTCTGTGTAGCTACTTCTTTGTCTTTAAAGTCCTCTTTACTTTTTTCTGTAAACATATTATTTATATTACAAATTAAAAGCAAAAATAAATCAAAAATAGATAGTCAAGTTTCACTGCCTCAATAAATAAATGTGGTCATTGGTCTTTGCGTTGACTGCACCCTTTCGGATGAATATTAAATTTAAAATGTTTATACTATTACTTCTAAAAATTGAAAATGAAAATAGGACCTGCTTTTGTAGATGCTATCAGTCCTATTTTTTAACATAATATGTTGCTCTGCCTTTGCCCCTTCTTTCAATTATATTTTTATCTATCAATTCCCTTAAAGAATTTTCTACAGATAGTCTCTTATAATCATAGACATATTCACTATTATCATTTCTACATCTAATAGACTACCAAGAGCCATAATTTTTGTAATAACTCCGTCAATCTTTCTCTTTCCATACCAACTCTATTGAGCCTAAAGACTGACTTAAATCTGCTAGTAAACTTTATTTTATACTTCAAGAGCTTTTTTCAAATCATCCATATTATCATAAAAGCTCACATTCATATCTTTAGCTATCATTCTTCCTTCTTCTATAGCTTTTATAGTTTCATCTTTGGGAACATTTAATTTTAAATCAAAAGGAATTCCTCTTTCTCTAATACTAGCTCTTAAAAAGATATTAATTGCAGTTGTCATATTTAAACTTAAATTAGAGTAGGTTTTTTCTGCTGCTTCTTTTATTTCTTTATCTGTCCTTATATTTAAATTAGTTGTAGCCATAATATCATCTCCATTAACTTGATTATGATATAAAATTCGTGCATAGTCTATACATTGTCATTATATTACGGTTCGTAAAATAGCTCCTTAGTACTTAGGCGCAACTACATTTATAGGAATATGATTTCTATGTCTATTTTAATTATATTCTCAAAATAAAAATAGTGCTGATGATTTATAACCAACACTGTTTTTAATAGACCTTTTGTTTTTATTTATCTATTTATATCCCTTCCTGCTATCTATTCTATAAAAAATCACAACAATTGCTTCTGTTTTGATAAGATAGCTTCCCCTCACCGATTAGTATTTCTTTTAAATTTCACTTTCTCAGATTCTTTGCCATCTTCTATATGAAACTTTACCTCTATATACTATTTAACATCACCTTTAAAAAAAGTTTTATACTTCACAAGCCTTGTTTTATATTTCAAATTTTGTTATGTTTTCTATATTTACTTGGGCTTAGACCTGTGAATTTTTTAAAGGACCTTGCGAAATTAGAAGGGTTTTTAAATCCCACTTCTTCACACACATCAATTATATTTTTATTTGTTGATATTAAAATTTCCTCTGCTTTAATTAATCTCATATTATTTAAATATCTCATGGGAGTATACTGAAATATACGCATAAACCTATTGTTTAGGTATGATTTTGAAATTTTAAATTCTTTGCAAATTTTATTTAGGTCGATGTCTTCTTTCATATGAGTTTTAAGGTAGCTTTCTATCTGATAAATCTCTTCTTTCATCGCATCCTCTTTGTAATATTTTGTCCTGTTTTCTGTAACTTTTTCCTTTGCTATCCTATACATAAGTTCCAATACTTTTAGTCTTATTAAAATCATATCTCTATTTTTTAAGGCTTCTATTAATTGATTGGAAAGAAATGTTAGCTCTCTGCTGTTGAAAATATAACCAAAGTCTTTAATATTTTCTACATTTTTTAAAAATTTTGAGATGATTTCATAACTCTTGGCTTTATGATCTATATGTTTTGGTGATATGGCTATATTAAAAGCAATCGTCCTATCACTTGTACAATAGGACTTAAAGGATTTGGGAAGGGATTTTCCCACAAATATTTCCCTTGTTATCAAAACTCTTGTGTTATTTATATGAGTATAATAATTGCCTTCATATGAATATCCAATTCTATATCCATATGTGCCCTCGCTTTCCGAATTTTCAGCCATATATCTATGCTTAAAATCTATAAATAATACAGTAATGCCTGGAAATATGGCATAGGATCTCATTTTATTTTCTGGATATTCAATTCCCTCATAATCAAAAATATTTTTATCCTCTGTTGGCGATACTTTAAACCCCCAACTTTCATATCCTTTTTTATCCACTTACAAATTTCACCACATTTTCTTGCACCATTTTTATAAACTCATAGTCATGAGTTATTATAATAATGATTTTTCCATCTTCTTTCATTTCTTTTATTACTTTTATCAAATTTCTCATATTTTTAAAACAAAGCCCCGATGTAGGCTCGTCTAATATTACAATACCCTTTGGACTTGCCTTTGCAAGTGCAAGAGCAAGCCTTTGTTTTTCTCCTCCCGATAAACTCTGAGGGTGAAAGTCTTTTTTGTCCCAAAGCTCAAATTCTCTTAAAGTTTCCTCTTTTAATTTTTCATCATTTGATACAATGGAAATCTCGCTATATACCGATTCTGTAAAAAGTTGATAATTTACATCTTGCATCACAAGAGATATGTGATCGCCGTGATTTTTTATTTTTTCTTTACAATAGTATACTTCTCCTTTTTGCCCCTTATTCAGTCCGCAAATATTTCTAATAAAAGAAGATTTTCCGATTCCATTTTCTCCAATTATAAAATGAATTCCCTTGCTAAAAGATATTGAAAAATCAAATATTTCTTTTCCTCCGCTATATTTACAATAAAAATCTTTGCAAATTAATTCATCTTCCTCGTTATATGATTTATCAAATAAGTTTTTTTCAGTATAATTATCATTTTTAAAATCCCTTTCTTCTATATTTTGTAAAATCCTGAGATGATGCTTTTTTATCAAAACATCATCTACATTATTTTTGTCATATGAAAAAATTTTGTTGTTCTCAATTACAAAAATTTTATCCAAAATATCCCTTAAATAATAAAGCCTATGCTCTGCAATTATTATAATTTTACCCTGTTTTTTTAAAATTTTTATATCTTCAGAAAGCCTCTTTATAGACTCTCTATCCAGTGATGCGGAAGGTTCGTCAAATAGGTAAATCTCGTTATCCATGACAGAAACAGAGGTTATGGCAACTAATTGTTTTTCTCCCCCTGATAATTTAAGTAAATCTTTATTCAGAAGTTTTTCTGTCGAAAGCAGTTTGGTATAATATTCTATCCTATTAAAAATTTCCTCTTTTTCCATTTTTCTATTTTCCAAGGCAAAGGCTATTTCATCAAGGGAATTTATTGCATAAAATTGATTTTTTGGATTTTGAAATACTGTCGATATTTTCTCGCTTCTTTTTGTAATATCACTTTCCAGTAAATTCTCGCCATTTAATTTTATTTCCCCACATATTTTTGCACTTGTTATCTCTGGGATTATACCGTTTATTAGTTTTATAAGAGAAGATTTACCGCAACCTGATTCTCCCGTTATTACATTTATGCTACCTTTTTCAAATTTTAAATTGATATCGTCTAGGATTTTTAAATTTTTACCCTCATCATTTTCATATTCCAGAGTCAAATTTTTAAATTCTAACATAGCTTCACCTTAATAAACAAAATCGTCAAAAACAAAGAAAATAAAATTAGTATATAATCATAAAACTTTAGGCTTGCATTTGAAATACTACTTCTTTCTTCTCCTACTCTCATACCTCTTGTCATGGCAGATATTGATACATTATCGGCTGTTTGAGAAGTTATCATAAGAAGTGGAACAAATTTGTATTCTATAATTCTTGCCGGATTTTTAAAAAAATTTTTTAATGTAAGCCCGTGCATATACATCGCCTCGTTAATCACCTTATAGTCTTCTTTAATGGAGTAGAAAAATCGAAACATAACAGAAATCGGAATTATAATAAAATCGGGAAATTTCATCCTTGTTAGAGAATATACAAGGTCGCTCATCTTTGTGGTTGTCACTCCATAATACCCCATCATCACGCCCGGAATAATTCTAAGTATTATTCCACAATAGAGAGTGAGTACCATAGCAAGAAAATTCCCCTGAAAATGTGGCAAAAACTTTTGCCCCAATAAAGCAATTACTGTATAGAAAAGTCCCTTGAAAAATAGGGACTTTTCTCTGTCAAAAAGTGCTAAGATATAAGGAAATACAACTAATAAAATACCAAGGAAAGGATATTTTTGACTTACGGAACCTTCTACCACAACAATTCCAAGTACTATGGTTAATATGAACTTTGTCCTGAAATCCAGTTTCATTAAGCCATTCCCGCTTTTTTAAAATGCTTATTCAAAATTTTAATCCCGATAGTGCAACCCAAGTAGCCTCCTATCATTCCAAGAATAACAATCGGTAAAAAGGACCACATCGGCATGACGCTCATTAATTTATTTACGTATTCTTTTCCATAACCCTGTGCAATTAAAGACTGTATATAGGCATCTCTTGCAAAATATAGCGGAATAAGATTTGCCGCCGCAAATAACATAAATACTAGATAAGAAAGTCTTGCGTGTTTTATAGATTTATAGTCTCCCTTTTTCATAATATATTCGGAGATAAGTGAAAATACTATAATAAGCGGAAATACTATGGCTCCATGACCTGACATTGAAAACACCAGCCCAAAAATTATTCCCATGATTAAAATCATTCCAAATTTATTTATCTTCGTTGAGTACAACATAAATACAGGACCTGATACAATACCGCAACAAAATGGTACAATAGGCATGGCAATTGGAATAAAACCAATCATACCACCTAACCATGTAGCCGCCACTACAAGTAGCGAGAATACTCCTGCATTAACTAAATCACGAACTGTAAATTTTTTCATTTTTCCTCCTTAAAATACAAATTCTTCTGATTTTTTTGAAGAGTCTATCATCTTTTTATAGGTTTTGCTTGATTTTAGCAGTTCTTCATGCACACCAGATTGTTCAATTTTTCCATTATTCATCACAATGATTTGATTTACCTTTTCTATTGATTTCATTCTGTGAGAAATTATCATAAGGGTTTTATCTTTTGTAAGTTTATTTAATGACTGCTGAATATATTTTTCATTTTCTACATCAAGGCTTGCCGCAATTTCATCAAGTAAAATGATCTCTGCATCCTTTAGAAATGCCCTTGCAATGGAAATCCTTTGTCTTTCGCCTCCTGATAGATTTGAACCATTTTCTCCGATCAATGTGTCATACCCTTGAGGCAGTTTTTCTACAAATTCATCACAATTGGCAAGTCTTGCCGCTTCTATTACCTCTTCATCAGATGCGGACAAATTACCTATTCTAATATTGTCCATTACCGAGCCGTTAAATAATAATACCTCTTGAAACACTATTGATATATGCTTAAATAAATCTTCTGTCCTTATTTTTTGTATTTCTTTGCCATCAATAATTATTTTTCCGCTGTCATAATCATAAAGTCTGGACACCAATCTTAAAAGAGTGGTCTTTCCACACCCAGAAGGCCCTACAAGAGCTGTTGTCTTTCCTTGAAGTGCTTTAAAAGAAATATCATCTATTACTTTTTTCCCGCCAAGATAAGAAAATTCCACATTTTCTCCTGAAATATCGAATTGATTTAACTCACTAGCACTTCCTACTTGAGTTGGCGCCTCTTTAAGTTTCCTTATTTTTTCAACAGGAGAGTCGATATACATCATTTCCGCATAATATTGATTAAATGCTGCGACACCGTCAATAAGTCTTGCTGCCGCAAATAAATATCCTGCAAAATAAAGTATGTTAATATTACCTGAGATTAATTCAGTAAGTCCAAAATATACCACAAATCCGAGAGCAAAATTCCCTACAATTCCGGTTAAAGTTATTGGCACAACTTGTCCGATTTCTGAAGAAATATGATATTTCTCAAGTTCTCTTACAAATTCCAGTGCATCTTTTTTCTTCTTTTCAGATAAATTATAGGATTTTATTTCTGTGGATAAATCTATTAATTCCTGAAACATTTTAGACGATTTTCTTTGTTCTTTATAATATATTTCAGTTGCCCTCGTCTGCCTTTTTTTTGAAAGAAAACTTAAAAGCATGGACACCAAAATTGGAAGCATCACCGCAAGTCCAAGTTTTATATTTCCCACTAGAAGCAAAACTCCTATAATGGCGAAGTTTATCATAAAACCGTAAAATCCCGGAATGGCATGACTCATGGCATGTTCAACAGTTTCCACATCCTTCATTATAGTTTGCGACAGGTCTGTTAGACTATGCCTTGAATAAAAAGATAGTGGAAGATCCTTTATCCTCTCGGATATTTCTATCCTAAGATTTGCCGATTCTTTATAAGTTTCGTTATATGTCGTTATATAATCCTTGTTAATTACATAAATCATAAAAAGTCCGATTGCGACAAAAACAATAATTGATATTTTAAAGTCAAAATTTCCTAATCCGAGAAGTCCCTGAATGACATACATTAAAAACATAATGGGCATCATATAGGATAGGCTCTTCAAGGCAGAGTATTTTATCGCAACAATTGTTCCTTTAGCACCTATTTCAGTCAATGCAAATCTATTTTTTATATAATTTTTCATACACTAACCTCCCATTCATTTGCAGATTCGTATAAATCGACAAAAGCTCTGTATCGAGTTTCCCTTTCCATGAGTTCCTTGTGATTTCCTCTTTCAATGATTTTTCCCTTTTCTACAACAAGTATTTCATCTACTCCACGCACAGATGAAAGTCGGTGGGCTATCATAATAGTTGTTCTATTTTTTATTAGCTCTGAAAAAGCAAGTAAAAGTTCGTATTCATTTTCAGGGTCTGCTGCAGCTGAGGCCTCGTCCAATATGATAATTTTTGGATTTTTTAAAAAGATTCTAGCAATTGAAACTCTTTGGATTTCACCACCTGATAGATTTATCCCTTCCGCTCCTATAACAGCTTTGTAGCCATCTTTAAATTTATCAATAAATTCATTGCATCTTGCCTTTTTAAGAGCATCATAAACTTCTTCGTCCGATGCATTTTCTCTTGCAAGTTTTACATTGTCAAAGATTGTAACGCCATTAAAGAGTTTTGGGTTTTGAAAAACGATTCCTATATTATTCATGAGATATTCTTTCTCATAAGAAGAAATATTTTTATCTCCTATCCTAATTTCACCGGAGTCCACCGGATAAAGTCCGGAGATTAGTTTAGCAATCGTCGATTTACCGCTTCCCGATGAGCCTACCAAAGCATAGACCTTGTTTTCCGATAATTTAAGAGAAAAGTTTTCGAGTATTTTATTTTCTCCGTCATAAGAAAAATCTACATTTCTAAATTCTATATCCGTAGTTTCCATTTCCCTATCTTGTCCGAAGTTTATCTTCTTTTGCTCCATCTCTTTAAATAAATTCTCAAGATTATCAACTGCCATATTTGCCTGAAATTGGTACATGGATACATACATTATCTTCATAGTATTTGAAAAAAACAGTCCCATAAAAAGAGTGAAAAATAAAACTTTGGCACTCCACAACGCCGGACTATCCCCTCGTGAAACCATAAATAAAGCTATGAAAACAGGGCTTACTATAAAAATATTTAAAATCCACTGAAAAGCCACATAGGGAATTCTGCAAGACATGGAATATTTGTATACCATTTCTTTGTACTCCATGATTGAATCATATAGTTTTTTAAATCCGATGACTGGTGCATTGAAAATCTTCACTACGGGCATACTGCGCACATATTCAACTGCTCCTGCGTTTAACTCATCAAGTTTCTTCATGTAAGCATCCATAAATTGGGTTTCTCCCATCATCTTTTTCATTATAATTAGAGATATAAAAACAATAATCACAAAAAATATTCCAAGATATATATCAAGTGTAAATACCAAAGCCAGCATCAATAATGGTGTTAAAATAGCAGCCGTTTGATCTGGAATCAGATGGGCGACAATCATGTGAGTCTGTTCCACATTATTGTCTATTATTTTTCTGACTTTTCCCGAGTTATGTACATCAAAAAAAGTATTTGAAGCCTCTAAAAGATGTCTTATACCCTTTTCTCTTAATCTTGTTTCCAGTCTAAATCCCGCAAGATGACTCATCCACGTTCCTGCAAGATATAAAAGTCCATGAGAAACAAACAAAAGTAAAATAATCGTAGCAATTTTTAAAGCTTCCTCAAGACTTTCTCCTAAAAAAACATCTTTAAGTAGCAGCCATATTAAATAATAAGCCGTAAATTGCATTATAATACCTGCCATGGTTAAAATTACAGATAAAAATCCATGCATTTTTCTCTCTGGCATATAAGAAAATAATTTCTTGTATAATTTCAAATTTAAACCTCCTTGAAATAAATAGATAAATATTGCGTTTATTGCTAATTGTTATTGATATTTTTTATCATTTATATGGTAGCATATCTTTTTAATCTTTTCTATTCAAAAATCTTCTTCTATTCAATTATTGTTTGAATATTCAATTCATTATTTTTAAATTTTATAATGAACATGGTCAATAAAAATTAGATGCTTATTTGAAAAGGCATTAAGAAAGTTTTTAAAAATTCCAACACTTAAGATTGTCATGAAAACTTGCGAGCCTGTCTGATTTTAATAGACTAATCTTATACTTATAAAGTTAATAAAAACTCTTTAGAATTATCATGATAATCTCAAAATAAAAAAGCTTTTAAGATTCATTTTAAAATCCTAAAAGCTCTTAACTTAAATGCTTTTTATCTTATACTTTATTTTCATCCTTTAAAATTGATTTTTACTCTACAATCTTCCATTGTTTAATCTACAATTTTTGTCAAGTCCAAGGCCCTTTCGTGATATCGAAGTGGACAGTCTGGAAATAAATCCCAATCCATTTTTGATGTAATAGCTTCAGTTAATCTTAAAGAACCTCCAGCATTATCCATAAATAATCTCTTTCCATAAGTTGGATCATAATTTAAATAAGCAAACTTTGACCTAAGTTTACCTAAAAATTCATCACTAAAAACTCTTTTATACTTATAATTATCCTTGCAATAATTTCTCGCAATATGCAATTATTTGTATTTCTATAGGAGCATTGCCTGGAAGAGATTGAACTCCAATAGCTGCTCTTGAGCAAATTGCCCTTTCTCCATACTTTTTAACAATATAGTCTGATGCAAAATCTGCAAGTTTGGAATGGGCTGTAAATCCTTCTTCTGCATTCACATAGACTGTCATTGTAATAATATCTTTAATTTTTTCATTGCCTTCAAGAGTGTTTTCAATCGCTACAATTGCATTTTTAGTCGCTTGCACAACTGCATCCCTATATTTAGAAATATCTTCAGAAACCTTTACCCTTCCTTCTAGCATTAATTTTCCATCTATTCTTGGAGTCATTCCTGCTGAATAAATTAAATCTCTCGATCTTTTCGCTGGAATATATTTACCTTGAGGAATTGGATTTTTTTCCATTATTTCGCCCTATACCTTTCTATCATCTCAATTATTCTATCAACTGCATCTGATGCTTTCTTTGGATCTTGAGAGAAATTAAGCCTAATACAATCATCAAATTGTGGGCCAAATTCTGTCCCAACAGTAACTATAACATTTGCATGAACCCTTAAAACTTTAACAAAATCTCCAATATTAATATCTAGTTTTGGAAGTTTAGGAAAAATATAAGATCCCCCTTCTGTTGGTCTAATCTTAACGCCTTCTACCTTTCTAAATTTTTTTACTAAATCGTCACGAATATCTTGATGTACTTTGATTCTCTCTTCTAGCCATCCCTTAGGCTCATCAAACCAAAGCTCTAACATCGCTTGATTATAACCTGGGGCACGCAAAGAAACAATTGCTTGAAGCTTCTCCATTCTATCAATAATTTTTTCTGATCCATAGGCAATTCCAAGTCTAAATCCACTCATTGATTCAGTTTTAGAAGGACCCATTATTGTAATTAATTTATCAAAATCAACATCTTCATTAATCATGTGATAATATTTGCGGTTATCAAAAATTTGTCTTGAATAAAGCTCATCTGCAAGTAAAGTTACATTGTACTTCTTTGCCAAAGCTGCAATTTTTTCCAACTCTTTTTTAGAATACACAGCTCCTGTTGGGTTCCCTGGATTTGTAAAAAGAAATACTCTAACGCCATCTTTAAAAGCAGCTTCAAGTGCATCAAAGTCTATTCCCGAACTTCCTGAAGGAGCATTTAAATAATCAAGTTGAATTGGATAAATATCCGCTTCTAAAAATTCCGCCAACTTCCTGTTGTCAAAATAATCTGGCTCTAATATGGCTACTTTATCATCTGCTGCAATAAGTGATGACATAGCGAGAAATAGAGCTCCTTGTGTTCCTGGCGTTATAATAATATTTTTATTAGGATTAATTTCAACCCCTGTGAATTTTGTGATTTTTTTTGCAACATTTTCTCTAATATACTTGTGGCCTCTGTACTCCGAATAAGCTTGCTTTCCACCATCTTCATAGGATTTTATAAATCTATCAAGAGAACCTGGAATTGGGGGATGGGCATCTACATCTCCATGAGAAAAATCAACAAATTCTCCCTCTAGCTTTTCCCCTCTAAGATCTAAAATAGCACTATCTTGTAATGACTCCTGACCAGGCGCATTATCAATTCCCAGTTTCTTAAATTTTTCTTCAATTCTAGTCATGTTTACCTCCTCTTCTGCAAATCTACTATGTTATAATCATATCAATAAAACCTTTTTCACGTCTAATACTGATTATTGTATGATGTTATATTAATTTAATTATATAGGAGTTCTTATGTTTAATTATAATGATTATATTTACGCTGTTTATTTAAATAAAAGTTTTTCAAAAGCTGCGAAATCCCTTTTTATCTCTCAACCAGCCTTAAGTAGTACTGTTAAAAAAGTTGAGGACGAATTAGGCGTTATCTTATTTGACAGAAAATCTAATCCAATTGAGCTTACTGAAGCAGGAAAAATTTATATTAAATCAATTGAACAAGTTATGAATTTAGAAAAATTAACTAGAGAAAATCTTGCGAAAATTTCAAACTCCAAGCAAAATACTTTTACACTTTGTGGACCTACCTATTTTTGCACTTACATTTTTCCTGATTTAATTGAAAAATATTCAGAGATAGATCCCGAAATAAAAATTAAAGTTGTAGAAATAGGAACTGGCGAGATTGAAGATTTTTTAAAATGCAATTTGGCTGATTTAGGTGTATGTGTGGAAAATTTAAATTTAAAAATTTTTAATAAAGATATATGGTTTGAAGAAGAGTTAATTCTCGCTGTACCTAAATCAAATCCCGTAAATTTAGGCATTGAAAAATTTACCTTAAAGCCTGAAGAAATTATGAATTTAGGTATTAAAAATAATAAAAATTATTTAGATTTAAAAGTTTTTAAAGATGAAAAGTTCATTTTCTTAAAAGAGGGAAATGATCTTCACGATAGAGCTATGAATATTTGTTACGAGTATGGATTCATACCAAATATTTTAATGTATATGGACCAGCTTCAAACTTCTTATGAAGTGGCTAAGGCTGGAAAAGGCATTGTTTTTATAAGGGACAGAATGGCTGAATACGATAAATTTAATGATTCTTTATATTTTTATAAGATAAAAAGTAAGTATTCTAAAAGAAATGTAAATTTATTTTTTCTTAAAAATAAAGCCCTTTCCAATAAAGAAAAAAAATTTATTAAATTCCTAAAAGATTTTCAGATTTAATCCAATATATAAAAAACTAAATAATCTTGCAAAGGAAAAAATTTACATCTTTGAATAGTGTGTACTATAGGTGGTTATATGACCTCGCAGGAGCTGAAATAAATTCAATTGAAGCTATATAAATGTACCTAGTTTCAGAAAATGACAGTCTATACTTCGTAAATAGTAAGAACAAAGCTGTTAAATATAAAACAGATGCCCTTTGCGATCTCACAATAATAGGCAGCAAGTCTCGCTCAATCCCAGCTGCGGCATCTATTCTTGGAGATATAATAAATATGTAATAAAAAGTTGTGTCAAAAAAGGCACAACTTTTATTATAATATTATGTTAATTAGAATTCTTACATAAGCTTCTATATTCCTCATAATTTAAGATATTTCAATTTCTTAATTGTATATTAATTAAATCATACCTATAGTCCACAACCCTATTCCCAAAATACATTTTTATCTAGAATAAGAACTTTTTTCTTTTAAATATTTTTTATTGGCTTGTATTAATTTCTTATAATATTCATCATAGGATTTACTAAATTTTCTAATGAGTGGAATTGCAATCTCATAATATCCATTGTCCACCATGTATTTTTGAAATCTATCTTGTATTTTCTTAACCTCACTATTCAAATACTCATCACTTTTTTTATATTTTTCATAGTCAAAAATAAATTTTTCATTATCTTTAAACCATTTTTTTATATTATTCACTGCTTCAATCTTTGATTCATTAATTTTTTCTAAATCTGCCATAGAAAAAGATTTAGTTAATTTTTCAATGTATTTACCTTCGTCATTAGACAATTGAAATTCTGGTAAATTATCTAAGTACTCTATATATTTTTCAAAGGCTTTTTTCCCATCTTCTTCTAGATTTTCATTTAAAAATATCTTGTAGGCTGAAAATAAAACTTGTCCAAAATAGCCCGGAAATTTATCCATTAATCTTTCATAAATAGTTTTATTAGTTTCTAACAAATCAAGTTTTTTATTTATCGTAGCTTGCTCTTCTCCCTTGATTATAAGTTCAAGAATTTCTTTCTTTTTTTCTTCAATATTTAATTCAAATTCCTTATTCCTTAAAATCGTAGATAATGAAGAATCTTGTGAATGTAGTATTCCTTTAATTTCAGCTACACTTAATCCAACTTTAGAAAGTACAGAAATTTTTTTTAAAATTTTAATATCTTTATCACTGTAATCTCTATACCCATTCTCAAGTCTTTTGGGATTAATTAGTCCTCTTTCTTCATAATATTTAATAGCCTTTCTTGTAAGACCCGTCCTGTTTTGAACTTCACTTATAATCATAATATCCCTCCTCTATTTAAAGGATATCACCGTCCCTAAGGGACTAGTCAAATACTAAAATTTATTATTTAACTTACCGGCAAATATCACTTTTCCAAAAATAATTAGATATTTCTATAATTCTTTAACTTAAAAGATGAATAACAGTATTTTTTCATCCTTATCTTTTCCATTATAATGATTTTAATACATTGTAATAAATTACATAATTTAAAACTGAGTTTGCACTTATAAACTCTTCGATTTCTACAAAGCGATTTTTATTCTTTTTTATTTGCTCCATGATTGAAAAAATTCCTGAATCATCCTGAGCTTTGAATTTTGGCAAATCAATATTGTCCCAAATATATTGATACTATTAGTTAAAACTATTTTAAAATCAAAAAACAGTACTTGGTTCGCTTAAATGATAAGTGGCATGTCGTTTACTATTTTGTTTATACTATATACTTTTCATTCTTATCCATTCTCTATTCTTTATTTAAACAATAAAATTATGGGTATTAAAAAGGCGTAAAAATTAATCATAAATTTTAAATAAAAAGGGGTTATTATGTCACAAGAGAGTTATGATATTTCAAATATCTTAAAAAATCGTGGAAAGGCAATTATAAAGACAAGCATAATTGCTATTTTAATCAATGTGTTTCTCGCAATATTTAAGGCAATTTTAGGTTTATTTGTTAATTCTATTGCGCTGATTTTAGATGCTGTGAACAATTTATCTGATGCTCTTTCTTCTGTTGTAACTATCATAGGCGAAAAAATTGCCAGCAAGGCTCCAGACAAAAAGCATCCAATGGGTTATGGAAGGATTGAATACATATCTTCGATGATTATTGCTGCTCTTGTTCTTTACGCTGGAATTACTTCTTTGGTTGAATCTGTGAAGAAAATTTTAAATCCAAGTCCTGCATCCTATACAATACTTTCTATTGTAGTTATTGGTTTGGCAGTTGTCGTAAAATTTATGTTGGGAAATTATGTGAAAGAACAAGGCAAAAAAATTAATTCTACTGCATTAATTGCATCGGGTTCTGATGCTTTATTTGACGCAATTCTCTCTTTTTCTGTGTTTTTGTCTGCAATTATTTTTACAATTTGGGGAATTTCTCTTGAAGCTTATATTGGTATAATTATTTCAATTTTCATGATTAAGGCTGGAATTGAAATAATGCTATCAACTGTTGATGATTTAATTGGTCACAGAGCTGATCATGAAATGGTAGAGAGAATAAAAGAGTTAGTTAGTGAAGAAGAACAAGTTCTTGGAGTATACGACTTAGCGCTTTTTAATTACGGTCCTAATAAATACTATTCTTCCCTTCATGTTGAACTTCCAGACAAAATGCAAGTCGATGAGGTTGACATGTTGACAAGAAAATTACAACACAAGATTTATAAAAAAACTGGAGTAATTTTAATTGCTCTCGGTGTATATTCTTTTAATACTAAAGACAAAAAAGCTACAGAAATTAGAAAAACTGTCGAAAAGAAAATTTTATCTCATGATTGGGCTCTACAAGTCCATGGATTTTACTGCGATATCGATAAAAATTCTTTAAGATTTGATGTTGTTTTGAGCTTTGACATTAAAATAGAAGATGCCCTTAAAATAATAAATAAAGAAGTCAAAGGCCTTTATCCAGATTATAAAATTCAAATTGTTCCTGACCTTGATTTATAAAATTAACTTTTAATCTTAAAAACGTGGTTATAATTTGACCCACAAAGTTGTAATAATACCAGAGTGAGTATAATATTTTCTCTGGTCTTTTTATTCTTTATTACCCAGTTGTAGAAAATTTTTACGCTGCATTTTCTCTTTCTATATTTTTCCATAGAACTTGTTTTAATATTTATGAGTTTTTAGATTTAGCATAAAATCTCCAACCCCTTGACTTCGCCATTGTTCTGTTATTAATCTTCTATCCTTGATATCAATAATATCGTCTCAACATGACTTGAGCGGTCAGTATGGATAAAATTCAATGTTTTTCAAAAGCCTCGTATATGGGAATATTTCCATAACTAACATGTGATTTATTATAAGTCTAGAATCTTATTATCTAGTGAAAATTTTAAAAAAATTATTCGTTATTTATCATATTTTCCTTTAAATGAGTTTGTTCTATATGCGTGAAATTTAATTTACATTTCTTATTCTAACACCTTCAAAGTAAATTTTATATTAATTTCTATGAATTTGTATTTATTGTTTGCTTAAATATTTAATTGTTTTTTTTGATTTGAAAGCTGCTAAATTATTATGATTTAATAATTATGGAATAAGCATTATAATACGCTTTATGGCTAATTTCTTCATTCAAAAAACACTTCTTCGTTCTGTATTAAGGAGGTTTATATTGTACTGTTAACTATATTTTAGATCTACTTTTAATTCTTATTAGTCTTATATATGAACTTCAAATGCTGACTTAAATGTAATATATGAACTCTATGTCTATATATTTATTTAATAATTTATATATTTATTTAATAATTTATATATTTATTTAATAATTATAAAACATTTTTTCAATGTGATTGTTTAAAAAACATTGCTTTTGGATATATATAAAATAAAAGATTATTGTTGTATTTTCATTATCTTGAAAGAAGAATAAATATGAAAAAAATATTTGTGTTTTTATTTACATTGGTTTTATGTGTCCTATCTTTGAATTTTTTCAATTCATGTCATGCATTAAGTGAAAATTTTAATTACTTTGACAACGTTATTTTTGAACCTTTAGATAGCAATGTTATAGAGTGGACTCCTGAAATTGGTCGTAATGACGAACAATTTGTTGATTCTATGATACAAAATAAAATTTCCTTTATACCTTTAGAATATAGGATAAAATATTTTGATGCACTTGAAAATTATTCTAAAAAAATGATTAATATCCCATCTAAAAAATCCAAAATTCCTGAAGTACATATAAATACAGATATTCCATTAGAAATTTCTAAATTTCATAAATCTGAAGCAACTTCCGATTATATTTTTGCTTTGAATTGCTTAAAAACAGATAATGAGGTTCTTAAGCAAACCGTAAATGCAGCTTTCCCTTCTATACCTAAGGAATTAAAAGAACAATATTTTAATTCTTTATCCCAAACATCTAGTATCTCGGCTATTAGAGGTATATTTAGGGTAAATCGACTTCCTATTTATTATCATTTTTATAATCATTCTCTTACTTCTTCTCCTTCTGACCTAAGATTTAATATTGTAGGTTATTCTGCTCAACTTGTAAATAGATATGATGGATATGGCATTGAATCAAATATAAAACAAGGAATGTATGTTTCCCAATTTAATTTAGATGTGGCAAACTTTGGTTATTCTGGAAATGACGAGTTAAATCAAGATGAGTTCGCTTTAAACTCAGATTTAGGGCTTGCAATTCATGGTACAACAAACTTACGTTATCATAGAATGTACTATGGTAAAACATTTTTTCGCCTATATGATGTCTATGATTTTAACACTATGTACAATTACCTTATTCAATTTTTAGACCCCATAAATAATACTCATACATTTAATGTGTATATTGATGGACTTGTAATTGAACGTAATTTAGAATAATCCTAGGATATATACATGAATAAAATCAAATTTCCTCATATAAACTATTATAGGCTTATTAAAATAGGAATTTTTCTATTTTTAATCAGTCCTCTAAACTCGGCTTTGGCTATGTTTTTTCAGGGTCCTACATATCAATGGCCATTTCGAATTTTCTTCATTCTGCTTTCAATTATAGGCTTAATAGTAGGATTTATTCTCTTTTGGTACTTACTTTTCTCAACTTTGTTTTTCTTTTTGAAAAAAGATAGAGAAAACGCAAGAGCCCACTTGGTCTACTTTTTGGTCTTAGCTTTATTGCCCCTTATCCCTATTTTGCATAGTCTATTTTTGGAATTCAGCCAATCCGGTTTACACTCTCTACATGAAATAGAAAAACTTTTTTATCCAGCAGGAGGAAAAGCTTACACAGAATTTTTGCCTGTTCTTTTAGAAGAACTAAAAAAAATCCTCAATAATCCATCCTATATCATTCCTTACGATTAATATTTAAAACAATAAACTAACAATTAAGCAAAGGATAAAACTTATATTTTGTACTTTGCTTATTTTCTTATTTATGATAATTTATAAAAATGATTGGGACACAAATAAATAAAAAAAGACCTAAGGGTATTTCTTAAACCCAAAAGTCCTTATAAATTGTTTATTTAATTTTGTTAAGAAGAGCCACAGATTCTGAATGGCTTGAGTGGTCAGTATGGATAAATTTTGAAACTTTTCAAAAGCCTCGTATGTGGGAATATATCCATAACGAATAAGTTAAGCTATCCATTATAAGTCTAAACTTTCCTTGTTTAACAAATTTGGAACTTAATCTAAGTATATTATGAAGAATAAGGTCATATAATTCAAATCTATTTAGAAATAATTCCGCATCGGACATATTTTTAAATTAGCGTTTTAACATTCCCATTATCATCTTACTTTACCAGTAAAACTTCAATTTCCTGTTTTCTTGTCGAACACACAACAATTTTAATATTTATTAAGACTAACCTGATGATAGCATACATCGAAAAGTTGATTTTAACACTCCTTGCATGGTAGAAAATGCAAAAAATATGTCCTAGGAGGTGTAAGTTAAAGTTCAATATCAACTAAATTTCGTCATCCTTTAAGTGACTTTAAATATTCTTTTTGTTTCGGTGTAATGCGCTTACTTTCACGTGCTTTCTGTATTGCCTTATTATGAGTCCATGTGTCTAGGCGCTGATCTTCAATGTGTTTTATGGTTGCATCCCATTGCTTTGCCAAAGCCGTTGCAAAGAACCATGCAATCATCATCTTAACGTAATACTCATCGTTATTAACAGAAAGAGGTATCTCCAAATACTCAGGTTTAAAGTCATCATCAAGAAAGTGAGACATTAACATCTCAAGACCAAAACGGCAAGTATATTCTTCTTCCGATTTGGACCATTCTTTAATTTTTTCCAAAAGTGCTTTTTTATTTTTTTTGAAAATCTTTGGAGACATAATATCGCAAACAGCCCAATTATCTACATAAGGCAGAAATTCATCGACTGCCTCAATACAGGCATCATAGTCTTTCATTTCAGAAATTAGGAGTCCGTGAAGTATATTTTCATCATAATATTTATGGGGTAAATCTCTTAGAAATTTAGATGTTTCCGGCTCCCCTATAATTCTTTTAGCAAGCTTCCTAGCCTCCGGAATTCTAACCCCTATAAATAGGTCTCTCGGAATATTTGGTGTCAATTTAGCTTGAAAATCAGCATATGAAATATCCTGCAATGCCAATAATTCTTCTTTAATGTTCACTTCTTTCACTCTCCCTATAATTCTAATTTGTCGCTCTACTATGAATCTTTGTCATTAACGCTATAGTCTCAACATGCGTTGTCTTTTGCTTGGGAACATAATTTTTTATCCTCGTCATTCTTGTGGGAGCACAATTTATTAATGTCATTGTCTTTGGCATTTTTTCTTTTATCTTTAAAGTTATTAGAATCTTGACTATCTTTAACTCCTGTTTTGAAATAGAATGTTAAGTCATATGGATGAACTGTTCCGTCTTTGTCAATTCTACCCACCACAACTTTATCAACTATGCTTTCAAATACTGTTCTGTTAAATTCCTCTATAATTTCTCTATTTTCTAAGACCTTTTTAAATTGCTTTAGTCTTTCTTTAATAGAGTTTTCATCTTTGATAGTTAGCTCTAGTGTTTTCTTTTCATCAAGTAATTCTTCTTTTTGTTTCATAAGTTTTTTATACTTTTTAGCATAAACTTCTTCATCTATACTATCTTCTAAATGGAGATCAACTAACTTTCTTTCTTGACTAATGATTCTATTTAAATGATTTTCTATCTTTTTCAGATCCTTGACTAAAGTATTATCATTTATTTCTTCTTCAACAATTTTTAAAAAGTCATCTATTACTGTTGAATCTGCATGGCATAATTGCCTATAGCTTTCAACAAAAGCTTTTTCTATTGCCGCTTCTTGTATTCCCTTTGAATGAGGACAATATTTCTTACCTTTTTTTGTTGATTTTACACATTGCCAGTTAATTTTTTTATAAATTGAACTAGTGTGCCATGTTCTTCTTGAAAGTATTTCACCACAAAATCCACATTCCAGCATACTTGAAAAAGCGTATTGTCTTGATAGTTTCTCTCTTTTTCTATCCTTATTAGCAATGGCGTTTCTGTTTTGTGCTCTCCTGAGTCTAATCTCCTGTGCCTTTTCAAAGTCTTCTCTTGATATAATTGGCTCGTGATGATTTTCAATGTGGTATTTATCAGATTCACCAAAGTTTGCTAGTCTTCTTTTTGTTATGGGATCAACTGTGAAGGTCTTTCCCATTAGTATATCGCCAATATACTTTTCATTTTTAATTACTCCTAACACTGTAGTGTCAGACCATTTTGTTTTACCTCTCGGGGTGAGATATCCTTGTTCTTCTAGTTCTCTACCAATGACTGAGCCACCATTGCCCTCTAAATATCTTTTAAAGATATACCTAACAATTTTGGCTGCTTCTTCATTTATAGAGATACTTTTTGTTGTAGGGTCATAATCGTATCCAAGACAACTTTGAAAACCAATAAGCTCCCCCTTTTCCATTTTAATTTTCAGTCCTTTTTTCACATGGGCTGAGGTATTTTCTACTTCTTGTTGAGCTACTGAACTTAATATTGTTAGTAATAGCTCTCCATCCATTGTCAAAGTATCTATATTTTCTTCTTCAAATACTACACCAACATTATTTTCTTTTAGGAGTCTTACATATTTTAAGGTATCTAATGTGTTTCTAGCAAATCTTGATATAGATTTAGTAATTATCATATCTATATCTCCATTTTGGCAATCACTTATTAGTCTCATAAAATCTGCTCTTTTAGTAGCAGTTGTTCCTGTTGTTGCTTCATCTGCATATATACCAGCCAAAGTCCAGCTCTTATTATTTTTTATTAGATTTGTATAATAATCAACTTGCGATTTATATGATTCAAGCTGGTCTTTACTATCTGTACTTACTCTACAATATGCTGCAACACGTTTTAAATCTAAATCTAGTGCATTTCTATTTCTTGCTCCAGTATTTGAAGCTTTTATTACTTTTACTTTAGTATTCATTTTACCTCCTTCCCATTTTGTATCTTTCTACAGTGTTAGTATATCACAAGAACAATTACTTTCTATCTCTCTTCTTATAATCATTTTCTAATCTGTTTTTAATTTTTGTATATTCCTTATCATTAATTAATTTAAGATCATAAAGTCTACATAACATTGCTACTCTCAAACTATAAATCTTTATTGCTTTCATAATAACCTCCTATGTAAATTTAAGTTTTTTGACATTGACAAGTGCCTTGGATTAGCAACATAGGAATCTCACCTCCGCCTCTGTTCAGGATGAGCCGGCTTCAACCTTAGAAGTATCATTATCCTCATTTTCTTCATAGCGAATAGGGTATCCCTCCCTATATTCAAACTTTTACTTATCACTCCCTTTCTTCTTCCCTTGCTTTTTGCTTAGCAGTACTTGTTTTGCCGAATTATTCAGCAGAAAGATCTTGGCGGATAGGTTATTACGCTCCAAAAATGATTAATGTCTTGTCCTGGTCTATTCAATTATTAAGGTTCAAATATTATTTTGTTTTTTAAAAATAGAAAGAGGACAAAACTCCCCCCTCACTTTATAAAGGAAAATTTGCCCTCTTTGGTAACCAAAAACTATATTTCTTCTATAAATTTCTTTAGTTTTTCTAAAATCTTATCTCGCCTTTTTATTAAAGCAGGATGTGATATATTTTGAGTCTTTGCTACTGCACGAAGTGTTTCATCATTGAAATATAATCTTTCAATTATTTCCCGTTCATCTTTATTTAACTTTGACATTGCATTTCTTAGTGCTTCAATCATCATTTGTGTAGCTACAACCTTTTCTACATCAACGTTTTTATCTTCTAGATTATTTTCAAAATTCCCATCGTGATTTAGGGACGAAAAAAAAGAGCAAGTGTTTTTTCTTATCCACCTGCTCTAAATATTTTTCATGTTCTCTTTCTTGCCAGTAGACTTTGTATATCTGCTTGCTTACTTTGATTTTTTGCCCACCGACATAAAGGTAATATTCTTTTGTCATTTATGTTTCCTCCATTCTTTTTTTGTCTTTTTTTAGACAAAAAAAGGAGGACTCCTGCTCTTGGGCATGGTTAGTCCTCTAAAATGAACGAAACTATTTTTAATAAAGATTCTTTTTGGATTTGCTATATTATTTTTAACAGATATATTATATAAATATCGTCTTTCGATGTTTAAGTCTATTTTCTCCTTGTTTTAATATATGATAAGTTGAAATATTACATTTGCTCAATAAATTCAAATATTTTTTCTTCATTATTAAATAAGACAAACCTATCATAATTATTTTTATCTAGAGTTAAAGCAGAATTACAACACTTAAAAAGAAATTCCAAATCATGAGTTATAATAACTATTGAAATCTTTTTAGAATACTCATTTATAAGCTTAGCCATGATTTCCATATTCTTATAATCAAGTCCTGATGTTGGTTCATCTAATATGATTACTCGTCTATTTGATAGAAAAGCAGTAATTACAGCTAGCCTTTGTTTCTGACCTCCTGATAATTTTTGAGGATGTGATGTTCTTTTATCCCAGAGATTTATTTCCTTTAAAAGTTTTTTAATTTCTTCTTTATCAGATGATATAGACAGGAGTTCATTTTCAACTGTATCTAAAAATATTTGTGAATCTACATCCTGCTGAACTAGGTAAGAATTTTTTAGTCTTTCTTTTTCTCGTACACCTATACTTGTATCTTGATTTTTTCCAACAAGTCCAGTTATTATTCTTGATAGAGATGTCTTACCCGATCCATTTTTCCCAAGTATTCCTAAAACTTCTCCCTTCTTTAAATCAAAAGAAATGTTTTCTAAAATGCTTTTCTTACCAACACTTACATATATATTATTAAAAAATTCTACAGAATCTTTTTCAAAAAAATTTCTTTCAGTTTTTAAGTTTCTTTCTTCTAAAGTCCTAAGTCCTAATTCTTTGGCTAGATTATTATTAAAATTTTCTCTTGTAAAAATTTCATTGATTGTTGCACCTTTCATAAACACAATTCTATCAAATAAGTTTTTTAGATAATAAAGTCTATGCTCGGCTAATATTATGGTTTTACCCATAGATTTTAATTCTTTTAAAATCTCTTTAAAGCTTTCAATAGAATCATAATCTAGAGAAGAGGATGGTTCATCAAAAAATAAAATTTTACTATCTTGAATAAGAGCTGAAGCAATAGCTACTCTCTGTCTTTCTCCTCCTGATAGTGAAAAAATAGATTTATCAAGCAGTTTTTCTATTTTAAGCAATTTACTTATAGACTCTATCTTTTCTATAATCAAATCTCTTTTAATTCCCAAGTTTTCTGCCCCTAAGGCAATTTCATCATAAACATTTGTACAAAAAAACTGATCTTTGGGATTTTGAAAAACAATGGATAAAATTTTTGAAAGTTCTCCTTTTTTATATTCATTTATATCTCTTCCTAAAATTTCAACCTCTCCATCTAATTTTCCTTCATAAAAGCTTGGAAAAAGACCCGTAATTATTCTTATTAGTGTGCTCTTCCCACAACCAGAATTGCCTGTTAATACAATAAACTCTCCATCTTTGATATTAAATTTAATATTTTTTAAATTCTCATTTTCTCCATAAGAAAAAGATTTAATATTAACACTAATCACATTTTCCATAAACTTGCTCCTAGCATAATAACTGTGCTAATCCACATAAAATAATCAAATTTTGAAAATTGCAAATTATATATGGATGTTTTTTTACAATCTATTTCAATCCCCTTTAAAATAATTGAACAGGTTAATACATCGCTTATTTCAAGACATTTATAAAGTAAAGGCACAAAATAAAGCTCAAAAGTCTTTATTGGGTGAAATATACTAGTCTTAAATCCTCTTATCTTTTGTCCATCTTTTATTTCTTGGAGTCTTATTTTTATTTCAGGTATAAACCTAAAGAATAAAGCAATAGGAAGTCCAAAGCTTGTAGGCATTCCTCTATTAGTAAAAGAAGCTACAATAAAAGATGCCGAATATAGACTCATGACTCTTGCCATAATAAATATAGGAGCGTAAAGAAATATAATTCTAAGCATGAGATATATCGAGCCAATAAAGACACCACCCAAATAATTTTCTAAAATCCTTATTAAAATAAAAATTACAATCAAAAATAAAGTAAATTTAAAACTTAACTTTAGTGAATAAATGGATAATGATAATAAGCTTAATAGTAGACATATAATATAAAAAGCTTCATCTCCTATTGTGAGTATTATAGAAAAGACTATAATTAGCCCAATTATAGTAATTGGGCTAATTACTTCCTTTTTCTCTTTTTTACTTTTAACCAAGAACACTTTTTTTATTCCTACCAGCAAAAAACTTATTATAGATATATGATCCAAATTTTGCACCAATGATTGATGCAATTATGGAAATAACAAAACAAATTCCAATATTTGCAGGTGTGTAAAAGTTTCTTAAAAAGTCAAAGTAGTCCGCTCCCATCATTTCAAGCATCGCCTTAGATTTTGAAAAGAAAAACACAATTATCATAGGATGAAGTGAATATACAAACATACCCGCTCCAAAAGCAAGACCAACCTTACTATTGCCTCTATCATAATTTTCACTACTTCCCACTACAAGTTCAGCTAATATTCCAGCAATGGTATTTATAATTATAATAGGCCACATCCCCATAAGAGTGTAGAATAGTCCTATCAAAAAGAAATATAAAAATGCGGTCCCCCTCACCTTTACACTCCTTGCCAAAATTACAAATACTGGTGCTACTACAATCGTAGCAAAGGCACAAGACAAATATAAACTAGGCATTACACCTAAAGCTCCTGTAGCATAACCAAGTCCCATTGTTAACACAAATCCTATAACTGAAAAAACAGCAATTTTTACAATATTTTTTAAATTCATCTTCTCCTCCTTATTTAATTTTCCAATTTTCAGCTTTTTCTCTGATTTTAATGAAATCAGAATATATGCCTTCTTCTTTAATTAATTCATCATGTTCACCTTTTTGAACAATTTGACCCTTTTCTAAGACGATGATTTGATCAGCGTTTTTTATGGTATTTAATTTATGGGCTATCATAATCACCGTCTTCTCTTTCATTAATGAGTTAATCGCAATTTGTAATTTGTCCTCATTTTCTGGATCAACATTTGCAGTTGCCTCATCTAAAATTATAATTGGTGCATCTTTAATAATTGCTCTTGCTATTGATATTCTTTGTTTCTCACCTCCCGAAAGATTAGCACCCCCTTCTCCTATTACTGTGTCATATCCCTTTGGCAAAGCCATAATAAAATCATGACACGCAGCTTTTTTTGCAGCATTTATGACTTCCTCATGACTTGCATTAGGATTTCCAAATTTTATATTGTTTTCAATAGTATCATTAAATAGATATACTGATTGAAAGACTATGGAGATATTATCCATCAATTCTTCTAAACTAATATCTTTTATATTTACTCCACCTATTGTAATATCTCCACTATCTACATCCCAAAATCTAGCAATGAGCTTTGATAGGGTTGTTTTCCCAGCTCCTGATGGTCCTATAAATGCCACAGTAGTTTTTTCAGGAATTTTAAAAGATACCTTATCGATTATTTTTTTATTTCCATAGGAAAAAGAAACATTATTAAATTCAATATTTCTTTTACTTGTTAACTTTAGACCAGACTTCGATTTCATCTCACTAAGCGACATAATATCATCAACTTTATCAATAGAACTTGCTACTATTCTTAGCTCTGACATTGAAGATCCTGCCTCCTGAATCTGAGAAAATATCATATAAGACATAATCAATGTCATCAAAGAGTTTGTTAAATTCATAGTTTGATCAAAATAAAATCTAATAGCCAAATACATCAATATAAATGATGCAACATTTAAAATTAGAGAAGAAAAAATTGTAAAAGGAGTAAATCTTCTCTCTACTTCTAAATTAGTTTTTTTACTCTCAAAAATAGCATCTCTTGTGTTTTTATCTCCCTTACCCGTTAAATTAAATGATTTAATAACAGGCATGGCTTGTATATGTTCTAAAACTCTATCAGATAAATTAATTTGGGCATTGGCTCTTTTGGGAGCAACTTTAGCTGAAACTTTTTGCATTCTATCACTAACATAAAGGTATATTAATGTTGCTATTGCAACTACAATCCCAATTCTAATATCAAAAATAAAAACCATGATAGTAAAAACAAAGGCTGTTAAAAATCCAGTAAGCATGGTTATGAGAATTGAAGGAACAGTGTTTTCTGTTTCGCTTAGCCCTGTTGTTAATATCCCTGAAATATTTTCCATTTTTGAATTATTTAGTAAACCCATTGGAATTTTTTTCAACTTATCTGTCATTTTAATTCTTGCATTTGCAACCATAAAATAACCTGCATGAGTTTGTCTTAACTGTGCGTAATAATTTGTTATCATTCGTCCAAATATAGATGCAAGAATAATAGCAAAAGACATTAAGGATGTTCTTAATTTTTCTCCATTATTTACAATACTTAACAAAATAAAATAAACGGCTCCCATTTGCAAAACATAAAAGAATGCATGAATTACTGATATAACTAAAGATTTATTTAAGTTTGACTTCTCCTTAGCTGAAAACCTCCAAATTTTACTTAAGGTTTCTAACATATTAATCCTCCTTTCCTATACTTGTTTTCCAAAGCTTCTTATAAGTCTCTGAAGAATTTAGAAGATCTTCATGCTTACCAGAGTCTTCAATTTTTCCATTATTTACTACAAAAATCTTATCCGAATCTTTTATTGTATATAATCTGTGTGCAATCACGATTACAGTTTTATTTTTAATTAATTCATTTAAAGAATTTTGAATTAAATATTCATTTTCTGGATCCATATAGGCCGTTGCTTCATCAAATATAACTATAGGGGCGTTTTTTAGCATTGCTCTAGCTATAACGATTCGCTGCCTTTCGCCTCCAAAAAGACTTTCTCCCTGTTTTCCAACCCTAGTTTCATATGCATTTTCCAAATGAGATATAAATTCATGACAGCCAGCTTTTTTTGATATCTCCTCAACTTCTTTATCGCTCGCCTTAGGGTCACCCATTCTTATATTTTCCCTTATAGTATCATCAAATAAAAAGTTGTCTTGGGACACAAAAGAAACCTGATCATAAAGTTCTTCTAAAGGAATGTTTTCATAAGGAATATCGCCCATCTTAATCACACCCTTCTTTACATCCCAAAATCCTGCAATTAATTTTGCAATAGTAGATTTTCCACCACCTGACAAACCTACAAAAGCATTTTTAGTTCCTTCTTTTATTTGTAAGGAAATATCTGATAAAATTTCTTGACCATCTTCGTACTCGAAACTCACATTATTAAGCTCTATATCATGATTTTTAATAACAATTTTTTCTTCACTGTGAATTTGCTCAGTCGAATTAAGAACAGACTCCACATTTTCTACTAAAGTGCCTACTTGAGCTCCTATAGTTGTAAATCTCATCATAGTATTTAGTAATCCTTGTAAGGAAAAGGATAAAATTATGGAAAGTAGATATCCTGTTAAGGATAAAGATCCATTCTTATAAAAGATATATCCCAATGGAAGTATAGCTAGAAGAGTAGTTGGGGTGATTGCTTTTGACATTGACATTCCAAATTGAGTTTTTGTCATCCAGTCATAATAATATTTAGCATTAGCATAAACTTTGTCGGTGATTTTTTTATAAGTTTTATCCGTCTGATTATATGACCTTATCACTTCTAACCCATTTACGTATTCTACAAGAGAAGAATTCATTTCTCCTCCGATTTTCATCGCACCAGCAAAATTATCTCCATAAGATTTAAAAACACTTGCCATAAAAAACATACCTATTGGAAATGATACGAGGGATAAGAGTCCCATTCTCCAGTCTACAAACAAAAGATATAAAAATACAAAAACAGGACCTAGTAAATTTGCTGTCATTTCAGGGAACATGTGAGCAAGTGGACTCTCCATACTTTCTACCTGATCAACTATTTTTTGCTTAAAAGCTCCACTTGGAGTTTCGCTTATTGTTCCAAGAGAAAGTTTAGGAAGTTTCTCTATCATTTTTATCCTAATATCAGCAAGTATAGAAAAAGTAGCCTTGTGGGAAATAGATAGAGACCATGCATATAATAAAGTTTTTAAAGCATAACCTAGTAGTCCAGTTAAACACCATAAGATATAGTAATTTTTATCAGTATCATTTGATATAAGTCCTTCAGCAATTTTTCCTCCACTTATAAAGGGAAGTATTCCAAAAATAACTCCAAGACTTGCGAGTAGCACTGACAGATTTAAACTTGACCTATGATTGTTCGCCAATTTCATTAGTTTTTTAAATTGATTTTCTTTTTTCAAAATTTCCACCTCCATAAAAAGATAACTTAGTTATCATATTTTTAAAAAAATTAAGGATTATAATCCCCTAATCTTTTTCCAACCATCATTAAAAAATCCCGCTATAATCTTTGCATTATGAACTGCTTCTTCCTTACTATTAGAATGTACTACTAATTCTGATAGTGCATAAATGTAAGCATGGTTTATAAGATGTAGTCCCTCATCAGTAATAACGCTCCTATATCCATTCTTATAAATTAGATTTAAAATTTTTTTATGATTTTCATCTTCAAATCCTATAATTTCATCAATAAAGTTCTCGTATTTTGTACCATATGAAGAAAAAATCAAAAGCTCAAAAATATCTTTATTATCATAAAAGAAAGATACGGACTTTACAGATGCTTCTTCTTTCATTTTCAGTATTTCTAATAACTTATTTTTACTTAACTCTTCATCAGATTCATAAGTTTTAAGACTTTTGTCTTCATAATTTTTATAAATATCAAGAATCTGACTTGCAAAAGGTTCTACCAAATTTGTAAACAAATTTTCCTTATCATCAAAATGACGGTAAAAAGCTCCTGTAGTTACCCCAGCTTCTTTGCAAATCTTTCTTAAGTTAGATTTCTCATAACCATCTTTTAAAAAGTTTTTTATACCACTTTCTAAAATTTTGCTATGAGTAGCATCATACCCACTTAAACTCAACACTCATTCACCTTCTTCCTACTACAAAACCTAACCATGATAACTTAGTTATCATTATATATACTCATCTTCTTTTTGTCAATACGAACAGTAGAAAATCATACTTAAGTATGATATAATTATTAATAATTAAATATACGCTTAACGCTTATAACTTTAATAGCAAGCACAGTAAGTGTACGGACACTTACGAAAAAATTAATGGAGCAGCCCTTTACGGAATGCTCCATTTTTTTAATTTTTACCTTGTTAGGGAGAACCCTAAGACCCCGAAATATATTTTATAAAGGAGAATAAAATGGCAAATAGATTTAGAAATGAAAGAATAGAAATAAAATTAACTAAGGAAGAAAAGGAAATCTTTGAAAAGAAAATGAAACTTGCAAATTGTAAAACCATGTCCCACTTTCTTAGAAAGTGCGTATTAGAAAAAGAAATTTATGTTGTAGATTTAGAACTATTTAGAAACCTACAATGGCTACTTTCAAATGCAACAAACAATATAAACCAGATTGCAAAAGCAACTAATACAACTGGTGTTATATACAAAAATGAAATTGAAGCAATGAATAAAGAAATAGAAAAATTATCAAGAGAAATATTGCAGATCCATTCCCTACTTCTTAATAAATCAAAAGAAAGTTCTGGTGATTAGTATGGCAATTACGAAAATACATCCTATAAAATCAACTCTAAATTTGGCAATAGACTATATAACTAAGAGTGAAAAAACTGATGAAAAAATCTTAGTATCTTCATTCAAATGTCATCCATCTACTGCCCACATTCAATTTATGAAAACACGAGAAGATAATGATACTAAAGGTACAGTTTTGGCTAGACATTTAATTCAATCTTTTCTACCAGGAGAGGTTGATCCTATAAAAGCTCACGAAATTGGAATGGAATTATGTAAGAAAATTTTAAAAGAAGATTATGAATTTGTTCTTGCAACTCATATAGATAGAGGGCATATTCATAACCATATTATTTTTAATAACGTTAATTACAAGACTGGTAAATGCTACCAGTCTAACAAAAAAACTTACCATAAAATCAGGTATCAAAGTGATGAATTATGTAAAGAAAATAAGCTTTCAGTAATTGATAAATATTATGAAGCTTACAAAAGAAAATATAAAACTACTGGTAAGTCTTGGTACGAATATGACCAAAACAAGAAAGGAAATTCTTGGAAATCTAAAC